>NZ_FNYI01000012.1:1467-98412 GCF_900108925.1 Arthrobacter sp. yr096 | reverse complement strand
ACCATCACCCAGTACCTGCGCCCGTCCGAACGGCACCTCCCGGTGGACCGGTGGGTCAAGCCCCAGGAGTTCGTGGACCTCCAAAACGAGGCCCAGGAGATCGGCTTCCTCGGCGTCATGTCCGGCCCCCTGGTCCGTTCCTCCTACCGGGCCGGACGGCTCTGGGCCACCGCGATGCGCAAGAAGGGCTGGGAAATCCCCGCCGCCCTGGCCCACATCGAGTCCTCCGGCTCCACCCGCCAGGAAGCCTCCACCATCCTGGCCGCCCACAACTAACAACCACCCCACACCAGAGCACCTGCAGTACCGAAGGACCGAATGCCATCCGTCATGGCGTCCGGTCCTTCGACGTACATCACGTAGAATTAAGGCACTATGGCGAATTCCCCTGATTCCAGCAAATCGACCCCCTCGGCCGACGCACCCAAGCGTGGGCTCTTCCAGCGCAAGCCCAAGGAAGCCAAGGCAAAGAAGCCCAGCCAGCTGAAGCAGATCGCTGAAGTCTTCAAAATGACCCGGCGGAACGATCCCCAGGTTGTGTGGATCATGCTGCTGGCGTTCCTTGCCGTGGTGGCGGTCGCCTTCCTGATCGGTTTCCTCCTGGAGAACTGGGTCACCGGCCTGATCATTGGTATTCCGCTGGGCCTCCTTGCGGCGGTGTTCATTCTTTCCCGCCGCGCGGAAAAAGCTGCCTTCGCTCAGATAGAGAACCAACCGGGCGCATCAGGTGCAGCCTTGGGGACCCTTCGCCGGGGCTGGGTGACGCAAGACCAGCCAGTTGCCGTTAATCCGCGCACACAGGACGCGGTTTTCATGGCCATTGGCCGTCCCGGCGTAGTGCTCGTCAGCGAAGGTCCCACGCATCGCGTTAAGCCGCTCGTGGATTCAGAACGCAAGAGGTTGGCCCGGATCCTCCCAAACGTCACTATCCACGTCCTTGAGTCCGGCCGCGGCGAGGGGCAGGTTCCGCTGAACAAGCTGGCCAAGACCATGGGAAAACTCAAGAACGAACTCACCAAGGTTGAGGTCAACGCCGTCAGCAAACGCATCAATTCTCTCGGAAATCGTCTTCCGATCCCCAAGGGCATCGACCCCTACAAGGCCCGCCCGGACCGCAAGGCCGCCCGCGGCCGCTGATCTGATAGGTCAAAGCAAAAGAAAAACCGCTTCTTCCCTGGTTCAGAGAAGAAGCGGTTTTTGGCTTTTGTTAGGGAAGATTGGCAGTTACATCCGAATCAGGATGGTGTTCATCGCCTTGTCGTGAAGCCCCCGCTGATCGGGGTCGAAGACCACCGCCGGGATAACCAAGCACAGGAGCAGGGTCCGGACGACGGCAGCAAGCGGGCCTGCGGGGCCGCCACCAAGGCGGACCACATGAATGCCAGCCAGCCTGTGGCCAATGCTGTACCCCAGTGTTCCAATCAAAAGAATCTGTTCTGCGGCGAAAATGGCCAAGGTGGCCCATTGATTGCCACCGAAGGCGAAGTTGCTGATGACCAGCGCAATCGTCCAGTCCACCACGATGCCCAAAATCCGGCGCCCTGCCCGCGCCATGGAGCCGGGACCGGACTCAGGCAACCCAAGCCTCTCACCCGGATACTTTGAGATTCCTGACGTATCCGGACCGCTCAACCAAGAGCCAATGTCTTTTCTATCAACCACACTCCAAGCCTAACGGCTGGCCAGGCTGGCGCCCGACTCCCATCCCTTGGCTTGGTGCCCACGAGACCGCCAGGTGTTCGCCCACCGGACCTTCTTGGACCTGACACGGGGAAGCCGACTACCGTTTACACAACAGATGATTCTGTAACCTGCCGGAAACAATACTGACACCCCCGGGAAATCCCATCTCCCTAAGGTGGTATGAGTTGCCAGCCACCATGGCAAGGGGATCTTTTTGTGTCTCCGGACCTTGGTACGGGCTGCACCACGCGGCCTTCCGGGCCTGTTACTTGATATGCATAAGGAGCATAGATGTTCAAGACTGCGGACGAAGTCCTCAAGTTCATCAAAGACGAAGACGTCAAATTCGTCGATATCCGCTTCACCGACCTTCCTGGTGTCCAGCAGCACTTCAATGTGCCGGCCAAGAGCGTAGACCTCGACTTCTTCGTGAACGGTCAGCTCTTCGACGGATCCTCCATCCGCGGCTTCCAGGGCATCGCTGAATCCGACATGCAGCTCATCCCGGATGTGACCTCGGCCTTCATCGACACGTTCCGCATCGAGAAGACGCTTGCGTTGAACTTCTCCATCGTGAACCCGCGCACCGGTGATCCTTACCACCGCGACCCCCGCGGTGTGGCAGAAAAGGCTGAAGCGTACCTGGCGTCGACCGGTATCGCTGACACCGCATTCTTCGCTCCCGAAGCCGAATTCTTCGTCTTCGACAACATCCAGTACGAGTCCTCCCCGCAGGGCAGCTTCTACAAGATCGACTCCGAGGAAGCACACTGGAACACCGGCCGCAAGGAAGAGGGCGGAAACCTTGGCTACAAGACCCCCGTCAAGGGCGGTTACTTCCCGGTTTCCCCGACTGACAAGCAAGCCGACCTCCGCGACGCCATGTGCGTCGAGCTTGACAAGGCCGGCCTCGAAGTTGAGCGCTCCCACCACGAAGTTGGCTCTGCCGGCCAGGCCGAGATCAACTACAAGTTCACCACGCTGACTGCAGCTGCCGATGACCTCCAGAAGTTCAAGTACGTCATCAAGAACACCGCTGACGCCTGGGGCAAGTCCGTCACGTTCATGCCGAAGCCGGTATTCGGTGACAACGGCTCGGGCATGCACTGCCACCAGTCGCTGTGGAGCAACGGCGACCCGCTGTTCTACGACGAGAAGGGCTACGCCGGCCTCTCTGACACCGCCCGCTGGTACATCGGCGGCCTGCTGAAGCACTCCTCGGCTGTTCTCGCCTTCACCAACCCGACGGTGAACTCCTACCGCCGATTGGTCAAGGGCTTCGAAGCCCCCGTGAACATGGTCTACTCGCAGGGCAACCGCTCCGCCGGTATTCGTATCCCCATCACGGGCACCAACCCGAAGGCCAAGCGCATTGAGTTCCGCGCTCCGGACCCCTCGTCCAACCCTTACCTGGCATTCGCTGCCCAGCTGATGGCCGGCATTGACGGTATCCGCAACCGCATCGAACCCCCGGCTCCCATCGACAAGGACCTCTACGAGCTCCCCGCCGAAGAAGCAAAGGACATCCCCAAGGCTCCGGGCTCCCTGGAAGAGGCACTTGAGGCCCTGCGCGAGGACAACGAGTTCCTGCAGGCTGGCGGCGTCTTCACCCAGGACCTGATCGACACTTGGATTGACTACAAGTACGAGAATGAGATTCGCCCGCTGTCCCTGCGCCCGAACCCGTACGAGTTCGAGCTCTACTACGGCGTCTAACTAGACAGTGACCAAGGGCCTCAGGCATCATGCTTGGGGCCCTTTTTCATGTCTGGAACCAGCCGCTTGCAGCGCAACGCGTCGATCCCAGGGGGCTTTGACTGTTGAACCGGACACGCCGTACAGAGTCACCGCACAGAGCTCTGAGCCTCCCGCCGGCACAAGGCGAAGAAGGTCAGTGCCGGGTGGTGGGTACTTGTCCCGCCTGCTCCGGGGCGGCGCACTCGCTGCAGAACAACTGATCGGTTTCTTCTCCGCAGCACTGGCAGCGATGAACAAGGGCCGCTGATTCAATCACATACGTTGTCATATCGACAATGCTGCCTGCGCGTCCTGCACCGGGCACGAGTAGTGAGTACTCGTTTTTTAGTCCTCCGAGCGGTGGGACTACTTGGATTCAAACATCCCTTGCCCGTCGGCGTGGAGCAAAGCCGGCGCCTGGCCTCCCGCTCCAACTGCACTGGACTCCTGATCGGCAAAGATGGCGAAGCAGCGGCGGCAGGCGAAAATACCGGCGCCGCTGTGGCGGGAGCCCCAATGAGGCCCCGCCTGCTCACAACGGAAGCAGCTCACGTTGGAGAACGCGGTGCCTTCCGAGTCCAGCATGATTGTCACGCGAGAATCCTAGACGAAGCCTGCCGCTCCGCAACAGACCCTTGCAACTGGCCTAGCCAAACTGGCTCATTGTTTGCCGTATTTTTTGTGGACAGCCTGCTTGCTGACGCCCAGGCATAGGGCAATCGCTTCCCAGGACAGGCCGGATTGGCGCGCGGCGCGCACCAATGAAGCTTCTCTCCGGCCGACTTCCTTTTGCAGCTCCGCCACAGCGTAGAGCGCCTCGGCCGGGCCCATGCCATCCATTGATCCCACGAGTGTCTTCATGCGGTCCACCTCCATGACGTCAACCATAATTGACGAATGGAATGGCGTCAACCAAAGTTGACCAATACTGGGACTTGGTCAGAAATCCTTGTACATGATGCGCTGGGGACCGGAAGCGCCTCCCAAGTACCGCCCCGAGTCAACAAATCCAGCTTTGGCGTAGGCGGCCTGACCCGCCGGATTCCGCTCGTTGACCGACAGTACGACGCCGGCCTGACCGTCATTCAGCCGGATGGTCAGCTTACGCGCTTCATCCACCGCGGCCTTGGCAGCCATGGCCCCCAGGCCCTGCCCCTGCCTGCCCGAATCGATGAGAAACCCCCTTAGCAGCCACGCCGAATCGTCGTCGGGCCAGCCGGCCAGCCGGGCCGCTCCGGCCTGGAGGGTCAGCACCCCCACAGCCACTCCCCCGGACTCGATGACATACGGCAGCCTGGATTCCTCCTCCAGTCCGATCAGCATCATACGGAGGGGCTCTTCCACGAAGTCGCGTTGCCCTGACGCCAGCGACAGTTCCGCCACGGCGCCAAGTTGTATTGCCCGCGAGTCGTCATCAAGCAGCTTGAGTGGGATCAGCCAGATATCGCCACGATCATGATGATCGTTTGCGATCGAAGATACGTCATCTGAGTCATATTCAAGCAATTTGCGAAGTCCTCCAACTAGGGTTATTTCAACAGTTCCCAAACCACCAAGGAACCCTTCCGATGAGCCAGCCGAACGTGATCCTGATCTGTGTCGACGAGTGGAGGGGCGACTGCCTGTCCTCCGACGGCCACCCTTACGTCGAGACACCTCACCTCGACGAACTGGCACGAAACGGCGTCCGGTTTTCCAGGGGCTATTCCGCTACGCCGTCATGCGTGCCCGCCCGTGCCGCTCTCTTCACGGGACAGTCGCAGGAACAGCACGGGCGCGTCGGCTACAACGACGGTGTCCCGTTCCACAAAGTCCACCCGGTGACAGTACAGGAAGAGTTCAGAAGGGGCGGATACCACACGCAGGCCATCGGAAAAATGCACGTCTGGCCGGAACGCTCACGACTCGGCTTCGACGACGTTATCCTGCATGACGGCTACCTTCACCACGCCCGGAGGGAACATCAACAGCACTTCGCCATGTTTGACGACTATGTTCCGTGGCTACGGAGGCAACCGGGAATGGGTCCGGACGCCGAATATTTCGACCACGGCGTCAACTGCAATTCGATTGTCGCCCGCCCGTGGGATAAAGCCGAGAACCTTCACCCCACACACTGGATCGGTACCCAGGCGATTGAGTGGATGCACCGGCGCGACCCCGTGAAGCCCTTTTTCCTCTACCTGTCCTTCCACCGCCCACACCCGCCCTACGATCCGCCGTCGTGGGCTTTCGAACAGTACCTCAATCTTCCCGCCTATACAGCGGTGGAGGGCAACTGGGAACATCATTGGGACGACTACAGGCAGGATGGTGACTACCAGGCCAGCTACTCCAGAATTCCGGACCATGTGGTCCATAGGGCCAGGGCCGGATACTACGGACTGATGGCTCAGATCGATCTCCAGATCAACCGCATCAAGGAGTCACTGGCGGACTTCGGCCTCCTGCACAACACTGTTATCGCCTTCACCAGCGACCACGGTGAGATGATGGGCGACCACCACATGTTCCGCAAGGCCGTGCCTTATGAAGGTTCTGCCCGCGTGCCCTTCATCATTGCCAACTCCCCCGCCGCAGAAACGGCGGCGCGGGGAACCGTTGTGGACCACGTAGTGGAGCTCAGGGACATCATGCCCACGCTCCTGGATCTTGCCGGCCTGCCGATTCCGGATTCTGTTGACGGAAAGTCGTTGGCTGCGATTGTCCGTGGTGAGGGCACCGGCCCCGTACGGGAAGTCCTCCACGGCGAACATGTCTACTGGGGACAGAACCTGCATTGGTTGACCGACGGGCACCATAAATACATTTGGGGCTCCGGGAAAGGCACAGAAGAACTGTTCAACCTCGACGCCGACCCCCAGGAACGTAACAACCTCGCCGATGACATCGCCCACCGGAGCGAACTGCACTCCTGGCGTCAACGGATGGTGGTGACGCTCAGGGACCGCGAAGAAGGTTACGTCGTTGATGGCAGCCTTGTCCCGGGAGTACCCGTTGTTGCCATGTTGCGGCACGCCCGGGAAAAAGCTGCGGCGACGCCAGCCACCGCCCAAGCAGCCCAGGCCTAGGTGTCGTAGAACTTCTTCTCAAAGACACCCCTGGCGCGACGACTGAGCCTCAAGTAGTCCTCTTCGAACTGACCAGCGTTCCCGGGAGCATAACCGCACCAGCGTGCCGCTGCCTCAAGATCCTTCCGGGAGGACGGCAGGAGGTCGGAGGCCCTGCCTGTGACAATCACGTTCGCTGACCGGATCCGGCTGGCCAACCGCCATGCCTCCCGCAGCAGAGCAGCGTCGTCCTCGGCGATGAATTCCAGTTTTTCGGCCGCTGCGAGTGCCTCCAACGTGGAACTGGTCCGCAGCTCCGGGTGCTTCCCGGCATGCTGAAGTTGAATCAGCTGAACCAGCCACTCAACGTCGCTGAGCCCACCACGGCCAAGCTTGACGTGCCGTGCTGGATCGGCGCCGCGGGGCAACCGCTCCGATTCCACTCGCGCCTTAATCCGACGGATCTCCCGGACATCCTGCTCCGCGAGCTGCCCGGGGTATCGGATGGGATCGATGAGCTTCACAAAATCGGCCGCCAGGTCGTCCGAACCTGCCATGGGACGGGCCCGCAACAAAGCTTGGGCCTCCCAGATCAAGGACCATCGGCGATAGTACTCCGAGTACGACTCCAGGGACCGCACCATCGCGCCGTTCTTTCCCTCTGGCCGGAGGTCCGCGTCCACCATGAGAACGCGCTCTGCCATGATTGCCGGCTTGAGCGGTTGCGTGAGGAAGCTGGAAATCTTGGCGACAATCGCCGTGGCCTGTTCCTGCGCCTCAGTGTCGCTGAATCCGGGCCGGGCGCGGTGCACGTAGATAACGTCGGCATCCGAGCCATAGCCGATTTCACGTCCACCCTGCCTGCCCATTGCGACCACCAGGACATCAGTTTTCAACGGGCCCTCTGCGGCGACCACAGCCTCCGCTACATGCAACGCTCCCAGCACGGCCGCCCGGTCAGTTTCGGCCAGCGCAAGTCCAACCGCATCCTGGTCCAACAAACCGGAGCTGTCCGCGATAGCAGTGCGCAGGATCTCCCGTCGGCGGATCAACCGGATGAGCCTCATGGCGCTTTCAGGATCGGGGTGTCGTGAAAGCTTGGACTGGATTTCCTGCCACTGGGCCTCAAAGCGAATGGGAACCAATTCCTTGTCGCTGCCAAGCCAGGCCACGGACTCCGGTGAAACTTCCAGGAGGTCCGAAATCAGCCGTGAATTGGCCAGCACCTGGCACAACCGTTCCGCAGCTGCTTGGGAATCCCTGAGGAGGCCCAGGTACCAATGGGTGGTTCCCAGGGCCTCGCTGACGCGGCGGAACGCGAGAAGTCCGGCGTCGGGATCCACGCCCTCGGCGAGCCAGCCGAGAAGGATCGGCAGAAGCTGGCGCTGCAGCGCCGCCCGCCGGCTCACGCCCCCTGTCAGTGCCTCGATGTGCCGCATGGCACCTTGGGGGTCCAGGTAGCCGAGCGCGGCCAGGCGGCCCTGCGCTGCTTCCGGGCTGAGCTTGGCGTCTTCGCTGCTGAGCTTGGCCGCGGTATTGAGCAGCGGCCGGTAGAAGATCCGCTCGTGCAGTTCGCGCACGGCCTTCTTGGTTTTT
This sequence comes from Arthrobacter sp. yr096, assembly GCF_900108925.1. Taxonomy (NCBI): domain Bacteria; kingdom Bacillati; phylum Actinomycetota; class Actinomycetes; order Micrococcales; family Micrococcaceae; genus Arthrobacter; species Arthrobacter sp. yr096. The sequence continues at coordinate 90,346 of NZ_FNYI01000012.1, read as the reverse complement.
TGCCAGGTCCCCATCAGCTGGTCCGGATGCGGGCGCTCCAGCGAGAAAGGACCCAGCACTGCCTTGGCAAGGAAACGCTGGGCGTCTTCGGTCACCGGCATGAGGTGGGTCCGCCGCAGCTGGAACAACTGGATGCGGTGTTCCAACAGGCGAAGGTAGCGGTAGGCGTTGTCAAAGGCGGCAGCATCCGTCCGGCCGATGTATCCACCAGCGGAGAGCGCGGCAATGGCAGATGTAGTGTCCCTGCAGCGAAGGGACTCGTCAGACTTGCCATGAACCAACTGCAACAACTGGACCGTGAACTCAACATCCCGGAGACCACCGCGTCCGAGCTTGATCTGACGTTGCTCCTCGGCGGCAGGAATGTAATCTGTCACCCTGCGACGCATTGCCTGCACGGATTCCACAAAGCCCTCCCGGCCTGCGGAGGACCACACCAGAGGTTCCACTGCTTTCTCGTAACGCTGTCCGAGATCCCTGTCACCGGCGATCGTCCGGGCCTTTAGCAGTGCCTGGAACTCCCAGCTTTCCGCCCATCGGGCGTAGTAGCTCAGGTGCGAGGGCAGGGTGCGGACCAGCGGCCCTGACTTCCCTTCCGGCCGAAGGTTGGCATCCACTTCCCACAGCCCTGGTTCAGGTGCCGAGGATGAAATGGCCCGTGAAATCCCCGAAGCCAGTGCGGTACCAATGGTGGAGGCCCGTGCATCATCCAATTCCCCGGCTTCGACCACGTAGATGACGTCGACGTCGGAAATGTAATTCAGCTCGCGGGCACCGCATTTGCCCATGCCGATGACGGCAAGCCCGACGTCGGCAATCTCGTCAGCGTCGTACTGCCTGGCCGCTTCGGCCCGGGACACCGCCAGTGCAGCTTCGATCGCTGCTCCGGCGAGATCGGCCAGTTCGGCGCCAACGGCCGGCATGAAGTCCTGCGGTGATGCCGCGCAGAGATCCTTGATGGCAAGCTCGGTCAGCCCCCTGCGGTACGCGGTTCTCAACGCAGCGTAGGCCGGCATGCCTGTGATTCCGGCAACGGGACGCTGGGCCCCGGGCTCGGCTTTCACGGACCGGAGAAGCAGCGCCCTGAGCTCTTCGCTGGACGCTTGCAGGGGCTCCGGACTGCTGCGGACATCAAAGACATCCAGATGCTCCGGCCGACGTATGAGGAACTCGCCCAACGCCTCGGAAGCTCCCAACAGCCGGTACATGGGCTCGCAGACATCCTGCTCAGCCGCCGCCAGTTTCCTCAGCCCGGGATTCTTCTCGATAAGTCGGACCAAGGACTGAAGAGCCGTATCAGGGCTGGCCGACATGGACAGCCCGGCAAACAGGGCGTCCTCGTCAATCCCCTCAAGTTCAGGGGCGGCAAGGAACCGCTCGCCCTTTTCAAGATCACTGAATCCGGCTGAAATGAGCCGACGTGCAAGGCTCACTGGCCCTGCCTACAGAATGCCGAGGTTGCGCTGCAACTCGTATGGGGTGACCTGGAGGCGGTAGTCCTGCCACTCTGCACGCTTATTGCGCAGGAAGTGCTCGAAGACTTGCTCGCCGAGGATCTCCGCCACCAGTTCCGATTCCTCCATGGCACGGATGGCGTCGTGGAGGCTTGCAGGCAGGGGCGCATGCCCCATGGCCTTGCGCTCCGCAGTGGTCAGCGACCAGATGTCATCCTCGGCAGCAGCGGGGAGCTCGTAACCTTCTTCGATGCCCTTGAGTCCAGCGCCCAGAAGAACGGCGTAGGCCAGGTAAGGGTTGGTTGCCGAGTCGATCCCGCGGTACTCGATCCGTGCCGACTGGCCCTTGCCCGGCTTGTAGAGGGGCACGCGGACCAACGCAGAACGGTTGTTGTGGCCCCAGCTCAGGTAGCTTGGTGCCTCGCCGCCACCCCACAGGCGCTTGTACGAGTTGACGAACTGATTGGTGACAGCCGTGAACTCAGGAGCATGCTTGAGGATGCCTGCTATGAACTGGCGTGCCGTCTTGGACAGCTGGAACTCTGCTCCCGCTTCGAAGAAGGCGTTGGTATCGCCTTCAAACAACGAGAAGTGCGTGTGCATGCCGGAACCGGGGTGGTCAGTGAACGGTTTGGGCATGAAGGTGGCGTAGGTGCCCTGCTGGAGTGCGACTTCCTTGATGACGGTGCGGAACGTCATGATGTTGTCCGCGGTCTGGAGTGCGTCCGCGTAGCGGAGGTCGATCTCGTTCTGGCCCGGTCCGCCTTCGTGGTGGCTGAACTCAACAGAGATGCCTACAGATTCCAGCATGGTGACGGCCGTGCGCCGGAAGTCCTGCGCGACACCGCCGGGAACGTGGTCAAAGTAGCCGCCCTCATCAACGGGAACCGGCGAGCCATCAGGACCGAGATCCTTGGACTTCAGCAGGTAGAACTCGATCTCAGGGTGGGTGTAGCAGGTGAATCCCATATCCGCGGCCTTGGCCAGGGTCCTCTTGAGGACGTTGCGGGGATCGGCGGCGGAAGGTTCACCATCGGGCGTCAGGATGTCGCAGAACATCCTGGATGTCTGTTCGGTCTCACCGCGCCACGGCAGGATCTGGAAGGTCGACGGATCAGGCTGCGCGAGCATGTCGGACTCGAACACACGGGCCAGGCCCTCAATGGCTGAACCATCAAAGCCCAGGCCTTCTTCAAAGGCGCCCTCGACCTCCGCCGGCGCAAGCGCCACCGATTTCAGGGAACCCACGACGTCGGTGAACCACAAGCGTACGAAGCGCACGTCACGCTCTTCGATCGTCCGCAGAACGAACTCTTGCTGGCGGTCCATAGGGCCTCTTTTCCGATTCGGTGTCCATGCCGCTGGTTTCAATGGATAGAAGCCACGACAGCTCAGCCTTCACTCTACTAAGAGTTCCGTGCTATTGCCGCAGCAGTAGCTGCGTGTAACACAGCGTTTACAGAAGGTGACGCTGGGCACAGTGGTGGCAGGCGCCGTCGGCACCGCTTAGGCTCTATCCATGGCCCCGAGCAACCTTCCTGAGTCCACCACGCCCGCCGAAGTTTCCGCGCCGTACGGCAGCGGTCCAGCAGCAGCGGCGCAGACGCCCTCGGCACCCGGCAGGAAGCCTGCGGGCAGGGTCCGGATCCACCACCTCCAGCAGGCCAAGGACAACGGCGAACACTTCGCCATGCTGACCGCTTATGAGCAATACACTGCTGAAATCTTTGACCAAGCCGGAATCGAAGTCCTTCTGGTGGGCGACTCCGCGTCCAACAACGTGTTCGGCAATGAGACCAGTCTCCCCGTCACTGTGGATGAGCTCCTCCCCCTGACCCGGGCTGTCAGCAGGGCGGCCAAGCGTGCACTGATTGTGGCCGACCTGCCGTTTGGCAGCTACGAGGTCTCACCCCAACAGGCAGTGGCTACAGGCGTCCGGTTCCTGAAGGAAGGGCTGGCGCACGCCGTCAAGATCGAGGGCACGGCGTATTACGCTGACACGGTCACTGCCATGGTCCAGGCAGGCATTCCCGTCATGGCCCACATTGGTTTCACCCCCCAGAGCGAGCACTCCCTCGGTGGATACCGGGTCCAGGGCCGTGGCGATGATGCGCAGCGACTGGTGGCCGACGCTGTCGCTTTGCAGGATGCCGGCGCTTTCAGCGTTCTCATGGAAATGGTTCCTGCAGAGACAGCCGCTGTGGTCGACGCTGCGCTGCGCGTGCCGACAGTTGGTATTGGTGCTGGCAAGGACACCACTGGCCAGGTCCTCGTCTGGCAGGACATGGCGGGACTGCGCGGCGGGAAAATGGCCAAGTTCGTCAAGCAGTATGCAGACCTGCGCACCACCTTGGGTGATGCTGCAGCCGCTTACGCCGAGGAAGTCCGGTCCGGGCAATTCCCCGGACCGGAGCATTCCTTTTAGTCGTCGTCCTGGGCGTCCCAGGCCTCATTGCGCGCCTTGACTTTTTCCAGGGCATGTTCAGCCTCTTCGCGGGTCTTGTAAGGACCGATCAGCTGAGTCCAATCGGACATAGCGTCCTCTTCGATCTGGTGCGTCTTGACGTTGTACCAGTACTCCGCCACGTCTCCTCCTGGGTTCTCGGTGCCTTGAACGCGTAACGTTGGCGGGGTCACAGGAACCCTGCCGCACTTTGTTACTTACGTCTCTTGTGTGCCTTATATGATCAATCTATGCCTTCTCTAGCTTCGACCGCACCCATTGGCGCCCTCACACCGGGAACCATCAGTCCCGAACGGTCCGTCCCGGCATCCATACGCCGGCCCGAGTACGTCGGCAAGAAGGCGCCAGCCAAGTTCACCGGCTCTGAGGTGAAGTCCGCGGAGACCATCGAGAAGATCCGGATTGCGGGCAGGATCGCTGCGCAGGCGATCGTCGAAGTGGGCAAGTACATCCAGCCGGGCGTTACCACCGACCACCTGGACAAGGTCGGCCACGAGTTCCTCCTGGACCACAACGCCTACCCGTCCACCCTCGGCTACCGTGGCTTCCCCAAATCGCTGTGTTCTTCCCTCAACGAGGTCATCTGTCACGGCATCCCGGATTCCACCGTGGTGCAGGACGGGGACATCCTGAACATTGACATCACCGCCTTCATCGGCGGCGTGCATGGGGACACAAACTACACTTTCCTTGTTGGCGACGTGGACGAAGAATCCCGTCTGCTGGTTGAGCGTACGCAGGAGTCGCTCAACCGGGCTATCAAGGCTGTGGCCCCGGGCCGCGAAATCAACGTTATTGGCCGTGCCATCCAGTCCTACGCAAAACGCTTCGGCTACGGCGTGGTACGGGATTTCACCGGCCATGGCGTGGGTGAGGCGTTCCACACCGGCCTCATCATTCCGCATTACGACGCCGCCCCGGCGTACAACACTGTGATCGAGGCAGGCATGGTCTTTACCATCGAACCCATGCTCACACTCGGCACCATCGAATGGGATATGTGGGCCGACGACTGGACTGTCGTCACCAAGGACCACAAACGTACGGCCCAATTCGAGCACACCCTGCTGGTCACAGAGACCGGCGCGGAAATCCTGACCCTTCCCTAAGCTCCCGGAAGGTCCTTGCAGCCCGGACGGCTGCACCATGCCCATCCCCTCCTGCCATGATCGGAAATGCATTGTCCAAGAAGGATGAGAAGACCCACAAGAACGCACCGCTGATCGGTATCGACATCGGCGGCACCGGCATCAAGGGCGGCATTGTCGACCTGAAGAAGGGCAAACTGATCGGCGACCGCTTCCGCGTGCCAACTCCCCAGCCCGCCACGCCGGAGGCTGTGGCAGAGGTTGTTGCCCAGATCGTCGAGGAACTCTCCAACCGTCCGGACGCTCCTGCGGCCGATTCACCCGTGGGTGTGACTTTCCCGGGAATCATCCAGCACGGCGTGGTCAACTCAGCGGCCAACGTTGACAAGACCTGGTTGGGCACCGACATCGACGCGACCTTCACCAAACGCCTTGGCCGCCCTGTGGAGGTCATCAACGACGCCGATGCGGCCGGCTTGGCCGAAGCCCGCTACGGCGCCGGAGAAGGCGTGGACGGAACCGTCCTGGTCATCACGCTGGGAACCGGAATCGGATCCGCGTTTATTTTCAACGGCCAGCTGGTCCCCAATGCTGAGCTGGGCCACCTTGAGGTGGACGGATTCGACGCCGAAACCAAAGCATCCGCTGTTGCGCGCGAACGCGATGGGCTCAGCTGGGACGAGTACGGCGTCCTACTCAACCGCTACCTCCAGCACGTGGAGTTCCTGTTCTCCCCCGAACTCTTCATCGTCGGCGGCGGTATTTCCAAGCGATCCGACGAGTACTTCCCGCATTTGGAACTGCGCACCAAGATCGTCACCGCCAAACTGAAGAACGACGCCGGCATTGTCGGTGCAGCGCTTGAGGTGGCCCTGCACCACAAGCTCGCCAAGTAGTCCACGCATGCCTGGGGGCAAGCCAACGGACGTCGGAACAGCGATTGTCACCGGCGCAAGCCGCGGGATCGGCGCTGCCGTAGCCCTCGCTGCGGCACGCGCCGGTTACGGCGTCGTCGTCAACTACTCCGAAGACAGCACCGGCGCCACGTCAGTCGTTGAGGAAATCCTTGCCCAGGGTGGCCGGGCCGTCCCGGTGCAGGCCGATGTCAGCCGGCCTGCCGACGTCGTGCGCTTGTTTGACGAAGCCGCGGGCCTCGGCACAGTGACCGCCGTCATTAACAATGCGGCCATCACTGGCAACCTCATTGGCACTCTGGCAGAAGTGCCTGCCGAGACAGTTCAGCAGGTGGTTGACGTCAACGTCGCCGGCATGATTTTCATGTGCCAGGAAGCTGTCCGGAGACTGTCGACAGCCAACGGCGGCATGGGTGGTTCTGTCATCAATATCTCCTCTACAGCCACCAAGGCCGGCTCCCCCGGAACATGGATCCACTACGCCGCCACCAAGGGTGCGGTGGATGTATTAACGGTCGGCTTGGCAGCCGAGGTGGCCAAACAGGGCATCCGGGTCAACGCAGTTGCCCCGGGCAGCACCAACACTGGCCTGCATGCAGCTGCCGGCATGCCGGACCGGGTAGAGAGGCTCAACCCGAGCATTCCCATGGGTCGCGGAGCTGAACCCGAAGAGGTAGCCGCAGCCGTGATGTGGCTGATGTCGGGTGACGCCGGATACATCACGGGGGCGGTGCTCCCCGTATCGGGTGGCCGATAAACCAACGGCATATGGTGCCGGTGGCGGCTGCGGCTTCCCCTCCGCTGCCGCCACCGGAGCTAGAGCTGGCTCTTCTCCGAGCCCTTGGTTTCAGTGTTTCCAGCCTTGGCATGCGCTTCAGCCTCGTGGCGGAGCAACGAGATAGCAGACTCGAAATCCTCCAAGGACTCAAAGGCCTGGTAGACGCTGGCAAAGCGCAGGTAAGCCACTTCATCCAACTTCCGCAGCGGGCCAAGAATGGCAAGTCCCACCTCGTGGGCGTCTATTTCCGCTGCGCCCGAAGAACGGATGTTTTCTTCAACTTCCTGGGCCAGCATGGCGAGGTCGTCCTCAGTGACCGGACGTCCTTGGCAGGCCTTACGGACGCCACTGATGACTTTGATCCGGCTGAAGGGCTCGCCCACACCTGAGCGCTTGATGACAGAAAGACTGGTGGTTTCCACCGTGGTAAACCGGCGGCCACATTCGGGGCACTGGCGCCTACGGCGGATGGAGGAGCCGTCATCGGCCATGCGGCTGTCGACGACGCGGGAGTCGGGATTCCGGCAGAACGGACAATACACGCTGGGCCTCCCCTGACAGCTCCGGCACGGAACCATGCCCGGCGGGTTGCCGGAGACGCAAAAGGTGCCGGAAGTTTCACTTCCGGCACCAGTTTACGTTCGTTCACACCCTAATGACAAGCGTGTAACTACTACATGTAGTGGTAACCACCCGTATATGTAGTGGTTGAGCCTGCTAGGCGAACCGGATTCGAACCGCATCTCCGTGCCCGGGAAGGTCTTCCGCGCCGGACAGGCTCACGATGTGCCCACTGACCTGTTCGAGTGCAGCACGGTTGTAGTTGATGACCTGAACCGCACGCAGGAAGGTGGTGACGTTCAAGCCTGAGGAGAATGCAGCCGTGCCGCTGGTGGGCAGGACGTGGTTGGATCCGGCGCAGTAGTCTCCCAGGCTGACGGGGCTGTAGTCGCCCACGAAGATCGCTCCTGCATTGCGGATTCGCGACGCAACTGCCGTTGCGTCAGCCGTCATGATTTCAAGGTGCTCGGCTGCATAGGCGTTGCAGACGGCGATGCCCTGTTCGAGGTCGTCCACCAGGACCACCCCGGACTGTGGACCGGACAAGGCCTCAAGAACCCTGGCGCTGTGCTTGGTCGCGCTGGCTTGCCGTGAGAGTTCCACCACGACGGCGTCGGCCAGGTCTACGGAGTCCGTTACCAGGACAGATGCTGCTTTGGGATCATGTTCGGCCTGGCTGATGAGGTCGGCCGCCACAAGCGGCGCCTGCGCGGTGGAGTCGGCCAGGATGGCGATCTCGGTGGTGCCGGCCTCGGAATCGATGCCCACGACGCCCTTGACAAGCCTCTTCGCGGTTGCCACGAAGATGTTGCCCGGACCAGTCACAACATCCACAGGCTCGATCGGCAGCTCACCGCCGGACCCAGGGATGCCATAGGCGAACGACACAATCGCCTGTGCACCACCGATGGCATAGACCTCATCGATACCCAGGAGCTTGGCAGCCGCGAGGATGGTGGGGTGCGGAAGACCGCCGAAGTCCTTCTGTGGCGGGGACGCCAACGCGATGGATTCGACACCGGCAGCAACGGCCGGCACTACGTTCATGATCACCGAAGATGCCAATGGGGCGAGGCCCCCGGGCACGTAGAGCCCCACACGTCCCACTGGGATCCAATTCTGGCTGACGACAGCGCCGTCGGCCAGCGATACGTCCAGATCAGCCGGGCGCTGCCTGTCCGCAAACTGCCGTGCCCGACTGATTGATTCCTCCAGAGCCGCACGAACCTTTGGGTCAAGGCCGTCCAACGCCTGGGTCAGTGCTTCGGCCGGGACACGTGGGTGCGACTGTTCTACACCGTCAAACTTCTTCGCAAGCTCGCTGAGGGCGGCAAAGCCCTGGCCCCGGACTGCAGAAATGATGTCCTGGACCTTCTGCTCTGCGTCCGCCATGGTCTGATGCCGTGCCCTGGGGACGGCAGCACGAAGTTCCGCCAAGGAAAGGTGGCGGCCCCGGAAGTCGATGCTCCGGAAGTTAAGGGCGGCGGGGGCGGAAGTATCCGAGGAAGTGGTCACCCAGCTATTTTACGGGCTTCTTTGACAGAACCCCGAACAGCGCCAGGATGAACGTGACAAAGGCAGTGGCGCCCGGCCAGAGCACCAGCACGGCAAACGAGCGGAGGGTAAATCCGTATCCGGCCCCGAGGGCCGGGTCCGGAGCAGGACCCCACCATTGAGCGGCGAGCAAACCCACAAGCCATGCGATGGCGGCCCCTGCCGCACCGCCAATGAGTGCGAACGTCAAGCGGCGCGTTGCATCAGTGCCCTGCAGCTTTCCGTCCAGCGTAAGGCCCGTGGCGCAGCCCGAGACGAGCATCAGAGCCCCGAGGACAAGGTCGCGCGGCAGCCAGGACGCAGGATTGTTCGGGTCGGCCAGTTCCGGGTTCCCCGAGACCAGGTTGAGCCCGCCCGGAGCAAGCAGCCACCAGAGCAGGCCAAGAACAATCCCGGAGGCTGCAGGAACCGCCAGCCAGAGGGCACCCCTGGAACGCTTGGACAATGGGGCCGCAGCCGGTTCAGCAGGAGCAGTAAGGTGCACGATGGGCTCGGTCATGGAACTCACATTAACAAAGGTTCATGCAGGCTCAACAAAATGAGGGGCGGCGGCGCGGGAGGAATACCCTGAGGGGAAGAGGAAAGCCCCCAAATCCAGGAGAATTACGCACGTGGCAAGCGAACTACCCGGCTTCGAGCAGACTTTCAAGGAGATGTTCCGCAGGCATGCCGCCGGGGTGGCCATCATCACTGCCAACCTGAACGGCAAACCGTTCGGCTTCACAGCTACGTCCGTGGCCTCATTGTCGGCCGAGCCGCCTCGATTCACGTTCAACATGGCCAGGAGTTCCAGCTCGTGGCCGGCAGTGGCCAACGCCGAGTACATCGGAGTCCATATGCTGGGACTCGAGAACCAGGCTCTCGCCAATCGCTTCGCCCGAACCCGCGACAGGTTCGAAGGGGACCATTGGGAGCCCGGGCCTTACGACGTTCCGATCCTCAAGGACGTCAGCGGCTGGCTCGTGGGCAAAATCCAGATGCGGTTGTCGTTTGAGAACAACGCCGTAGTGGTGGTGGAGGTCGTCGCGGGCCAGGTTGGCGAGGACGGCGCTCCCCTGCTCTACCACAGCGGCGGTTACAGCCAACCGGCACCGCTCGACTACGAGATCTGACCGGGCGGCGGCCGGCCCGCTAATTATCCAGGCAGGCCGGCCCCAGCAGCACCTTGAGGTCGCCGAACAGCGATGGGCTGGGGTTCACCCGCATGTGTACGGGCAGCCCCATGACTTCCACCTTGGTATCGCCCATCAGCTTCAGCCGGACCTCTGAGTTTCCACGGTGGGTCCGTAGAACATCCCGCAGGTCCGTCACTACGGCCTCCGTAGCCTTGAATGTGGGAATGGTGATCACCACCGGACCGTTGACGCTTTCGCTCAGGTCCGGCACGGAGAGTTCCATGCAGTTCAGCGTCACGGCGCCGTCGTCCCGCCGCTGCAACCTTCCTTTGACCACCACAATCAGGTCTTCAGCCAGGACAGACGCGATTGGCCCGTACACCTGCCCGAAGAACATGACTTCCATGGAAGCACCCAGGTCCTCGATCTCCGCCCGGGCATAGGCGTTTCCACTGGCCTTTGCGATCCTGCGGCTCAGCGAGGTGATCATGCCGGCAATGGTGACAATCGCGCCGTCGTGCGGTCCGTCCTCGGCGATGATCGACGTAATGGACTGTTCGGCGTGCTGGCTGAGGACGCCCTCCAGCCCCTGAAGGGGATGGTCTGACACGTAAAGGCCCAGCATGTCCCGTTCGAAGGATAGTTTGTCCTTCTTCTCCCATTCCGGCAGGTCCGGAATTTCAGTGGTCAGCGACGCCTCCGGCTCTTGGTCTTCGAATCCCGCGAAGAGATCGAACTGACCGATGGCCTCGTTGCGCTTCAGGGTAATGACGGAGTCGATTGCTTCTTCGTGGATCATCGCAAGCGCACGTCGGTGGTGGCCAAGGGAGTCGAACGCGCCTGCTTTGATCAAGGATTCGATGGTGCGCTTGTTGCACACCACCGCTGGCACCTTCAGAAGGAAATCCTTGAAAGAGGTGTAGCTGCCCTCTGTGGTCCGGGCAGAGACCATTGCATCCACCACGTTGACGCCGACGTTGCGGATGGCACCCATGCCAAAGCGGATGTCCGTTCCCACTGGGGTGAAGTTCAGCGAGGACTCGTTGACATCCGGTGGAAGAACCGTAATGCCCATGCGGCGGCACTCGTTGAGATAGATGGCGGATTTGTCTTTGTCATCACCCACGGAGGTGAGCAGGGCAGCCATGTACTCCGGCGCGTAGTGCGCCTTCAAATAGGCGGTCCAATAGGAGATGACACCATAGGCCGCCGAGTGCGCTTTGTTGAAGGCGTAGTCGGAGAACGGGAGCAGGATGTCCCAGAGGGTCTTAACCGCTGCCATGGAGTAGCCGTTGTCCTGCATACCCTGTGAGAATCCCGCGAACTGCTTGTCCAGCTCGGACTTCTTTTTCTTGCCCATCGCGCGGCGGAGGATGTCTGCCTGTCCGAGCGAGTAGCCTGCCAGCTTCTGCGCTACGGCCATCACCTGTTCCTGGTACACGATCAGGCCAAAGGTTCCGCCAAGGATTTCCTTGAGAGGCTCTTCGAGCTCCGGGTGGATCGGAATGACCTCCTGGATCCCGTTCTTGCGCAAGGCGTAATCGGTGTGGGCGTTGGCACCCATGGGGCCGGGCCGGTAAAGAGCCAACACGGCGGAGATGTCTTCGAAGTTGTCAGGCTTCATCAGCTTGAGCAGCGACCGCATGGGTCCGCCGTCGAGCTGGAACACACCCAAGGTATCGCCGCGTGCCAGAAGCTCATAGGATGCGGCGTCGTCCAGTTCAAGGTTTTCCAGGTCCAGGTCAACGTCGCGGTTCATTTTGATGTTTTCCAGGGCGTCCGAAATAATCGTCAGGTTTCGGAGGCCCAGGAAGTCCATCTTGATCAGCCCGAGACCTTCGGACGTGGGGTAATCGAACTGCGTGATGACCTGGCCGTCCTGGAAACGGCGCATGATCGGAATGACGTCAATGATGGGGTCCGAGGACATGATGACACCGGCAGCATGGACACCCCACTGCCTCTTCAGGCCCTCGATGCCCAGCGCTGTCTCGAAGACCTTGGCAGCCTCGGGGTCCGTGGCGATGAGCTGGCGGAAATCTCCGGCCTCGCTGTAGCGCTTGGACTCGGGGTTCTGGATGTCCGCAAGCGGAATATCCTTGGCCATGACAGCAGGGGGAAGGGCTTTTGTGAGCTGCTCACCCATGCTGAACGGATAGCCCAACACGCGGGACGAGTCCTTCAGCGCCTGCTTGGTCTTGATGGTGCCGTAGGTAACGATCATGGCCACGCGCTCGTCACCATACTTCTTGGTGACGTAGTCAATCACTTCGGATCGGCGACGATCATCGAAGTCGACGTCGAAGTCGGGCATGGACACGCGGTCCGGGTTCAGGAAGCGTTCAAAGATCAGGCCGTGCTGCAGGGGGTCGAGGTCAGTAATGCGCATGGCGTAGGCAACCATGGAGCCTGCACCGGAACCACGTCCGGGACCCACCCGGATGCCGTTGTTCTTGGCCCAGTTGATGAAGTCGGCAACCACCAGGAAGTATCCGGGGAATCCCATGGAGGTAATGACGCCGAGCTCGTAGTCCGCCTGTTTGCGGACCTTGTCCGGAATGCCCTGAGGGTAACGGTACTTGAGTCCCGTATCCACTTCCTTGACCAACCACGAGGTTTCGTCCTCCCCCGGAGGGCAAGGGAAGCGGGGCATGTAGTTGGCCCCGGTGTTGAAGGAGACTTCACAGCGCTCGGCAATGAGCAGGGTGTTGTCGCAGGCATCCGGATGATCGCGGAACAGTTCACGCATTTCCTGCGGTGACTTCAAGTAATAACCGCTGCCTGAGAAGGCGAATCGGGACCCGCCATTGTCGTACGTCGGCTCCAGCAGGGTGGACCCGGACTGAATGGCCAGCAGAGCCTCGTGCGCCTTGGCATCGTGTTCATGCGTGTAGTGGAGGTCGTTGGTGGCCACCAGCGGGAGGTTCAGCTCCTTGGCCAAGCGAAGGAGGTCACCTGTGACGCGTCGTTCGATGTCCAGGCCATGGTCCATCAACTCGCAGAAGTAGTTCTCCGCACCAAAAATGTCACGAAATTCTGCGGCGGCCTCGACGGCCTCACGATACTGCCCGAGTCGCAGCTTCGTCTGGACTTCCCCTGAAGGGCAACCCGTGGTGGCAATCAGGCCTTCTGAATATGTGTTCAGCAGTTCGCGGTCCAGCCTGGGCCACTTACCAAAAACTGAGTCCAGGGAAGCAATGGACGAGGCCCTGAACAGGTTCCGCATGCCCACGTTGTTGTAGCTCAGGAGCGTCATGTGCGTGTACGAACCACCACCGGAGACGTCGTCCTTGCGTTGGCTTTCGTCACCCCAGCGGACACGCTCTTTATCGCCGCGGGCCGTCCCGGGAGTTACATAGGCTTCAACGCCAATGATCGGCTTAATGCCCTTGTCCGTTGCCTTGCGCCAGAAATCAAAAGCACCGAAGAGGTAGCCGTGGTCCGTGGTGGCCAGGGCCGGCATCCCCAGCCGTTCAGTTTCATCAAACAGTTCGCCCAAGCGGGCCGCTCCATCCAGCATGGAGTACTCGGTATGGGTGTGCAGGTGGACGAACGAATCATTGCTGGAAGTCACCACGACAGTCTACCGTCCGGTTCCGACAGAATCAGGAACAGCTGACGGAGAAGGCCCGCCTAGGCTGAGCCGGTGGCAAGCAGGTCCAGCGCGTATTGGAGGTCCGCCGGATACTCACTGGCGACTTCCACCCACTCCCCCGTCCGCGGGTGCGTGAACCCAAGCTTCCGGGCGTGAAGCCACTGCCGGGTAAGCCCCAGGGTTGCGGCAAGACGAGGGTCCGCCCCGTAGGTGAGATCTCCGGCACAGGGGTGCCGCAGCGCTGAAAAGTGGACGCGAATCTGGTGCGTACGGCCCGTTTCCAGGTGCACTTCAACCAGGGTTGCCTTGCCAAATGCTTCCAGGACCTCATAGTGGGTCACGGACGGCCGCCCGTCCTCAATCACGGCGAAACGCCAGTCATGGCCGGGATGGCGCCCGATCGGCGCGTCAATGGTGCCCTCGAGTGGATCAGGAAGCCCCTGAACCACAGCGTGGTAGACCTTCTCGACCGTGCGCTCCTTGAAGGCGCGTTTCAGAACCGTGTAGGCATGCTCTGTCTTGGCCACCACCATGACCCCGGATGTGCCCACATCGAGCCTGTGGACGATTCCCGCCCGCTCCGGGGCACCCGATGTCGAAATCCGGTAGCCGGCCCCGGCGAGACCGCCCACCACAGTTGGTCCCACCCACCCCGGGGAGGGATGCGCGGCCACACCCACCGGCTTGTCGATGACAACGAATTCCTCGTCATCCAGCAGGATTTTCAGGCCTTCCACAACTTCCTCCACGACTTCCAAGGGGTCCGGCCGTTCGGGAACGGTCACGTCCAGTACGGCGCCGGCGGCAAGCTTTGCCGACTTGCCCAGCCGCACGCCGCCAACCGTGACATTTCCTTCGGCAATCAACAACGCCGCCGCTGACCTGGAAATGTCCAGTAGCTGCGCCAACCCGGCGTCGGCCCTCATGCCTGCCATGTCCTCGGGTACCGCCACGGGGTTACTCACCGGCTGTCTCCCCCGTGGAACCGCCGGCGGACTTGGCATCATTGGCCGGCTTAGGGGCGGGAACGTGCCGCTTCCCGTCCATGCCAATACCGCGCAGTGTCAGCAGGCAAATAATAACGACGCCGGACACCACTGCAGAGTCCGCAATGTTGAAGATGGCGAAATTGGGCAATTGGATAAAGTCCACGACGTGCCCCATGGCGAACGACGGCTCCCGGAACAAGCGATCTGTGAGGTTACCCAGCGCTCCTCCCAACAACAGCCCGAGTGACAGGGCCCACCAAGCCGAGCCCAAGCGGCGCAGCTGAAACAGGATTGCGACCGAAACAGCAGCCATGACAATCGTGAAGATCCACGTCACATTCTCGCCAATGGAGAAAGCTGCCCCTGAGTTCCGGATGTAGTACCAGTGCAGCAGCGGCGGCAAGACGGGAATCCGCTCGCCTTCCGTCATGGTGCTGGTCACCCAGAGCTTGGTGAGCTGGTCAAAGGTGTAAGCGAACACGGCGAAGCCGGCAAAGAGCCAGATCATGGCCGGACGCCACTTGCGGCGCGCGGTGGGCGCCGGCTGTGAGGCGTTATCGGTGAAGTCGTCGGTCATAGTGCTTTCATTCGGGAAGCGAGGCGGGGCGCTGTCACGGTGTTAACAGCAAAAGCCGGCGGCCGAGGAGTCCTCAGCCACCGGCTTTCAGAATACTTGCTAAACGTCGGCCGTTGCTTCGCCAACCTCAGGGGCAGCGACGGAACCACGGGCGTCGAGGTCGCGCAGCTGGCCTTCGATGTAGGCCTTCAGACGCGAGCGGTAGTCACGCTCAAAGCCGCGCAGCTGCTCCACCTTGCGCTCCAGAACGGAACGCTGCTGCTCAAGGGCGCCAAGGATCTTGCGGGACTTTTCCTGGGCGTCGTTGACGAGGCTGGAGGCCTCGATCTGAGCCTCGGCAATGATCTTTTCCTTCTGCTGCGCACCGTCGGATACGTGCTTGTCGTGCATCTGCTGGGCCATGGCCAGCAGGCCTGCAGCAGATTCAGCCGAAGGAGTGACACCGTTGTTGGCGGCGGGAGCCTTGGCGGCAGCTGCAGCGGCGGCAGCCTGCTCAGCTTCCTTCTTCTTGGCGGCTTCGGCAGCCTTGGCCTCAGCTTCTGCCTTGGCTTCAGCTTCCTTGTCGACCTTCACGGGTGCGGGAACCTTTTCAACGACTGGAGCCGCAGCGGTAGCAGCAGGCACAGCCGAACCGGCTTCGCCGAGCTTCTTGCGAAGCTCGTCATTTTCCTGGTTCAAGCGGCGCAGTTCCACCACGATCTCGTCGAGGAAGTCGTCTACCTCGTCCTGGTCGTAGCCTTCGCGGAACTTGGTCGGCTGAAAGCGCTTGTTGACAACGTCTTCTGGCGTCAAAGCCATCTGGTCACCTCGTTGGTCTAGTTAGTCAGTAGGCCTTCCGGCCGTTCAAAACTACGGTACCTAAATATCATCTGGTTCCTCCAATTCAACACCATCGTGTTGATTTGGAGAATTTGCGGCCTTTGAACCATCGGTGGCCCAGGTTCCGCGGAGCAGCTAGGCCAGGCCGCCGGTCACTGACATGCCAATGCTGACGGCAATAATCAGGATCAAAAAGCCCAAATCCAAGGAGATTCCGCCCAGTTGGAGGGGTGGAATCAGTTTGCGGAGCCTCCGCAGCGGAGGATCCGTTATGGAGTAGACCACATGGGCTGTAACCAACGCCACACCCCTGGGTCGCCACTGTCGGGCGAACATCTGAACCCATTCGAAGATGAGTCTAATGATCAGGGCAATGAAGAACAGCAACAACAGAATATAGATAAGGCCGAAAACAATGCCCACGAGTTAGCTCAGATCTCCCACTTGTTCCGGAATGCGGATCGGTCCCTACTATTGCAACACAGATGCCAGGCAGGTTGACCCGCCTGGCATCTGTAAAGATCGTTGTCAGCTCTGATTGAAGAAGCTGGCCTGCGTTTCGGTGGCCTTCTTGTCGTCCCCGATGACCTCGACGTACGACGGCGACAACAGGAACACCTTGTTGGTCACCCGCTCGATGCTGCCGTGGAGGCCAAAGACCAGGCCGGCGGAGAAGTCCACAAGGCGCTTTGCGTCGGCTTCGCCCATGTCAGTGACGTTCATGATGACGGGAATACCATCCCGGAAGCTCTCGCCGATGACCTTGGCGTCATTATAAGAGCGGGGGTGAACGGTGGTGATCTGCCTCAGACCCGAGGCATCTTCGCGGCTGGACGCCGCACGCTTAATGGGTGTCACGGGTGCGCGGTATTCCTCTTCGGCATCAACAATGGGCATTTCACGGACAACTTCCCGGACGGGAGCAGGCGCCCGGCGCTCTTCCCGTTCCTGTACCTGGGGGCGTTCTTCGTCGTGGTGCGAGGCGACGGCCTGCTCAGATTCGTAGTGTTCATCGCCGTCGGCGAGCCCAAGATAGATCATTGTCTTGCGCAGAGCGCCAGCCATGGTGCACTCCTATCGTTTCTGCAGTAGGCGGGCCGCCATGACTTGACATATTGGAACCCCGGCCCGTCATTCCAATACTTTGACGCTACCCCACGGCCGGACGTGAACCGAGAATATCGGAGCCAATTCTCAGGTGTGTCGCTCCGAACTTCACGGCCGCCTCAAGGTCCTGGCTCATCCCCGCGGAAATCCCGTTCGCAGCCGGATGGACAGCGCGCAGCGCCGCCGAAAAACCGGCCAGCTTTTCGAATGCCGCTTCCGGATCGGCCCCCAAGGGCGCCACTGCCATCAGCCCTGAGAGCTGCAACCCGGCAGCAGCTGCGATCTGTCCGGCCAGAACCTCGACGTCGGCCGGGGCTGCACCCCCGCGGTGCGCACCGGCGTCGTCCTCCAAGCTGACCTGAATGAAGCAGTCGAGGTCTGCCCGGCCGGTAGTGTCTTGTTCCCGCTTGATGGCCTTCGCCAAAGCGTCCACCAATTGTGGCCGATCTATCGACTGGACGGAGGCAGCGTATTTAGCGACAGATTTTGCCTTGTTGCTCTGAAGCTGCCCGATGAAGTGCCAGTGCACCTCCAGGTCAGTAAGCCCGGAGGCCTTGGCAGCTGCCTCCTGATCGCGGTTTTCACCGACATCGCTTACTCCGAGGGCCGCCAAGCGGCGGACATCAGCAGCGGGGTGAAACTTGGTCACTACGATCAGGCGGGGTTGGTCACTGCGCCCGGCAGCGGCGGCAGCTGCCTCGATCCGGCCCCTGACCACGTCCAAACGTCCAGCAAGCTGAGCGGTACGGGCGTCTCCATCTGCACCCGACAGCCGCTCGCCGCCGTATCCAAGGCTAGTCATGAGTCCACACCAAACCTGCAAATCGACCGGTCCGGGAGTCCCGCCGGTATGAGAAAAGGGAATCGTTCTCCAAGGTGCACTGCCCCGAGTACTCCACCGGAACATCCAAGGAAGCCAACTGGGCCGTCACACCTGCCGGCAAGTCCAGGGCTGGCGTGTCCCATGAGGAAGTGGACCACGTGGCGGGAACCAGATCCGCTACCTCGGCCCGGAGTTGCTCCGGGACCTCATAGCAGGATCCGCAGATGGAAGGACCCAGCCAAGCGTGGATGTCCGATGCTCCCCGGTGGCGCATTTCCGCCACCGTAGCGGGAACAACAGCGGAGGCCACGCCCGGGCGTCCGGCGTGGGCTACAGCGATCACCGCCTTGTGGCTGGCATCCACGCCTACCATGACCACGGGTACGCAATCAGCCACCATGACGGCCAATGGCTGGGCCGCACCCGCTAAACCGGAGTGTGAGGAATCAGTGGCAGTGGACACCATGGCGTCTGCGGTAGGCCCAGGCCCGTGGGCTGCGATGAATTCCACCGTGTTGCCATGGACTTGATCCATGTATTGGAATTGGCGCACACCCAGACCTGCACTCCTCGCAAGGCGGACGCGGCGCGCCATCACCTGCTCAGGATTATCCCCCACATGGAGAGCCAGGTTCCCGGCGCCTGTATCCGTGAAGGCTACAGAAACGCCGGGCCGAACTTCGTTGCGCCACCAAAACACCAAGTACTGACTCTCCGATGCGGCTTACTTCAGGAAGTCGGGGACATCGAGGTCGTCAGAGCGGCTGCCCGAAAGGTCAGGCTCCACAACTGCCGGGAGGTCGACGTCGAAGCCGGAGTCAGCGGGCAGGGCAGAGGGACGCTGCTGGCCCCAGTTGCTCAAGCCCGCCGCACCGATGCCAGCCGTAGCGTGCTGCGGTGCTGCAGCGCTGGACGGTGCGCTGCTGGGTGCGGCCGGTCGCTCCGAGGGGACAGGGTTCTGGGCGGGACGCGACTGGTCCATGGAGGGCGAGGTCGCCTTGACGTCATCGAAACCTGCAGCAATGACCGTCACACGGGCTTCGTCACCCAGGGCGTCATCAATGACGGCACCGAAGATGATGTTCGCCTCAGGGTGGGCCACTTCCTGCACCAGGCGTGCTGCCTCATTGATTTCGAACAGGCCAAGGTCCGATCCGCCCTGAATGGAGAGCAGGACGCCATGGGCACCATCAATGGAAGCCTCAAGGAGCGGGGACGCGATAGCCAGCTCTGCAGCTTTGACTGCGCGATCCTCGCCACGGGCAGAACCAATACCCATCAGGGCCGATCCTGCACCCTGCATGACGGACTTGACGTCAGCGAAGTCCAGGTTGATCAGGCCGGGGGTGGTGATCAGGTCCGTGATGCCCTGGACACCCGAAAGGAGAACCTGGTCCGCGGAACGGAAAGCGTCCAGGACGGAGACGTTGCGATCACTGATGGACAGGAGGCGATCATTGGGAATGACGATCAGAGTGTCAACTTCGTCACGGAGCGCATCGATGCCGGCCTCTGCGGAACCAGCACGACGGCGGCCCTCGAAGGTGAACGGGCGCGTCACCACGCCGATGGTCAGCGCACCCAAGGAGCGGGCGATGCGCGCGACCACGGGGGCGCCACCCGTTCCGGTGCCACCACCTTCGCCGGCGGTTACGAAGACCATGTCAGCGCCGCGGAGAACTTCTTCGATCTCGTCAGCATGGTCTTCGGCGGCCTGCTTTCCGACCTCGGGGTTCGCGCCGGCACCAAGGCCACGCGTTAGTTCACGTCCGACGTCAAGCTTGACGTCGGCGTCGCTCATGAGCAGCGCCTGCGCGTCAGTATTGATGGCGATGAACTCGACGCCCCGAAGGCCGACCTCGATCATGCGGTTGACTGCGTTCACGCCACCGCCGCCGATGCCGACGACCTTGATGACGGCCAAGTAATTCTGCGGTGCTGCCACGTTTCGTGCCCCTTGCTTGTGTCCTATAGCGAAACTGATCGAGTCCAACTTGAATACTTGGACCTTAACCCTCTAGTTGAAGGTTATAGTTATGTCAAGTAACTCTACTGCGACGGTATTTCCTATGGTTCGCACATGCAATGACCGCTTGCGCGTGTCGTCTGAATGTCCCGAAATAAGGTCACCGTCATCAGGAGGTTACGTTCTCAAAGCTCTTATTTTGTGAATGGGTGCCGTGGGACGCTGACATCGTAGACGCTCACGGGAACCTTTGGGTCAGCCGGCATCTTGAGCAGCGCTTCAAGTGCCTTCGCCTTCAGTTCCCTGTCCTCGGCATTGCCCCACACTACCGTCTTTCCATCCACGAGTTTCAGCTCCACGGCGTCCGGGGACGCAGCCGACGCTGTTGACATCCTGGCCCGAACGTCGGCGGGCAAAGTATCCAAAACGGCGGCGATCGACTTAAACAATTCCGTGTTGGTTGCACCGGCACCGGCATCGATCAACGGGAGCGCCACCGCAGACTGGTCCTTCGTCGCCCCGAGCTGCACACCGTCCACATCAACCATCACATACGTTTCGCCCTGCTTCAGCAGCGCCACCGGGACACGTTCGTTGACGTGCACCAGCAGCTCCGAGGGCGGCCGCGCTTCCATGGTGGCTGAGCGGACCTGCACCAGCGGCTTCAGCAGCTCGTTGATTTCCTGCTCGCTGACCTGTGGGAGCGGCTTTCCTTCGAGACCCGAAAGGGCTTTCTGCACTGCCTCCGGAGTCAAAAGGGTGGTGCCATCCACAGTGACGGTCCGAACCGCCAGCACAGGTGAAAACACCGCACCGCCAATGAGGACGGCGACGACCACCGCCACGATCGAGAGCGTCCACGCGACAAGCCTTCGCTGACGCCGCCGCTTCGGTTCGGGAAACACAATGATGTTGTCCGACGGCGCTGCTTTCCGGGACTTGGAGGCAGGGGAAGCTTTGGAGGCTGACGCCCCCTTGACGTCCGGTTCAACCGAACGTTGGGCGCTGATAACAGCGTCCGCGTCGCCTCCCTTGCTCAGGCCCGGAGTTGCCTTAGTTCCCCCAGCGCGCCCGGCATCAACCGGGCGGGCGTCCGTTCCGGCCTTGTACGTCGGTTTCCGGGTGCTAGCCACCCAAGGCCTCCACGATCACTGGCCCATAGGAAGTGACGTCACCGGCCCCAACAGTCAGGACCACATCTCCTTCGCCCGCGACGGCGAGGATGGCATCCACGGCTTCACCTGCGGAAACGAGACGCCCGGTGGACAACCGGTCAGCGATCAGGGCGCTGGTGACGCCGGGAATCGGATCCTCGCGTGCCGGATAAATGTCCAGGACAAGGGCTGTATCAGCCGCGTTCAAGGCCGACGCAAACTCGCCGGCAAACTCCCTTGTCCGGGAAAACAGGTGAGGCTGGAACAGGACGTGCACTTTATGGCCGCCAGCTACCGAGCGCGCGGCGGACAAGGCCGCGCGGACCTCCGTGGGGTGGTGCGCGTAGTCGTCATACACCCGCACTCCCCTGCCTAGCCCTTTGAGTTCGAACCGACGGGATGCACCTGTGAAGTGGCCCAATGCCGCTGCTGCAGCTTCGGGTGCCACGCCAAGTTCGACGGCGACCGCGAACGCCGCCGCGGCGTTGAGGGCATTGTGCCGCCCGGGCACTTGGAGTCCTACCCTGTGGACGTCTGCACCGATGGCCACAGAAACGTCACCAGGTCCGCCGTCGTGAAGCCGGACATCGGAGTCCTCGGACGTCCCGTACGTCAGGACTCGGGTGGTTCCCTTGGAGGCGGTGCGTTCCGCGAGTGAACGTGCGCCGGGGTCGTCTGCGCAGGCGAGGAGGACGCCATCGACGGGCAGAAGCGCCGCAAAGTCATCAAAGGAGGCGAAGACAGCCTCCGGCGTTCCATAGTGGTCCAGGTGATCGGCCTCGACGTTGGTGACCACTGCGATCAGGGGGCGATAGTTCAGGAACGAGCCATCGGATTCGTCGGCCTCGGCCACGAAAATGTCGGACTCGCCGTGCGCCGCATTAACGCCCAGAGCAGGCACGTTCGCTCCTATGGCGAAGGAAGGATCAAATCCTGCCTCCTTCAGCAGGACAGCCACCATGGAGGTGGTAGTGGACTTGCCGTGCGTACCTGCAACCGTGACTACGCGGTGGCTTGCCATGGTGGCGGCAAGCGCTTCGGAACGGTGAAGCACCGGCAGCCCTGCCTCGCGTGCGGCTGTGAGTTCCGGATTGTCTGCGCGGATAGCTGAGCCGGCCACGATCGTCTGGGCATCGCCGAGGTTTCCAGCGTCGTATCCCACAGCGATCCGGGCACCGGCCGACGAGAGGTCGTGCATGACTGGCAGGTCCTTGGCGTCGGACCCACTGACGGGCACACCTCTGGCCACCATGATCCGCGCCACGGCGGACATTCCCACGCCGCCAACGCCTATGAAGTGGACACGTCCGAGGGATTCGAGGGGGGCGATGCTGGTGGTCATGCGGATACCGCTTCCAAGACAAGATCAGCCATGCGCTGATCGGCGTTTCTGATACCAAGGGCTTCGGTCTTGCGGGCCATGTCGAGGAGCCTGCCACGGTCCAGCAAGAGTGGAATGAGCTCGGTCTGGAGCCATTCCGGGCTGAGGTCCTTGTCATCCACAAGGAGCGCCGCCCCGGCATCCACCAACAGGGCGGCATTCAGGGACTGCTCCCCATTTCCGATGGGCAGCGGCACAAAGACTGCCGGCACTCCCACTGCAGCAACTTCGCTGACGGTACCGGCCCCGGCGCGGGCAAGGAGGACATCGGCTGCTGCATAGACGTTTTCCATCCCGTCCACGTACTCAACCTGACGGTATCCGTCGGCCGTGAGCAGGCCGCCGTCGTGGTTGAGAACGGCTTTGCCGGTTCCCGTAATGTGCAAGGTTTGGACGCCGGCAGCCGTCAATGCCGGCAAAGCGGCCGTTACTGAACGGTTGATGCTCAGCGCGCCCGAGGAACCGCCGGTGACGATCAACACTGGACGTTCCGGATCCAATCCCAGCGCCGCCTTGGCCTCAGGGGCCGCGCCGGCCCGGTCGAGTCCTGAGATGGCGCGTCGCATGGGCATCCCAACGTGGCGGGCGCCCCGCAAGCGCGTAGCGGCAAAGGCCACAGCAACGTAGTCGCTGAACCGGGCTCCGACACGGTTGGCCAGACCGGCCTTCATGTTGGCTTCATGAATCACGATGGGGACACCGAGTTTCCGGGCGGCCAGGTACATCGGCGTGCAGACGTATCCACCCACACCCACCAGGACGTCTGCCTCTGCCTCCTCAAGGATCCGCCGCGCCTGCCGAACCGCTCCCCGCAAGCGGCCGGGAAGCTTGATGAGATCAAGCGACGGTCGCCGCGGAAACGGCACGCGGTCGATGGTTGCGAGGTCATACCCGGCCGCTGGAATGAGCCGTGTCTCCATGCCGGAAGGTGTGCCGACAGCAAGGATGGCTGCCTCCGGACGACGGTCCTTGATGGCATCGGCGATGGCCAGCAGGGGGCTGACATGCCCGGCAGTTCCGCCGCCTGCCAGGACGACGGACAAAGGCTTGGACGCGTTGCGGGAATCAGAAGTCATGAAGTGCTAAGTACGCTTTCGTGCGGTTTTTCGAGAACGGCGCGGCAAGAACCGGGGACGCTGCTGGGGCGGCAATTGCCCCCGGGCCAAGGACAACACTACGCCGACGCCGCACAGTGACATCACCAGCGCCGAGCCGCCGTAGGAAATGAACGGCAGCGGGACTCCAACCACGGGAAGCAGCTGGGTTACCACGGCCATGTTCATGCTTGCCTGGCCCAGGAGCCACACCATGATGCCGCCGGCCAGCGTGCGCTGGAAGGGGTCCGTCTGCCGGACCACCACACGGAAGATGGCGATGCCAAGAATGGCGAAGAGCACCAGCACCACCAAGGTGCCCACCAGGCCCAGTTCCTCGCCAATGATCGCGAAGATGAAGTCATTGTGGGCTTCCGGCAGCCAGTTGTACTTCTGCCGGCTCTGCCCCAGGCCCAGCCCGGTCCAACTCCCCTGCGCCAGACCGTACATGCCGTTGGTGGACTGGAAATCGAAGTCAAAGTTTTCGGTGCAGGACGCCGATGCCGTACCCAACCACGACGTAATGCGGCAGATCCGGTTGGCGCTGCTGATGGTGGCCAGAACGGCTCCCACTGCACCCACAGCACCCGCTATGGCCAGCATCCGCCCCGGTACGCCTGCAAAATAGAGCCCTGCTGCTGTAATGGCCGCTATCACGATCACTGTGCCGAGGTCGTTGCCCAGCATTACCAGGCCAATGACCAGGCCGGCACCGGGAACCACGGGGATAATGACATGCCACCAACGGTTCAAGAGCTTCTGTTTGCGGGCCAGCACAGCTGCAATCCAGACACAGAGGACCAGTTTGGCCATCTCGGACGGCTGGAGTGTCACACCGCCAATGTCGATCCAGTTCTTATTGCCGTTGACGCTGTTGCCCATCACCTGGACAAGTGCCAGAAGCACCACAACAGCCCCGAGCGCCCACCACGACAACCGCTTCATCCAGTTGACGTTGGTTCGTGAGATGACGTACATGGCGGCAGCACCCAGAACGCCGAACATCGCCTGCTTCAGCGCATCGGCGTACGGAGACTTGCCCTCAGAGATCGCTTCCACGCTGGAGGCCGAAAGAACCATCATGACGCCGATGGCAGTCAGGGCCAGGGCACACCCGAGGATGAGGTAGTAGGTGGAGCTGTTGGGAGCCTTGCTCTTGCCTTCAAGGCTTTCCCAGAAGCCGCGAAGGTGTACGCGGAGCCGGGCGGGCTGCTTGGCGGCATCTTTGGGGGCCTTGGCTGCGCCGCCTCCGGAAGCCTTTCCGCGGCTGCGGGTGGGCGTGCTGACCATTGTTACTCCTCGGTGGTCGGTGCCTGCCCTTCCACAAGCTCGCGAACTGCCTGGACGAAAGCGTCGCCACGGTGAGCGTAGGAAGAGAACTGATCCATGGACGCAGCCGCAGGTGCCATCAGGACGGTGTCGCCTGACGCTGCCACGCCGGCCGCCGATGCCACGGCCTGGGCCATGATGGTCTCGCCGTAGATGGGCGAGGCGGCGTTACCGGCTGCGGTCTGCACCCCTTCAGTGTCGCCCTTGGCCGGCGCTATCACGGGGACATCCGGTGCGTGTCGCTGGAGCGAGCCTTCCAGTGCTTCAGTGTCCGTGCCAATGAGGACCACTGCCTTCAGCCGTGGCGCGTGCTCTTTGACGAGGTCGTCATAGTTCACGCCCTTGGAGAGACCGCCGGCAATCCACACAACGTGCTGGAAAGCAGAGAGCGCAGCCGAGGCAGCATGGGGGTTGGTTGCCTTGGAGTCATTGATCCACAGAATGTCGTTGTGCTTGGCAACCAGTTGGATGCGATGGGCGCCCGGGAGGTAATTCGCCAACCCCTGCTTCACTGCCGCCGGTTCCACCCCATAGGCGCGGACCAAGGCGGCTGCTGCCAGCGCGTTGGCAACCATGTGGCGTGGTGCCACCGGTCCGAGGTCGGACATGGCGGCAAGCTCTGCAGCGGAATCCTTCCGTTCAGCGATGAAGGCGCGGTCCACCAAGAGTCCGTCCACCACACCCACCATGCTGATGGCCGGTGTATTGGTGGTGAACCCGATGGCCCGGCACCCCTCTACGACGTCAGCGTCCTCCACCATGCGTTCGGTTTCGATTTGCTCTGCGTTGTAAATCGCGGCCTTTTGCGTGTTCGCATAAATCCTGGCTTTGTCTGCCAAGTACGAAGCATAGGAGCCATGCCAGTCAACGTGGTCTTCAGCGACGTTGAGGCAGACACTGGCCACGGGTGAGAGCGAATGGCTCCAGTGAAGCTGGAAGCTGGAAAGCTCAACGGCGAAAGCATCGTAGTCAACGGGATCCCGGAGTGCGTCCAGGATGGGTGTTCCCACGTTTCCCACCGCGATGGCCTTGAGGCCTGCTGCCTGCAGCATGGATTCGGTCATGCCCACAGTGGTGGTCTTGCCGTTGGTGCCCGTGATCGTGAGCCAATCCGCCGTCTTGCGTCCCGCACGGACCCGGAGCCGCCAGGCAAGCTCAACATCGCCCCACACGGCGATGTGCTTGCGTTTGGCGGCGGCCAGGAGTGCCTGGTCTGGACGCCAACCTGGCGACGTGACAACCAGCTCCGGCAAAGCACCATCGATCAGCGGAAGGGCATTGACGGCGTCTTCGCCCAGCAGGACATCAACGGCACCAACGATTTTCAGTGTGTCAGCCTGGGCCTGCGCCTTGGGCGTTGTGGCTGCGTCAACCACCACCACCTTGGCTCCGAGCTCGATGAGGGTGTCGGCAGCGGAGAAGCCTGAAAGGCCGATTCCCGTCACCACCACCCGCAGGCCGCTCCAGTCAGCATCCCAGCTGGTGAGTTCGTTGAGCCTGTTGGCGGCCGACGGTGTTGTCTCCTGGCTTCCGTTCACAGCAGTACCACCCATTCAGCGTAGAAAATTCCGAGGCCGGCGGCTACAAAGAGTCCGGCGAGGATCCAGAACCGGACCACCACAGTGACTTCTGCCCAGCCCTTCAGTTCAAAGTGGTGTTGGAGCGGTGCCATCTTGAAGACACGTTTACCGCCACTGAGCTTGAAGAAGCCCACCTGAATGATGACCGAGAGGGTGATCAGGACGAACAGGCCGCCGATGAAGGCCAGCAGGAGTTCAGTGCGCGACAGGATGGCGAAAGCCGCCACGGCGCCACCGATCGCCAGTGATCCGGTGTCTCCCATGAAAATCTTGGCAGGCGATGTGTTCCACCAGAGGAAGCCCACCAGGGCGGCACTAAGGATCGCCGCCAGCAGGGCCAGATCCATGGGGTCGCGTACTTGGTAGCATCCGCTGCCGGCCTCACGGGGCGATCCGCAGGCCTGGTTGTTCTGCCAGATGCCCATGATGGTGTACGCGCCGAAGACCATGATGGAGGCGCCCGCGGCCAGTCCATCCAGGCCATCCGTCAGGTTCACACCGTTGGTGGCCGCAGTGATGATCAGGTTGGACCAGACAATGAAGAGTATTGCGCCGAGGACAGTCCCTCCGAAAGCGAGATCCAGCCAGGGGATGTCACGCACCAAAGAGATCTGGGTTGATGCGGGTCGCAGCCCATCTTCGTTCGGGAACTGCAGGACCAGCACCGCGAAGATGATGCCGACGGCGGCCTGCAGGATCAGTTTGGCCCGTGCGTTGAGTCCCAGGCTGCGTTTGTTGGAGATCTTGATGTAGTCGTCAAGGAAGCCCACAAAGCCCATGCCGACCATGAGGAACAGGAGCAGAAGCCCTGAAGCGGAAGGCCCCGGCGATCGCGGGTTCATCATCCACATGATCAGATGTGTCACGAAGTAGCTGATCAGCACAGCCGCCACCACCACCGTGCCGCCCATGGTGGGCGTTCCGCGCTTGGTGTGGTGCGATGTGGGTCCGTCATCACGGATGAACTGCCCGTAGCTCTTGGCTACGAGGAACCTGATGAAAAGCGGTGTCCCTATCAGGGCCACCAGAAGGGCGACGCCGGCGCCGATCAAAAGTGCAATCACAGCAGCTCGTTCCCTTCGTTTGCGGCAGCTTCAGCCGCGTTTTCTCCGGTGGGCTCGGCCCGTGGAGGTAATGCTATCCGATCACCCAAATGCCTTAGACCTACGCCGTTGGAGGATTTGAATAACACCAGGTCACCGGGTTCCAGTTCATTTTGCAGAAGCTCATAAGCTTCTTCCACCGTCTCAGTGAACGAACACTCGTCCCCCCAGGATCCTTCCTGAATGGCCGAGACGTAGAGGGCGCGGGCCTCGCGTCCCACCACTACCAGCCGTGAGATATTCAGTCGGACCACCTGAGTGCCCACTGCTGTGTGCTCGCGGATGGAGTCCTCGCCCAGCTCGAGCATGGCACCAAGCACAGCCCAGGTCCGCCGCCCCTGGCCAAGATCGGCAAGGGTGCGCAGAGCTGCTCGCATGGATTCGGGGTTTGCGTTGTAGGCGTCATTGATGATGGTGACGCCGTCTTCACGTTCAGTACGCTCCATACGCCAGCGGCTGGCCGCTGACTGGGAACTGAGTGAGGAGGCAATCTGGTGTGCCGGAAGGCCTGCGGCGAATGCGGCTGCAGCGGCTGCCAACAAGTTCGTCACGTGGTGTCCGCCGATCAGGCGGCTCCGCACCTCAACGGACGGGCCGCCGTCGGGCAGGACAAGATCGAAGTCCGGGTACCCTTGCTCGTTAACTACAACGTTTCGGGCTTCGACTTCCTCCGTGGTGGCCGGCGAGGCGGTGAATCCCAGAACTTTTGCTTTAGTGCGGGAGCGCATGGCAGCAACGCGGCCATCGTCCAGGTTGATCACTGCGGTGCCGTGCTCACTGAGGGCTTCGACGAGCTCCCCCTTGGTCTTTGCGATGTTCTCCACGCCACCGAATTCACCGGCGTGCGCTGTGCCAACCACCAGGACCACCCCAATGTCCGGCTTGACCATATCTGCCAGGTATTTGATGTGGCCAAGGCCGGTTGCACCCATTTCAATGACCAGGAACCGGGTGTCGGCGTCGGCAGCAAACACCGTCAGCGGAACGCCCACTTCGCCGTTGTAGGAGCCCTGGGGGGCCACGGTCTTGCCCGCCGTGGCCAGCAAGCCCGCAAGGAGATCCTTGGTGGTGGTTTTGCCGGCGGAGCCGGTAATACCAACCACAGTGAAGTCCTCGCCACGCTCCTGACGCGCGGCGCGGATTCGACGCACGGATTCCGCTGCCAGCGCGCCCATGGCCAGGACAGCGTCGTCCACTACGACGGCGGGAAAGGGGTTCCCGCCGGCATCGGCCACATCGCGTTCGGCCAGGACCAAAACGGCGCCGCGCTGGAAAGCGGCATCGACGAAGTCGTGGCCGTCTGCGTGTTCGCCAGGTTTGGCCACGTACAACGAACCGGGAACTGCTTCCCGTGAATCAGTGACGACGGAGGTGGGCACGACGTCCGCGTTTCCGGTCAATCGGCCATGGGTGATGTCGGCGATCTCCGCCGCAGTAAATGCAATCATCTCGGTTTAGGACTCTATCCGCTGGTCCGTTGAAACGCTGAATCCCTTGGATGTCAAGGCCGCCCGCAATTCCACGCGGTCATCCAGTGCCAGGTTTACGCCCTTGACCTCTTGCCAGACCTCGTGGCCACGGCCCGCGATGAGGATGGTGTCCTTTGACGTTGCCATGTCAACGGCCAGGCGAATCGCGGCATCACGAGGGAAGGACTCGACAATTTCGCAGCCCAGATGCTCCGCATCACGGGCTGCGTAGGCGCCTTGTAGGACATCGCTGCGAATGGATGCGGCGTCTTCGTCGTGGGGATCGTCATCGCTGACAATAACGATGTCAGCAAGGCGTGCCGCAATGGCTCCCATGGTGGGCCTCTTGCCTTGGTCGCGTTGGCCCGTAGCTCCGAAGACCACAATCAACCGAGAGCCCTCTTCAGGCGAGCGGACGGCTTCCAAAGCACGGGCCAGGGCATCAGGATTGTGGGCAAAATCAACAACGGAGGCGGGCTCTGTTGAGACCAACTGCATACGGCCCGGAACGGCAACCGTGAAGGGATCGTGGGCATCCAAGGCCGCTTGCAGCGTCTTTTCGTCAACGCCGGAGGCAAGGACCATGACGGTGGCCAACGCGGCATTGGCTACATTGAAGTCACCTGGCAGGCCAGTGTGGACGCGCAGGCTCCCTCCATCTGTGTGCCTGAGTTCAAACCCGGAGCCAAGTCCACGGGCAGTGGTGGCTGCCACCTGCCAGTCGGCACCAGAGCTGCCCTCCTTGGCCGAAAGCGTGGTGACTGGAATGTCAGCCACATCAGCCAGCTTCCGTCCCCATTCATCGTCCACAGTAACAACGGCGTGCCTGGCCCTGCTGGCGGTGAAGAGTTCCGCTTTGGTCTTGAAATACTCTTCCATGCTGCCGTGGAGGTCCAGATGGTCCTGGGTGAGGTTGGTGAAGCCTGCCACGTTGAACATCACGCCATCCACGCGGTGATAGGAGATCGCGTGGGATGAAACTTCCATGGACGCAGCCTCCAGGCCGCGTTCACGCATCAAGGCCAACAGCGCATGGACGTCGGTGGACTCCGGAGTGGTCAGGAGGCTCGGGATGGGGTCCCCGCCTGCCACGATCTCGATGGTCCCGATCAGGCCAGGATTCATGCCCAGTGCCCGCAGCAACGAGTTGATGAAGTAGGTGGTGGTGGTCTTTCCGTTGGTCCCCGTGACGCCAAACAGCGACGGATAACCGTCCTCCACCGGCTGACTGCGATAGATCAGTGAGGCCAAATGCCCGACGGCGGTACGCGGCTGTTGGACGATCAGCACCGGAACGGGCTGCTCGCCCGCCATCGCAAGTTGGCGCGCCCCGGCGTCGTCCGTAACAACGGCGACCGCACCGGCGGCGACCGCCTGGGGCACGAAATCGGCGCCGTGGCGGGAAGCCCCCGGCAAGGCCATGTAAAGGTCACCGGCTTCCACAGCCCTGGAGTTGAGCGTAATGCCTGTCACTCCCCTGCCATGACTGCCCTCCGGAGCGGAGATTCCGAGAGCCTCAGCAATAGTGGCCAGGGGCACCGCGGCCACGGATTCGGGGCGGAAGGCTGACCGGCCGGTATCCGGCGTCGTGGCGCTGTTAGCTGCCTCATTGTGCTCTGACACGTGGTTCTCCGTTGGTGCTCGTGGAACGACCGGCTGGGGGCCAGCGGCGCCCGGGCCGTTAGTGGTTGATCGATTTTGGGCCGAAACAGACGCCCAAGAAGCTTACTTGACGAACTGGGGCAGCCGCGCGGGAGTTCCCGTGGAAGGCGCCACGTTGTACGTCCGCAGCACCTGTGCCATGACCGAACGGAACACGGGTCCGTTGGTGAGTCCGTAGATGTTGCCCTTGGGACGTTGCAGCACCACTTCGACGATGAACCGGGGGTCGTCCATGGGCGCCATGCCCACCATGGACGCCGTGTAGCCATCGAAACCGGGAAGCCCGTCCTCACGGGGCGCCTGTGACGTTCCGGTCTTCGCGCCCACACGGTAGCCGTCTATTGCAGCGTCCTTGATCTGCCCCTCGGTCACGGCGCTCTCCAGGATGTCCCGGACCTGCTGCGCTGTCTCCTTGGACACCACTTGCCGGGAATCCTTCGCCGGAACCTTCTGCTCCTGGCCTTCGGGAGTGATGTAGCTGTCAATGAGCCTGGGCTGAACCATGACGCCGTTATTGGCGATGCTCTGGAAAGCGCGAACTGTCTGGAGCGTCGACTGGGAGACGCCCTGTCCGAAGAGCACGGTATATTGCTGGCGTTCATCCCACTGATCGGGTGTGGCAAGGATGCCGGTGGCTTCTGCGGGCAAGCCGATGTCGGTCTGCTCACCAATACCGAATTTCTTCAGCCAGTCGTACCGTTGCTCCTTGCTCAGCCGGCTGCCGACCATGACGGTGCCAGTGTTCATGGACCAGCCCAGGATTCCTGCCAGGGTTCGTTCCTCCGTGCCGTGCTCGAAAGCGTCGGTGAAGGTTTGTCCGTCAATCGTGTAGGACGACGGAATGGTGAAATGATCCAGGGGGAAGGATTTACCTTCTTCGATCGCAGCTGCGGCAGTAATCATCTTCTGCACGGAGCCGGGCTCGTAGGCAGCCGTCACTGAACGCACGCCGCGGTCCTTGGCGTCCACTTTGCCAGGGTCGTTGGGGTCCGGGGCGTTGGTGTCCGCCAAGGCGATCAGGTTGCCGGTTTTGGCATCCATCACAATGATGGAGCCCCACTCGGCATTCATCTTGTTCACTTGGCTTTGAATGGCTTGCTGCGCGAAGTATTGAATGTCGGTGTTAAGGGTCAACTTCACGTCACTGCCATCGACGGCGGGCGTGAGTTCGTCAGTGGCAACGGGGATCCGCAGGCCATCAGCGCCGATCTCAAAGACACGCTTTCCTTCAGCGCCACGGAGAATCTCGTCTTGGGTTTGTTCGATGCCGGCCTGTCCGGTGGTGCCGTCCTTGAGGAAGCCCACCACTCCACCGGCTACGCTGCCGTTGGGATACACGCGCTTGCTGACACCTTCAGGAACTATCCCCGGAATGTTCAGTTTGGAGATCCGGTCTTCCAGTTCCGGCTTCACATCTTTGGCCACCACAAAGTACTTCTTGTCGCCCGTAAGTGCCTCGCGGATCTTGGCCTCATCGGACCCCAGCAGGGCTGCAAGTTCGGAGATCCCCTGCTCCCTCGTGATCTCCTCGACCTCTTCGGTTTTTTCGTTGTACCGCTTAAACGTCGGAGTATTCGAGTTCAGAACTTGGTCAACCACCAGGTTGTAGCGGATCACACTGCTGGCCAGTACGGTGCCGTTTGCATCCACGATCTGTCCACGTTCTGCGGGCAAAACCTGGGGCGTCAGTCGTTTAGCCAAGGCAGCCTCGGCCATCCCGCCCATATCCAGGCCCTGGACCATGAAGAGTTTTCCGCCCACCACCAAGAGCAGCGTCAGCATGATGCCGAGGCCAACCCGCAACCGCTTTCTTGCCGCCGGCGTCTTCGTTTTTTTCGATGTGCCGGGGTTCTGAGCCACGTTGATTCCTTGCTGCTGGCCTTGCTTCAGTGGACTGATGGACTACTGCCCGGGTGCCTTCTGCTGGGGAGCCGGGACTGATCCCCCATTGAGTTCAACCGGCGGTGTCGCTGCCGGGGATGCTGCGGGTGCAGCCGGAGTTGCGGCGGCGGGTGCTGCCGGCGCCACCGGGGTGACGGGCTTAAGGTTTTCCAGCGGATCCTTGGTAGTCACGGATGGAACCACATCAAGCATGCCTGCCACAGCCGGCGGGGCGATCTGGGCCCCGGGATTATCTCCCTTGACTGCAGGTGTTGCCTTGCCGGTGACCGCCAGGGTATTGAGGTCGATCTGGCCTTTAACCGTGGACGGTACCATTCCCAATTCTGCAGCCTTCGCTGCCAGATTCTGCGGAGCCTCGTAGTTCTGCTTCTTCTGTGTCAGGTCCTGGTTTTCCTTGTTCAAGGTGGCAGCTTCGGCCTTGAGCTGCACCAACTGGTATTGGGCAGTGGAGACCGAGATGTTCAAGACGAGGACCGTCAGGAGGGCAGCAGCCATTGCCACAAAGCACAGCACCACAAAGGGCGTCCGCCGCTTCCCAGGTGTGCTGCGCACGAGGGAAAGGGGGGTACGTGCCTTACGGCCGGCGTCGGGTTTTCCTGCTGGCGCAGGGAGCGCCCGGGCGGTATTGCCCACCACGGAGGGCAGTGTCTTCGCTGCGGCGTTGCTCATGCGTCTCTCCTTGGTTTGATGCGCTCCACAGCCCTCAATCGGGCGGACGCCGCGCGGGGGTTTTCGGCGATTTCTGCTGCCGTAGGCACTTCGGTGCCCTTGGTTATGGTCTTTAGTTCGGGCTTATGTTCTTCAAGTTCCACAGGGAAGCCGAGTGGGGCCGAGGATTTGGATCCGGATTGGAAAACCGACTTGACGATTTTGTCCTCAAGGGAGTGATACGACATGACCACGATCCGCCCGCCCATCGCGGTGGCTGCCACCGCCGCGGGAACCGCACGCTCCAGGACGTCAAGTTCCTCGTTGACTTCAATACGCAATGCCTGGAAGGTCCGCTTGGCGGGGTGGCCGCCACTCTTGGCTGCCGCCGCCGGAACCACACTGCGGATCTGTTCGACGAGTTCCCCGGTAGTAGCGAAGGGCTTTTCCGCCCGTGCGTTGACGATCCGGTTGGCAATCCGCCCCGCGAACTTCTCCTCGCCCCATTTGCGGATAATCCTGACCAATTCGTCTTCGCTGTACCGGTTAACGACGTCGGCCGCAGTCTGCCCGCGGCTGGTGTCCATGCGCATGTCCAGCGGAGCGTCGTAAGAGTAGGCAAAGCCTCGCTCCCGCTCATCCAGCTGCAGGGAGGACACTCCCAGATCCATGAGGATGCCGTGGACTTCCGGGATGCCAAGGTCCGCCAGGACGTCCTCGATCTCGTCGTATACGGCGTGAACCAGGTCCGTTCGGGCGGAGAAAGGCTCCAACCGTGCACCAGCCAAGGCAAGTGCTTCCTCATCGCGGTCAATGCCCACCAAGTGAAGGTCGGGGAAGCGCTGCAGCATGGCCTCGGAGTGGCCGCCCATGCCCAGCGTCGCATCGATAGCCACGGGTGTTGCACCGTTCTTACGGGCGGCCTCGAAACCAGGAGCCAGGAGATTGATGCAGCGATCTTTGAGGACGGGTACGTGGCGCTCTGATGTGGGCTTTGCCGCGTCCTGCTCTTCCACGCTGCCTCCTCTTTCTTCCATCGCTGGCATGCTGTTTCTTGAATCGGATCCCCATCCGCGCCTATCGTTCCGCCGGCCTGGCTCAGGGGAAGGTGAGCCAGGAAGACTGTTCGATGGGCGGCTGGAGATCCCATTCAAGAAGCGGTACCGCTGTTCCCTCCGACCGGTTAGATGAACCCGGGCAGATTGTCGTCATCCGTTTCCGAGAAGGCGGCTTCCTTCTCGTTGAGGTACTCATTCCAAGCATCGGCATCCCAGATCTCTGCGCGGGTACCGGCACCGATTACTGCCAGTTCCCGACCAAGGCCTGCATATGCCCGGAGCGCCGGCGGAATCGTCACGCGCCCCTGCTTGTCAGGTACTTCGTCAGAGGCTCCGGACAGAAAAACGCGAATGTAATCGCGAGCCTGC
The DNA here is from genome assembly GCF_900108925.1 of Arthrobacter sp. yr096. Classification (NCBI taxonomy): domain Bacteria; kingdom Bacillati; phylum Actinomycetota; class Actinomycetes; order Micrococcales; family Micrococcaceae; genus Arthrobacter; species Arthrobacter sp. yr096. Next base: position 55,793 of record NZ_FNYI01000012.1, on the reverse strand, counting down.
TTGGAAGACAGTGGTGCCTCCCGCATCGATTCGTGAATACGCTCGAATTCCTTCTGGCTGAAGACGTAGATGCAGCGTTCCTGGCCCCTGGTGAGGACCAGTCCCTCGGCAAGCTCCTCACGAAACTTCGCGGGAAGTATGATCCGGCCCTTTTCATCGAGACGCGGCGAGTGAGTACCCAGAAACACTGGCCCCACCGCCCCTCAGTCAAGGTGCCCGTTCATGCCCCAACACTGCCACTACCCTCTTATGCGCTCCACTTTACTCCACAACGCCCCACAGTCAACGCAGGAAGGGGTGTTTCTCCACCACTTTGAGATTCAGGAGGCCTGAAATGGCGCGGGATTCCGCGCTGCGGCGGAAAGTGGAGGACGTGCACCGGCAGCTATGGGCAGGACGGGATTCGGTAGGTGAGATTGACTTCACAGGGCCGAATCCACCATTTTTAGCCCCTTGGCCGGAGGAAAGTGCCCCCTGGTGGTGGAAAGTGGAGTCAGGGGCGCGCAGTGGAGGATGTGGCCCCTGTTGACGGTCAGGCTCTTTAAACGCGAAAAGACCCGCAGTGCGGGTCTTTCGTTGATCCCCTCGGGAACATCAGGGGCATGCTTCAAACACGTTGGTCACCGGCCGCCACATGCGGGACCGGAGCGGCTGCTCAAGAGTCGTCGCGACGCCGTTCGTCCCATCGCTCTTCCAAGCTGCTCATGAAAGAACTCTTGGGCTTGGCCTTGCCTGGCTTTCCTTTGTTGGCCTTACCGAAGGCCGCACCACGCAAGGTGGCGAAGTAGACACCAGCACCCATGACAACGAAGCCGAGGACACCCACCGGTATCGCCTGCAATGAAACCCCGACAAGCAAGAGGAGGATGCCGGCAATGGCGCCTAGTACGCCAATGATTACATGCCGGGTAGACCAACTGCGGATGGGATCCGAACCCATGGTGTTGGCAAACTTCGGATCGTCCTCGTGAAGTTGCTTTTCGAGTTGCTCAAGCAGCTTCTGTTCATGCTCCGAGAGGGGCATCGCGACCTCCTTTAGTCAGCCAGCGTCTGGACACAACGCGTCTTGTGCGTCTGTTACCCAAAACGATCGGACCAAGAAAATCGTTCCCAAAATTCCCTCTTGGTTCAGCGGGCATCTTAGGGCCGACTGTTCAGGAAACAGTTTGTCCAGACGATCTAAATCTCTGTAATAAATAGGATAGTTTGTCCGACGCCGTTCTGAAAGACGCGTGGAGCCCGGCGGCGCAAGCAGACAAGTTCTAATGACCGGTTGGAGGCTTCCCCGGTTCCAAAAGACGGGCCGGCAGCAGGGTTTTGGAACCGAAGCGTTCCGATACCCGGTCCAATGCCTGCTCGGCAGCGCGCCAGTTGTCATCACGGCGGTCCAGACTCAGCTGAAGTGATGTCTGGCCAGCTGGTTCCAGTTGCTCTGCCCGTACTCCCACCAATCGGACGCTCATGGATCGTGAGCCCAACGATTCCAGAAGCTGCACGGCAACCTGGTAGATCATCTGCGCGCTGTCCACCGGAGAGTGCACGGTGCGGCTGCGCGTCACGGTGGAGAAGTCCGAATAGCGCAGCTTAAGTGCCACGGTCCTGGCGAGCATCCCCGAACTCCGCAGACGGGCTGCCGTCCGGTGCGACAACCTCAACAATTCCCGGTGGAGCAAGGCGTCGTCGCCGGTGTCGACGGAGAACGTCTCTTCGGCCCCAATGCTCTTCTCAAGCCGGGTGGGGGTGACAGGGCGAGGATCAACACCCATGGATAAACGGTGGACATGTTCGCCGCTGGCCCCCAGGACCTTCTTCAGCGATGCCAGTGGCGTGGCGGCAACATCAGCCACGGTGCGGATTCCCAGGCGCGCCAGGACCTCCGCGGTCTTTCCACCGACACCCCAGAGCGCATTCACCGGGAGGCTGTGGAGATAGGGAATAGAGTCCTCGGCATCGATCTGAAGGATGCCGTCAGGCTTGCATCGCGTGGAGGCGATTTTCGCCACAAACTTGGTACTTGCGATTCCCACGGACGCAGTGATGCCAAGTTCGGTCTGGACTCTCTGGCGAATGAGGTGGCCGATATCCAAAGGCGACCCGAGCCTTCGAATGGCCCCTCCCACGTCCAGGAAGGCTTCGTCAACGCTGAGCGGCTCCACCAAGTCAGTGATTGATGCGAAGATCTCCATGAGCTGCGCGGAAACTTCGTAATACACAGTGTGCCGGGGATTGATGATTACTGCGGCAGGGCACCGCCTCATGGCGATTGACATCGGCATGGCGGACTTCACGCCCGTGGCGCGGGCCTCGTAGGAAGCCGAAAGCACCACTGAGCGCTCCGCAGGAAATCCGACTATGACTGGCTTGCCGTGGAGTTCGGGGCGGCTGCGTAGTTCCACCGAGACGAAGAAGGCGTCCATGTCCACATGAAGGATGCTGGTTCGCCGCATTTCCCGCAGTGCATCTCCAGCGCTGCGGGCGGCCTCATGGCCGGCACCTGGGGCGCCGCCGAATGCTTCCTGCCTCACAACGGCAATACTATGCCCGGCCACTGACTAAACTGGAGGCACAGTCAGGCTCAGCCCCAGGAAGGAACACTGTGAAGCTCTTTGGAACTCCTCAATCGCGAGGGTTTGCCCTGCTCGCAGTAGGTGTCGCCGTGGCGGCCTCGGCATGCACACCGTCATCCGATGGTTCGGCCGCTCCATCCCCTACGGGAACGTCCACGCCGTCGTCCGCGTCGTCGCCTGCAGGCTCCGCGTCGTCGCCCGTCCCGGAAACCACAGGTTTCACCGAGTCAGCCACCCCTGCGCCCGGGACAACGGCGACCGTGAACGCACTGGTTCCCGGCTTCCCTGAGCAGCTCATTCCGGTCATGCCCAAAACATCGGTTCGCTCCAGCAGCTTCGATAAGAGCGCTTCGCTGGCCACAGTGGCCTTGGTGGGGACCATCAAAGCCCCGCCGCAGGGTGTCGTGGACTATTACAAGGCTTCATTGGAGGCCCAGGGCTTCAAACTTGTTCCCGGGCCGGAGGCCGTGGGCAACGTCACCTCCCTTGACTTCATCCGCGGCGACGGCGAAACGGTTAACGTATCGGTGCGGCAGAAGGAAGGCGTCTCCACCTTCACCATCGGCGCCAACGTGGCGTCCGGGTCCGTCAAGTGACGGCCGTCTCCCACATCACGTCAGAACAGACGCAGTTCATCAATGGCGTCTCCGGAAGATTGAAGGGCTTCCTGTCGGATCAGCAGGAGGTCATGGCAACCGTCTCCGCCGACGTCGCACCGCTCATCGGGTCCATTTCGCATCTGGTCACGGGCGGCAAACGCCTCCGCGCGCTGATGTGCTACTGGGGTTGGAGGGGTGCCGGCGGCCGTGCGGAGGACCCCAACATTGTTACCGCGGGATGTGCCCTGGAACTCTTTCAGGCGGCAGCTCTCATCCATGACGACATCATTGACCGTTCGGATACGCGCCGTGGTGGTCCCAGTGTTCACAAGCGCTTCGGCCAACTTCACGAGATCAATGGCTGGGCCCTCGACAGTGGGCGCTTTGGCGACGCCGCTGCCATCCTGACAGGCGACCTGTGCCTATCCTTCAGCGAGGAAGCGTTCACCGAGATCGGCCCCCGGGCTGCGGCGGGAACTGCCGCGCGCCGGATCTTCAATGTGATGCGTGCAGAAGTAATGGCCGGGCAATACCTTGACATCCTGGAAGAGGTAGCGGGCCCGGTCCGCGATCGGGCAGGTTCTGTGGACCGCGCGCAATCGATCATCCGGTACAAATCCGCCAAGTATTCCACTGAACATCCCCTGGCCTTGGGCGGTGCACTGGCTGGAGCGCCCGCTGAGCTCTTGAAAAGCTACTCGGAATTCTCCTTGCCACTTGGCGAGGCCTTCCAGATGCGGGACGACGTCCTGGGAGTCTTCGGCGATCCTGAAACCACCGGCAAGCCCGCCGGCGATGATCTGCGTGAGGGAAAGCGCACCGTTCTGGTTGGCTTTGCCCTTAATCAAGCGCCTGCAGCGGAAGCGGACTACCTTGACCGCGTGCTCGGAAGCCCGGGTCTCGGTGAAACAGACGTAGCCGAGATTCGACGCATCATGGTTGATTGCGGCGCTTTGGACGCAACGGAGACCCTCATCGCAGAGCTCAGTAACCGCGCCTTCGGAGCTTTGGAGCGCCTGCCGCTTGACGAGGTCCCGTTGCGGGCCCTTGGCCAATTGGCGGAGGCAGCTGTCAGCCGCGCCGCTTAGCAGGAGTCAGTAGCGTCGGCGCAAGCCAACGGCAGCAGGACATGACGCAGACGACGACGGTGGGAACCGTCGTCGTCTGCTTTTATTTGTCTTTACTGCCGGGAAGGCGACAGCGCAGGGAAGGCGACGCTACCAAGCCAAAGACTGGGCGCGGCGCCTGATCTCTGTCTTGCGCCCCTCGCGCAGTGCGTCGATGGGGCGGCCCCGCAGTGATTCGTCCGGGGTGAACAGCCAAACGATCAGCTCTTCGTCGTTATAGCCGGCATCGCTGAGAACCGCAATGGTTCCCTTCAAGCTGTCCACAACATGCCCATCCTGGATAAACAAGGCCGGGATCGAACGGATATTCCGTTCTCCACGCCTGGTGGCCACCAGTGCACGTTCGTCCAAAAGTCCATGGACTTTGGTGATGGATACTTCCAACAGTTCGGCAACATCCGGCAGCGGGAGCCAGTCGGAAACAAGGCTTTCTACATTACTCACGGATCAAGGTTGCCACGCCGCCCCGCCCGGCGCCTAGCCGGAGTCCGACGCCGGCATCCAGGGATCGCCGTTATGTCGCCATTTCATTCCGAATAAATAGCTGCGGATAATCCGTGACGCCGGGAATTCTTGTGCCGATTGAATAAGTGTGAGAGATTCACACTGATCACACTTGCACCATTGATAACATCGGTAACATTGGTAACACTGACAACAGCGCTAACAATCGCCCCCGCTGTTGAGATGAGGACACTTTCATGACGACGCCCCGCTCGCCGAAACGAACCATGAGCATGCCGGTCATCGCGGCAACCACGGCTGCGCTTCCCGCCGTGGTTTTGTCTTCGCTTGCCCTGGCTCAACCGTCCATGGCTGCCCCCGCCCCGCAGCCCCGCAAAATCCCTGCGACCCTTGCTGCCGCCATGAAGGCCCAGGCGGTCAGCACCGCCACCGTGATCCCTGCCCAAGCGGTTGCGGCAACCCTCCCGGCTGCACTGCGCCCCATGGCCCCGTCAGTTCCGGACACCTACACGATCGTCCGCGGAGATACCATCAGCGCCATTGCGCGTCGGTTCAACCTGGACACCAATGCTGTGCTCCAGCTGAACAAACTCACGGCCACGACGCTGATCTACCCGGGCCAGACCATCAAACTCACGGGCACGGCGACCTCCGCACCCGCGCAGCCTTCGGCGCCGACGACTCCCAGCGCCCCCAGCAACGCAACGGTTTACACCGTGGTGTCCGGGGATACTTTGGGCGCAATCGCCGCCAAGCATGGTGTGCCGCTGTCCAGCATTTTCAGCTGGAACAACCTCAACGGGAGCTCCATCATCTACCCCGGGCAGAAGATCAAAGTCAGCGGCGGAACCGCGCCCGCGACGCCGTCAACTCCTGCTCCAGCGCCCGCACCTGCGCCCACTCCCCTGGCCACCACGGGCTCGTACACCATCAAGGCCGGCGACACCCTGAGCTCCATCGCATCACGCCACGGAGTTTCCTTGAGCGCCTTGATGACGGCCAACAACGTGACAGCAACCACCGTCATTTACCCAGGCCAGAAGCTCACTATCCCCGGTGCCAGCCTCCAGCCGGCCGGCGACACCAAACCGCTGGTACCCAGCACGTTCCTGGGCTTCACCTACCCGCCGGCTGTTGTCAGCTCCGCCAACGAAAACAAGGCATTGCTTAATGCCTCCCCCGTTCCCAGCCGCGCTGAGATGAAGGGCATCGTGGCCGATACGGCACGGCGGATGGGCGTCAGCCCCTCGTTGGCTTTGGCCTTCGCCGAACAGGAATCCGGTTTTGACCAGCGGGCTGTATCGCCCGCCAACGCCATCGGCACCATGCAGGTCATCCCGTCGTCCGGTCAGTGGGCCTCTGACCTTGTGGGCAGGAAGCTCAACCTTCTGGATCCGTACGACAATGCAACGGCAGGTGTCGCCATCATCCGGGCGCTGATCGCCACGAGCAAGGACCTGGACACGGCGATCGCCGGCTACTACCAGGGCCAATACTCGGTCAGCAAGTACGGCATGTACGACGACACCAAGCGTTACGTCGAGTCGATCAAGGCCCGCCAGCGCACCTTCGGCTAGGCACTTTCAAGCACCTCGGGAGGGGTCCGGATCCTTTGTGGATTCGGGCCCCTTCCCTGTCTCGTTTAGGATCGTATGGTGCAAGAACCAACGCAGGACCACCTCATCGGGACCACTGTGGATGGGCGATACCACGTCCGTTCACGCCTGGCGCGGGGTGGAATGTCCACTGTTTACCTGGCCACGGACCAGCGCCTTGAGCGCGACGTGGCCCTCAAAGTCCTGCACCCGCACCTGGCCAACGATCCCACCTTCCTGGAGCGGCTCAGCCGGGAGGCCAAAGCTGCCGCAAGCCTCTCCCACCCCCATATTGTGGGCGTACTGGACCAAGGGGAAGACGGTCCTATCGCCTACCTCGTCATGGAGTACGTCCGGGGACATACCCTTCGAGACACCCTGAATGATCAAGGTGCGTTGCCCCCGCGGCTGGCCCTGGCCCTGATAGATCCTGTTATTGAGGGTCTGGCAGCGGCACACAATTCGGGATTGATCCACCGCGACATCAAACCTGAAAACGTCCTCATCGCGGACGATGGACGTATAAAGGTGGGCGACTTTGGTCTGGCCAGGGCAGTCTCGGCCAACACCAGCACCGGTGCCTTGATTGGCACAGTGGCCTATTTGGCTCCCGAGCTGGTACTCGGACAGCCGGCGGATGCGCGCAGCGACATCTACTCAGCGGGCATCATGCTGTACGAAATGTTGACGGGCAAGCAGCCCTACGCAGGGGACTCCCCCATCCAAGTTGCGTACCAGCACGTCAATGCTGTGGTGGGCCGTCCTTCGGACGCCGCTCCGGGCCTCGCCGAGGATCTGGATGAGCTGGTCCAATGGTGCACAGCGGCCGACGCCGAGAACAGACCGGTGGACGGAACCGCCCTGCTGGCCGAGCTCCGCCACATCCGCACCACCCTCTCTGACGAACAGCTCGATCACCGGCAGGGCCCGGAACCAGCAGCTCCCTCCCCCGCGCCCACGTCAGTCATCGTCCCTCCGGGCAGCCCCGCCGGGAATCCAACCGAAGCGCTTGCCACCACGGCCTCGCCCACTGAATTCATCTCACAGCAGCGCAATCCCACCACGATCATGGCAGCGGGGAGTCCTGCGTTTCGGCAGTCCGGGGCGTCCATGGCCGGGCTGGACCGCGATGAAGACCAGCGCCAGCCCGGCAAGCGGGAATTGAAAAGGATCGAGCGGCAACAGAGCAAGGACCGCGCGCGGGCAGCCGCTACCCCGGTTCGCCCGCTACGGGAAGGCAATCCACGTCGTCGTGGGGTGATTTGGACAATCGTCATTGTCATCCTGGCGCTCCTGGCAGCATCGGCCGGATGGTTCTTCGGCATGGGGCCGGGGTCGCCAGGGACCGTACCCGACGTCAAGAACAAGACAGTCGCCGAGGCCCAGCAGCTTCTCCGCACGGCTGGCTTCCAATCTGAGCCGCGGGATGTCTTCGACGACGACATCGGCGCCGGCCTGGCCGTCGGCACGGAACCCGAGTCGGGCGCCGAAGTACGAAAGTTTCAATCCATCACCCTGTTCGTCTCCAAAGGCGCCCAGCTGTTCGCGTTGCCCTCCTTGGCCGGAGGAAGCCTGGCCGAGGCGAAGACAGCTTTGAACACCGCTGAGATGGCCCTTGGCAACGTCACTGAAGCTTTCGACGAAAAGGTACCGGCCGGCGTCGTTATTTCCCAGGACCCCGCACAGGGCACGGAGGTGCGGCACGGAACCCCAGTGGCTATGGTGGTCTCCAAGGGGCCGCAGCCTATCCCTGTCCCGGATGTGAGGGGTCAGGCCCAGGATGCTGCCGTCAAGGCGATCCAGGACGCTGGACTGAAGGCTGTGATCGCTCCGGAGACCGTCAACGACAAGACCGTCCCCAAGGGAGCGGTGGTTTCCCAGACGCCCGCCAACGGCACTCTCATCAAAGGCGAGTCCGTGACGTTGACCGTCTCCAAGGGACCAAAGATGGTCAAGGTCCCAAGCTTCATCGGCAAGCAAGCCAAAGAAGCCCGGCAACAATTGGAAGCGCTGGGCTTTGATGTGAAAGTGAACGAAATCCTGGGCGGATTCTTCGGTACAGTGCGCGACCAGAATCCGGTGGACAAAGAAGTACCCGAGGGCTCCACTGTCACGCTGACGGTGGTCTAGGACTCCAGCAAACGTAAAAGGCGCAGTTCGGATGATTCCGAACCGCGCCTTTTGCTTTAAGCGTTAGCGCTGGATATTCAGCGCTTGGAGAGGGCCCCAGCCACCAGGAACGCCATCTCCAGGGACTGCATGTGGTTCAGGCGGGGATCGCAGACTGACTCGTAGCGGTCCAGGAAGGCTTCCTGATCGATCGGGTCGGCCCCACCCAGGCACTCCGCGACGTCGTCGCCCGTCATCTCGACGTGCAGGCCACCCGGAACAGTACCCAGCGCCTGGTGGACCTCGAAGAAGCCGCGGACCTCGTCAATGACGTCATCAAAGTTGCGGGTCTTGTAGCCGTTCGGCGAGGTAACCGTGTTTCCGTGCATCGGATCAGTCACCCACAGCACCTGGGCGCCGGAGGCGGTCACACGTTCGACGACGGCCGGCAGCTTTTCGCGGATATTCCTGGCACCCATCCGGGTGATGAAGGTGAGACGTCCTGGTTCCCGGTTGGGGTCCAGCTTGTCGATCAACCGCAAGGCATCATCGCCGCTGGTACCGGGGCCGAGCTTAACGCCGATGGGGTTGCGCACGCGGGACAGGAAGTCCACGTGTGCGTGGTCGAGTTCACGGGTACGCTCACCAATCCACAGGAAGTGCGAGGAAGTGTCGTAGGGCAGGCCGGTCCGCGAGTCGATGCGGGTCAGCGCACGCTCATAGTCCAGCAGCAGCGCTTCGTGGCTGGCAAAGAATTCCACCCGCTTGAGAGCCTCAAAGTCGGCACCGCAGGAATCCATGAAGCTGATGGCGCGGTCGATGTCGCGTGCCAGTGATTCGTAGCGTGCGTGTGCCGGGTTCTCCGTGAACCCCTTGTTCCACTGGTGAACCAGGCGAAGGTCCGCAAAACCACCCTGGGTGAAGGCGCGGATGAGGTTCAAGGTGGAAGCGGACGTGTGGTAGGCCTTCAGCATCCGGCCGGCGTCGTGCGCGCGGGACTCGGGAGTGAAGTCGTAGCCGTTAACGATGTCGCCGCGGTACGCGGGCAGTGTCACGCCATCGCGGGTCTCGTCATTGGACGAGCGCGGCTTGGCGAACTGGCCTGCCATGCGACCCATCTTGATGACAGGCATCGCTGCGCCGTAGGTCAGGACCACTGCCATCTGCAGGATGGTCTTTACTCGGGCGCTGATCTTGTCCGCCGTGGCGGCCTCAAAGGTTTCAGCGCAGTCACCTCCCTGCAGGAGAAAGGCTTTGCCCTGTGCGGCAGCCGCGAGTCGCTCCCTCAGAACGTCCACTTCTCCAGCGAAAACCAGGGGCGGAACCACTGAAAGTTCCTTGACGGAGGCCTTGAAGACTTCAGCGTCCGACCATGTGGGCTGCTGGGAAATCGGCAGGTCCCGCCAGGCGTCAAGCCCGGGATAGTTCGCCGCGCCGCTTTGGGCGGTGCTGGCAAGGGGATCTGCTACGGAGGATGCGGTGTTCGCGGTTAGCTCAGTCACCCTTCAAGAGTAGTAGCCTCCGGCCGGGTTGCGGGACTGGAGCCGTAACTGATGGTGCCGCCTGCGTCACAGTTTCCCCGGGGATTCGTCCCCATCTGCCCGTGGTTCATCTTTGTCGTCGGCAACATCCTCAGCGGTGTCTTCGGCTGCTTTCACCTGATGGACCGGTTCGGGACCCTTGCCTGCCAACCGGGCCTTAACCACCGCCGCGTATTCATCCACGTATTCCTGGCCGGAGAGCCGCATCAACTCGTACATAATCTCATCCGTCACAGCCCTTTGAATCAGGCGGTCGTCCTCCATGCCGTAGTAACGGCTGAAGTCCAGCGGCTGCCCGAAAATCAGGCCAATCCGACGGATATTCGGCAGCCGCTTGCCGATGGGTTGGACTTTCTCCGTACCAATCATGGCGACGGGCACCACCGGTACCCGCGTTTCCAGTGCTAGACGGGCGACGCCGACCTTGCCGCGGTAGAGCCTGGCATCCGGGCTGCGCGTGCCTTCCGGATAAATACCCAGCAGGCCGCCGCCGTTCAGGACGTCCTTGCCGGCTTGCAGTGACATCTCCGAGGCCGCGCCGCCGGACCGGTCCATGGGCAGTTGGTTGCTCAGCCTGAAGAAGAGGGCCGTGAGCCGCCCCTTAATCCCCTTACCCGTGAAGTACTCGGACTTGGCCAGGAAGATCACCGGGCGGTGCACCATCAAGGGCAGGAAGATGGAATCTGAAAACGAAAGGTGGTTGGACGCCAGGATCGCGGCGCCGTTCTCAGGAACGTTGTCCAAGCCTTTAACCCAAGGACGGAACAGGAGCTTGAGGATGGGACCCAGAAAGATCCTCTTCATGACCCAATAGAACACGTTTGTCCTCTCACGGCCGACGGTTGGCATGCTTCCGGCAACCCGGCGGGCACTCAACAGCAACCCTACTCCAGTGAGAAATCTCCGGAAGAGTGACACGATGGGACTCATGACGGAACGCCCCTCACCCTCTGCGCCGCTTGCCTTCCACCATCCCGGCCATGGGCCCAATGCCTCCATTGGCGTCGCCATCTGCCATGGATTCACTGGCAGCCCGCTGAGCATGCTGCCCTGGGCAGAGTACTTGGCCGCGCAGGGATTTGCTGTTTCGGTGCCTCTCCTCCCCGGCCACGGCACCAGTTGGCAGGATCTGGCAACCACTCGGTGGCAAGACTGGTACCGGGCCTTCGAGCAGAGCTATCTGGACCTCGCCGGACAGACCAGCACCTGTTTTGTCGCGGGGCTGTCCATGGGAGGCGCTGTGGCTCTTCGCGTCGCCGCCCTCCACGACGTTCCAGGGCTGGTCCTGGTCAATCCTGGCCTGAGCTTTTACGACCGCAGGGTCCGGTATGTAGGCGCCCTGAAGTATGTCATGAGGACCACCACCCCCATCGTGGAAGACTCACCGGCTCCGGCCACCGCTGAGACTGGCGACTATTCCAAGACGCCCCTGAAATCGGTGCATGAACTCAAGAAGCTGTTCCGCGCGGCGACTCTCGGTTTGCCCCGGGTGGAAGCACCGGCCTTGGTGTTCAAGTCATCCGTGGACGGTGTCATACCGCCCAGCTCCGTGGCCACTATCAGCAAGCACATCGCAGCGTCCCGCCTGAAGATTGTCACGCTTCCCCACAGCGGCCACGTTGCCACGCTTGATGTTGACGCCCCCACCATTTTTGAAGAATCAGCAGAGTTTTTCCGTCAGCACGCCAGCGACAGAGTAGCCTCAGAGTCATCATGAACAAGCTTCCGGATTTCTTGCCGTTCCTCAGTAGTTGGAACGGGATTGGGCCGCGCGTTGGTGTAGTAATGTCCCACGGGTTCACCGGCAGCCCGCACAGTGTCAGGCCGTGGGCGGAGCACCTGGCAGCGGCCGGCTTCGCCGTCAGGCTGCCCCTGCTGCCCGGCCACGGCACCATATGGCAGGACATGGCCAAGCGCTCGTGGCGGGAGTGGCACCGCGCGGTGGATGAGGCCTACCTTGAGCTCGCCGCCGAGTGCGACTACGTTTTCACGGCGGGTCTGTCCATGGGCGGCACGCTGGCACTGCGGATCGCTGCCACGCGTCCCGTTGCAGGCACTGTTGTGGTCAACCCGGGGCTGGTCCTCGACGATCCCCGCGCCGTGATTGTGGCCGCGCTGAAGTACGTGGTGAAGACAACTCCGGCCATTGCCAACGACATCCTTAAACCGGACCAGGACGAGGGCGCCTATGCCCGTACGCCAGTTGCCGCTGCCCACCAACTGAAGAAGATGTACAAAGACACAGCAGCCATCCTTCCCCGCATCAGCTCGCCCGTACTCGTCTACAAATCCACAGTGGACAACGTCATCTCCACTGCCAGCCTGGAGTTCCTGCGTGACCGGGTGACTGCACCGGTGGATGTCCGCTACCTGGGCAACAGCTACCACGTAGCCACTCTCGACAACGACGCCCCGGAGATCTTCGAGGGTACCGTGGAATTTATCCAAAGAACCGTTGCAACCCTGGCCGGACGCGGGCCCTCCCCCGAAAAGGACACAGCCCATGAACAGGCCTGATCCCAACTCTGCAGATCAGAGCGCCAACAAAGACGACGACGCCGTATGGCTGGACCTCGTGGCACGGCTGGAAGCCACGGAGTCCGGAGCGGGTGAACCGGCAGCTGCCGACAACGCTGAGCAGGCCTCGGAGGCCGGAACTTCACAGGCTGAGTCGAACAAGACCTTCAAGGACTTCGACCCCTTGGGCCTGTCCACGCCAGTGACGGAGCCCGCACCTGAAGCCACAGCAATTCCGGCGGCCACCGGCCGCTCCCTGGGACCTCGCGACTTCGAGGTCGATGAAGAGGACGACTCGTTCGTTCCTGAGGAGCCCGCGAGCCTTGCCGGCACGGAGCCACTGACCATGCTGGCATGGGTTGGTGCGGTGGGAGGCCCCATTGCCTTGCTTCTCACGGCAATGTTCTGGCGTTCCGCGCCCCTGACCGCCATTTTAGGAATTGTTGCCGCTTTTGTGGCGTCGGTGGTTTTCCTCATCATGCGGCTCCCGCAGGAAAAAAATGACAACGACGACGGCGCCCGCATCTAGGTGCCTATCCCCGCTGCCGCATGGTCGCTACGGAGGGATCGCGGGAGATATCGGAGTCTAGTGGTGCGCGCGGCCACTGACGCGTGAGAGGTCCGCCGCGCCGATCATGCCGGCACGCGGACCCAATGCCGCCAATTCAATCCTTGCCATGGGTCGGAAGCCCCGGCCGGTAAGGTTCTTCGCGAACGATTCACGAGCCGGTCCAGCCAGCAGGTCACCTGCGTCGCACAAGCCTCCTCCGATCACGAACATTCCAGGGTCCAGGGCTGCGGCGAGGTTGGCCAGGCCGAGCCCCAGCCACTCTCCTTGGTCTGCCAGGAGTTCCCGGGACGTAGCATCGCCTCCGAGGGCCAGCGCTGTGACGGCTGCTCCCGTGATGTTCCCGGCGGTACCGCCTGCCCGCTCCAAAAGCGCCCGGCCCTCCGGTGAGTTGGTCCGGACGAGCTGCCGGGCTTCGCGTCCCAGCGCATTGCCGGAGGCGTACTGCTCCCAGCACCCCCGGTTGCCGCACTCGCACCGGTGTCCGCCAGGAAAGATTATCTGGTGCCCAAACTCGCCGGCCACGCCGTAACGTCCCCGCTCCACGCGGCCGTCCATTACCATTGCCCCGCCAATGCCGGTACCCAAAGTGATGCACACCAGCCGGCTCTCGCCCTGGCCCGCTCCGAAGCGCCATTCCGCCCAGGCAGCGGCATCTGCGTCGTTGGTCAGGAGGACAGGACGCCTCAGCAGCTTCTGCAAGCTCGCCCGAAGGGGCTCGTTTCGCCAGGCGAGATGCGGGCTGAACAGCACTGTGCCGCCGTCGAGGTCCATCCAGCCGGCCGCGCCGATGCCCACGGAAGCTACGCGATGCCCTGCGCTGAGCTCGTCCACCAGTTCCACTATGGTCTGCTCGACTGCACGGGGGTCTGCTCCAGGAGTGGATCTGCGGGCCTCATCAAGAACCCGGCCTTCGGCGTCCACCACACCGGCGGCCACCTTGGTGCCACCGATATCGATTCCGATCGCCAGGCCCCGCCGGCCCAAGTGGCTGCGGCGGGCGGCCCATGGCACGTCCTTCCAAGCTGCGGCCGGAGGCCTGAATCGTGCGCGGGAACTGGACCGTAGTGCGGGCATCCCATCATCTTATTCCGCTGGGCAACGCACCCGTGCATCACATGCGCCTGATGGCCCCGAGTTGCTTGAAATGACGGCTCATCCGTAAAGTTACCCGCCAGTAGGTGAAATAGGACACACCTCCGCGAGCGGGCATACTAGAGTGAAAGCAGCCCCCTCGTGGCCCGTGGATATCAAAGGAGCTACCGTGCGTGAAATCAGTGTTCCTCCCCTCGTGAACATCGCCCCGGAAACCAACATCACGGACCTCGTGATCCGGGAAGCAGGCAAGGAATCCAACCCCGCCCTGTTTTCCAAGCTGGACAAGAGCGGGCAGTGGCAGGACATCCGCGCCACGGACTTCCTGGCAGACGTCAGGGCCTTGGCCAAGGGCCTCATTGCCAGCGGAGTAGGCCAGGGCGACAGGGTGGGCATCATGTCCAGAACCCGTTACGAATGGTCCCTGGTGGACTTCGCCATCTGGTTTGCCGGCGCCGTCTCCGTCCCGATCTATGAAACGTCTTCACCGTCTCAGGTGGCGTGGAACCTGGGTGACTCCGGCGCAGTGGCCGCCTTTGGCGAGGCAGCGCACCATGAGGATGTCATCCGCCAGGCAGTGGCAGCCGAGGACATCAGTTCGGTGGCCAACGTATGGCAACTCGAGGGCGCTGGCCTGGATGCCCTGCGCGCGGCGGGTGCAGGGGTACCTGACGACGAGCTTGAGTCCCGACGATCCGCGGCCGGCCTCACGGACGTCGCCACGATTATCTACACCTCCGGCACCACTGGCCGGCCGAAGGGCTGCGAACTGACCCACGGCAACTTTGTGGAATTGTCGGAAAACGCCCGGGCATCGTTGCCCGAGATCATCAACGAGTCCGCCAAGACCATCATGTTCCTCCCACTGGCGCACGTCTTCGCACGCTTCATCTCGGTGCTGGCGGTGGCTGGTGGCGTCAAAGTGGCGCACACCCCTGATATCAAGAATCTGCTGGCTGATCTCCAGAGCTTCCAGCCGACCTTCATCCTGGCGGTACCGCGGGTCTTTGAGAAGGTTTACAACTCGGCTCTGACCAAGGCCGAAGACGGCGGCAAGGGCGCCATCTTCCACCGGGCAGTGGATACCGCGATTGCCTACTCCAAAGCGCGCCAGTCAGGTTCCCTGGGCATCGGCCTGAAAATCAAGCACGCTGTGTTCGACAAACTGGTCTACGGGAAACTCCGGGCTGCCATGGGCGGTCACGTGGCCCACGCTGTCTCTGGCGGCGGACCCCTGGGCGAACGCCTGGGGCACTTCTTCCAGGGCATCGGCCTCCAAATTCTGGAGGGCTATGGCTTGACGGAAACCACGGCCCCCATTTCCGTCAACACGCCCTCCATGATCAGGATCGGTACCGTAGGTGCCCCGCTGCCTGGCAACTCCGTGAAGATCGCCGAGGACGGCGAAATCCTGGCCAAGGGTGTGTGCGTCATGCGCGGCTACTACAAGCGCGAAGACCTGACGGAAGAAACCTTTGCCGATGGCTGGTTCCGCACCGGCGATATTGGCGAACTGGACAGCAATGGCTTCCTCAAGATCACAGGCCGCAAGAAGGAAATCATCGTCACAGCTGGTGGCAAGAATGTGGTGCCTGCTTTGCTGGAGGACCAGATCCGCGCAGACGCCCTGGTCTCCCAGGTCCTTGTAGTTGGAGACAACCGCCCCTTCATTGGCGCTTTGGTCACTCTCGACGAGGAAGCACTCCCGGGCTGGCTGGAACGCCACGGACTACCGTCAAGCACTACGCTGGCCGAAGCCACCGATCACGCCGTGGTGAAGGCCGCCGTGCAGGAGCTCATCACCAAAGCCAACCAATCCGTGTCCCAGGCAGAGGCCATCAAGTCGTTCAGGATCGTTCCGGCGGATTTCACGGAAGCTTCCGGGCACCTCACCCCGTCCCTCAAGGTCAAGCGCGCACAGGTCATGAAGGACTTCGACACTGTGATCGAGGAAATGTACTCGGCACCCCGCGCCTCCTGACTCCATCCGGCCAGGACCACGGTGGCCGGCATAAAGAACAGCCAGACAAAAAAGTACCCCGTCCGGGAATGCCCGGACGGGGTACTTTTTTGGCCGTTGCTAGCCGATTACCAGCAGCAAGTCGCCGCCTTGTACCTGTTCCACCGCGGAGATGGCCAGGCGGGACACCGTGCCGGCTACCGGCGTCGTAATGGACGCTTCCATTTTCATCGCCTCAATGGTGGCCACAGTGTCGCCTGCGCTGACGACGTCGCCGGCCTTGACAGTGACGGTCACGGCACCTGCGAACGGTGCGGCAACCTGTCCGGGCTGTGCGGGATCGGCTTTTTCGGCAGCCTTGACGTTGCTGACCACTGACCGGTCACGGACCACCACGGGGCGGGACTGGCCGTTGAGCGTACACATGACCGTGCGCATGCCCTTTTCGTCAGCCTCGGATACGGCCTCAAGCTGGGCAATGAGGCGGACGCCCTTCTCCAACTCGATGACGTGCTCTTCGCCATGCTGGAAACCGTAGAGGTAGTCGCGCGTGTCCAGGACGGAGATGTTGCCGTAGGTGTCGACGCTCTTCAGGTAGTCCTTGGTGGGTCCTGCGAAGAGGAGACGGTTCAGCGTGTGCTGGCGGGTCTTGGAATCACCCTTGAGCGCAGCGCTGTCTTCTGCGCTGATCTCCACGTCCCGCACCTTGACGCTGCGGCCCTGGAGGGCTTTGGTGCGGAACGGCTCGGGCCAGCCTCCGGGAGGATCTCCCAGCTCGCCGGAGAGGAAGCCGATAACGGAGTCCGGAATGTCGTAATTCTGCGGGTTCTCATTGAAGTCCGCAGGATCGGCGTTCAGGCCTACCAGGTGCAAGGCGAGGTCACCCACCACCTTGGAGGACGGCGTTACCTTTACCAGGCGGCCGAGGATGCGGTCTGCCGCCGTGTACATGTCCTCAATGGCTTCGAACCGCTCGCCCAGGCCCAAGGCGATGGCTTGCTGGCGAAGGTTGGACAGCTGGCCACCGGGGATTTCGTGCTGGTAGACGCGCCCTGTAGGACCCGGCAGGCCGGACTCGAACGGCGCGTAGACGCGGCGCACGGCTTCCCAGTAGGGTTCCATGGCGCCCACGTTGGTCAAGCTGAGCCCGGTGTCGCGTGGCGTGTTGGCCAATGCTGCCACCAGCGCCGACGCGGCCGGCTGGCTGGTGGTTCCGGCAAGGGACGCGGCAGCGACGTCAACGGCGTCAACTCCGGCATCGACGGCAGCCAGGAGCGTGGCAAGCTGCCCACCGGCGGTGTCGTGCGTGTGCAGGTGCACGGGAAGATCAAAACGCTCGCGCAGGGCCGTGACCAGCTTTGCCGCTGCCGCAGGGCGGAGCAACCCAGCCATGTCCTTGATGGCGAGGATGTGGGCACCGGCGTCGACGATCTTCTGGGCGAGGTTCAAGTAGTAGTCGAGGGTGTACAGGTCCTCGTTGGGGTCAAGGAGGTTGCCGGTGTAACACAGTGCCACTTCAGCGACTGCGGTTCCGGTTGCGCGCACTGCCCGGATGGCCGGGGCCATCTGGTTGACGTCATTGAGTGCGTCAAAGATGCGGAAGATGTCGATGCCCGTGGCCGCTGCTTCGCTCACGAACGCCTCAGTCACTTCTTCCGGGTACGGCGTGTAGCCAACAGTGTTGCGGCCGCGGAGGAGCATCTGGATGCAGGTGTTCGGGAGTGCCTGGCGCAAGGCCGCCAAACGGTCCCAGGGGTCCTCACCGAGGAATCGGAGCGCTACGTCGTAGGTGGCACCGCCCCAGGCTTCCACCGAAAGAAGTTCCGGGAGGAGCGCGGTAACTGCCGGCCCTGCCGCCACGAGGTCGCGGGTGCGCACTCGCGTGGCAAGCAGCGACTGGTGTGCGTCGCGGAAGGTGGTATCCGTCACGGCCAAAGCCTGCTGTTCGCGAAGTGCCTTGGCAAAGCCCTCGGGTCCAAGCTCGATCAGCTTCTGGCGCGAACCTGAGGTGGGAACCGGAGCATCAATGACCGGCAGCTTGCTGGCGGGATCGGAGTGGACCTTCAGCTCACCGTTCGGCTTGTTCACGGTGACCTCGGCCAGCCACGTGAGGAGCTTGGTGCCGCGGTCAGCCGAAATGTGCGACTTGAGGAGTTCCGGGCGCTTGTCGATGAAGTCCGTGGCCACGTTGCCGGCGTTGAAATCAGGGTCCGCGAGGACGGCCTGCAGGAACGGGATGTTGGTGGATACGCCACGGATGCGGAACTCGGCCAAACCACGGCGGGCACGCGCAACGGCTGCGGGGTAGTCACGGCCGCGGCACGTCAGCTTCACCAGCATGGAGTCAAAGTGCGGGCTGATCTCAGCACCCGAGTAAACCGTACCGCCGTCGAGCCTTACACCGGCGCCGCCGGCTGACCGGTAACCGGTGATCTTTCCGACGTCCGGCCGGAAGCCGTTGGCGGGGTCTTCGGTGGTGATGCGGCACTGCAGTGCTGCACCCTTGATGGATACCGACTCCTGGCTGAGGCCAAGATCCGCAAGGGTCTCCCCTGAGGCAATGCGCATCTGTGCCTGGACCAGGTCTACGTCCGTGATCTCTTCGGTCACGGTGTGCTCAACCTGGATGCGCGGGTTCATTTCGATGAAGACGTGCTGGCCGGCACGCTCACCTTCGGTGTCAACCAGGAACTCAACGGTTCCTGCGTTGACGTAGTTCAAGGCCTTCGCGAAGGCAACGGCGTCGCGGTACAACGCCTGGCGGATGTTCTCATCCAGATTCGGCGCCGGCGCGATTTCCACCACCTTCTGGTGACGGCGCTGCAGTGAACAGTCACGCTCAAAGAGATGCATGACGTTGCCCTCTGCATCAGCCAGAATCTGCACTTCGATGTGCCGGGGACGCAACACTGCCTGCTCGAGGAACATCGTGGGATCACCAAAGGCCGCATCGGCCTCGCGCATGGCCGACCGGAGCGCTTCAGGAAGGGCTTCGCGAGTCTCCACGCGGCGCATGCCACGGCCGCCACCGCCGGCGACTGCCTTGGCGAAGATCGGGAACCCGATCTGGTCAGCGGCCGCAATGAGCTCGTCAAGGTCCTTGGACGGCTTACTGGACTTCAGGACGGGCACGCCTGCCTTGCGGGCAGCTTCCAGGGCAGCCACTTTGTTGCCTGCCAACTCCAGTACCTCTGCCGGCGGGCCCACGAAAGTGATTCCGGCGGCCTTGGCTGCGCGTGCGAGGTCCGGATTCTCCGAGAGGAAGCCGTAACCGGGGTAGATGGCGTCAGCGCCGGCTTCTTTGGCGACGCGGACAACCTCCTCTACGTCCAAGTAGGCGCGGACGGGGTGGCCCACCTCGCCGATCAGGTAAGCTTCGTCGGCCTTCTGCCGGTGGATCGAGTTACGGTCCTCATGCGGAAAGACGGCTACGGTCTTGGCGCCCAGTTCATAACCAGCGCGAAACGCCCTGATCGCGATTTCGCCGCGATTGGCCACCAGAATTTTCGAAAACATACTTCTCCTGCATCATTGCGGGTGGATCGGTCGGTGGTCACAGTGTGTAGTGCCGCCAGCATCAAACACAAATCTTTGTGGCAACCATCACAAAGGATTCGTCATGTGGGCTGTATATGCGTGCGCGCGATCCAACGGCATGCTAATGCTCACCCCTCTCCCCCTCGGCCGGGCGCGTAGAAAGCGGGATTCGGCCGCTGTGCACCATATGATGTTGAGGGGGCTTCGGCAAGCCCCGGCTCCGGCGCTTCCGGAGCCGAATCAGCGCGATACGGCAACCGGCGTTAGGTTTTGGGTTTTCAAGTGCAAGTAGTCAGCATCAGCAGCCTTAAAGGTGGAGTGGGAAAGACGTCCGTGACCACTGGTCTGGCGTCCGCGGCCCTCGCAGCCGGAATTCCTACTCTGGTAGTGGATCTCGATCCCCACGCGGACGCCACCACGGCACTCGGTGTTCAGCCGGGCAGCCAGTTGGACATTGGCCGGATGCTGAAAAGCCCGCGTAAGGCCAGGCTCCAGGACAACGTGGCGGGCAGCAGCTGGGTCTCCAACGGTTCCAGCGACGGCACGCTGGACGTTGCAGTGGGTTCCGCCTTCACCGGGATCTATGACCGCCCGGACCTGGGCCGCCGCGATCTCCGCCGGCTTTCTGCCGTGTTGGCCGGAACCACCAACTACGAGCTTGTCCTGGTGGACTGCCCTCCCTCATTGAATGGTCTGACCCGCATGGCCTGGAGTGCCAGCGACCGCGTGGTCCTCGTGGCCGAGCCTGGATTGTTCTCCGTGGCCGGCACTGAACGG
Organism: Arthrobacter sp. yr096; assembly: GCF_900108925.1. NCBI lineage: Bacteria > Bacillati > Actinomycetota > Actinomycetes > Micrococcales > Micrococcaceae > Arthrobacter > Arthrobacter sp. yr096. The sequence continues at coordinate 35,336 of NZ_FNYI01000012.1, read as the reverse complement.
ACCATGCGCGCCATTCAGTTGTTCCGGCAGGAATTTGCTCCCCATCTGGCGCCTGCAGGAATCGTTGCCAACCGTGTGCGGACCGGCTCAGCAGAGCACACTTTCCGCTTGGCAGAGATGGAGTCCATGTTCGGTGAGTTGCTGTTGACACCCCATATTCCTGAACAGGCCAACTGGCAGCAGATCCAGGGTGCAGCCCATTCCGTGCACCACTGGCCCGGAGATTCAGCCAAAAACTCCGCCAAGCTCTTCGATGCCCTGCTGCAGAGCCTTCTGGCCGGGCAGCCTTCGCTGCGGGACCGCCGCCAGCGCTGAGGTACAAACCTTAAGAACGGAAGCCCCGTCCCAGCAGGGACGGGGCTTCCGTTCTCTCAGTGAAATTCTGTAGCTGGCGTTCTAGCCAATACGGCGCGCCACGCGACGTTTGCTCAGTTCGTCGTCCGGAAAGGACTGCTCGGCGGCGTGCTCGCTCGGAAGCGCGGCAAGGCTTCCCTCAACTTCCCGCCATACGCGTCCAACGGCGATGCCGAAGACGCCCTGTCCGCCCTGCACGAGGTCGATGACTTCGTCCGCAGAGGTACATTCGTAGACGCTGGCGCCATCGCTCATGAGCGTGATCTGCGCAAGGTCCTCGACGCCCCTCTCACGGAGGTGCTCGACGGCGGTGCGTATCTGCTGCAGCGAAACACCGGTATCAAGGAGTCGTTTGACCACCTTGAGGACCAGGATGTCCCGGAAACCATAGAGTCGCTGTGACCCGGAACCGGCGGCGCCGCGCACTGCGGGTTCAACCAGACCCGTGCGTGCCCAGTAGTCGAGCTGGCGGTACGTGATTCCCGCGGCCTTGCATGCAGTGGGACCGCGGTAACCCGCGTCCTCGTCCAGCACGGGAAGGTCCTCTGTGAAGAGCAAACCCTGGGCGCCGGATGCGGGCGCAGCAATACCGGAAGAGGACTGCTTCAGCTCGCCTGCTTCGCCTTTCGGACTCACGTGACCTCCTTGTTCTCAGTTCCCTTGGGGACGGTGCATACCCTGACGCAACATGAAATGCAGCAGTGTAATTCCCGCAAGTCCGCACCTTCCAGTGTGACTTGCGCAGGCAGTGTATGCAACGGGAACTTGATACCTTCGACGTTAGGCCCGACGAGGGCCGAGGTCAAAGACCTTGGCCCCAAATTCGGGTCGTGTCGAAAGTTTCACCCTCAACTTTAGGCTTAGGGTGGCTCAGCCTTCGAAATCCTCTGGTTCCACGTCGTCCAGGAACTCGCGGAACCGGCGCATTTCGCGTTCTTCGTCCACTGTGGGATCCGGCTCCGAATCCTCGCCTTCATCATGCTCGGTGATGCGGACACCAGCTTCGTCCATCACCGCATCGGCACACCAGATGCGGCACTTGGCCCGGAGCGCCAAGGCAAGCGCGTCCGAAGCGCGCGAACTGACCACTGTTCCGTCGTCGAACTGCAGTTGTCCGTAAAAGATGTTGTCCTCCACCGCCACAATGTTGACGCTGATGATGGAGTGCCCCAGGGACTCGACGACGTCCACCAAGAGGTCGTGCGTCATGGGACGGGGCGGGACGACACCTTGCTGGGCCAAGGCAATGGCACTGGCTTCCGGGGTACCGATCCAGATGGGGACATGCCGCTCACCGTTGAGTTCACGAAGAAGTACCAACGGTTGGTTGGACGGCAATTCAATCCGGACGCCGACGATTTCGACCTCAATCATCAGCTGTCCATCCGGGAAATACGGTCGTGAACGAGTGCGCGGTGCAGCGTGAGGCAGAGGTCGCTGATCTCACGGGCTGCTTCCGCAGCGCGCGCCTGTGAAGCGGCATCGCGGCGGGAGGTCAGCGGCGCAACAGCTCGTTCCACCAGGCCGAACTCGCGCTCAGCCGCAGCTTGGAAGGGGCGGAGATGGCGGGGCTCAAGGCCGTGCCCCTCCAATTGAACGCAGGCCCGCGCCACTTGGAGCGCGTGTTCATCGAACCGCCCACCCACGTGACTGATCAGGCCAAAACTCAAGAGTGCTTCCAACAGCGGCACACTCGCGCCTGACTCTGCCCGCAACTGGTCCTCTGTCAACGCCCGCGCGCGACCCTGCACGTCCGCAGCCATTTCGGCCGAGACCACCCTGGGCGAAACCGTGACGCCGGGAGGAAGATTCTCCGGCCGCTCACCGCGGTCAATCGCATCCAGGTAATCCTTGATGACCTTCAGCGGCAGGTACTGGTCGCGCTGCAGCGCGAGGACAAAGCGGAGGCGCTCAACATCGTGGTCCGCATACTGCCTGTAGCCGGCCGGGGTCCTCTTGGGATTGATGAGCCCCTTTTCCTCCAGGAAACGGATCTTGGACGCGGTCATCCCCGGGAAGTCGTCGCTCAATTGCGCGAGGACTTCCCCAATGTTCAGGACCTGCGGTCCGCGGCGGTCCGGCTGGGCAATAGCCACAGGCAGATACCCCGTCAGACTTGGCCTGCTGCGCGGACAGGGCTCAGGTAGTAAGTCAACCGGAACTTGCCGATCTGGACCTCATTGCCGCTCTTGAGCTGCACACGGTCTACGCGGTCGTGGTTAACGTACGTTCCATTAAGGCTACCCATATCCACCAACTCGAAGCCGGACGCTGAGCGTATGAACTGGACGTGCTTGCGGGACACAGTGACGTCATCGAGGAAGATGTCAGCGTCCGGGTGCCGGCCTGCCGTGGTGGTATCCGCATCAAGCAGGAAACGGGCTCCTGCGTTGGGACCGCTGTGGGCAATGAGCAAAGCCGAGTTCGGCGGAAGTGCATCTACGGACGCGCGCTCCTCAGGGGCCAACTTGGGGGCAGTGCTCGGCTCGTCCCACGTTGGCGTGATGCTGATCGAGGTGGTCTCCGACGTCGGCTGTTCCTCCGCGCCGTTCCCGACATTGGCTTGATTCTGTTCGCCGCCAACCATGGAATTTCCTCCTCATCTGCCGGCAAATCCAAACCTTGCCGGCCACTTCCACCTCCCGGTACCGCCGGGCAAATCGGTTGCTGGCCCGCCCTACCGCATTTCCATGGAAGGAAAAACAGCTTGGCGGGCCAGATAACTTTAGCCTACCTGTTGTTCGTACTCCGATGCACTGAGCAGGGAATCCACTGCATCAGCTTCGGCAAGCTTTACCTCAATGAGCCAACCTTCACCGTACGGGTCCGAGTTAATCAGCGCGGGATCGGTGTCCAAAGCGTCATTGCGATTAATGACTTCGCCACTGACCGGGGCGTAGATATCACTGACGCTCTTGGTGGATTCAACTTCGCCAACAACCTCATTGCCTTTGACCTTGGTCCCCGGCTCAGGCATCTGGGCATAGACGACATCTCCCAGGGCGTCCTGCGCGAAGTCGGTAATGCCAATCCGCACCACCCCGTCGGCATCGGGGGCGGTCACCCATTCGTGTTCCGCAGTGTACGAAAGTTCTTCTGGAATATTGCTCACTGGTGGCCTTTCATCGGGACAATTACGAACCTCGACGGCGGCCGCGCTGCTGGCCACCGCTGAAAGTATAGGCACATTTCCCCTGCGCCTGATGGGGTCTCTGCCATGATTGACCCATGACTGAACAAGCACAAGTACCAGCTCAGAAAAAGCGCAATTGGGGCGTCAAAATTATCCTGATCCTGGTGGCATTGCTTGTCGCTGTGGCCGCCTACTTCATCCTGGGTGCCATCCTCCCCCGCTGGTGGTCCGATGTCATCGCCGGTCAAATCCGACGAGACCTTGGGGCCAGTGTCCTGGTGGGAATGTTTTACGGCTTCGTCTTCACCTTCATTCCCCTGCTGGTGGCCTGGCAGGCCACACGCAAGGCCGTGACATGGCCATGGAAGATCGTTATCCTCCTGGTGGCCGTAGCCATCGCCACACCCAACCTGCTTACGGCCGGCATCGCGTTCGGAACGACAGAGTCCGCCCATGCCGGCCAGCGCACCTTGAGCGTGGATGCAGGGTTCTTCACAACCTGGACCGCCGTTTCTGCCATTGCCGCTGTGGTGGTCTTCATAGGGGTCACGGTCCTTTGGGCCTTGTGGCGGCGGCGCGGCAAGCAAATGAAAGTGCTGAAGCAGGCAGAAAGCGAGCGCGTCAGGGCAGCGAAGCAGGCGGAGGCGGAAAGGCCCGACCCCACACTCAACGTTTAGGACGCGAAAGCCCGCCACGGTGGTCCGCGGCGGGCTTCCTTCTTTAATCAGTGGTCAGCTTGGTCAGCGTTCCGTTGGACCATTGCCCAGCGTCAGGCGACAGGCGCCTCGCGCGGTTCGCGTTCGACGTCGGGCGTTGCAGCAGGTGCCGCAACTTCCCCACGCTTGGCTGCTGCAGCAGCCACCACCATGACGATCAACGCGGCGACCGTAATACCGGCACCGGCCCAAATCGGCGAGGTGTAGCCGAGACCGGCGGTGATGGTCACGCCGCCGAGCCAGGCTCCTAGGGCGTTCCCCAGGTTGAAGGCCCCAATGTTCGCGCCGGAGGCCAGGGTGGGGGCCGTGGAAGCGAAGTGCATGACCCGCATCTGCAACCCCGGAACGGTGGCGAAGCCAAAGCCGCCCATGAGCGCCAGTGAGATCAGCGTGGCAATGCTGCTGCCTGCGGTCAGGGCGAAGAAGACCAGCACCACCACCAGCCCGGCAAGGATGACGATGAGGGTCTTATCCAAAGCCTTGTCGGCAGCCTTCCCACCGAGGAAGTTTCCAACGAACAGGCCGCCACCGAAGAGAACCAGGAGCCAGGGCACCGCACTGGACTCGAACCCGGAAACCTCAGTCAGCGTGAAGGCGATGTAGGTGAAGGCCCCGAACATACCGCCAAATCCGAGGATGGTCACGAGAATTGAGAGCCATACCTGGCCGGACTTGAATGCTCCCAGTTCGCTGCGAAGACCCTTGGTGGGCTCTGTACTGGCTTTAGGGACCATGAGTGCGATGCCGAGCAGCGCAACGACGCCGATCGCAGTGATGGCCCAGAACGTGGAGCGCCAGCCGAAGTTCTGGCCGAGCAAGGTTCCGAACGGCACACCCAGCACATTGGCGGCGGTGAGTCCGGTGAACATGATGGCGATGGCCCCGGCTTTCTTGTGGGCCGGCACCAGACTGGCCGCCACAACCGAGCCAATGCCGAAGAAGGCACCGTGGCACAGTGCTGCGACAATGCGGCCGATCAGCATTGCCGTGTAGCTATCGGCGATCGCGGACAGGAAGTTGCCGGCGATAAAGAGAACGAGCAAGCCGATCAGAACTGGCTTGCGCGGCAACCGGGTCACTGCGGCCGTAACCAAGAGGGCGCCGACGGTGACACTGAGGGCATAGCCGGAAATAAACCAGCCGGCCGATGCCTCGCTGACCTGGAAGTCGGCAGCAACCTCGGGCAAGAGGCCCATGATCACGAATTCGGTCAGTCCAATGCCGAATCCGCCGAGGGCTAGGGCAATCAACCCTGCGGGCATATGAAGCTCCTTAATGGGTGGTTCCCTCGGAAAAGTGGAAGTGCGCCGCCGGGAACCGTAGAATAATAGTTGCAGACGCTTTATATATAGTTGCACACGCTAGGTACTTGCGCAAGCAACTACTTTTGGATGCGTCATGAACCACTCGACGGCAAGGCAGGAGCACAGCAGACATGGGCATCAAGGATGACGCCGTAGAAGTACGGGCACAGGGTTGGCGAACCCTGGCCGCCCTGCACGGAAGCATCGAAGCAGAACTGGAGAAGGCGCTCCAGGCTTCCAGTGCCCTGTCTGTGGTCGAATACACAGTGCTGGATGCATTGAGCCGGCAGGACGGCTGGCACATGCGGATGCAGCAACTCGCCCGCGCCACCGCATTGTCCAGCAGTGCAACGACCCGCCTGGTCAACCGCCTAGAAGACCGGGGCCTGCTCACCCGCATTCTGTGCGCCGACGACCGCCGCGGCATCTACACCGAACTCACCGTTCCCGGACAAAAGCTGCTAGAGGCAGCCAAGCCGGTCCACGATGACACCTTGGCGGCGGCCCTGGATGCTGCCGAGTCGGTGCCGGAACTTGAGCCGCTCGTCAGGGCGCTTGGCGCACTGCAAGTGGTCTAAGTCATCCTCGACGCGTTCGTTGTGCCCGGCGATGAAAGACGGGCATAACGGACAGGTGGGATCCACTCGGATCTTTAACGACCAAAGGCCGGAATCACCGCGTTTCCACGTGATTCCGGCCTTTATGGTCGGGCTGACAGGATTTGAACCTGCGACCCCTTGACCCCCAGTCAAGTGCGCTACCAAGCTGCGCTACAGCCCGCTGGTTCTACCGTTCTCCGCCCAGGTTTCTCTCCGTAGAGTCCCACCTAAGCAGTCCGGCCGAACCACCTCCAAAAGCTTACACGAAGTTGGAGGCCGCCAACGCCATCTCAGCCAAACTCGACTGTGATGCCCGTCTCAATTAGCGCTTCTTGCCACGCTTCTCGCGTACACGCATGTTGACCTCGATGGGAGTGCCCTCGAAGCCGAACGTTTCGCGGAGGCGACGCGTGATGAAGCGACGGTATCCGGGATCCAGGAAGCCGGTGGTGAACAAAACGAACTTCGGCGGGCGGCTGGATGCCTGGGTGCCGAAGAGGATGCGCGGCTGCTTTCCGCCACGGACCGGGTGCGGGTGGGCTGCCACGAGCTCGCCCAGGAACGCATTGAGGCGGCCGGTGGGGATGCGGCGGTCCCAGCTCTCCAAGGCGATGTCCAGCGCGGGGACCAGCCGGTCCTTGTGCCAGCCGGTCTTGGCTGAGATGTTCACGCGGGGAGCCCACTCCACGTGGGCAAGATCCTGCTCGATTTCGCGCTCCAGGTAACGGCGGCGTTCGTCGTCCAGCAGGTCCCACTTGTTGAACGCGAGCACCAGGGCACGGCCGGATTCGATGGCCAACTGGAGGATGCGGACATCCTGCTCGCTGAGGACCTCGTCAACGGCAAGAAGCACGACGGCGACCTCCGCCTTTTCGAGCGCGGCCTGAGTGCGCAAGGACGCGTAGAAGTCGGCACCCTGTGCCATGTGCTGGCGGCGGCGGATACCTGCGGTATCCACGAAGCGCCATGTGCGGTCGCCGAGTTCGATGAACTCGTCAACAGGGTCACGCGTGGTGCCGGCCAGCGGATCCACCACAACACGCTCGGAGCCTGCGAGCTTGTTCAGCAAAGAAGACTTGCCCACGTTCGGGCGGCCAATCAGTGCGATACGGCGCGGTCCGCCTGAGCGCTCCACACCGTCCACCAAAGAGTACTCGGGGAGGGTATCCATGACGTGGTCCAGGAGATCGGCGACGCCACGGCCGTGCAGGGCCGAAACCGGGTACGGCTCACCGAAGCCCAAGCCCCAGAGGGTCGCGGAGTCGGCTTCCTGCGCAAAGTCGTCCACCTTGTTGGCCACCATGATGACCGGCTTCTTGCTCTTGCGGAGCATCTTCATGACACCCTCGTCTGTGGCGGTCGCGCCGACGGCGGAATCCACCACAAAGAGAACTGCGTCAGCAAGCTCCACGGCCATTTCGGCCTGCTCAGCCACGCGGGCGTGGATGCCCTTGGCATCATGTTCCCATCCCCCGGTATCCACCAGGGTGAAGTTGCGGCCATTCCAACGGGCCGAGTACATGACACGGTCGCGGGTAACCCCAGGGGTATCCTCTACGACAGCTTCACGGCGGCCCAGGATGCGGTTTACCAACGTTGACTTGCCCACGTTGGGCCGTCCAATGATGGCAAGGACTGGATCCAGCTTGAGGGGACCTTCGTCGCCCTCATCGCCGTACTCGCCACTGAGCAGCGCGGCATCTTCTTCATCGAGATCGTAATCGTCCAGGCCGGCCCGGAGGGTGGCCGCACGGAGCTCGGCCTCGTCATCGTCCAAGGCAGCCAGGTTTTCAGCCACCTGGTCGGTGCCGGTGGGCGTGTATTCGTCGTCGCCGGCTCCGTGGAGGCCGGATTTTTGAGTCGTATCGCTCATTGCACTTTCCTTAGTGGTGGTCTGCCGGCGTCCCGGCTACTGCTGTTTGGCGGTGCTGCGAAGTTGGTTTTCCGGGCGCAGGCTCTGTGGGAAGGCCCTGGCCTGTGGCCCGGATGGCGCCCTGGACGTGTTCTGCCAGGGCTTCACGGATCTCCGCAGCCGCCCTGTCCATTGAAACACGCCCCGGTTCGCCCTTCCGGCGCTTCACCGTGATGGGTTCGCCGAAGCTGACATACAGCTTGCGGCGTGGTGTGGGGATATGGTCGCGATGCTCATTGCCCTGTCGGGTTCCGAGGATGGCGACCGGTATAACCGTTGCTCCCGAGTTGAGGGCCAGCCAGGCAACTCCGTTGCTGATGCTTTCTGCCGAGCCGCTCCCCCGGGTTCCTTCCGGAAGAATCCCTACGCAACGTCCGGCGTCGAGCAGTTTCCTGCCGAGGTGCAGGGCGGTGCGGTCGCCGGTCCGGTCCACGGGGATCTGTCCGGATCCACGGAGAACCTTGCCCAGGAAGCCTTTGAACATCTCTTTCTTGACCAGAATGTGCATGGGGCGCGGCGAAGCGCCGAACATCACTGGCCCGTCAAGGAAGCTGATGTGGTTCGCGGCGAAAACCACGGGCCCTGCAGCGGGCACGTTGCTTTTGCCTGCCACGAACGTCCGATAGATGACGTGGTCCACGATCCACCCGATGGGCCGGCTCCACAGGCGGGTCCATGGCGCCGGGAGCTCATTCTCAGTCACCATAAATAACCTTGCTGACAATCGCCAGTGCGGTTTCCACCGTTTCCTCGAAGTTAAGGTCCGAGGAATCGAGCGTGACCACGCCGTCGGCCGCTTGCGTGAAGTTCACTACCGTGGAGTCCTTGGCATCCCGTTGGATAACCTGGGCGGCGAGCTCTTCCTTGCTTTGCGTGCCACCCAACTGGATTCCACGCCGCCGGAGCCTTGCTTCCTCGCTGGCGGTCAGGAGCATGCGGACCTCGGCATTCGGAGCGACGACAGTGGTGATGTCGCGTCCTTCCACCACCATCCGGTGGTGGTGCTGGTCGATCAACTCGCGCTGGCGGCGGATGAGCTCGGTGCGGGCACCCAAGGTAGTGGCGACGGCGCTCACGGACGACGAGATCAAAGGATCACGGATTTCATCCGTAATGTCCGTACCGTCCACAGCCACATACTCCGTGACCGTGGTGGTGCTGATCTCCAGGGGCATCAGCTTGGAAGCCTGTTCCACGGCAGCGCCATCCTGGAGGTCAACGCCGGTCTTGAGGCAGTACCACGTCAGGGCGCGATACATCGCGCCGGTATCGAGGTACGCCAGCTTCAAACGCCGGGCAACTTCCTTGCTGACGCTGGACTTGCCCGACCCCGAGGGGCCGTCGATGGCAATTACCAGCGGCTTGCCGGGGCGGGCAACCGTTTCCGGGCCAAAGAATTCACGCGTCATTACTGGAGTACCCGCCATCCACGGTCAGTCAAAGCTTCAACAAGGAGGTCATGCTTGCTGGGAAGCACGGAAAGCTCCACCATGCCTACGTTCTGTCCCGACGAATGGTCCAGCCGAAGGTCTTCGAGGTTCACGCCGATCTCGCCGATCTCCGTCAGGAGGTGCGCGATCTGGCCAGGCTTGTCGTCCACCAGGATGGTGAGCCACGAGTACGCCTGCGGAGGTCCGCCATGCTTGCCGGGAATCCGTGCTTGCCCCGCGTTACCCTCACTGATGAGCTGCGCCAGGTCCAGCCGGGCACCGGGCGCCAAGGGTTCTTCCAGTGTCCCAATCAATCGGTTCAGGTCCTCGCGGACGCCGTGCAGGATGGAAACCACCTTTTCAGCGTTGCCCCCAAGAATCTGCACCCACAGAGTGGGATCACTGGCTGCGATCCGGGTAGTGTCCCGGAGTCCGTTGCCGGCCAAGGACAGTGCGTGAAGAGGCGTGCCCTGCAGTCGGCTCGCCAGGAGGGACGACATGATCTGCGGCAAGTGGGACACCAAGGCCACGGCTTCATCGTGCTCGTCCGCCGTGAACTGGGAAACGATCGCGCCAAGATCCCCGGCCAACGTACGCGCCGTTTGCAGGGCGTCGCTTCCGGTTTCCTCCGATGGGCAAACAACCCACGGCATGGAGGTGAAAAGCTCGCCCCTCGCCGCAACCGGACCTGACTTCTCACGACCAGCCATGGGATGGGTGCCAACGTACCGGGAGAGATCCACGCCACGTTGCCGCAGTTGCGCCTGGATACTGGCCTTGACGCTTGCGATGTCAACCACGACGGCGGACGGGTAGTCCGCCAGCGCTTTCTCCACGACGTCGGCCGTGACGTCCGGCGGCGCAGCAACAACTACCAGCTGGGGTTCTTCGTCCAGCTCCGCCAGTGGCCGGCCTGCGCCAATATCCACCGCGACCGCCTGGTTGGTGGGCGAAGGATCGAAAAGGAACACGGGAACCCCGCGGCCGCGCAGCCCGAGTCCAATGCTGGCCCCGAGCAAGCCTGTGCCGAGAACGACGACCGGACCATCAAGATGGCCCCGGCCGTGCGTACCGAATGCCGACATGCCCTAGAGCCCTACAGATGCCAGGAGGTGTCCGACTTCCTGCCTGCCGAGGTTGCGGATGCTGCCCTGTCGCTGGTCGCCCAAGCCGATGGGGCCTACCTTGACACGGACCAGCCGCTCCACCGGGAAGCCGACGGCGTCGAACATGCGGCGCACAATACGGTTCTTGCCGGAGTGAAGGACAACCTCGATCAGGACGTGGCCGGGGGTCGAGTCAACCAAGCGGAAGGAGTCCACTGCAGCAACACCGTCTTCAAGCTCGACGCCGTTCTTCAGCTTCGCGCCGACGCCTTGCGGGAAGGGGCCACGGACCTGGACCAAGTACGTCTTTGGCACCTCATAAGAAGGGTGCGTCAGGCGGTTGGCGAGTTCGCCGTCGTTCGTCAGCAGCAGCAGTCCCTCGGTGGCGACATCCAAGCGGCCAACGTGGAACAGGCGTTCGCCCTTGTTCTTGTTGTTCTTGAGGAAGTCGCTGATGCAGGGACGTCCTTCAGGGTCTTCCATGGTGGAAACGACGCCCTTGGGCTTGTTGAAGACCATGTAGACGAGTGTTTCGTCGAGCTGGATCCGGATTCCGTCCACGTGGATTACGGCAGACGTGGGGTCCACGCGCATTCCGAGCTCGGTGGTGACAACGCCATCGACCTCTACGCGGCCCTCGAGGATCATTTCCTCACACACGCGGCGGGAAGCCACGCCTGCCTGGGCCATGACCTTCTGCAGGCGCACGCCGTCAGCGTCGTGGAGGTCCGACTGCGGCACTTCCTGGCGCGGACCGCGGTTGCGGGTCGGCTTGCGAATGGGGCCAAGGTTTTGGCCGAAGCGTTCGCTGCCGAACGCCTTGGAACCGTACTGTCTGGCGGGCTTCGCCTTTGGCTTCAAAGCTCCGGGAGTACCGGGAGCCTTCCCAAAGCCGGGCTTGTTGGAGCCTGGCTTACGGAACGGCTTGGCCGGCTTTGCCGCCTGGCCGCGATCGTAGTCGCCAGCTGTTGTGGGGTTGTCGGGATCGAAGGGGGCCGCTTCCCGAGGCTTGGATGCCTTGAACGGGCGGCCCTCGCCCTGGTTAAAGTTGCGCTTTCCTGCGCCGGCACTGCCGCCGCGGCCCGAGAAGCCGCCGGCGTTGGAGCGGCCTGTGCCGCCCTTGGCCTCATTGCGTCCAGAACTGTTGCGTCCCGAACTGTTACGTGGTGAACTCTGGCGTCCCGCCTGTGTCATGACCCGTCCTTGTGTAGTAATGGCCGGCATTTGGTGTTGGAATCAACACTAGCCAGCCGGGCAGACATCGTCTGCCCCTTGTTGCCGTGGCACCTCGTTGCGGTGCCGCATATCCGTATTAAGTTCTGGTGCTGTGCCGGTGAAGCCTGGGGCTACATCCGGCTGGCGTCGTAGTACTCGTCAATCCCTTCCAGACCTGGAAGGTGCGGCGAGAGCTGGGGCAGTTCCGCCACCGAGCCGATGCCCATCCGTTCCAGGAAATAGGAGGTTGTCCGGTACAGGACCGCCCCCGATTCAGGATCGTTTCCGGAGTCCTCAATCAAACCCCTTTGGGTCAGAGTCCGGACCACGGAATCAACGTTTACGCCGCGAATGGCGGAAACCCGGGCCCTGGAGACCGGCTGCCGGTAAGCAATGACTGCCAGTGTTTCAAGCGCCGCCTGAGTAAGCCTGGTGGTCTGCCCTTCGAGAACGAACCTGCCCACGATGTCGGCAAAGTCCGACCGTGAATAAATCCGCCACCCGCCGGCAACGTTCCGCAATTCAAAACCCCGGGGTTCGGTGCTGGCAACGGCAAAGCCGACAGCATCCACGTCCGGGGCTTTAACAGTATAGCCGCTATACTCCCGCTGCAGGTCATCCAACAAATCCTCGACGACGGCGACCGTCACGTTGAGACCCGCGGCCAGCTCTTCTGAGGTAGCGGGCTGGTCAATGACCATGAGTACCGCCTCAAGCGCTGCGCGTGCGCCTCCGGGCAGCGCTTCGAGTTCCGCCAGGCCATCCGCTGCCGTTTCCTGTTCACTCACTGACGTTTTCCCCGCTTCCGGTTCCGTGCGATTCGGCGCCTGCTTCATATTCCTCGCTCAGGCTGGAACTATCCCACCCAGCGTCCTCGCCCGTCCAACGAACCGTGAGTAGCGCCAGTGGTTCGGGCTGCTCGAAAGCAACAACACGGTCGCGGAACATCTCCAGCAACGCCAGGAAGCGTGCCACTACCACCAGGGTGGTCTCGGCATCTGCGATCAAGGTTTGGAACGACAGCGGCGCACCGAGCTTCAAGCGGTAGCCCATGATCTCGGCCTGTTCCTTGACGCTGACCGGCGGCGCGTGGAGATGGTCCAAGCCGACTTCCGCGGGTGCCGTGTCCTTGGGTTTGAGTGCTTTGGCCGCAAGCTCCGCAAATTGCCCGGGAGTGTGCCGCCAGACGAGTTCGGGAAGCAGCGCCGCGAAATGCTCCTCCAGCGCAACCTGCCGGGGGTACCGGCGCGCTTCCTGCTCCAGGGTTTCGCCCATGATGCCGGCCACCTGCTTGAAAGCCTTGTATTGCAGGAGCCGCGCGAAGAGCAGGTCCCTGGCCTCCAGGAGGGCAATGTCCTCGGCGTCCTCCACCTCACCTGCAGGAAGGAGGCGGGCAGCCTTAAGATCCAGCAGGGTCGCAGCGATCACCAGGAATTCGCTGGCTTCATCCAACGCCCAGTCCTCCCCCAATTTCTGGAGGCGCCGGATGTACTTGATGAACTCGTCGGTGACCGTGGCAAGGGCTACCTCGGTGATGTCCAGCTTGTGCTTGGAAATGAGGCCGAGCAGGAGATCGAAAGGGCCTGTGAAGTTTGCCAACCGAACTTCGAAGCCGGCCTTACGGCTTTCGGAGGTACCGGCGTCGGGTGTTACCGCTGGTCCGGCCGCGTCCGCCGGTGCGGGCGTCTCCGCCGTCGGGGCAAGTGACGGTGCCACCGTCCGCTACGGCGCGCCGCCGCGCGAGATCAGTTCCTTGGCAAGGCGGCGGTAGGCGTCAGCACCAATGTGGTTGCCGGCGTAGCTGGTAATCGGCTCGGCGGCGACTGTGGCGTCAGCGAACTTGATGGAACGCTTGATAACGGTCTCGAACACTTTGTCGCCGAAGGCCTCAACCAGGCGCGAAATGACTTCGCGGCTGTGCAGGGTGCGGGCATCGTACATAGTGGCCAGGACACCGTCCACCTGCAGGCGCGGATTGAGGCGGTCCTGCACTTTCTCGATGGTTTCCACCAGGAGTGCGACGGCACGCAGTGCAAAAAACTCGCAAATCAACGGGATGATGACGCCATGGGCCGCGGTGAGGGCATTGACTGTCAGGAGGCCCAAGGACGGCTGGCAGTCGATGAGGACGACGTCGTAGTCGTCTTCGACGTTCTTCAGCGCTCGGTCCAGGACCTGTTCACGTGCTACCTCGTTGACGAGCTGCACTTCGGCAGCAGAGAGGTCAATGTTGGCAGGAAGGAGGTCCACGCCATCCACGCCGGTCTGCTGAATGGCATCGCGGATGTCCACCTTGCGATCCATCAGGACGTTGTAAACCGTGAGGTCGAGCTCGTGCGGGTTGGCGCCCAGGCCAGCGGACAGCGCACCCTGGGGATCAAAGTCCACCAACAGGACACGCCGGCCGTATTCAGCCAGCGCAGCCGCGAGGTTAATGGTGGACGTTGTCTTACCCACCCCGCCCTTTTGATTGACCATGGCAATGACCCTGGCCGGTCCATGGGAGGCAAGAGGAGCGGGTTCCGGGAATTCGCGGTGAGGACGGCCCGTGGGCCCCATGATGGCGTCTTCCAGATCGAGCTCGGCGCCTTCCAGCGTTGCTGAACCCCGTTCGATGCTCACGTATCTAACCACTCTTTCGACGACGATCTTCCCTGCCACTGAGCCCCTGGCTACAGCGCTGCTACCCACCTAGGCTACAGCGCCCGACACGGTTATTCGGGGAACTTGACATTGCTCCGCAGTTGAGCCTTGACCCTCTAGTTGAGGTCGAAGGTTGATCACTTGTTCCTGTTCCGGTGCGCGAAATGTCGATGGACGGCACCCCGGCGGGGTGCCGTCCATCGACTCATCCGTTCTGCGAGCGCCCGTCCTTGCTAGACAGCTGCCTTCTCGCGGGTGTCGGCCTCAGGAGCAGCCTCTTCTTCGCCACCGTGGGCGATCATGGTCTGCTCATCGAAGGGCTCGCTGCCTGAGAGGACTCGCTCCACCTGGCCATTGTCGATTTCCTTGACCCAAGTACCGATCAGCACAGTTGCCACGGCGTTGCCGGTGAAGTTCGTCAGAGCACGGGCCTCGGACATGAAGCGATCGATTCCGACGATCATGCCCACGCCGCCCAGGAGCTCCGGCTTGTGTGCCTGGAGACCCGCGGCCAGGGTTGCGAGCCCGGCACCGGTGACGCCTGCAGCGCCCTTGGAAGCGATGATCATGAAGACCAGGAGGGAAATCTGGGCGCCGAGGTCCAGCGGGGTGCCCATGGCGTTGGCGACGAACAAGGAGGCCATGGTCAGGTAGATTGCCGTGCCATCAAGGTTGAAGGAGTAACCCGTGGGGACCGTTACACCGACCACCGGCTTGGAGACACCCAGGTGCTCCATCTTGGCGATCAGGCGGGGCAATGCAGCCTCGGAGGACGAGGTGGAGAAGATCAGAAGGTACTCGCGGGCCAGATACTTCATGAGCTTGAAGATGTTGACGCCGGCCACTGCGCGGAGCAGCGTTCCGAGGATGACCACAATGAACAGTGCGCAGGTGATGTAGAAGGCAACCATGAGGGTGAACATGCTGAGGATCGCCTGGGCGCCGGTTGCACCAACGACGGCGGCGATGGCGCCGAACGCGCCCACCGGGGCCAGCCACATGATCATGATGAGGATGCGGAAAACGAGTCGCTGCCCGTGTCCGATGGCTCCGAGGATCGGAGCTCCCTGCTTACCCATCTTCTGCAGGGCGAAACCGACCAGAATCGCGGCAAGAAGAGTGGGAAGGACTGGAATGTCACCGGGAATGATGCCCAGGAGGAAGTCCACCGTGCTGTTCGTGTCAGCCTTCTTGGTGGGATCGTACGGGGTCAGCTTGAGGCCTTCACCCGGGTGGATGAGGTTGCCCACTACGAGGCCGATCGCCAGCGCGAAAGTTGACATGGCCACGAAGTAGCCCAGGGCGAGCCCGCCCACTTTGCCAACAGTGGCAGCCTTCGCGATGGACCCGATACCCAGGACGATGGTGCAGAAGATAACCGGAGCAATCATCATCTTGATGAGCTTGATGAAGCCGTCACCGAGAGGCTTGAGGGACTTTCCAACTTCCGGGAACACCAGGCCGACGACCGCGCCGAGCACGACGGCCAGGATGACCGCGATGTACAGGTAGTGCGACTTGTCGAGCCCCTTGCGTCCAGCTTTGGCAGCAACTGCCGACTCTCCTCGTTGAGAGGTCATGGGATTCTCCTTTGGATACTGTGTAAGGCGCTGCGGTCCTGCACTGATGTCCAATCCGCTGCCCTTGTGTGATATCCATCATTGAGCCGCTGGTGACACACATCACCATTGCGGTCATATTGGTCATGGAGGCCCACGTGTTTCACAGCTGGAGCATCGCCCGCCGTTTGTTTGTGGCGAATCTGTTGTTCGTCCTGGTGCTGACCGCCGTCTTCGGGACGTTTTCCGTGGTGGAAGCCAGGGACCGGGCCTACGACGAGGCGGGCGGCCGGATGCTCGCGATTGCCACCTCGTTGGCAGACAGCCCCTTGGTCCTGGAAGCGGCTGCAGCAGCGGACCCTTCGGCGGTCCTTCAGCCCTATGCGCTGGAGGTGATGGACGACGCCGACGCCGACTTCATCACCATCATGGCCCCCGACCGCACCCGCTGGACGCACCCCCGGGCCGAAGAGCTGGGCAAGCCCTACATCGGAACCATCGAGCCGGCCTTGCGGGGTGAAACCTTCACCGAGGTCACGGCAGGCACTCTGGGCCCCTCGGTGCGCACCATTGCACCCGTGATGGATGCCGGCGGAGGCGTCAAGGCCCTGGTAGCTGCCGGCGTGACGGTGCGCACTGTGGACACGGACGTCGCCGAGAGGCTGGGGGTGATTGGCGTCATCGCCTTGGTGGTGTTGTTCTTTGGCTCCGTTGCCTCATGGCTTCTGGGCCGATACCTTCGATCGGTCACGCGCGGATGGGGTCCTGAGCAGCTGGCGCAGTTGTTCGCGTACTACGAGTCCGTCCTTCACTCGGTCCGCGAAGGCGTGATCCTGATCGACACCCATGGCAAGGCTGTGATGTACAACGACCAAGCCGCAGAGCTGTTGGGGCTGGCTCCCTCCGACGCCGACCGGTCACCTGACGCAGCACCGAAACTGGCCGAGCTCCCCTTTGATGGAAGCCTGCGAGCGCTGTTCGAGTCCGGTCGTCCCGCCCACGATGAAATCCACCTGACGGGTTCAAGGATTTTGGTGGTCAACCAGGCCCCCGCCGTGGGTCCGGTGCCTGAACGCAGCCGGCAGAAACCTGCCATCTACGGCACGGTGGCCACCCTCAGGGACCGCACGGAAATTGAATCGCTGGGCACGGAACTCCAAACAATGAAGACCCTTTCTGACGCCCTGCGCGCACAGACCCATGAACACGCCAACCGGCTGCATATGATCGTCTCCTTGCTGGAGCTGGGTCGAACTCCGCAAGCCCTGGATTTTGCTACCAAGGACCTTGAGTTGAGCCAGCAACTGACCGATGACATGGTGGCTTCGGTGGACGAACCGGTGATGAGTGCCTTGGTGATGGGCAAGGCCGCGGAGGCCCACGAGCGTGGAGTGGAACTGGAGGTCCGGACGTCGGGCAGTGCCGGAGTCCGCGGCCTGGAGATCCAGGACCTGGTGACCATTCTGGGGAACCTGCTGGACAACGCGATAGATGCCGCCGCTGCCGGCGACTTCCCGCGGAAGGTGGAGTTGGACGTGGATGCCGGGGCCGCCGCCGTCGAATTCACCGTGCGTGACTCTGGCATGGGCATAAATCCGGATTCCATCGACGATGTCCTGCAGTACGGATTCAGTACCAAATCCTCCGAGGGAGATCCGCGTGGCAGCCATGGCAGGGGTGTCGGGCTCGCATTGGTGCGCCAGGCCGTGGACCGGCTCAACGGTACGATGACCATCAGCAATCCCGGCGGAGCACAGTTCAATGTTGTGCTGCCTGCGCCGGCTCCCGAGGAAGAGAAGGCATGACAGAGATCCGCGTCCTGGTAGTGGAGGACGAACCGATAGCCTCTGACGCCCACTCCATCTACATTGGCCGTTTGGACGGCTTCACTTTGGTTGGGACCGCGCCGGACGGGCAGTCTGCCCTGCGCATACTCGGCGAATTTGCAGCATCGGGTTCGCCCGTGGACCTGGTCCTGCTGGACATGAACCTGCCGGATCTGCACGGCCTGGACGTCGCCCGCCGGATGCGTTCGGCCGGCGTTTTTGCCGACATCATCGCCATTACCGCCGTGCGGGAGTTAAACATTGTCCGCAGTGCCGTGTCCATCGGCGTGGTGCAGTACCTCATCAAGCCGTTTACCTACGCAACTTTCGCGGACAAACTCAGCAGCTACCGGACCTTCCGTGAGCAATTGGCGGGCTCGATGTCCGGGATTTCCAAAGCGGGGGCATCGCAAAGCGACGTGGACCAGGCGTTTGCGAGCCTTCGCGCTCCTACGGAATTACCGCTGCCCAAGGGCTTGTCCGGATCCACTCTTGAATCTGTGAAGGACCTGGTGCGGGCTGGGCACCAACCGGTGTCCGCCAGTGAAGTGATGGATGCACTGGGCATGTCCCGTGTCACGGCCCGCCGCTATCTGGAGTACTTGGCCGACGCCGGCACGGTCACCCGGGCACCTCGGTACGGTACCCCCGGGCGCCCCGAGAATGAGTACGGCTGGAATCACGCCTGAGCGATCATGTATACACAGAGGGGACATTTAGTGGCCCTGATGACTATTTGAGAGTCCTGTGTATACACTGAGGGCATGCGCGCCAGTGACAGGGCTTATGCCTCCCTTCGTGAAGACATCATTGAATGGCGCCTTCGCCCGGGCACAGTCCTCGCCGAAGTGGAACAGTCCGAACGCCTTGGCGTGTCCCGCACGCCCGTCCGGGAGGCGCTGGGCCGGCTCACTGCAGAAGGATTGACGACGGCGGCAGGCGGCCGCGGCGTCGTCGTCACCGATATCTCGCTGGACAGCATCGACGAACTGTTCGAACTGCGCGAAACCCTGGAGGTTCGGGCTGCCGCCTTGGCCGCTGAGCGCGGTGAGCCCGGCGTCTTCGGCAAGTTGCACGCCCAACTGCTGCGGGCCCCTGAACTGCTTAGCGACAGCGATCCCGCGCGGCACGAGTACTACGCCTTGGTGGGCCGCCTGGATGAGGCAATCGATGCCGCGATTTCCAATTCGTACCTGGCCAACGCCATGCGGAGCCTGCGCGTCCATTTGGTCCGCGTCCGGCGTCTCGCAGCCGACGACGCTGCCCGCCTCCACGCGGCCGCTGCCGAGCACGCGGCCATCGCCGAAGCCATCGCCGCCGGCAACCCGCGCCTGGCGGAAGCCGCCACCACTGTCCACCTGCATCGCAGCCTCACCCACGTCAAAGCCACCCACACGGCACGGTAGAACGTCCCACCAGAAGGAGCACCATGGTCAAGAACAACCACGTCCGCGTCTACAAGAGCGAAGAGAACCTGCCCCGTGAGGAGCAGTTGGCGCACAAGATCGCCGTGGTCGCCGCGGACCCCGTCGAGGTGACACCGGAGGTCACTGACATGGTGATTAACCGGATTATCGACAACGCTTCGGTGGCTATCGCCTCGTTGAACCGGGCACCGATCGTCGCGGCCCGCGCGCAGGCCCTGACCCATTCCCCGTCTGCCAACGGCAAGGGCGCCCACGTTTTCGGCATCAGCGAGCAGGTCTCCCCCGAGTGGGCCGCTTGGGCCAACGGTGTGGCCGTGCGGGAACTCGATTACCACGACACGTTCCTGGCCGCTGACTACTCCCACCCTGGAGATAACATTCCGCCGATCCTGGCCGTCGCCCAGCACGTGGGCTCCAACGGTGCCGACCTGGTCCGGGCTATCGCCACCGGATACGAAATCCAAGTGAACCTGGTCAAGGCCATCTGCCTGCACAAACACAAGATCGACCACGTCGCCCACCTCGGCCCCTCCGCCGCTGCCGGCATCGGTACCTTGCTGGGCCTCGATGTTGAGACGATCTTCCAGTCCGTGGGCCAGGCCCTGCACACCACTACCGCCACGCGGCAGTCCCGCAAGGGCGAGATCTCCACCTGGAAGGCCCACGCCCCGGCGTTCGCGGGCAAGATGGCCGTCGAAGCGGTGGACCGCTCCATGCGCGGCCAGACCTCCCCCGTGCCGATCTATGAAGGCGAAGACGGCGTCATCGCCTGGATGCTCGACGGCCCGGACGCCTCCTACGAAGTCCCACTGCCGCTGCCCGGTGAAGCCAAGCGCGCCATCCTGGACACCTACACCAAGGAACACTCCGCCGAATACCAGGCCCAGGCGTGGATCGACCTCGCCCGCAAGCTCAACCGCGAACATCCCGAAACCACCGATCCGGCCAACGTGGAATCCGTGCTGATCAAAACCAGCCACCACACCCACTATGTGATCGGTTCCGGCGCGAACGATCCCCAGAAGTACTCTCCCACCGCGTCCCGCGAGACCCTGGACCACTCCATCCCGTACATCTTCACCGTTGCCCTGCAGGACGGCGCCTGGCACCACGTGGACTCCTACGCCCCCGAACGCGCCGCCCGCCCGGACACCGTGGAACTCTGGCACAAGGTCACCACAGTGGAAGACCCGGAATGGACCCGCCGCTACCACTCCCTGGACATCGCCGAGAAGGCCTTCGGCGGCACTGTTGTCATCACACTCACGGATGGGTCTGTTGTCACGGACGAGATCGCAGTGGCCGACGCCCACCCGCTCGGCGCCCGGCCCTTCGCCCGCGAGCAGTACATCAACAAGTTCCGCACCCTCGCTGCCGGTCTCGTAGAGGAAGCCGAAATCGAAAGGTTCCTCGCCGCCGTCGAACGCGTCACCGAACTGGGCGCCGGTGAACTGGACCAACTGAACATCACCGCAGCACCCGGCGTGATCGACCTCAACAACGCACCCAAGGGACTGTTCTAAATGCTGTACTCCAAAGTCACCCCCGAACAGAAACGCCTCAAGCTGCGGGAGTTGCTGGCTTCCGGGACCGTGCAGCAGTTCCCGGGGGCGTTCAACCCGCTCTCGGCACGGCTGATCGAGGAAAAAGGCTTCGCCGGCGTCTACATCTCCGGGGCCGTCCTGGCCAATGACCTCGGCCTGCCGGATATCGGCCTCACCACGCTCACCGAAGTGGCCACCCGCGCCGGGCAGATCGCCCGCATGACGGACCTGCCCTCCCTGGTGGACGCGGACACCGGCTTCGGTGAGCCCATGAACGTGGCCCGGTCCGTCCAGGAACTTGAGAACGCAGGCCTGGCCGGCTGCCACATCGAGGACCAGTTCAACCCGAAGCGCTGCGGCCACCTGGACGGCAAAAACGTGGTGGACATCGACACCGCCACCAAACGCATCCGCGCCGCAGCAGATGCCCGCCGGGACCCGAACTTCCTCATCATGGCCCGCACCGACATCCGCGCCGTCGAAGGAATCCAGGCCGCGCAGGACCGCGCGAAAGCCCTGGTGGACGCGGGCGCTGATGCGATCTTCCCGGAAGCCATGGCAACGTTGGAAGAATTCCAGGCCATCCGTGACGCCGTGGACGTGCCCATCCTGGCCAACATGACCGAGTTCGGAAAGAGCGACCTCTTCACCGTGGACCAGCTTCAGAGTGTTGGCGTGAACATGGTCATTTACCCGGTCACCTTGCTCCGCATTGCCATGGGCGCTGCAGAGCGTACGCTGGAATCGATCAAGGCTGCGGGGACCCAAGAGGCGCACGTTGGAGACATGCTCACCCGTGCGCGCCTCTATGAACTCGTGGACTACGAGGCATACAACCAGTTCGATACCGGCGTTTTCAACTTCCAGGTTCCTGGCACTCGCTAGGTTCCGGGACTCATACAGGGGAAAGCAGGCAGTCCGGGGCTTCCGGGCCGCGTGCATCATGAACGAAGGAGGGCAGCATGGCAGCTGTTGATATCAAAAAAGGCCTTGCCGGCGTCGTAGTGGATTACACCGCCGTCTCGAAGGTCAACCCGGACACCAACTCGCTGCTGTATCGCGGGTACCCGGTCCAGGAACTGGCTGCTAAATGCAGCTTCGAAGAGGTCGCTTACCTCTTGTGGAACGGTGAACTGCCCGACGAAGCCCAGCTGGCAGAATTCACTGCCCGTGAACGCGCAGGCCGCGCACTGGACCCCGTGGTCAAGACAGTCGTGGATACCTTGCCCACCACAGCACATCCCATGGATGTCTGCCGTACGGCGGCATCCGTGCTCGGCGCCCGGCACGAGTTGGCTGAGGATTCCAGCCCCGAAGCGAACATGAAAAAGGCAATCGACCTCTGGGCTGCCATGCCCGCCGTGGTGGCCTACGACCAGCGCCGCCGCCGCGGCCAGGAACCCGTGGAACCCCGCCAGGACCTGGACTACTCTGCCAACTTCCTGTGGATGACCTTCGGAGAAGACCCCGTGGATGAGGTGGTGGAAGCGTTCAACGTCTCCATGATTCTCTACGCGGAGCACTCCTTCAATGCCTCCACCTTTACCGCCCGCGTGGTCACGTCCACCCTTTCGGACCTCCACTCAGCGGTCACTGCAGCGATCGGCGCTCTTAAGGGTCCCCTGCACGGTGGAGCCAATGAGGCCGTCATGCACACCTTTGACGAGATTGGCATTCGCAGCGAAGAATCCCTCGAGGAAGCCGCCACCCGCGCCCGCGCATGGATGGAAGACGCCCTCGCCCAAAAGAAGAAAGTCATGGGCTTCGGACACCGCGTCTACAAGCACGGCGACTCCCGCGTGCCCACCATGAAAGCCGCGCTGGACAAGATGATCGCCCACTACGGACGCCCCGAACTGCTGGGGCTCTACAACGGCTTGGAACAGGCCATGGATGAGGCCAAAGCCATCAAGCCCAACCTCGACTACCCGGCCGGCCCGACGTACCACCTCATGGGCTTCGACACCCAGACGTTCACCCCGCTGTTCGTCGCCAGCCGCATCACCGGTTGGACCGCCCACATCATGGAACAGGTGGCCTCCAACTCGCTGATCCGTCCGTTGAGCGAATACAACGGTCCGGAAGAGCGCCACGTGCCTTAGGCCTCTGGAATTAAAGCAGCAGGAACGACGGCGGGACGGTCACCGAAAGGCGACCGTCCCGCCGTCGTTTGTCCTACTCCCCGGGGTCCGCCCACTCCACCGTCTGCACGTTGGCCACATTCTCGTTGTCCGGGGCCAAGGCAACCCGGACTTTGATCCTCTGACCGGCGATCATGGCGGGCAGCCAATGTTCGGCATCGGCCCACATGCGCTCCACCGGTAGCTGCTTGACCGGGAACCACGCGGGAGCGATTTCCTCGCTTTCCGACGGTTCCCCCACCCATGAACGCGTCAGGTAGACGGTAGTGGCCATGTCCCAGTCCGGTCGTGCCGGAAAGACGAAATCGACGGTCCCTGCGGGAATCAGGTCATCCGCCCTGACCACCACGTTGATCTCCTCCTTGACCTCCCGGCACGCTGCCTCGGAGGCGGTCTCCCCCGGCTCGACGTGCCCTCCGACGCCCACCACCTTGCCCCGGCCGAAGCCGGTCTTCTTGGTTCCGAGCAGAACGTCTTCGCCGTGCGCGCCTTCGCGGAGGAGGAAGCACAAAGTCACATGGGCTGCAGTCATGCTGCCTACCTTAACCTGATCTCCCCCACTGCTGCGGCCCGTTGCTACAGTGAGCGCATGACTGAAGGTGGGGGTGACGCGCGAGCCGGGGTGGCCGCCGTTAACGACGTAGCAGATGCTGTGACAAACACCGGTGGCACGGACGACGACAAGCCTGCCACCGCCAAGCCGGACCGGGACGCCTGGCTTCCGCGCTGGCTTGTGGCTCATCCGCTCTACGCCGGCTGGGTCTGGACCGTTGTGTGGGCCAGTCTCATCGTCCTGGACGAAGTGGTGGACCTGGCCGGATGGACCTGGTACTTGCTGGTCCTGGTGGCGGCCCTCCCGACGCTCATTTCCACCTTGGTGGTGCTGCATGCCACGCCGCGGAGCCACCTGAGAGCCGTCGATGCCACCGTGCTGGGACACTTCTTTGTGCGGTTCCTGGCCTTGGTGGCTGCGTTCATGGTGTGGGCCGCGTCCGTGGTGATGAGTGCGTCAATCTCCACCACGGTCCAGTCGGTGATCGGTGATTCCGAGAAAGAAGTCACGGCGCTGGGCTTCAACCTCATGCTGGCCGCGGTACCCCTGGTGCTTTCCATTCTGTGGATGGCATTCATCGTCCGCTGTGCATGGTTCCTGCGGCGACTGCGAGGCTGGCGGCAGGTCCCCGTGAAGACGCGCGTTCCCAAGAAGTTCCTCAAAGGGCGCCCTCGCCTCAAACGCGTGGTGGTAGGCCTGGCCCACCCAGGTCTGTTGCTGGTGGCCGGTCTGGGGACATCCCTGTTGGCCCTGTTTGTGGACGCCGTGGAGCTGACGCTGAATGTGATCGGCTAGCCGGCCATGGGCCCGGCTTTGGCAGATTTAGCCGAGCGCCCTGGGGTGCGCTGCCGCGTAAACCTCGCGCAACGTATCCGCGGTGACCAAGGTGTAAACCTGCGTGGTGGTCACTGAGGCGTGACCCAAGAGCTCCTGCACCACCCTGACATCAGCCCCGCCTTCAAGAAGATGAGTGGCAAAGGAATGGCGCAGTGTGTGCGGCGAAACGTCCTTGGTGATGTTGGCTTTCTCCGCCGCAACTTTGAGGATGGTCCATGCGCTTTGCCTGCTGATCCGTCCGCCGCGCGCATTGAGGAACAGGGCAGGCGTGCCTTTACCCTTGGACGCCAACAGCGGCCTGCCGCGGACAACATATGCGCCGACGGCGCGGGCGCCGTAGGAGCCGAGGGGTACCAAACGCTCCTTGGAACCCTTGCCGAACAGCCTCACGATGGCCGGATCGCCGCCGGTGTCCTCCAGGGAAACATCATCCACGTCGAGGCCCACGGCCTCGCTGATGCGGGCGCCGGTGGAGTACAGAAATTCAAGAAGCGCGCGGTCCCGGAGGCCCGTCGCGCTGTCTGAGCCGGCAGCTTCAAGAATGCGCGTCACTTCGCCCACGCTGATGGCTTTGGGAAGCCGCTTGCCCGGCATGGGCGGGTGAACATCGCTGGCGGGGTCCGCCGTCGTGGTTCCTTCCAGAGCCCAAAACTTGTGCAGACCCCGGACGGCAACCACCGTGCGGGCCGCTGAGCGGACACCCAGCGTTGCCGCGCCGTCGGATCCGTCGGACAGCGCCTGAACAAAGGCCGTTACATGATGCCGGGTGATGTTGCCGGGCTGCTCTACCCCTTGGGCGGCGAGGAAGTTTGAGTATCGGGCCAGATCGCGGCGGTACGCGGCCAAGGTGTTGGCGGCCAAGCCTCGCTCCACGCCCACATGCTGCAGGTAGTCAGTGATGGCCCGGTCGATGCCGTTGATCGTGCGCGTGGTGGCTTCGGGCATGCTTAGCGCTGGCTCGGGTGAGCCGGCCAGGGCGCGTTGGCAGGCCGCAGGCTGGTGAATCCGTCAGCTTTGGCAGCTGCGGCCGCCAGGATCCCCACCACGGCAGAGGGATTGTGCAAACGGCCTTCGAGCACGGCCCGCACGGCTTCTTCAAGGGGGACCCAGTGCAGCTCGATCTCTGCCTCTTCGTCGGTGCGCGTGTGGCGGTCTGCCTCCGGCACGTCGCTGAGGCCACGCGCAAGATAGATCCGGATAGCCTCGCTGGACGAACCCGGCGAGTTGAAGAAGTCCGCCAGGACGTTCCACGTGGCTGCGTTGAGGTCCGCTTCTTCGGCAAGCTCCCGGGCCGCGCCCACCACGAATTCTTCGCCTTCCACATCCAACAGGCCCGCCGGAATCTCCCAGAGATCCATCCCCACAGGGTGACGGTACTGCTTGAGCAGCAAAATCTCGCCGTCCACGTTCATGGGAAGCACCGCCACGGCGCCCGGGTGGTCGATATAGTCACGGACCAGGGTGTCAGTGTCCTCACTGAGCTGGAACGAGTCACTGACGACGTCCCAAATTCGGCCTTCGTAAACCTTGCTGGTAGACAAAAGACGGCGCGGGCTCGGCATGTCCGAAACCTGCCTCGAAGTGCTGGGGGTTTCAGAGATACCGGGCATCGCGCCGTCCTTCGTTAGTACTTGCGTTTACTTGGCAGCTACCGCGCGTGCACCGGTCTTGGTGGCCACGGGGCCGCCTTCACGACGCTCCAGGGCAGCCTTGACCAAACCTGCGAACAGCGGGTGCGGACGCGTCGGGCGGGAGCTGAGCTCCGGGTGCGCCTGCGTAGCCACGTAGAACGGGTGGACTTCACGGGGAAGCTCCACGTACTCCACCAGCTTGCCATCGGGAGAAGTACCGGAGAACACCAGTCCCTCAGCCGCGATCTGGTCGCGGTACTTGTTGTTGACCTCGTAGCGGTGACGGTGGCGTTCGCTGACCGTGGTGGTGCCATAGGTCTCGGCGATGACCGAGCCCTCGTCCAGCTTGGCTTCGTAGAGGCCCAGGCGCATAGTGCCGCCAAGGTCACCCTTGCCGTCCACGATGTCCAGCTGCTCTTCCATGGTGGCGATGACCGGGTACTTGGAATCGGGCTCGAACTCGCTCGAGGAAGCACCTTCAAGGCCAACCACGTTGCGGGCGTACTCGATCACCATGCACTGCAGGCCGAGGCACAGGCCCAGGACGGGGAGCTTGGATTCACGGGCGAACTTCAGGGCGCCAAGCTTGCCCTCAAGGCCACGGATGCCGAAGCCGCCGGGTACGCAGATGGCGTCCACGCCGGCAAGGGACTTGGTGGCGCCGGCAAGCGTTTCACATTCGTCCGAAGGAACCCAGCGGATCTTAACCTTGGCCTCATTGGCAAAACCGCCGGCACGGAGTGCTTCGGTCACCGAGAGGTACGCATCCGGGAGGTCGATGTACTTGCCCACGAGGGCGATCTCGACCTCGTGCTTGGGGTTGTGGACAGCTTCGAGGAGCTTGTCCCACTTGCTCCAGTCCACGTCCTTGAACGGCAGATCCAGTGCGCGGACGATGTACGAGTCCAGCCCTTGGGAGTGCAGCGTCTTGGGAATGTCGTAGATGCTGGGCGCGTCAGCGGCGTTGACCACGGCGTCGATATCGACATCGCACATGCGGCCGATCTTCTCGCGCATGGCCTCGGGCACTTCGCGGTCCGAACGGATCACGATTGCTTCCGGCTGGATGCCGATGGAGCGAAGGGCTGCCACCGAGTGCTGCGTGGGCTTGGTCTTCAGTTCCTGGGAAGGTCCGATGTACGGGACCAGCGAGACGTGAAGGAAGAAGACGTTGTTGCGACCCACATCCTGGCGGACCTGGCGGGCCGACTCAAGGAACGGCTGCGACTCGATGTCGCCCACGGTTCCACCGATTTCGGTGATGATGACGTCTGGAGCGTTCTTGCCCTCGGCGGGCAAGCGCATACGGCGCTTGATCTCATCGGTGATGTGCGGGATGACCTGCACAGTGTCTCCGAGGTACTCGCCGCGGCGTTCCTTGGCGATAACGGTGGAGTAGATCTGGCCGGTTGTGACGTTGGCCGAACCTTCGAGGTTTTCGTCGAGGAAGCGCTCGTAGTGTCCGATGTCGAGGTCGGTTTCGGCGCCGTCATCCGTCACGAATACTTCACCGTGCTGGAAGGGGTTCATCGTGCCCGGATCCACGTTCAAATAGGGATCGAGCTTCTGCATAGTTACAGACAAACCGCGTGCCCGCAGCAGGTGGCCGAGGCTGGAAGCCGTCAGACCCTTACCGAGCGAGGACGCCACACCACCGGTGACGAAGATGTGTTTGGTCGTCTTGGACGAGCCCGGGAACCGGGAATTTACACGGGAATTTGATCGCTGCACCACGGAATTCGAGCTTATCATCAATTACGCCTTCCAAGCGTCTGTTCGGATTCCCCAAATGGTCAATGGTTGCTCACCACTGCATTCCAGGCAAGAGGCAAGCGGACTGGAGAGCGCGGATGTGACAGTCCTCGCACTTCTTCGGTGCACCGCAGCGGTTCCCGGCCTCAGGCTCGCTGGGGCAGGAGCTTCGCATCATCCAGCAACTCCTGGGCATGGGCCTGCGCAGACTCCGAG
This sequence comes from Arthrobacter sp. yr096, assembly GCF_900108925.1. NCBI lineage: Bacteria > Bacillati > Actinomycetota > Actinomycetes > Micrococcales > Micrococcaceae > Arthrobacter > Arthrobacter sp. yr096. The sequence goes on along the minus strand of NZ_FNYI01000012.1, from coordinate 7,438 downwards.
TCCTCCTGGCCGGCCAGCATGCGCGCAAGCTCCTTGACCCGCTCGTCGTCGCTGAGGAGTTGAACGTCACTGGAGGTGAATCCTGTGGTCGTCTTCCCGTCTGAGCCCCGGACGGACGTCTTGGTCACCCGGATATGCTGATCGGCGAATGCTGCCACCTGGGGCAGGTGGGTCACCACCAGCACCTGGACGTGGCGGGCCAACATGGCCAGGCGTCGTCCAATTTCGACGGCGGCACGACCGCCCACACCGGCGTCCACCTCGTCAAAGACAAAAGTTGGCACAGGGTCCACCGCAGCAAGTACCACTTCGATGGCCAGCATCACCCTGGAGAGTTCACCGCCCGAAGCCCCCTTGCCCAGCGGCCTGGCCGGAGCTCCGGAGTGGGGCCGAAGGAGGAACGCGATCTCATCGGTCCCCCAAGGGCCCAACGCACCACTGCCGTCCACCTCGATGACCAACGTCGCATCGGCCATCGCCAGGGCCTTCAGTTCGGCGCTGACACGCGCTGACAAGTCCTTGGCCGCTTTGAGGCGTGCCTTGCTGATGCCGGCCGCCTGCTTGCGGAGCGTGGCTTCCGCAGTAGCCACTTCCGCGTCCAAAGACTCGATCCGGCTGGAGTCATCCTGCAGTTCGTCCAACCGGGTTCTGGCAGTGGCGGCCCATTCGAGGACCTCGTCAATGCTCGGCGCATATTTGCGGATCAGTTTGGCAAGGGCCGCGCGGCGTTCCTCGATTTCCGAGAGCCGTTCGGGCCCTTCGGTATCAAGGGCAGCCTGGTAACTGGACAATTCGGCCGCGATATCGTTGAGCAGGAATCCCACCTCGGCCAGCCGGCCAGCCGCGGATCGCAGTTCTTCGTCATGGTCGGCTACGTGTTCCAGTGTCCGTTTAGCCGCATCCACCATGGACGTTGCGTCTCCGGCATCCCCGAATTCCTCGGCGATGAGCGACTCATGGGCGGCCGCTGCTGCCAGCCTCAATTCCTCGACATTCGCCAGCTTCACAGCCTCGGCTTTGAGACTCTCGTCTTCGCCAGGCTGGGGATCCACCTCGTCAATTTCCTTGAGGGCAGCATCCAAAGACTCAGCTTCACGCAGGCGTTCGCGGGCCTCGCTGCGGAGCGTTTCGAGCTCGTTCTGGATGGCCTTCCAGTGGTTGTACAGCTCCTGATACTCCCCCAGCGCCTTCGCGAGGGGTGCCCCGGCAAACCTGTCCAGAGCATGCCGTTGCGCAGTCGCACTCTTGAGCCTGATCTGGTCCGACTGGCCATGGACCACCACCAGGCTCTCCCCCAGCTCGGCCAGCACCCCCACAGGTGCCGCGCGGCCGCCAACGTAAGCCCGGCTGCGTCCATCGGCACCCACGGTGCGTGCCAGCAGAAGTTCAGCCACGCCGTCGAACTCTTCTGCCTCACCGCCGGCCTCCTTGGCGCGCTCAACCGCACTGTGCGCCGGATCAAGCTTCAGCACGGCCTCAGCGGAAGCGGACTTGGCGCCACTCCTGACAGCGCCGGCATCCGACCGGGCGCCGAGAAGAAGCCCGACGGCGGTCACCACCATGGTCTTGCCCGCACCGGTTTCGCCGGTGACGACGCTAAGCCCGGGCCCTAGGGGTAGTGCGGCGTCAGTAATGACGCCAAGGTCACGGATTCGGAGTTCTTCAAGCATGGTTCACTTCGCATTCGTGGGGTGGTTAGGGTCACCGTCCCGGGGACTTTCCACATCCCGCGGACTGTCTACATCCCGCGGACTGGGCAACGGAGCCGGTGACAGGGTCCGGATTACAGGAATGGGACCCGTATGGACTTCGCCCCTCCGCGGAGCTGGACCCCGCCAGCCGTGGATGGGCAGCTCGAACTTTCGGACAAGTCGTGCGGAGAACGGCGTCTTATGGGTGCGCGCCAGCCGCACGGGGGTGGCTGAGCGCGTGACTTCCACACGTGCGCCCGGTGGCAGATCCACGGAACGCCGTCCGTCGCACCAGAGGACGCCCAGCGCGTCAGTCCGGTTCATGATTTCAACAGCCAGTTTGGACCGCGGCGACACCACCAAGGGCTTGGCAAAGAGCGCGTGGGCACTGATGGGAACAATGACCAGGGCTTCCACTTCCGGCCACACCACAGGCCCGCCCGAGGAGAAGGCGTAGGCAGTAGAGCCGGTGGGAGTCGCCATCACCACGCCATCGCAGCCGAAGGACGTCAGGGGACGCTCGTCCACTTCGGTGACCACTTCCAACATGCGTTCGCGGTTGGCTTTCTCAATGGCGGCCTCGTTCAGAGCCCACGTGTGCCAAATCTTCTGGCCCTTGATCCACACCTGCACATCGATGGTCATGCGCTCTTCCACCGTGTACTGGCGGCTGGCGATCCACTCCACTGTCTGCGCGAGGTCGGCCCGTTCGCTCTCGGCCAGGAAGCCCACATGTCCCAGGTTCACTCCCAGCAGCGGGACGTCAACCTCACGCACAAGCTCCGCCGCGCGAAGAATTGTTCCGTCGCCGCCCAGGACCATGACCAACTCCACGTCCTCCAGGCTGACGTGGTCATGGAGAATTTCAATGGGCGTATCCAACGCACCGAAGAACCGCTCTATATCCGCGAGTTCTGACTTCTGCAGCACGGGAACCAAACCTGACGAGTGCAGTTGCTCACAGGCATCCCACGCAGCGCGAAGCGATTCCTCCCGCCCAGTGTGGGCAAGGACAAGTACACGCCTGCTCATCGGGTTCTGCTTTCTAGTGGTTCGGCCAAAGTTTCTTGATCAACGCAGCAACGTGCCCGTCCCGCTCTTCGATCTTAGGCAACACCGCGGACATCCTGCGCTTCATCCACAGGAAGTATTCAACATTTCCGTCCTGACCCGGCAGCGGACTGGCTGCAAGGTCCTGGAGATCCAGGCCGGCGTCCACCGCAGCACGGGCAACCTGGGCCACCGCCCGGCGTCGTTCATTCTCCGACGACACCACGCCCGTCCGGCTCAGCCGCTCCTTGCCAACCTCGAACTGCGGCTTAACCATGAGGACCATGTCTCCGCCGGGTTCCGTGCAGTGAGCCAAGGGCGACAACACCAAAGTCAAGGAAATAAAGGACAGATCCGCTACCGTCAGTTGCGCAGGTCCGCCAACCTGCTCCGGCGTCATGTACCGGACGTTGAGGCCTTCATGGACGTCCACGCGGGGGTCATCCCGGAGGTGCGGGACCAACTGGCCGTGTCCGACGTCGACGGCTACCACCCTCGCGGCATCGCGCCGAAGCAGCACGTCAGTGAAACCACCCGTGGAGGCACCGGCGTCGAGACACCGCTTACCGGCAACCACGACGGCGGGAAACGCCTCCAGCGCGCCAGCCAACTTATGACCGGCGCGGCTGACGTAGATGTCCTCCAAGTGCGCCTCCACCGTCAAGTCCGTGTCCGCGTCCACCTGCAGCGCAGCTTTGGAAAGGACGGCACCACCGGAGCTGACCTTGCGGTCGCTGATGAGCTTGGCCGCATGGGTACGGGACCTCGCCAGCCCACGGGTGACGAGTTCCTGATCGAGTCGTGCCATGCGTTAGCTGTCGCCTTCCGGGCGGGGATCGCTGGAGGAGGTTTGAGGAGCGGAAGGGAGACCGGGCTCAGCGTCCAAGGCTTCCAGCAAGGAATCATGGATGCTGGCGTACAGCTCCCCATGATCCGCCACGGGAGCTGCCGCGACGTCCTCCAAAGAGGCAAGTGCCCTGTCCACCAAGGGATCCCCGGTGGGGTTCGCGGCGTCAGGCCATTGGACCTCAGGTGGTCCGGGACTCTCGTCCTGGGGCACCAGTGAATTGTTGGGCTCGGTCATCGCACCAGTCTAGTGAGTTCGCCATTCCAGCTGCGGCGCCTGCGCCACGGCTGTGGAGGGAACAGCCGCCCACCACGCGGCACAGGCCGCGCGCCACGCATCGAGGTCGCCCTCATCGCCGGTGATGGTGACCATGCCGTCCGTTGCAAATGCCGAGGCCGCACCGCAACGGTAGGTGCCGCCGTCGCTGACAATCGCAGGATAAGGAACGTAAAGGTCCTCGAGGTCCGCCAGCAGGTAATCGGGCCTTTCGTCAGTCCGCGCCGCAAGGATGGTAAAGGTGGTGTCCACCCCAGTGAGGACAGCCGCCGTCGCGAATCCTGCGCGGTTTCCACCCAGGATGTCCGTGTCCAGGCGGTCGCCAACTACCAGCGGCCGCTCGGCATCGAGCCGTTTCGCAGCGGCTTGAAAGAGGGGTGCCTCAGGCTTGCCGGCAACCAAAGGTGTCTTGCCCGTGGCGGCTGCCACGGCAGCAACCAAGGTTCCGTTGCCTGGTGCCATACCGCGGGCCTGTGGGATGGACATGTCCGTGTTGGTGGCGAACCACATGGCGCCGCCGGCCACGACGTACGATGCTTCCGCTAAGTCCTTCCAGCCGATCTCCGGGTTGAACCCCTGAACCACGGCCACCGGGGACTCCGCAGCGCTGTGCACTGGCGTGAGTCCCACCAATTCGATCTCATGGGCCAGTGCTGCGCTGCCAGTGATCAGGACATGCGCCCCCGCAGGCAGCATGGAAGCAAGGAGCTCCCCTGCTGCCTGGGAGGAACTGACCACCTGATGGTCCTCTGCCGGGGCACCAAGCTCACGCAAGTGCGCGGCGACCTGGGCCGGCGTCCTGGAAGCGTTGTTGGTGACGTAACCCAGCCCAACGCCAACGCTTTCGAGGCGCTGCAACGATTCCACGGCGCCAGGAATGGCGTGTGGTCCTGCGTACACCACGCCATCAAGATCGGAGAGGACAGCATCAAATGATGAGATCAGTGAATCAGCCATGCTGGGAGTCGTTGCCCTCGTTGTCAGCTTCTGCGGTTTCGTTGCGCTCTTCATCTTCCTCGGCAGAGTCGATATCCGACTCCGCATCATCGGACTCGAAGTAGTCCGACTCGGCGTCATCAAGTTCAACGTCATCGTGCTCAACGTCAGCGGCCGCGGCCTCAACGATCACAGTTTCAGTTTCGGCCGTTACGACGTCGGTCTCCGGGGCAGGCTTCTGGAACCGCGGCTTGCGAGCGGCTTCTTCTTCCTGCTCATCCCAGCCAAGATCAAGAATCTCAGGTTCCGCGAAGTCTCCAACGCCCAGGGCGTTCTCGGCCACAAGGGCCTGGCGGGCCCACTTGTCTGCTTCCTCGGTACGACCGACAGCGCTCAAAGCCTCCGCATACGCGCGGAAAAGACGCGGGCTGTAGGAGAAGGCCCGGTTGATGTCCAGCTGTGCGATTTCGAGCTCACTGACAGCTGCGTCCAGTTGATTGAGGTCGGCACGGGCGCCCGAGGCCACGATAGCCAGCTCAACCTTGCCCGGAGCATCAAGGTCCTGGGCTTCAGGCGAACGAACCATGTCCAGCGCACGATCCGGACGGCCAAGGCCACGCTCACAGTCGGCCATGACAGGCAGGTGCACGTTGGAACCGCTGATACGACGGTAGGTACGGAACTCGCGCAGGGCTTCGCCATAGTGACCAGCAGCGTAGGCGGTCAAACCCACAGCTTCACGGACTGCCGACAAGCGCCCGCCACGTCGGCTGGCGGCAAGCGCGTGCTGGAAAGCCAGCTCGGGCTCAATGTCGATCAAGCGGCCGGCCATGACCAGGTGCTTGGCAACCCAGCCTGCACTCTGCTCCTCGAGGGTCTTGATCTGGTGGCCCGTTGCGCGGTCGAGCTCCCTGCCGGTGACATCCTCATCGATCTCGGGTGAACGTTCGCGGTCCGGACGGTTGGCGCTCCGGATGTCCTTGGCGTTGGGAACTCGCGCCGGACGCTCTTCCCAGGAGCCGCCCCGCTCGCCACGGTCATTACCGAACGAGCGGCGGTCGCCGTCACGAGCGGGACGGTCACCGAAAGGCTTGCGATCGCCACGGTCACTACCGAAGGAACGACGTTCGCCGTCACGAGCCGGACGGTCACCACGGTCATTATTGAACGG
>NZ_FNYI01000012.1:0-807 GCF_900108925.1 Arthrobacter sp. yr096 | reverse complement strand
TCACCGAACGACCGGCGCTCACCATCACGAGCGGGACGGTCACCACGGTCATTATTGAACGGACGGCGTTCGCCGTCGCGTGCGGGACGCTCAGAGCCGTCCCTGTTCTCCCTGGAACGGAATCCGCGGGGATCCCCGCCCGAGTTGTTGTTGGGACGGTACGAGCCGCGGTCGTCCCGATTCCCGCCAAAGTTTCCGCGATTGCCGCCGCGATTGCCGCCGTTGTGCTCAGCCATGGTGGATTCCTCCTGTTGCGAGCCGACCACTGGCGCGTGCGTAGTCGCTCATAACCCTTATTTCGTTGTCACGCCGCCGGCAGCGCTCAGCCACCGACTCGTATGTCTTATGCAATTCTATTCGACGCCGCCACGGGGCCGGAACGTCCAGAGGGGCTATGGTGCCTCTCGTGGCAAGTCTCACAGGCACACCGGTAGCAATGGGCAGGATGTATGGGGTTTGTGAGACGTGTTAAATGGAAGAGCCCCGGCCGTGGTGGTCGGGGCTCTTCGTGAATGGTTGTCCGGCGGTGTCCTACTCTCCCACACCCTCCCGGGTGCAGTACCATCGGCGCTGTGGGTCTTAGCTTCCGGGTTCGGAATGGGACCGGGCGTTTCCCCCACGCTATGACCGCCGTAACTCTGTTACCCGTCCCGTCCCCCGTGGGGGGGTGGGTGGGAAATCTTTGGGTTACAACTGTGGTGTTGTTATTTAGTTGTTGGTTCCGGCTACCCGTGGTGGGTTGTTGTTCGGGAACCACATAGTGGACGCGTGCAGTGTGTTGTGTGGTGTAAGTTGTTGGCCTATTAG
>NZ_FNYI01000001.1:161770-1052691 GCF_900108925.1 Arthrobacter sp. yr096 | reverse complement strand
AGGGCGTTCATGGAAGGCCGGTTGAGTGAGGAGGATTTGGACGGGTTCCGTCAGGAAAAGTCCAAGGAAGGCCACGCCCTGTCCTCGTACCCGCACCCGCGGCTGATGCCGGACTTCTGGGAATTCCCGACCGTGTCGATGGGTATCGGCCCGATGAACGCGATCTACCAGGCCCAGTCCAACCGGTATCTGCAGAACCGTGGCATCAAGGACACCAGTGACCAGCAGGTCTGGGCGTTCCTGGGTGACGGGGAAATGGACGAGCCCGAGTCCCGTGGCCTGCTCCAGCTCGCCGCGAACGAGAACCTGGACAACCTGAACTTCGTGATCAACTGCAACCTCCAGCGCCTGGACGGGCCGGTGCGCGGTAACGGCAAGATCATGCAGGAACTCGAAGCGTTCTTCCGCGGCGCGGGCTGGAACGTGATCAAGGTCGTCTGGGGCCGGGAATGGGACACCCTGCTGGAGAACGACACCGACGGGGCGTTGGTGAACATCATGAACGAAACCCCCGATGGTGACTACCAGACCTACAAGGCCGAATCCGGCGGGTTCGTGCGGGAACACTTCTTCGGTAAGTCCCCGCAGACCAAAGACATGGTCGCGGACTTGAACGACGAGCAGATCTGGGGCCTCAAACGCGGCGGGCACGACTACCGCAAGGTCTACGCCGCGTACAAGGCCGCGACCGAATTCAAGGGCAAACCCACCGTGATCCTGGCCAAAACGGTCAAGGGCTACGGCCTGGGCCCGCACTTCGAGGGCCGCAACGCGACCCACCAGATGAAGAAACTGACCATGGAAGACCTCAAAGCCTTCCGTGACCACCTCCGCATCCCCATCAGCGATGACCAACTCGACGCGGACCTCTACCGGCCCCCGTACTACCACCCCGGCATGGACGCCCCGGAAATCAAATACCTCATGGAACGCCGCGCGGAACTGGGCGGATTCGTACCCGAACGGCGCCGCAAACACACCGAGGTAGTCCTGCCCGAGACCAAATCCTACGAAGTAGCCAAACGCGGCTCCGGGAAACAACAAGCCGCCACCACCATGGCCTTCGTCCGGCTCCTCAAAGACCTCATGCGGGACAAAAACTTCGGCGCCCGGTTCGTGCCCGTCGTCCCCGACGAATCACGCACCTTCGGGATGGACGCGTTCTTCCCGACCGCGAAAATCTACAACCCCAAAGGCCAGAACTACCTCTCCGTGGACCGCGACCTCGTCCTGGCCTACAAAGAATCCCCCGCAGGCCAACTGATCCACCCCGGCATCAACGAAGCCGGCGCCGTCGCAGCGTTCACCGCCGCCGGGACCGCCTACGCCACCCACGGCGAACCCCTGGTCCCGATCTACGTGTTCTACTCCATGTTCGGCTTCCAACGCACCGGAGATTCCTTCTGGGCAGCAGCGGACCAAATGACCCGCGGCTTCATCATCGGCGCCACCGCAGGACGGACCACCCTCACCGGCGAAGGACTCCAACACGCCGACGGACACTCCCCCATCCTGGCCTCCACCAACCCCGCCGTGAAAACCTACGACCCCGCCTACGGCTACGAAATCGGCCACATCATCCGCCACGGCCTCGAACAAATGTACGGACCAGACGCTGACGATGACAGAAATGTCATGTACTACCTCACCGTCTACAACGAACCCATCACCCAACCCGCGGAACCGGAAAACCTCGACCTCAACGGACTCCTCAAAGGCATCTACAAACTCGCAGACGCCCCCACGGGAGAGGCCAACCGACCCACCGCGAACATCCTCGCCTCCGGCGTGTCCGTACCCTGGGCCCTCGAAGCAGCACGGATCCTCAACGAGGACTGGGGAGTCGCCGCCGACGTCTTCTCCGTGACCTCCTGGAACGAACTACGACGCGACGGACTCGCCGCCGAAGAACACGCCTTCCTCAACCCCGGCCAACCCGCCCGCACCCCGTTCATCACCGAACAACTCAAAGACACCACCGGACCCGTCATCGCCGTGTCCGACTACATGAAAGCCGTCCCCGACCAAATCCGCCAATTCATCCCCAACGACTTCGCCTCCCTCGGAGCAGACGGCTTCGGCTTCTCCGACACCCGCCAAGCCGCACGCCGCTACTTCAAAAACGACACCCACTCCATCGTCGCCAAAACCCTCCAACTCCTCGCCGCCAAGGGCGAAGTTGAAGCAGGCGCATTGGAAAAGGCGATCGAAAAGTACCGGCTCCTGGATGTGAATGCCGGCACCACCGGCGGAGCAGGCGGAGACGCCTGACTGCAGGCTGCCGGACACTATCCGGCAGCGGGGTTAACCCAGCGATAAACGCGATGGCGGCTTCCACCGAAAGGTGGGGGCCGCCGTCGGGCTTTAACAACCCGGGCTTTAACAGCCTGGACCGTTCACCCCGACGTGATCAGCAACAACATCAGTTGTAGCCTTCTCACAAATGGAGCTTGCACGGGATGGCCCGTATGCTCATTCCATGGCAGAGCCGAGCAAAACAACTTCCAAGCGCAAGGCAGCAACCCAGGCATTGTCGCCTGAAAAGGCCGAAACTCTGCGGCAACTCCGCGCCAACGTGGGCCAGCTGTCCACCAGCACCATGCGCCAACTGGAGAAGTCGCTGCCCTGGTACAGCCGCCTCAGCTCCGATGAGCGCTCAGCCCTGGGCCTTGTGGCACAGAACGGCATCGCGGCGTTTGTGACGTGGTACGAACGGCCGAGTTCGCCGTCATGGATCCTGACCGACGTCTTCGGCAATGCCCCCACGGAACTGACACGCTCCATCAGCCTGCAGAAGGCCCTGCAGCTGATCCGGATCGTGGTTGAAGTAGTCGAGGACCAGGTCCCGGTGATCGCGCCGGAATCGGACCAACCTTCACTGCGCGAAGCCGTTCTGCGGTACTCGCGTGAAGTCGCCTTCGCTGCCGCAGACGTCTACGCGCGGGCTGCCGAGTCCCGAGGCTCCTGGGACACCCGCCTGGAAGCACTGATCGTGGACGCCATCCTGCGCGGCGAAAACACGGACGCCCTGAGGTCCCGGATCGCGGCCCTCGGCTGGAAGGCCCAGGAGCGCTTCACAGTAATGGTGGGCAATTCGCCGTCGGAACCCAGTGCAAGCTACGTCAGTGAACTGCGCCGAACCGCCGGGCGTTTCGCGGAGGATGCACTGGTGGGAATCCAAGGAGACAGGCTGATCCTGATACTTGGCGGAGTAAATGACAGGGACACCGCCTACGTCAAGCTCAGCGAGCTTTTTGCGCCCGGCGCCGTGGTGTATGGCCCGGAGGCAGGATCGCTCCTGGAAGCGAGCAGTTCCGCTCAGGCAGCCTTCGCTGGGCTAACGGCAGCCCGCGCCTGGCCTTCTGCTCCACGGCCGGTTGCTGCCGATGACCTGCTTCCCGAGCGCGTCGTTTCCGGAGACGACGCCGCCCGCCGCTCACTGATCAAGAACATTTACAGGCCTCTTTTGGCTGCCTCAAACGGCTTGGTGGAGACCTTGGGAACCTACCTTGAGCTGGGGCACTCCTTGGAAGCGACAGCTCGCGAACTGTTCGTCCATGCCAACACTGTGCGCTACCGTTTGAAGCGTGTCTGCGACGTCACAGGCTGGGATCCTCTCCTTCCAAGGGAGGCTTTTGTGCTTCAAACTGCCTTGGTAGTGGGCCGGCTTTCGGCCCAGCCAAAAGCCGCCCCCGAACGTCACGCGTCGCGTTCACAGAACTGAACCGTTGTAGACTTCCTACAAACTGACCCAGTGAGCTTGGTGTACCAAAACACCAGTGGATCACGTGGCAATTTGGAAAGCTGGATACGTGCTTGCAATCGTCTGCCCTGGACAGGGCTCCCAGACCCCCGGATTTTTAGCCCCTTGGCTGGAACTCCCCTCCGTCGAAGGCCACTTGGCCTCCCTGAGCGAGATCGCAGGCATTGACCTCAAGGCCCACGGCACCACCTCGGATGAAGAGACCATCAAGGACACTGCGGTGGCTCAGCCGCTGATTGTTGCGGCAGGCCTCGTAGCCGCCAAGTCTTTGTTCGACGTCGAACTCAGCACACTTCCCGTCATCCTTGCCGGGCACTCCGTAGGGGAAATCACGGCTTCCGCTCTGGCGGGGGTCCTCACTGATGCCGAAGCAATGACCTTCGTCCGGGAACGGGCCAACAGCATGGCCGCGGCAGCTGCGGTTACCCCCACCGGCATGAGCGCTGTTGTAGGCGGCGACCCCACTGATGTCCTCGCCGCCATTGAAGCCTCCGGAGCCACACCCGCAAACGTTAACGGCGCAGGCCAAACCGTCGCCGCGGGCACCTTTGAGCAACTGAAAGCGTTGGCGGAGAACCCGCCGGCCAAGGCCCGGGTTATCCCCCTGAAAGTAGCCGGCGCTTTCCATACGTCCCACATGGCTCCTGCCGTCAGCGCACTGGAAGCCCTCAAGCCGTCACTTTCGCCGCAGAGCCCTGCTGTTCCGTTGCTGTCGAACTTCGATGGCAAGGAAGTCACGGCCGGACCTGCCGCCGTCGAAAGCCTGATCGCGCAGGTTTCCCGCCCTGTCCGCTGGGACCTGTGCATGGAAACTCTCGTTGAGCGCGGCGTTACCGGCGTCATTGAGCTCGCGCCCGCTGGTACGCTCGCCGGCCTGGCCAAACGGGGCATGCCGGGCGTGAAGACAGTTGCAGTCAAGACCCCGGATGACCTGTCCGCGGCACTCGCACTTTTTGCTGAATTGGAGGGCCAGGCATGAGCACCCCCGTACTCAACAAGGCTGCGGTCAACGAGAACGCACGCATCCTGGGCATTGGCGCATACCGCCCGGACGTGATCGTCACCAACGAGGACGTCTGCCAGTGGATTGATTCGTCCGACGAGTGGATCCGCCAACGCACCGGCATCATCACCCGCCACCGCGCGGCTGCCGATGTCAGCGTCATCGACATGGCCGAAGGTGCAGCACGCGAGGCACTTGCACAGGCGGGAATCGAAGCGTCCCAGCTGGGAGCAGTCATCGTATCCACCGTGACGCACCCCTATGCGACGCCGTCGGCCGCCGCTGCCCTCACCGACCGTTTGGGCGCGACGCCGGCACCGGCCTTTGATATCTCCGCCGCGTGCGCCGGGTACTGCTATGGCGTGGCCCAGGCCGATGCTTTGGTCCGCTCCGGCGCGGCCGAGTACGTGCTCGTCGTTGGCGCGGAAAAGCTATCCGACGTCATCGACAACCATGAACGCACCATTTCCTTCCTCCTCGGTGACGGTGCCGGCGCTGTGGTGGTTGGCCCGTCCGACACTCCCGGAATCGGCCCCTCGGTCTGGGGCTCTGACGGCAGCAAGTGGGATGCCATTGGAATGACCCACTCGCTGGAGGACGTCAAAAAACTGGGCGAATCGGCCCGACACTCTGATGAGATCGACGACCCCGCCATTCTCTCCGCCACCCAGGACGTCTGGCCGACACTGCGCCAGGATGGTCAGACTGTGTTCCGCTGGGCCGTCTGGGAAATGGCAAAGGTAGCCCAGCAAGCTCTGGATGCCGCCGGCATCGAAGCGAGCGACCTCGCTGCCTTCGTTCCCCACCAAGCGAACATGCGCATCATTGACGAGATGGTCAAGAAGCTCAAGCTTCCCGAATCCGTTGTCATCGGCCGCGACATCGCGCAGGCGGGCAACACGTCCGCGGCCTCCATCCCACTGGCAACGCACCGCTTGCTCAAGGAAAACCCTGAGCTGAGCGGCGGCTTGGCACTGCAGATCGGTTTCGGCGCCGGTCTGGTGTTCGGTGCCCAAGTAGTTGTTCTGCCGTAGAACCAAAGACGACTTACAAACCCAAACCGTAACCGCGGTTTGCCCCCTTTCCGGCAGTAGCCGGTATATCAAGAAAAGGAGCCAACAATGGCTAGCAACGAAGAAATCCTGGCCGGCCTGGCTGAAATCGTCAACGAAGAGACCGGCCTCGCCACCGAAGCCGTGGAGCTGGACAAGTCCTTCACCGAGGACCTGGACATCGACTCCATCTCCATGATGACCATCGTGGTCAACGCTGAGGAAAAGTTCGGCGTTCGCATCCCGGACGAAGAGGTCAAGAACCTCAAGACCGTCGGCGACGCCGTCAGCTTCATCGCCAACGCACAGGCCTAGTCCTGACACAGCTGTGCCGGGCCGGGATTCCATCCCTGAGCCCGGCACAGCCGCAGTAACGCCCAAAGATTTTCTTGCCTCCCCCTGTGAAACCTGCAGGTTGGACGGCTGATCCGACAGAGAGTGATCGCATGGCACGCAAAGTAGTCATAACCGGTCTGGGGGCCACCACTCCCATCGGCGGCGACGTACCCACAATGTGGCAGAACGCGCTGAAAGGGGTCTCCGGCGCCCGTACGCTCGAAGATGAGTGGGTGGCCAAGTACGACCTCCCCGTCCACTTTGCTGCCCGGTGCTCGACGCCGGCCCTTGAGGTCCTGAGCCGGGTTGAGGCCAAGCGCATGGACCCGTCCACGCAGTTTGGTGTCATCGCAGCCCGTGAGGCCTGGTCCGACGCCGGGATTGAAGAGATCGACCACGATCGCCTGGCTGTAGCCTTCGCCACCGGCATCGGCGGCGTCTGGACACTCCTTGACGCCTGGGACACGCTGAGGGACAAGGGACCCCGCCGGGTCCTGCCCATGACCGTTCCCATGTTGATGCCCAACGGCGTGGCGGCTGCGGTCAGCCTGGACCTTGGCGCCCGCGCCGGAGCGCACACTCCTGTATCGGCCTGCGCATCAGGCACGGAAGCCCTTCACCTTGGCCTGGACCTCATCCGTTCGGGCAAAGCGGACGTTGTGGTGTGCGGTGGTGCGGAAGCTGCCATCCACCCGATGCCTCTGGCCGCTTTCTCCTCCATGCAGGCACTCTCGCGCCGCAACGACGAGCCCGAACGCGCATCCCGCCCTTACGACATCGACCGTGACGGTTTCGTCATGGGTGAAGGCGCCGGCGCTTTGGTCCTTGAGGCCGAAGAACACGCAATCGCCCGTGGTGCCCGCATCTACGCCGAGCTCGCCGGAACGTCCGTGACCGCAGATGCCTACCACATCACAGCACCGGACCCCGAGGGCCTGGGTGCCACCCGCGCACTCAAGGCTGCGATGTTTGATGGCCGGATCCAGGCTGAGGACGTGGTGCACGTCAACGCGCACGCCACCTCAACCCCGGTTGGCGACAAGCCCGAGTACACGGCCCTGCGTGCCGCTCTGGGGACCCACGTGGACAATGTGGCGGTCTCTGCCACCAAGTCGCAAATGGGCCACCTCCTGGGAGCTTCCGGCGCCGTTGAGGCAGTACTGACCGTACTGGCTGTCTACGAGCGCAAGGCACCGGTGACCATCAACCTCGAGAACCAGGATCCAGAGATCCCTCTCGACGTCGTGACATCGGTCCGGGACTTGCCGGCAGGCGATATCGTGGCTCTGAGCAACTCCTTCGGCTTCGGCGGACACAACGCCGTCATTGCAGTCCGGAACGTCTGATCCCGGCGTCACCACCGACTCATTGAGACATGAAGAGGGCCCCACCACAGGTGGGGCCCTCTTCATTGCTATGGGGGTGTTGTCGCGGAGTCCTAGCCCACTTGGTGCAGCCAGCGCACCGGAGCACCTTCTGCCGCGTGACGGAAGGGCTCAAGCTCTTCGTCCCATGCTTCACCCAGGGCCAACGACAGTTCGTGGTACACGGCAGAGGGGTCGCCGGCACCTGACTCATAGGCGTACCGGATGCGGTCTTCCGTCACCATGATGTTGCCATGGACGTCCGTGACCGCATGGAAAATGCCGAGTTCGGGAGTGTGTGACCAACGCGCTCCATCAACGCCCTGGCTCGGCTCTTCGGTGACCTCGTACCGCAGATGCGCCCAGCCACGGAGTGCGGACGCCAGTTGAGCCCCCGTGCCGGGCGTTCCGGTCCACGACAACTCGGCCCGGAACATTCCAGGCGCAGCAGGCTGAGGGGTCCACTCAAGATCGGTCCGCTTGTCCACGACCGATCCGATGGCCCACTCAACGTGCGGGCAAAGCGCCGTAGGGGCCGAGTGCACGAACAGGACACCGCGGGTTGTTGCAACAGACATTCCATCCTCCATAGCTGTAGGTACGTCTTCCCCAACGACCTCTGCCTGGATGCTTGCTGTTGCTGCCGGATGCCATGAAATTCATGTGGGCCCTGACAGGCTATTGATTTATTGGTAATGCTACTGACGATCTTGGCACAGATATAACCCTCAACTTCGAATTGAAGGTTTCCCCGTGGTGCTTTCATTTTGCCGTACGCTGTCCATTTCCGCCAGTGCGGACGCATCAGCACCCGAGTTGGGACGCATCAGTTCTATTTCAGGCCCTGGGGTGAGCCTGTTGGTAGCTTTTGCGGAGCCTGTCCACAGAGACGTGGGTGTAGATCTGAGTGGTGGCGAGGCTACTGTGGCCGAGAATCTCCTGGACAGCCCTCAAATCCGCTCCCCCGTCGAGCAGGTGGGTGGCAGCGCTGTGCCGAAGGGCATGCGGCCCCGTAGCTGCGGTGTCACCCAAGGCCTGCAGCAGTTCATTCACCACGCCACGGATCTGCCGGGGATCAACCCTGTTGCCCCGGACGCCGAGGAACAAAGCCGGGCCACTGGAAGCAGTCACCACCGCTGGGCGGCCGCGTCTCAACCAGTCATCCACGGCTACGGCTGCGGGAACACCGAAGGGGACCGTGCGCTCCTTGTTTCCCTTGCCCAGCACCCGGAGGGTTCGGCGGTCAGGATCAAGGTCATCGATGTCCAACCCGGCGAGTTCACCCACGCGTACACCCGTGGCGTAGAGCAGTTCAACCATGGCCCGGTTCCGCACGGCCATGGGGCCGCCCTCCGCTGCAGCAGTGTTCAGGTCTTCCACCATCCGGGTAACCTGCTGCTGCTGCAGGACGCCGGGAAGGGATTTGCCCTTCTTGGGCGCCTGAAGACGCACGGCAGGGTCCGTGGCGATGAGTTCTTCCCTGAGGGCCCACCCTGTGAAGGATCTGGCTGTTGCTGCACGCCGTGCCAACGTGGCTCTGGCCATACCTGCCTCACTCTGCGCGCCGAGCCAGCGCCGGAGGGAACCCAGCTCCAGTTGACCAAGCTCTTCGATCCCCTCCTGGACAGCAAAACCGAGAAGACTCTCGACATCTGCGAGGTAGGCACGGACAGTGTGCGAAGACCTCGCGCGTTCGCCCTCCAGGAAGCGCCGAAAACCTTCGACTGCGTCTTGCAGGGATGCTGGCAGTGATTGTCCGTCCACGCTTCCCACTGTGCCAGCACCATGGACCGTCGGGGAGTATCGACATGCTCTTTGCCTTGCCCCCTACGCATTCTTGGCCCGCTTCCACGCACCCCGCTCCGAAGAGGCGAGCCCCAGCAAGCCCAGCCGACCGAGGCCTGCGCGCACAGCGTCCGCGCTCAATCCAGCCACCACAGTCAGTTTCTCCACCGAGGTGGTGGACCGGAGGGGCAGAGCGTCCAGAAGGATCAGGTCTTCCAAGGACAGGTCGTCGTGCACGGCTGCGGCCACGTCCTTTTCTGCGCTGTGGGTTTCACCGATAGCTCCGGCAAGCTCGGCGATTTCGCCAACGTCGGTAACGCATACGGCTCCCCCGTCACGCAGCAGCCGGTGGCAGCCAGCCGAGTTGGCACTGTGAATGGACCCCGGGACGGTTGCAACCACGCGGCCGATGGACTCAGCGTGGTGGGCCGTGTTGAGCGCGCCCGAACGCCAGCGCGCCTCCACCACTACAGTGACGGACGCCAAAGCTGCAATGATGCGGTTCCTTTGCAGGAATCTGTAGCGTGTTGGGGCGGATCCAGGAGGAACCTCCGAAATGACAGCGCCCTGGCTGGACACGGCGCGCAGCAGGTCCTCGTTGCCTGCCGGGTAGAACCGGTCCACCCCTCCAGCCATCACAGCGATGGTGGGCACGGATGCGACCCCGCCACTGAGTGCGCCGCGATGTGCGTGCGCGTCAATGCCATAGGCACCACCTGAAACCACGGTGTATCCGCGCTGGGCCAAGCCATAGGCCAGATCCCCTGTGACGGAGGCTCCGTAACTTGTACTGTCCCGTGATCCCACCAGAGCGATGGCTTGCCGGGCGGTCGGCAACGGTTGCTCCTGTCCACGCCACCACAGGCAAAGGGGTTCCTGAAGGCCAAGGTCTGCCAGTTGCTTCGGCCAGAACTCGTCCCCCGGCACAATAAGCCGTCCACCCATCCGGCGCATGGTTTCCAGGTCCCGGTCTGGGGCAAGGTCGGCCACCCGAGGCGCCCAGCGCCGCTGGCTGGCCGAAAGCCCTGGCCAGGTGGCGGGGCCGCCTTCGCCCATGAGCAAGGCGGAAATCTCCTGCTCCAGGCTGGGTCCGGGGGCCAGTTCTCCGGTGGCTACGCCCAAAGCGTCGACGGCACCCAGTGCCTTTACCAAAGCCAACCCCACCGAATCCTGAGGTTCCAACAGCCGCGCCAACGCGGCCCTGGCAATCCGTTCGTTCTCCTGTATCCCCATTGCCGCCACGCCTTCGTTTCCTTTCGTGTTGGTAGTCGTCATGATGCAGCCGAGGCCTGTCGTAGGCCGAGCGCCTGCCCGATGTGATCGATGTCAGGGGCGTCGCTGTGCCCCAGGTCTGCCAGTGTCCACGCGAGCCGCAGGACGCGATCGTACCCACGCGCAGTGAGAGTGCCGCGCTCCAAGGCGGTGTCCAGGATGCGCGTGGTTCCCGGAGCCAACCGGAGTTCGCCACGCAGCGTGCGTCCTGGCACCTGCGAATTGGTTTCCAGGCCGAGCACGCGCAATCGCTCGATTTGCCGTTCCCTGGCAGCCAAGACACGCCCGGCGACAGCGCGGCTGTCTTCTTCTTTGCCCGCCTGGCCAAAGTCAGCCAAGGACACCCGTTCCACCTGAAGCTGGATGTCCACCCGGTCCAAAAGCGGCCCTGAAATTCGTCCGAAGTACCTGCGCCGCATCATCGCCGTGCAGGTGCAGTCCATGCCCTTGCCTGACGCTTTTCCGCAGGGGCAAGGATTGGCCGCCAAGACCAACTGGAAACGGGCGGGGTAGGCAGCAGTCCCCGCAGAGCGATGGATAACCAGCTCCCCGCTTTCAAGAGGTTGGCGGAGGGCGTCCAAGACACGCCGCTCGTACTCGGGGGCCTCGTCAAGAAAAAGGACACCGCGGTGGGCGCGTGAGGCCGCACCCGGTCTGGGGAGGCCGGAACCGCCTCCGATGATGGCCGCAGCAGTGGCGCTGTGATGGGGGTTCTCAAACGGTGGCCTGCGGATCAACCGCACGGCGGACGACTGGACAGCTGCCAGAGAATGGATGGCGGTGACCTCCATGGCTGCCTTATCCGCCAAGTCCGGGAGCAGTCCCGGGAGTCGTTCGGCCAACATGGTCTTACCCGCCCCGGGCGGACCTGTCAGCAGCATGTGGTGTCCACCGGCTGCAGCCACCTCCAAGGCACGGCGGGCTTCTCCTTGTCCGGATACGTCGCAAAGATCTGCCATGACAGTCGCAGTATCGCCATCGTCGTCCGTGAGGTCGTCGCCCGGAGGATCGTAGTCCAGAGCGAGCTCCTTGGGGTCCGCGCCGAAGTCGAACGCAAGCCGGGCGAGGGTTTTGTACCCCCGAACGTTGGCGCCGGGCACCAAGGAGGCTTCCGCGGCATTGGCCTCAGACACCACGACGTCCGGATAACCCGCCTGAACAGCAGCCATTACGGCCGGAAGTATCCCGCGAACCGGCCTTAGCCTGCCGTCCAAGCCAAGTTCGGCAATGAACACTGTCCCGCCGATGGAACGGATGTCGTCGGCTGCCCGGAGCACCGCCATGGTGATAGCGAGGTCAAAGCCGGATCCACGCTTGGGCAGGGACGCAGGAATAAGGTTGGCCGTGATTTTGCGTCGGCTGAGGGGAATCCCCGAGTTTTGGGCTGCGGAACGAATGCGTTCCTTGGCCTCGTTAAGGGCAGCATCGGGCAGGCCCAGAATCACGAAGTTTGGCAAAGTTTGGCCAATGTCAGCCTCAACTTCCACGATGTATCCGTTGAGGCCAAGCAAAGCAACACAGTAACTGCGGCCGACCCCCATCTACCCGACACCCCGCAGGTGCTCGAGTTCCGGATCGCCGATGCCGTTATCAATCACCGACACAACATCGATGCGCCGGAGCGGCACATCGAGTTCGTGCGCCCGGCACCATGCTGAAGCAAGCCGCTGGAGACGAGCCAACTTGGCCGCACCCACAGCTTCAAACGGGTGCCCGTAGTCCAGGCTCCGCCGGGTCTTTACCTCAGCCACGACGAGGGTGTCGCCCTCCAACGCCACAATGTCGATTTCACCGTCTGTGCACCGCCAGTTGCGGTCGACGATCCGCATCCCCTGGTTTTCCAGGAAACCAGCCGCCAGCACTTCGCCGTTGCGGCCCAGCAGGTCTTTTGCTCTCATGACCACCACCTCCGCTCTCCAGCATTCAGGCTGGGAGCGACCGGCGGCAGGCGGTCATGCCGCTATGTGGGTAACCTGCTGGAATCGGCTCTGTTGAGGAACAGTGGTGGTGCTAGTTGCCAAGATCTCCCAGGTCTCCGAGCCCGCCATCCTTGGGCAGCGATAACTCTTCGCTACGGGGAAGCTCCTCAACATTGACGTCCTTGAAGGTGATAACCCGCACGTTCTTCACAAAGCGGGCAGAACGGTAGACGTCCCATACCCAGGCATCCTGCAGGGTCAGGTCAAAGTAGACTTCACCATCTGCACTGCGGGCCTGAAGATCCACATGGTTGGCGAGGTAGAACCGCCGCTCGGTTTCCACGACGTAGCTGAACAAGCCGACAACATCCCGGTATTCGCGGTAGAGCTGCAGCTCCATATCGGTTTCATAGTTCTCAAGGTCCTCGGCACTCATAGTTCCATCTTGCACTATCAGCCGGGCACCAGGCGCCACCGGGGAGGTGGGTCAGATCAGGGCCCTGCCAGTGGTTCAGGTCCTGTAAGGTGCCAGCTGGTCCGGTGGTAGGCGCTGGGGCCCTGCTGCCGGATGACATCCCTGTGTGCTGCGGTTGCGTAGCCCTTGTTCTCATTCCAGCCGTATGCGGGCAGTTCCGAATGCAAGTCCACCATGATGCGGTCACGCGCCACTTTGGCCAGCACGCTGGCGGCGGCGACACTGAGGCAGCTCATGTCTGCTTTGACCCTGGTATGGACCGGAGCCTCGCACCCGGGACCGGCGGGGGCTGTATCGAAGAGCGAAGCCTGGACTTCCGGTGAAAGCCAATTGTGGCTGCCGTCCAGCAAGACCACATCAGGGGTGACGCCGCCGGCCAGGATCTCAAACCACGCTCGCGTGCCCGCAAGCCGTAATGCCGCGATGATGCCAATCTCATCAATTTCCCTGGACGTGGCATGCCCCACTGCGGAGGCAATAGCCCAGTCCCGAACAAGCGGTTCGAGCCGGTCGCGGTCGTCGGGTTTGAGCAGTTTGCTGTCCCTGACACCTGCAAGCAAGCCGTGGCTCTCCAGTTCAACAACGGCGATTCCTACGCTGACCGGACCCGCCAATGCGCCGCGGCCTACTTCATCCACGCCGGCCAACAGACGGACTCCAGAGGACAGGAAGGACCTTTCCACGTCAAGCGTCGGGAAACCCTCTGGGATTTTCCCCTTGGGCTTGGGCTTGGTCTTTGCCTTGGACTTGGCGGGGGCCTTCACGGTGGTCCTGCCGGTCGCGCCTGTGGTCACCGTAGCCATCAGTTACCTGACGTGCCTTTGGGAACATCGCGGAAGACGTCGGGATAGTTATCTAGGATGGTCCACCGGTTCACGGGCCATGCAATAACAGTGGCTTTGCCTTCGACGTCTTCAATGTTGACGAATCCCCCATTAACTTCCTGATGCGCCCGGGAGTCCTCGGAGTGGTTGCGGTTGTCGCCCATCACCCAGACCTTGCCCTCCGGCACAACGATGTCGAATGGTTTCGGGAACGGCACCTCTGCGGGATTAATGTATGTTTCGTTGACCGGTTTACCGTTGATCGAGAGGTGGCCTTGGGCGTCACAGCACGACACCCTGTCACCCGGCAGCCCAATGATGCGCTTCACCAGGTGCTGTTCATTGTCGTCAGGAGCCAATCCCACAAACTCCAGGCCATCCCCAACCCAATCCATGGGGCCAGCCGGTTTCGGGGCCACTGGCGGCAACCAGGCCTGGGTGTCCTTGAAGACTACGACGTCTCCACGCTGAAGATCGAACGGGCCGGGGACCAGGAGATTGATGAAGATGCGGTCGTTGACGTCCAAGGTGCTCTCCATGGACTCCGAAGGAATGTAGAAAGCCCGGAACAGGAACGTCTTCAGGAGGAAGGACAACACCAGCGCGATAGCCACCACGGTGACGATCTCCTTGACCCACACCAGAACAGGGTTTTTCCGCGGTTTTTCCGCAGCGTGAGCACCACCCTGGGAATCACGGGATGCGGAATCGTCAGTGGCGTCCGGAGCCCGCGACACGTCGTCGTCCGCTTGGCGGGACTGGGTCACACCGGCGGCGCTTGCCGATCCATCCGAGCTCCGGGCGTCGTCGTCGTACCGCTCGGGATTCTCTGGAGCTTTGTCCGGCATCTACTGTCCGTTCTTCGATGGTGATTCCGCCTGCGTGGAGTGAGGCATCTCTGCAAATCTATCAAGTGGCCAGATGATCTGGACCGGTCGGCCGATGACACGCTCGATGGGAACCATGCCCCCGCCCGGCGCTCCGAGCAGGCCACGTGAGTCGGCGGAACGCGAGCGATGGTCACCCATCAGCCAGAGTCGGCCAGAGGGCACCACGACGTCGAATTTCTGTTTGCTGGCCTCGTCCCCCGGGTAAATATAGGGTTCCTCAAGCTGCTGACCGTTGACTGTGAGGAATCCGCCCGCATCGCAGCATTGGACGTGGTCACCGGGGACACCGATGACCCGCTTCACATAGGTGGTGTCACTGCCCGTGAGTCCAAACCACTGGCTGGCTGCGGACACGGCATCCACGAATGGTCCCTGTCCGCTGCTCAGCGGAGCGAAGGATCCACGTCCATCAAAAACCACGATGTCGCCCCGCTGAATCGGCTGTCTGGCGAACGCTGTACGGGACACCAGGATTCGGTCTCCCGACTCCAGCAAGGGCTCCATGGATTCGGACGGAATGTAGTAAACATCCAGCCACAAGGACCGGACCAGGCCGCTGATCGCAACGGCCAGCACCAATGCGAGCAAAACAAAACGCCAGCCCTGTTTCCGGGGCTGGCGTTCTGATGTGTCCATGACTCGTATCCCTGTTGCGTTGCGGATTGCTCCGGAACAACCGGGCACGAATCCTGGACCCGTTGCGTAAGTCGCAGGACTTACTTGGCGAAGTCGCGCTTTTCCTTGATCTTCGCAGCCTTACCGCGCAGTGCGCGCATGTAGTAAAGCTTGGCGCGGCGGACGTCACCCTTGGTGACGACCTCGATCTTGTCGATGATCGGGGAGTGTACCGGGAAGGTACGCTCTACGCCGACACCGAAGGAAACCTTGCGCACGGTGAAGGTTTCGCGAACGCCGTCGCCCTGGCGGCCCAGGACGAAGCCCTGGAATACCTGGACACGGGAGTTCTTGCCTTCGATGATGTTGACGTGAACCTTGAGGGTGTCGCCCGCGCGGAACTCCGGAACATCGCTACGCAGCGAGGCTGCATCTACGCTATCGAGGATATGCATTAATCCACTCCTGGTGAACGCCACAGGTCATTCACTTTGGGTTACGGCGAACAAGCCCGTGGCATGAAAGCCAGCCGGAAATCTCCGCCGAAGTTTCTTTGTGTCCGGCTCCACCACTGATTGGCGTCGCCGGGTTGTCCGACTGTTGGCTGAACTCCCCCTGTGGCAGGTGTCAGCCCAGCAGACACAAGGGTTAATTCTGCCATAAGCGCACCCATCCGGCCAACTGCCGGACTCGTGGAAGGTTCGACGCCGGAAGGTGGCTTTAGTTTTCGGCGTCGCCGCCGGGCCGGGGGCGCAGGCGGCCCTCGACCACCGCGTACCCCAGGTCCGCAAGGGCGTTGCGGTCAGCGCGGGTCAGCGTACCGGCGTCGAACCCGTCCAGAAGGTCGGGCCGCCGCTCCGCCGTGCGGCGAAACTGTTCGTGGCGCCGCCACTGGGCAATCTTTCCGTGGTTGCCGCTGAGCAGGATGGCCGGTACTTCATGGTCACGCCACGCGGACGGCTTGGTGTAGACCGGATATTCCAACAAGCCATCGGAGTGGGATTCCTCAACCAGGGATTCGGGATTACCTACTACCCCCGGAAGGAGACGCCCGACGGCTTCCACCATGGCCAAGACGGCTACTTCGCCGCCGTTGAGCACATAGTCGCCCAGGCTCACTGGCCGGACGGTAAAGTGTTCCTTCGCCCAATCAATGACGCGCTCATCGATTCCCTCGTAGCGACCACAAGCGAAGACAAGGTGTTCTTCCTCGGCAAGTTCATAGGCCAGCGCCTGATTGAACCGCTCCCCTGCCGGCGAAGGAACAATCAGGACGGGCTTGGAACCTTCACGCGAAGTCGCCACAGATTCAAGGGCTTGCGCCCACGGTTCCGGCTTCATGACCATGCCCGCACCGCCGCCATACGGGGTATCGTCCACCGTACGGTGCCTATCAGTGGTGAAGGTCCGGAGATCGTGGACGTTGAGTTCAAGCAAGCCATCCTGGCGGGCCTTGCCTATGAGTGAGAGCTCCAGGGGCGCCAGGTACTCAGGAAAAATGCTGACGACATCTATCCTCATTCAGGCATCATCCCCTGATTCCTCAGCCGCCGCGTCGTTGATCTCAAAAAGGCCGGCAGGCGGAGTGATCAGGACGTACCCGGCTTCGATGTTGACCTCCGGCACGATCTCATCGACGAACGGAATGAGGATCTCCTTGCCCTCCTCCGTCTTGACCGTCAGGAGATCCTGAACCGGCAACGTCGTGAGCGCGGCTACTCTACCAACAACCTGCGATCCGACCCGCGCTTCAAGGCCCAGCAGTTCGTGCTCATACCAGCCCTCGTCGTCGTCTTCGTCGTCGAGTTCTTCTGTTTCGATGAAGAGCTTGGCGCCACGGATAGCCTCGGCAGCGTTACGGTCCGCGATTTCCTCGAAACCAAGCAAAAGGATGTCCTTGTTCCACCGGGCGCTGCGGATAGTCAGCGGGCCGGCAGAGGCCGGCTCCACGACGAACTCGGTTCCTGCGACAAACCGCTCGGAAGGCGCGTCAGTGAGTACCTGCACTGTGACCTCGCCGCGAATGCCGTGGGGTTTGCCGATCCGGGCCACCTGGAGCTGCATGGATTCCTCTGAATTCTTGTGTACCGGGCCGCCGGGCAGCCACGGTGATGAAATGGTGGATAAAGCAATCCGGCCCCTCCACCATATTCGGTGAAGGGGCCGGATCTAAGACAAGTAGTGCTGAGCGCGTTACCGGCGGCGGTCGGTGTCGACGACGTCGACCCTGACCTGCTCGCCACCAGCCAAAGCTGCAACCACAGTGCGCAATGCGCGTGCGGTGCGTCCTTGACGGCCGATCACCCGTCCGAGGTCCTCCTGGTGAACGCGCACCTCGAGGGATTCCCCGCGGCGGTTGTTCTTGGCACTGACCTTGACATCCTCAGGGCTGTCAACGATCCCACGGACCAAGTGCTCGAGCGCTTCTGCCAGCAACTTACTCAGCCTCGGTGGTCTCTGCTTCAGCCTCGGCCGGAGCCTCAGCAGCGTCGTCCTTCTTGGCCTTCTTGGTGATGGCTTCCGGAATGATGACGGAACCCTTCTCCGGAGCTACGAAAGCTTCCTTCGGAGCTTTGGTCTTCAGGGTGCCTTCCTGGCCCGGGAGGCCCTTGAACTTCTGCCAGTCACCGGTGATCTTGAGGATCGCAGCAACCTGCTCAGTCGGCTGGGCGCCAACGGAAAGCCAGTACTGGGCGCGCTCGGAAGCGACCTCGATGTACGACGGCTCTTCGGTGGGGTGGTACTTGCCGATTTCTTCAATGGCACGGCCATCGCGCTTGGCGCGGGCATCCATGACGACGATGCGGTAGTACGGTGCGCGCATCTTACCGAAGCGCTTAAGGCGAATCTTTACGGCCACTTTTGTGGTCACTCCTGTTTCTGAAACGGGGTTGAACCCGACGTTCTGCACCCGTGGGGCGGGCCATACTTGACGGTTCGAAGGACAAGATACGAGCACGGAGAGAGGGGCCGCACCGATCGAGTACCTGTCTATTGTGCCAGATGCCCGCCTCAATTACGACTTCCACCACGTGGGGCGGCGTGTTCTTGCTCACTCCAGCTCCGGACGCGACTCCCGCCTCCGGATATTCCGTCAGACAGACCAGACGTACAGCCCGGAGCGTTCAACCTTTTCCACATCCGTAGCCAGAGCAGCCAATTGCTGGACGTACTGCCGCGATTGGCCAGCGTCGAAGGGCATATCATCCTGCGCGGCCCACGCCGCAGCGACGTCATCCAGCACGTTGGCGTCGCCTTCGCTCTCATAGGTGAGCAGCTCGGCGAGCGCCCGGACCATGGCTTCGGGGACACCCAAAAGCGCGTCGCTGGTGACATCAACCAAAGCGAGTTCGTAGTCGGCGCCTGCGGCATGGACGGCCTGGCCGGCGAGGTCGCCCAACTGCTCCACCTCAAAATCGGTGATCCCATCAATCCTGACGGCGGGTCCGCCGACGTCCGCACCCTTGTCCAAGGCTGCTGCCCGCTTGAGTGCTTCATCGTGGGTGGCTACAAAAATTTCGGCAAAGCCCATGGAAAGTACTCTCATTCCTTCGTGCTGACGGGGCGGCGGCACACGAACAAAGGTTCCGTGCCGTCACTGCCCAGCCTAGTGCAGTCAGGGACCTGCGCCATCGAGGACCGGACAGCCGGGTCAGCGAACGGCGACACGCAGCTTGTTCCGCCACGGATCATCAAACCGCAGCTCAGCGCCCGTGTGATGGTTTTGCACGCCCGCGATCTTGAGTCGATCGGCCAGCGCCGCCACGTCATCCATACCGGGCACTTCGATCAGGACCTCCCCCAGGCCAAGGGTGTCCCGCCGCGGACCTGCACCGCGACTGTTCCAGACGTTCATGGCCATGTGGTGGTGATACCCACCGGCGGAGACGAACAGGGCCTGGCCGTGCCAACCGGCTGTACGTTCGAAGCCCAGGGTTTCCACATAGAACTTTTGCGCAGACTCGACGTCACCCACCTGCAGGTGCACATGCCCGACGCCGGCAGCAGCCTCGCGCTGACCGGTCACGGCAGCTTCACTCAAGTGCTGCTGCAGGAACCGCTGCGGCGGGAGCGCAACGTTGTCCATGACCACAGAGGTGCCATCCCACTGCCACAGCTCGCGGGGCTTGTCGTAGTAGAGCTCAATGCCGTTACCTTCAGGATCGGTGAAGTAGAAAGCTTCACTGACAAGGTGGTCTGCACTGCCGGCGAAGGCGCGGGGCTCATACTCGGCGGCCGTGGCAATAGTGGCGGCAAGCGAGGGTTGGTCCTGGAACAGGATGGCAGTGTGAAAGAGGCCCGCTTCGCCGCGACCTGGAATCTGCAGGCCGGCCGCAGGGGCAAGATGCACCACCGGCTTTCCGATGCGCCCCAGATACAGCCCACCGTCCTGCTCGGCCACTATGTCCAGGCCCAGGGCGCGCTGATAGTAATCGCCCATGACCTTCATGTCGCCAACCTTGAGCATCACGGTGCCCATGGTGAGTTCGGCAGGAAGAAGATCCTGGGTGGATGAAGTGGTCATGTGAAGCTCCTGGTTCTGAGGTGGCCGCGCATCGGCACCCTATCTACCTTAGTAAATTACTTGAAGCTTCAATTTATTCCTAACCCACCACATTGCCACGGAGGACGATGTGCTTGAGCTCGGTGACAGTCCTTAGGTGACGCCTCGGATCCTCACTGCACAGCACGACGTCAGCACTTGCCCCCTCGCTGATGCCCTCGGCTCCCAGCCAGGCACGGGCACGCCAGGCTGCGGCGTCCAGGACAGCGGCCGGCGGCAGGCCGGCGTCGTGCAGTTCCATCATTTCGTCAGCGATCCTGCCGTGCTTGATCACGCTGCCCGCGTCCGTTCCAGCGAAAATCTCAACGCCGGACTCAAAAGCTTCGAGGACCCGCTCCCTGCGACGCTCCCAAAGACGCACCATGTGGTCCGCGTACACCGGAAACTTTGGGGCGGCCTGGCTGGCGATGTCCGGAAAGGTAGCGATGTTGACCAGTGTTGGAACGATGGGCACTGCCTGTTCCACGAGGCGGGGAAGGTGCCGTGGCAGAAGACCCGTGGCATGTTCGATGCAGTCGATGTTGGCATCGAGCATGTCATCGATGGTGTCCTCGGCGAAACAATGAGCCGTGACGCGGGCGCCCTCGTCGTGCGCGGCAGCGATGGCGTCCTTGACTGTCTTGGCCGGGAAAGAGGCCGCCAGATCCCCCACACCGCGGTCGATCCAATCCCCCACGAGCTTTACCCAGCCATCGCCGTCGCGGGCTTCCTTCCGCACAGTCTCCACCAGCTGGCCGGGTTCAATTTCATGCCCCAGTCCGCGAAGGTAGCGCCGGCTCCGGGCAATGTGCCGCCCTGCCCTGATCAGGCGCGGCAGGTCCCGCCGCTGCTGCACCCATCGTGTGTCGCTGGGTGATCCGGCATCGCGGATGAGCAGCGTTCCGGCGTCGCGGTCTGCTGTGGCCTGGGCGAAAGTGACCTGCTCGTCCACGGCCCCTCCCGCTCCGAGCCCTATGTGGCAGTGGGCGTCCACGAATCCAGGCAGGACCCAGCCATCCAACACCCTGTCCGGCGTTTCCGAGGGGCACTCGAAGGTCAGAACACCGTCCACAGACCACATTCCGTGGCGCTCTTCGACCGACGAGACAAGCACAGGTCCGCTGAATTCAATGATGGAGGCCATGGGAAAAGCCTAATCCGCAGCAGGGCCACGTGGACCGGATGCGTCCATGTGACTGTGCGCCAGTAGGCAGCTGTGGTAGCTTCATCTACGACCACACGGGGGCCCCTGCAGGGGCTGAGATCGGACTGATGCAGTCTGCGACCGTTGAACCTGTCCGGGTAATGCCGGCGAAGGAAGTGAGTAATCCTTGAGCACCACGGAAACACAGCACAGCCCTGCCCAAAACGGGAAGAACGCGGGCCAAAACGAGTTGAGCGCAGGCCAAAACCAGCCAGGCTCCGGCGAAACCGGCGTTGAGACGGTGACGCAATCGCTGAAGTCCCACTCGCTGGCGTGGGTGGAGGATCCCACCAATGGCATCCGCGTTCCCGTTACGGAGATTGCATTGGAGCCGTCGCCCAACGGCTTGGCCAATGAGCCGTTGCAGGTCTATCGAACGGCCGGACCCGGGAGCGATCCCGTGGTTGGCCTTGAGCCCTTCCGCTCGGCGTGGATCGAAGATCGCCGCGACACCGAGCCCTACTCCGGGCGCGCACGCAACTTGCTTGACGACGGCAAGTCTGCGGTTCGGCGCGGGGCAGCATCAGCGGAATGGAAAGGTGGGCAACCGGTGCCCCGCCGTGCCGTGGAGGGCAAGACCGTCACGCAGATGCACTACGCGAAACAGGGAATGGTAACCCGGGAAATGCAGTTCGTTGCTTTGCGGGAGAACTGCGATGTTGAGCTTGTCCGCAGCGAAGTCGCCGCCGGCAGGGCCATCATCCCCAACAACATCAACCACCCGGAATCCGAGCCAATGATCATTGGCAAGGCCTTCCTGGTGAAGATCAACGCCAACATCGGTAACTCCGCGGTGACGAGCTCCATCGCCGAGGAAGTGGACAAACTGCAGTGGGCCACCCAATGGGGTGCGGACACAGTCATGGATCTCTCCACAGGCGACGACATCCACACCACCCGCGAATGGATCATCCGCAACTCCCCGGTTCCCATCGGCACCGTTCCCATTTACCAGGCCTTGGAAAAGGTCAATGGTGAAGCGAACAAGCTCACGTGGGAAATCTTCCGCGAT
Organism: Arthrobacter sp. yr096; assembly: GCF_900108925.1. Lineage (NCBI taxonomy): Bacteria > Bacillati > Actinomycetota > Actinomycetes > Micrococcales > Micrococcaceae > Arthrobacter > Arthrobacter sp. yr096. The sequence goes on along the minus strand of NZ_FNYI01000001.1, from coordinate 1,030,634 downwards.
ACCGTGATCGAGCAGTGCGAGCAAGGCGTGGACTACATGACCATCCATGCCGGCGTGCTCCTGCGCTATGTACCCCTCACGGCCAACAGGGTCACGGGCATTGTGTCCCGCGGCGGTTCCATCATGGCCGGTTGGTGCCTGGCACACCACCAGGAAAATTTTCTGTACACGCATTTTGACGAGCTCTGCGAAATCTTCGCCCAGTACGACGTAGCGTTCTCCCTGGGCGATGGCCTGCGCCCGGGTGCTACGGCCGATGCCAACGACGCCGCCCAGTTCGCCGAGCTGGATACCCTCGCCGAGCTGACGATGCGAGCCTGGGAGTTCGACGTTCAGGTAATGGTGGAAGGCCCCGGCCATGTGCCTTTCCACCTGGTCCGGGAAAACGTGGAACGCCAGCAGGAACTGTGCAAGGGAGCCCCCTTCTACACGCTTGGCCCGCTGGTTACCGATGTCGCCCCCGGCTATGACCACATCACTTCGGCCATAGGCGCCACCGAGATCGCCCGCTACGGCACCGCCATGCTCTGCTACGTCACTCCCAAAGAGCACCTTGGACTGCCGAACAAGGACGACGTGAAGACAGGTGTCATTACCTACAAGATCGCCGCCCACGCTGCTGACCTCGCCAAGGGTCACCCAGGGGCGAATGAAAGGGATGACGCCCTCTCCAAGGCCAGGTTCGAGTTCCGTTGGCGCGATCAGTTCGCGTTGTCCCTGGATCCTGTGACGGCCGAAACGTTCCACGACGAAACGCTGCCGGCAGAACCGGCCAAGACGGCCCACTTCTGCTCGATGTGCGGCCCCAAATTCTGCTCTATGCGGATCAGCCAGGACATCCGCGACGAGTACGGTTCCGCCGAGGCACAAGCGGCAATCGCTGACATGTACAGCGGGATGCGGGAGAAGAGCGCGGAGTTCCTGGCTGCCGGCGGAAAGGTTTACCTTCCGGAACTCCAGGTCCCGGCCAGCCAGAGCACGGGCGGTTCAGGAAGCCTGAACTGACATGGCGCGTCCCACATCGGCAACAAACGTGCGGATGATGTGATCGCCGTCGACTGAATCCTGGGGCCGGTGTCCTCCCGCTGCCACACGGCGGAGGGCACCGGTTTCCTGGAGATAGCCGGCGATTTCCTCATAAAGAGGTTCCCAGCCTCCGGTCAGCACCAGCGTGGGAACACCGGGAACAATGTGCAGCGGAGCCTCCCAGGGCGGCGCTTGGAGCCTCAGCCTGCGGGCGGAACGGCGCGCTTCCGGAGTATCCAGTCCCCCGGTCTCCGCAGAGAAGGCCCGCCGGAAGTACTCACGCTGGTAATCGGCGTCGTTAAGCTGCGCGCGGACGTCAAACAGCGGTTCCATCAGTGCCCGGTGGGAACCGGTTGCCGGAAGCTCGGCCGTCAGCGACAAACACGCGGGTTCCACCAACGTGAGCGAATACACCAGATCGGGGCGGTCGATCGCTGCCAGCATGGCGGAAATTGCACCTTGCTCGTGAGCCACGATGTGACCGCCACCAGAGTCAACCAGGGCATTGACAACAATGGCGACGTCGGCCGCCACATTGGATTCCTGTGGATCGGCCACAGCATCGAAGCCGAACCGCCGGAGGAACAAGGCATCATAAGCGAGGGCCATGCCATGTTGTTTCGGCCATGCCGCAGCACCAAAACTGCCCAGGCCGTGAACGAAGACTACGCGCTGCTTGTGCATTGGTTCAGCCTATTCCACGGCTCTGACATCCCAAGGGACCGGCAGACCCGGCCCCTTGGGAAGCGATGTCTACTTTCCGAGGAACTTGTCGAAGCCCTTGGGAAGGTTGAGGGAAGACGGGTCGAAATCCGCGGCGCCCTGTCCGAAAGCCGCGCCCGTGGGTGCAGCTGAGGCTGCATTGGCCCGCTTGGCCTCGGCGTCGCGCAACTCCTGCGCAGCCTTGGCCGGGTTGCCGGAACGGGCCTTCTTCTTGGGAGCGTTCTTGCCGTTCTTGCGTCCGCCACCGGGACCGCCCAGCCCGGGCATTCCCGGCATACCTGGCATGCCACCGCCCTGGGCCAGCTTCTTCATCATCTTCTGCGCCTGGGCGAAACGCTCCAACAGGCCATTGACCTCGGAAACGTGGACACCTGAGCCCTTGGCGATACGCGCGCGGCGTGAGCCGTTGATGATTTTCGGCGCAACACGCTCATGAGGAGTCATGGAGCGGACGATGGCCTCGACGCGGTCGATCTCTTTTTCGTCGAAGTTCTCAAGCTGCTGACGGATGTTCTGCGCACCCGGCATCATCATGAGCATCTTCTTCATGGAGCCCATGTTGCGGATCTGCTGCATCTGGGCGAGGAAGTCGTCCAGGGTGAAGTCTTCCTGGTCGGCGAACTTCTTCGCCATCCTGGCGGCTTCGTCCTTGTCCCATGCCTTCTCTGCCTGTTCGATCAGGGTGAGGACGTCACCCATGTCCAGGATGCGGGAAGCCATGCGGTCAGGGTGGAAGAGTTCAAAGTCGTCCAGGCCTTCGCCGGTGGACGCAAACATGACCGGCTTACCGGTAACGGACGCCACTGACAAAGCGGCGCCGCCCCGGGCGTCGCCGTCGAGCTTGGACAGCACGATGCCCGTGAAGTTGACGCCTTCATCGAAGGCCATCGCCGTGTTGACGGCATCCTGGCCAATCATGGAGTCGATCACGAAGAGGACTTCGTTGGGAATGATCGCCTGACGGATACGGCGTGCCTGGTCCATCATTTCGGCGTCGACGCCAAGGCGGCCGGCGGTGTCAACGATGACGACGTCGTGCAGCTTCTGGCGGGCTTCCTCAACGCCGGCCTTGGCGACTGCCACCGGGTCACCGGCGGGGTGCTCAAGTTCGGAGGTCGCGCCGGGGTGCGGAGCGAAGACCGGGACGCCTGCGCGTTGGCCAACAACCTGGAGCTGCGTGACAGCGTTGGGGCGCTGGAGGTCGCAAGCTACAAGCATGGGGCTGTGTCCCTGGGCCTTGAGCCACTTGGACAGCTTGCCGGCGAGGGTGGTCTTACCGGCACCTTGGAGGCCAGCGAGCATGATGATGGTGGGCCCGGTCTTGGCCAGGCGGATGCGGCGGGTCTCACCACCGAGGATCTCCTTGAGTTCCTCGTTGACGATCTTTACGATCTGCTGGCTCGGGTTCAACGCTCCCGAGACTTCAGCGCCCAGGGCGCGTTCGCGGATGCGGCCGGTGAACTCGCGGACCACAGACACGGCAACATCCGCGTCCAAAAGGGCACGGCGAATCTCCCGGACGGTGGCATCGACATCAGCCTCGGTGAGGCGGCCCTTGCCACGGAGGTTCTTGAAGGTTGCTGTCAACCGGTCAGAGAGTGAATTGAACACGCGCCGTGCACTTCTTTCGATGGTCTACGAATGGCGGCCAAAGCGGCCCACCAGAGTCTTGACGATTGCCCCCAGCAAACATGTCTCAAACCCAACAAATCTGAATCGACTAGGGGACTCGACTATCTAGGGTACCAAGTCGCACCTGCAAGATGGCATGCTGGCACAGTGACCAGCAAAACAACTGTAAAAACGTTGCTCATCCTCGGCGCGTCCGGGGACCTCACGGGCAGGCTCCTGCTCCCGGGGCTGGCCGGCCTCCTTGCTTCCGGACGGGCTCCAGGGCTCCAACTGGTGGGCGCTGGATCTGACCCTTGGTCTCCCGACCAATGGAGGCAACGGGTGGACGGCGCCTTTGAGGCTGCATCGAAAACAGCTGACGCCAGCGGGCGCGCCGCGCTGGCCCGCGTTGCCGACGCTACCGAATACCACCAGGTGGATGTGACAGCGGACGGACCGCTGGCCGCGCTTTTGGCCCAACTGGAGGGACCTGTTGCCATCTACTTCGCCCTCCCACCGCAGGTCAGCCAAAAGGCATGTGAGGTCCTCCATCAGGACCAACTGCCTGCAGGGACACGCCTGGTCATGGAGAAACCTTTCGGTTCGGGCGCGGAATCGGCACATGAGCTGAACAAGACACTGGCCACCTTGGTACCCGAGGACCATATCCACCGAGTGGACCACTTCCTGGGCAAAGCGACCGTGCTAAACATCCTGGGCCTCCGCTTTGCCAACAGGTTCCTGGAGCCGGTGTGGAACCGCGAACACATCGAGAAGATTGAAGTGGTCTTTGACGAGGACCTGGCCCTTGAGGGGCGGGCACGTTACTACGACAATGCCGGGGCCCTTAGGGACATGATCCAGAGCCATCTGCTCCACATCATGGCTTTCCTGGCCATCGACGCCCCGGCCACCATCGAGGAACGAGACTTGCGTGACGCTGTGGCCACAGTCCTGCGCGCCAGCAGCATCAAGGCGCCCTACAGCCACTCCACCCGACGCGCCCGGTACACGGCAGGCACCCTCGGGGAGCGGACAGTGCCGGACTACGCAGCCGAGGAAGGCGTGGATCCGGCCCGAAATACCGAAACCCTGGCCGAGGTCCACGTGGACATCGACAACTGGCGGTGGAAGGGAGTCCCCTTCATCCTCCGCTCCGGCAAGGCCCTGGGACACCGGCGCAAGGAAGCCGTAATCACCTTCCGCCCCGTCCCCCACCTGCCCAAGGGATTCTCCGGCGTGGATTCTCCCAACCAGCTGCGGATCGGCTTCGGTCCGGACGTCCTGCAGTTGGACGTGGATGTGAACGGCCCGGGCGACGTCTTCACCTTGGACCGGGCAAGCCTGGTGGCTGAGCTCAATGCCCCGGGCATGCTGCCCTACGGAGAAGTGCTGGAAGGCATCCTGACAGGCGACCCCCTTCTCTCAGTCCGGGGTGACACCGCGGAGGACTGCTGGCGGATCATCGAGCCGGTCCTGCGCGCCTGGGAGGGCGGTACCGTTCCGCTGGATGAGTACGACGCCGGCAGCCGCGGACCGGCGAACTGGCCCAGCGACGTCGTGCAGTAGAGAAAAAGACACCGGGAACGCGCAAGCGGGCCGGGTACCTTGATGGGTACCCGGCCCGCTTGTTGTGCGTTACGAACTTAGATTGCGGCTGCGCCGCGCTCACCGGTCCGGACCCGGACTGCTTCGTAAACATCCACGGTCCACACCTTGCCGTCACCGGCGCGTCCGGTGTTGGAACTGGCGATCAGAACATCCAGGATGTCATCTGCCTGCTCATCCGTGGCGAGAACCTCGATCCGGATCTTGGGAAGCAGGTCCACGTTGTACTCGGCTCCCCGGTACACCTCGGTGTAGCCGCGCTGGCGGCCGTACCCGCTGGCCGCGCTGACCGTCAGGCCCTGGACCCCGTATGCTTCGAGGCCTTCCCGGACTGCTTCAAGCTTTTCGGGTCGGACGATCGCTGTGATGAGCTTCATGCCTGGACACTCTCCTTGCCTTCTGCGGGAGCCTTCTCTTCGGACTTGCCGGTCATTGCTTCGTGCAGCGGCTGGAAGCTGCCACCGTGGCCGTTGACACCGAACTCATAGGCCGTCTCAGCGTGCAGGCTGAGGTCCACGCCAACGTTCTCCTGTTCGGTGGAGACCCGGAAGCCCATGGTCTTGTGGATGGCGAAGGCAATGATGGCCGTCATGATGGCCGAGAAAGCGATGGCGATACCGGCTGCTGCGAGCTGCGCCCACATTTGTGTCATACCGCCGCCGTAGAAGAGACCGCCGCCAACACCGTCCGTGGGAAGGGCAATGAAGCCCAGAGCAACGGTGCCAATGATGCCGGAGACGAGGTGGACGCCTACAACGTCCAGGGAGTCATCGAATCCCCAGCGGAACTTGAGACCTACAGCAAGAGCGGACGCGACACCGGCAACTACACCGAGTCCGAGGGCACCAACCGGGCTGACGTTTGCACAGGCGGGGGTGATGGCAACCAGACCGGCAACTACACCGGAGGCTGCGCCCAGCGACGTCGGGTGTCCGTCGCGGATACGTTCAGTGATGAGCCAGCCGATCATGGCGGCTGCCGGAGCTGCAAGGGTATTGACCCAGATCAGGCCGCCCTGCTCTGCAGTGGTGGCTGCACCGCCGTTGAAGCCGAACCAGCCGAACCAGAGAATTGCTGCTCCGAGCATAACGAACGGGATGTTGTGCGGGCGGTGGTTCGGGTCCTTGCCGAAGCCGCGGCGGTTACCAATGATGAGGACCAGGACCAACGCGGCTACACCTGCATTGATGTGAACTACGGTGCCGCCGGCGAAGTCGATCGCCGGACCGAGAGCCTTGCCGATGGCGCCTTCCGGACCGAACAGGCCGCCGCCCCACACCATGTAGGCCAGCGGGCAGTAAACCAAGGTGACCCAGACCGGGACGAAGATGGTCCAGGCGCCAAACTTTGCACGGTCGGCGATGGCGCCGCTGATCAGTGCCACCGTAATGATGGCGAACGTGGCTGCGTAGCCTACCTTGATCAAGCCATCAGGAGTGCTGATGCCTTCCAGGCCGAAGGTGGCGAACGGGTTGCCCACGATCTCCATAAAGCCTTCGCCGGAGCTCATTGAGGCGCCCCACAGCACCCAAACAACTCCGACGATTCCGATGGAGATGAAGCTCATCATCATCATGTTCAGGGCTGCTTTGGCGCGTGTCATGCCGCCGTAGAAAAATGCCAGACCAGGTGTCATGAACAGCACAAGCGCCGCCGCCACCATGACCCATACGTGACCTGCGGTAAGTTCCATGGTGCACGTTCCTCTCTTGCTAGATCTGCGGTTCAACCGCTGTCCTGACGCCGTTTGCGTCCTGCTTAAGAGTTTTGTGCCGCCGTGTTTCACCTGCGCGGGTTTTACATTGCGGGCTGGTTACAACAACCTCCCCAACGTAAATGGTGCATATCCCCAGTGTTACGGATATGTTTCAGACGTCAGACTTCACCGGAATTACCCGGATATCGCCACAAGAACCCACGTGAAGGACCAGCACCAGATGACGCAGTCTCCCAGATCCGTTGACGCACCAAGGATCCAGTCGGAGAAGGCACCTCTCCCCCGCGACATCAAGGTCATGCTGGCCGCGGCATTCCTTATCGCCTTGGGATTCGGACTGGTGGCACCTGTCCTTCCGCAATTCGCCACAACATTCGACGTCGGGGCAACGGCCGCCGCCATCATCGTCAGCATCTTTGCGTTCATGCGCCTGGTCTTCGCCCCGGCGGGCGGTGCCCTGATCGGACGATTCGGCGAACGGAATGTGTACGTCTCCGGTCTTCTGATCGTGGCAGTCTCCACAGCGGCGTGCGCCTTTGCACAGGATTACTGGCAGTTGCTGATCTTCCGCGGCCTCGGCGGTGCCGGCTCGGTGATGTTTACCGTCGCGGCCATGGGCCTGCTCATCCGGCTCGCCCCACCCGAACGCCGTGGCCGGGTCTCCGGCGCCTATGCATCTGCGTTCCTGATCGGGAGTGTGCTGGGCCCGGTGGTGGGCGGCTTGTTGGCGGGCTTCGGCCTCCGGGTCCCCTTCCTCGCGTACGCCGCGGCTCTGTTGGCGGCGGCTTTGGTGGTCCGCACCATGCTGGGCGGCGAAGGCAACACCGCGGCAGACGCTGCTCCTGCCCCGGCGATGACGCTGAAGGAAGCGCTCGGTGATTCGGCCTACCGCGCAGCGGTTTTCTCGAGCTTCGGCAACGGCTGGGTGACATTCGGCGTCCGCATGGCCACCATCCCGTTGTTCGCCGTTGCCGTCCTGCAGTCACAACCGGCAACGGCGGCGTGGGCGCTCGCCATCTTCGCTGTGGGCAACGCCCTGGCCCTCACCTTCAGTGGGCGTTTGGCCGATGCCTGGGGACGGAAGCCCCTGCTGATCCCGGGACTCGTCATCACCGGGCTTGCTACCGGCGTCATTGGCCTGACAACGGACCTCACAGGGTTCCTGATTGCGTCCGCGGTAGCGGGATTCGGCTCCGGCTTGCTGGGCCCGGCGCAGCAAGCCGCCGTCGCCGACGTGATTGGCCGGGGACGCTCCGGAGGCAAGGTTCTGGCAGTCTTCCAAATGGCCGCCGATACGGGCGCCATCATCGGTCCTGTTGTGGCGGGTCTCCTCGCTGACCGTCTGGGCTATGGGTGGGCGTTCGGCATGACCGGCGGTGTACTGCTGCTCACAGCTGCAGGCTGGCTGTTTGCGCGCGAGCCCCTTAAACCCAAAAACTGACTGGCAGGTGGGGTTGTCCTGAAGCGCAGAACAACCACACCTGCCAGTCAGTTTGTAGCTGGAGCGCTAGTTGAGGAGCGCGTCCACAAAGCTTTCGGCGTCGAACGGTGCAAGATCGTCCGGGCCTTCGCCCAAGCCAATGAGTTTCACCGGGACACCCAGTGACTTCTGGATAGCCACAACAATGCCGCCCTTGGCGGTTCCGTCCAGCTTGGTCAGCACAATGCCCGTGATATTGACTACCTCGGCGAAAACGCGTGCCTGGTTCAGGCCGTTTTGGCCTGTTGTGGCGTCCAGGACCAACAGTACTTCATCAACCTCTGCCAGCTTCTCGATGACCCGCTTGACCTTGCCGAGCTCGTCCATCAGGCCCGTCTTGTTCTGGAGGCGGCCCGCGGTGTCCACCATGACTACGTCGACTTCCTGGTCGATACCGGCCTTCACGGCCTCGTAGGCTACAGAGGCGGGGTCGGCGCCGTCGATGTCGGACTTAACGGTGGGGACGCCCACCCGCTGGCCCCACGTCGCCAATTGCTCTGCCGCTGCCGCGCGGAACGTATCAGCAGCGCCCAACAGGACATCCTTGTCTTCCGCCACCAGGACACGTGCCAGCTTGCCGACGGTGGTGGTCTTGCCCACGCCGTTCACACCCACAACAAGCACGACGGCGGGCCGGTCCGCCTTTCGCTCCACATTCAGTGACCGGTCCATGGTGGGATCAACGAGCTTGATGAGTTCTTCACGAAGCATGGCCTTGACGTCTTCGGGGCTGCGGGTGCCCAGCACCTTGACGCGCTCCCGCAGGGCATCAACCAGCTGCATGGTGGGTTCTGTACCGAGATCGGCCAGCAAGAGGGTCTCTTCCACCTCATCCCACACGTTTTCGTCGATCTTGTCGCCGGACAACAAGGCAAGGAGGCCCTTGCCGAGGATGTTGTTGGATTTGATCAGGCGCGCGCGGAGGCGCGTCAGGCGACCCTCCACCGGAGCCGGAGTATCAATCGCGATGGTTTCGAGCCCGGCGGCGTCGTCCGGCACATCCGTGCCTTCGACGGTTCCGTCAAAAGTTGGGGCCGGCGCCTTCACCGCGTCCGGGCGGTCCTCCACAAGGGTTCCGCCGCCTGCTGCCGATGACTGGAGGGGGTCGTTCGCATCCCGCGTTCCTGGGTACTTGGCGCCGGACTTCCGGGCCTTCAGGAGTACCGGCACGAGTCCGCCGACCACCACGAGCGCAGCGAGAATGGACAGAATTATGGGTAGGAAATCGTTCACTCCCCTACCTTCTCATAAAGCTAAGCCCCGGCACCGAGCCTCTGGCTGATGACGGTGGAGACGCCATCGCCCCTCATGGTCACGCCATAAAGCGCGTCGGCGACTTCCATGGTGCGCTTTTGGTGGGTGATCACGATCAGCTGGCTGGACTCCCGCAATTCTTCGAAAATAGTGATGAGCCGGCCGAGGTTGGTGTCATCCAACGCTGCCTCCACTTCGTCCATGACATAAAACGGCGACGGCCGTGCCTTGAAGATCGCCACCAGGAGTGCCACTGCGGTCAGGGAGCGCTCACCGCCGGAGAGGAGCGAAAGCCTCTTGATCTTCTTGCCTGCCGGCCTGGCCTCCACTTCGATTCCAGTGGTCAGCATGTCGTCCGGGTCAGTAAGCACCAGCCTGCCCTCGCCACCAGGAAAAAGCCTGGCGAAGACGTGGTCGAACTGGGCCGAGGTATCGGCAAAGGCCTCCGTGAAGACCTGCTGAACGCGGTTGTCCACCTCTTTGATGATGTCCAGGAGATCCTTCCGGCTGGACTTCAGGTCTTCCAGCTGGGAACTGAGGAATTGATGCCGTTCCTCCAGGGCGGCAAACTCTTCGAGCGCCAGCGGGTTGACCTTGCCCAGCGCCGCGAGGTCCCGTTCAGCTTTCTTGAGCCGTTTTTCCTGCTCAGCGCGGACGAACGGAACCCCTTCAACCACAGGGTCTCCGTTCTCATCCACTGGTGCGCGGAGCTCAGCCCACTTGTCGGTGGTGGTTCCGGCAGGAAGCGGCACGGGTTGGTCCGGACCGTAATCGGCCACAAGCTGCTCAGCAGAGAGACCCAGTTCTTCGATGGACCGTGCCTCCAGGGCTTCAATGCGCAACCGCTGCTGGGTTCGCGCCATCTCATCGCGATGCACGGAATCGGTCAGGTCTGCGAGTTCCCGGGCGAGGGCATCGTTCCCGGAACGGACCTCTGCCAGTTCTTTCTCCAGTTGCTCCCGGGTTTGTTCCGCGAGGTCGCGCTCCCAGCCGGCCAGTTCCACGGAGATATCGAGGAACTTCAGTGTCTGTTCTGCGGCCGAGGCTACGGCCGCGGCGCGCTGTGCCTGGGCACGTCGTCGCTGCGCCCTGCGTGCCGCCTCTTCACGGGCGCGTCGTTCCGTAGCTGCTGCCCGTTCCAGCGATGCCGCTCGATTACTGATGGCACCCAACTGCTCTTCCGCTGTACGAAGTGCCAGACGGGCCTCTGTTTCAAGCGCCCGGGCGGCCCTTGCCCGAACTCCGAGTTCATCCCTCTGATCCGTTGATGGTTCCTCGTCCGGGGCCTCCTGTGCAGCAGCCAGACGCTCCGCGGCGACTTCAAGGTCAAGTTGGGCCTCGGCGATATTCGCTTCAGCCTTCGCCATGGAGGCGGCAAGCCTTTCGCTTTCTCCCACTGCACTGCGCAGCAGGGAGTTGAGATGGCCCAGACGTTCCGCCACAGCGGCAAGCCTGGCGTCGGATTCGTGCAACCGCTCCAGCGCGGCATCGGCCCGGTCCTGTGCTTCGTCGCGGCGGGCTTGAGCTCCTGCCAAGGCGAACCGCCCACGTTCCAGGCGGGCTGTGACCTCCTGAAGCCTGGCAACGGCGTCGTCCACTGCTGCCTGGACTTCAAGCAGCGATGGAGCGGTGGCCGAGCCGCCCATGATGGTCACATGGGTAACGACGTCACCCTCCCGGGTGACAGCCCTGACCTCCGGATGATCCCCGACGAGCTCTGCGGCTGCCTCAAGATCATCGACGACGACGGTGCGGGCCAGCAGCGCCAAGGCACCTTGGGCGGATGGATCAGCGATCTTCACGACGTCGACTGCCCAACGTCCGCCGGGGGGCAGCTCTGATACAGCGTGCCGTTCGTCATTCACAACGGAACCGCCGCCCAGAAGCAAAGCTGCCCTGCCGGCGTCGTCATCCTTCAACGACTGGATGGCTGCGACGGCGGCCTTCGGGCCGGCGACCACCAAAGCATCCGAGGCGCTTCCCAGAGCGGAAGCTATGGCCGCCTCGTAGCCAGGCTCGATTGCTATCAACGCGGCCAAGGGCCCCAGGATGCCGTCGGCTGTGAGGATGCTGCCAGAGCCGTCCTTCCGGTTGAGTCCCAGTTGCAGCGCGTCACGGCGCGCCGTGAGGGCGTCCCTTTCGCGGACAGCTTCGGCCTCGGAAGTTTTCAATTCCTCGATTTCGGCGAGGACAGCATCCAGGACATCGTTGGCATTCTCATACTCAGCATCGAGGCTCTCTTCGCCATCTTCGACGCCGGCCACCTGGGATTCGAGGGCTGTGAACTCGCTCTGGGCCTTGCGGCGCCGTTCGTCGCCCGATGCAAGTGATTCGCGGAGGCGGCCGCGTTCGGCTTCGGCGGCCTCGGCACGGGATCGAGCGGCGGCAACCTGACCGGCCAGCCTGGCCAGGCCTTCACGCCGATCGGCGGCTGCCCTCAACATGGCGGTCAGCCGCTTGTCCTCGGCAGCTGCGAGCGCCTCTGCCCCGTCCTTCGCGACCGTTGCTTCAAGGAGTGCAGCCTGTTTTGCCAGGATGTCGTGTTCCAAAGCCGACTGCTCTTCCCGAACCCGGACGGCCTGGCGCTCAAGCTGTTCGGGATCACGGCCGGTGTCTGGGGTGGCCTCCGAGGACCCGAGGAGCCTGCGGCGTTCAGAGGCCAGCGAGCCCAGTGATCTCAGGCGCTCCCGGGCTGCTGAAAGCTGGTACCAATGGTCGCGTGCTGCGTTGAGGCGCGGGGTGGCTTGGGCGGCCTGCTGCTCCAAGGCTGCCTGGCGACGCCGTCCCACTCCCAGCCCGGTTTCGACCACCACACGGCGTTCCTTGAGCGCAGCTTCGTCGGCAACGTCCTGTTCGAGGCTGGTTGTGAGCTGCACGAGGTCGTCGGCAAGGAGGCGGGCCCGGGCATCGCGTACATCGAATTGAACCGTCTGGGCGCGCCGCGCTATTTCTGCCTGCTTGCCCAGTGGAGTGAGTTGGCGCCGGATCTCAGCTGTGAGGTCTCCGAGCCGTGCAAGGTTGGCCTGCATTGCTTCCAGCTTGCGGACGGTCTTTTCCTTGCGGCGGCGATGCTTGAGAATTCCCGCAGCTTCCTCAATGAATCCCCGGCGGTCCTCGGGGGTAGCGTGCAGGACGCGGTCAAGTTGGCCCTGCCCCACGATGACGTGCATTTCCCGGCCAAGGCCGGAGTCTGACAAGAGTTCCTGGATATCGAGGAGACGGCACGGTGCGCCATTGATGGCGTATTCGGATCCCCCGGTACGGAAGAGTGTCCGGGAGATGGTGACTTCGCTGTATTCGATGGGGAGCGCATTGTCGGCATTGTCTATGGTCAGGGACACGTGGGCGCGGCCCAACGGTGCCCTGCCGGAGGTGCCGGCGAAGATGACATCTTCCATTTTTCCGCCGCGCAGGGTCTTGGCGCCCTGCTCCCCCATGACCCAGGCCAGCGCATCCACCACGTTGGATTTGCCCGATCCGTTGGGTCCTACGACGGCAGTGACGCCGGGCTCGAAGTCGAACGTCGTGGCCGACGCGAACGACTTGAATCCTCGGACAGTCAGACTTTTAAGGTGCAAGGCGCTTCGGTTCTCCTGGGTGGCCCGGGTGGTTGTATCCCCTAAATCTACTGCCGTTTGATGGAAATCTACGGATCTGATGCCGGAACGCCTTGCGGGCGGCAGGCTGCACCCCTACACTCCTGCCAAGGGCTACTTGGCCTTATCGTTCCGGTGATCCGGCAATGGCGTGAACTTCTGTTCCGTCCCTTCCGGATCCGGTCCCGATCTTCGGAACGACGACCCCAAGTGCAGAAACCCTGAGTTACACAACTGAAGATCTTGGTTTGACCCTGGCTGGGGAGCGACAAGCAGGGACCGTGCACGGAAATCGGCGGGCCCGTCTAAGCAATTGGCGTACCACTCCAGGAGTTCTGATGCCCGGTCCTTCAGCTACCCGACCCCAGCGAAGCCTCAAGGGACTCCTTGTGCCTTTGGTGATTTCCATGGTGGCGGCTTTGCTTCCCCTCACCGCAGGCCCTGCAGTGGCTGCCGGTCCTTGCGATCCGGTGGTGAACCTGGTGGCGTGCGAGAACTCCAAAACCGGAAGTCCGCCCTCCGAGTGGGACATCAACGGTGCCGGCGACGACAGTATCCAGGGCTTCTCCACTGAGATCAGCGTCAACGCCGGGCAGCCCATCCGCTTCAAGGTGGACACAAATGCGCTCACGTACACCATTGGCATCTACCGGACAGGCTGGTACGGCGGCAACGGGGCCCGGAAGATCGCCGATGTGACGCCGTCGGTCCTCCGCCAGAACCAGCCCGCTTGCCGGACTGACGTGAGCACCGAACTCTATGACTGCGGTACGTGGGCGGTGTCTGCAACGTGGCAGGTACCGGCTACGGCTGTGTCCGGCGTTTACATTGCGCTGCTCACGCGCCCTGACACGGGAGCGAAGAGCCACATCACGTTCGTCGTGCGCAACGACGGCAACCGTTCCGCCGTCGTCTTCCAGACCGCTGACCAGACCTGGCAGGCCTACAACACCTACGGCGGCTCGGACTTCTACCAGGGTGCCGCTAACGGCCGGTCCTACAAAGTCAGTTACAACCGTCCCATGGCAACCAGGGACGGCCCCGGTGGCCGCGACTTCTACTTCTCCAATGAGTACCCCATGGTTCGCTTCCTGGAACAGAACGGTTATGACGTCAGCTATATCAGCGGCCTTGATACCGATCGCAGCGGCGCGGAATTGCTGAACCACAAGGTGTTCCTGTCCGTCGGGCACGACGAGTATTGGTCCGGCCCCCAACGGGCCAACGTCACTGCTGCCCGGGACGCCGGGGTGAACCTGCAATTCCTGTCGGGCAACGAGATGTACTGGCGTACCCGCTTTGAACCCTCAACGGTGGACGGCGCCGCCAACCGGACGCTCACTTGCTACAAGGAAACCTGGGGCAACGCCAAGATTGATCCCAGCGCCCAGTGGACAGGCACTTGGCGCGACCCGCGCTTTGCCTCCCAGGCCAATGGCGGCGGGCTGCCGGAGAATGGCCTGACCGGCACCATGTACATGTCCAACCACTCGGACCTGCCCATCACTGTCAAAGCGGACGAAGGGAAGACCAGGCTCTGGCGAAACACCACCCTTGCATCGTTGCCTGCAGGGTCTTCTGCAGCCCTTGCGGCACACACCGTGGGCTACGAATCCAATGAAGACCTGGACAATGGCTTCCGGCCGGCGGGGCTCATCCGGCTCTCCACCACTGTTGGCAGCGTGCCCGAGTACCTTCAGGACTTCGGCAATACCGTGGCACCAGGAAGCACTACCCACAACGTGACCCTCTACAAGGCAGCCAGTGGCGCTTTGGTCTTTTCCGCCGGAAGCGTCCAGTGGACGTGGGGCCTGGACCAGGAGCACGACGGCGATGGCGCACCTGCCGATGTCCGGATGCGGCAGGCGCAGGTCAACCTGCTGGCCGATATGGGCGCGCAACCGGCAACCAGGGCAGCCGGACTGGTTGCTGCCGTAGCGAGCACTGACACCACCAAACCAACAGTGGCCATCTCTGCTCCCGCCACCGGAGCCACCGTGGCACACGGCAGCAGCGTTACCGTGACCGGAACTGCCGCCGATGTTGGCGGTGTGGTGGCCGGCGTCGAAGTCTCCACTGATGGGGGTGCCACCTGGCACCCTGCACAGGGAAAGCAGACGTGGACCTACACCTACATCCAGAAGGGCCTCACGACGGCCACCGTTCAGGCGCGGGCCATTGACGACAGCGCCAACATCGGAACGGCCGTGACCAGGAGCATCACCCTTAGCGGCCCGTACAGCGTCTTCGGCCAGACCATTCCAGTGGTCAAGGACTCCGGCGATGGCGGCGCTTACGAGATGGGCCTGCGTTTCACCCCGTCAGTGGACGGCTTCATCACAGGTGTCCGCTTCTACAAGAGCACAGCCAATACAGGAACCCACACCGGATCCCTGTGGAGCTCCACCGGCGAGCGCCTGGCGACAACGACGTTCACCAACGAGACTGCTTCCGGTTGGCAAACGGCCCTGTTCAGCCAGGCAGTGCCTGTAGCGGCCGGGCAAAAGTACACAGCCTCCTATTGGGCACCCAACGGCCACTACGCCACCAAGGACTATCAATGGGCGAGCTTTGGTTCCACGGATGCCCCGCTGAAGGTGGCCGGTGGCTTCGGCGCCGAACCGGCCGGCGTGTACAGCACGTCCCAAGGCTTCCCGACCACCAGCTACAACGGCGGAAACTACTTTGCCGATGCCCTGTTCAGCACCGTTGACAGCTCGCCCATGACGGTCTCGGGCCACACGCCCATCCCGTCTTCGTCCAGCGTGTCAGTCAATACGAAGGTCAGCGCTGTATTCTCCAAGCCTGTTACGGCAGCCAGCGTCCAACTCACGTTGCAGTCCCCAACGGGTCCAGTGGCGGGAACCACAGCGTATGACGCCGCCACGCGGCGGGCGACCTTCACGCCGTCGAGCGCCTTGGCGTTCAGTACCCAATTCACGGCGACGTTGGCCGGCACCGACTCTGTCGGTGGTCCCGTGACAGCAGGCGGGACCTGGTCCTTCACCACCGCCGCCACCCTGCCTGTGCCGGGTTCCTGCCCCTGCAGCCTTTTTGACGACTCGGTGACCCCGGGAATCGCGGAGCTCCGTGAGGGCGTGCCCGTGACCCTGGGTGTGAGATTCTCCAGCGTGTCCGCGGGCGAGGTGCTGGGTGTTCGCTTCTACAAGTCCGCTGGAAACACGGGCACCCACAACGGCGCCCTGTACTCGGCCACCGGCCAGCAGTTGGCCACGGTGGCGTTCACCAACGAGAGTGCGTCCGGGTGGCAGACTGCCATGTTCAGCCAACCAGTCCAGATGGCTGCCAATACCGAATACATCGTGTCCTACAAGTCCCTGACCGGAACGTATTCGGCAACTGCCAACGGTTTCGGTTCCGGCATGAGCGTAGGACCGCTCCGGGCAGCGTCTGACGCTGGCGCCTACACGTACAGCGGCGACTTTGCGTCCTCGCGGTCCACAGCCAGCTATCTGGTGGACGTGGTGGTCACTGTACCGAACACCCCGTTCACGGTGGGTTCGCATTCGCCGTTGCCGAATGCGTCCAGCGTTCCCCTCAACACTGCTGTCAGTGCCGTGCTGTCGGAGGCCGCCGTTGCGTCGAGCGTCACCATGGCATTGAAGGTCACCAGCGGAGCTGCCGTAGCCGGGACATCCAGCTACGACGCTACGAGCCGTAAGGTCACCTTCACGCCCACTGCGGCACTCACTGCAGGGACGTCCTACACGGCAACGGTGACGGCAACATCAGTGTCCGGGCAGCCGATGACGGCTGGTGGCACCTGGAGCTTCACCACAGTTCCGGCTCCCAGGACGCCTGGCGTGTGCCCCTGCACGCTCTACCAGGACACAGTGACGCCCACGACGCCTGACGCCAACGACGGCGTGCCGTTGTCACTTGGGGTCCGGTTTGCCAGTGATACGGCTGGCCAGGTAACCGGTGTGCGCTTCTACAAGGCGGCCGGCAACACAGGAACACACACTGGATCGCTCTACACGGCCACCGGTCAACTCCTGGCCACAGTCACCTTCACCAATGAATCCAGTTCTGGTTGGCAGACCGCTTCCTTCAGCCAGCCAGTGAATATCGAGGCCGACACGGAGTACGTAGCAGCCTACAAGGCTCCGACGGGTAAGTACTCCTACACTGCCGGAGGGTTTGGTGCCGGCTTCACCAGTGGGCCACTGCGCACCGACGCGGATTCGGGGGCCTTCGCCTATAACAGCGATTTCCCCAATGCCACGTCCACTGCCAGTTACCTGGTGGACCTGGTCTTCGCTACCTCAACACCGCCACTGACGGTGTCCGAGCAAGTTCCCGCCCCAGGTGCCACCGGGATTCCGACGGATGTGAAGCCATCCATAACGTTCTCCTCCGCCATCAATACGGGCTCGTCGTTTACTCTGACGGCCAACGGCGCCTCTGTGGCCGGCACAGCAGCCCTCTCTGCGGACAGCAAGTCCGTCACGTTCACCCCTGCCGCACCTCTTCCCAACAGCACGGTGATTTCCGCCAGCGTGGCTAACGTTGTCTCCCAACAGGGGCATGCGTTCCCCACTACCAACTGGCAATTCACCACCGCTGCACCGGCCGTCCAGGTATCCACCATCTTCGGCGCTCTGACACCCCAGACGCTATCGGCACCCGATATCTTGTCCGTTGAACTGGGGACTGCCTTCACCGTTTCGCAGGCCGGGAACGTCACGGGCATCCGTTTCTACAAAGGGACCGGCAATACCGGAACCCACGTGGGATCGCTCTGGAACTCGGCAGGCACACGCCTGGCCCAGGTGACCTTTACCAATGAAACACCCACTGGCTGGCAGACCGCTACGTTGGCAACCCCTGTGGCGTTGGTGACGGGCCAAACCTACGTCGTCTCGTACAGAGCACCCAATGGCCGCTACTCCTACACCTCTGGGTTCTTCAACCAGACATACACCAGCGGAGTATTCACAGCCAGCGGCCCAAATAACGGACGCTACCGGTATGGCACTGGCGGGGTCATGCCGACCAGCTCCTGGAATGCCACGAACTACTTTGTGGATGTGGTGTACTCCACCACAGCGCCGGCACAACAGCTGGCTGCACCGGCTCCGTCACCTACACCAACGGCAACGGCAACCCCGACGCCTACACCGTCACCAACGGCGACGGCAACGGCAACTCCGAGTCCGTCGCCCAGCCCCACACAATCCGGTGGGCTGCTCTGCGGGTTGCTCGGGCTCTGCTGACCCGAAGGTAAAGGCTGGCTCCGCTGGCGCACTGCCCCCGAACTCCGGGCCGGGCGCCAGCGGAGTTGTGTTGTCGCGGGCCGGCTGCTCCGCCTCCGGTCAGCGCACTACGCTGGGCGACCACGCATGGGCGATGAACAGGCTGGGCTGCGACGCTGCTTCGGTCCCCAGTTTCCAGATGTTGCTGTCCCCTTCAACAGCCTCATCCGCCAAACCGTAAAGCAGGTTGTGGTCGTCCAACCATTCAATCTGGTCATCCACGCTTCGCTTTTCCGACAGGACCGTTTCCTGTCCCGTAGCGAGGTCAAGCACAGCGACTTTCCAGTGCGCAGCCAACGCCCCGCCGTCGTTCTTCTTGAAGGCAATCCGGGTTCCGTCCGGCGATATCGACGGGCACTCCACATTGTCGTGCATGGCCGTGAGGGTCCTCGCCGAAAGGCTCCCACGGACCAGCCAGATCCGGCCCGATGACGCAGCGGTGGCGTAGAAGACATCACTCTGGCCCGGAGCGAACGTGACACCCCAAATGTTCCTGTCCGTAGAGACCAGGCGCTCCCCATTCACCATGAGGGCGAAGTCCTCAAGGTTTCCGGAGGTCCCACCCGGCAGGGTGATCTCCGTCGCCGTGGAAAAGCCCGCTGTTGCGTACGAGTGCCCGGTGACAAACACCGTGGTGGCAATCATGGACCCGTCCGGACTGATCCGGGTCCGGCTGGGAATGCCCGGGACAGGCCAGGTCCGCTGTTGTTGCCAATCGCTGTTCAGCACAGCCGCTTCGAAAGCTGTGACCAGGCCCCGGTTTGTCTTGAGGCACACCACTGTTTCATGGGTTCCATAGACGCGGTCACACTCTTGGTCGCTGACGGCCCTGGTGCCGCTCGGAGCACTCAGCGGCACGGTTGCCGCGTTGCCATAGCCCTGGCCCGATGCTGTATTCCGGAACAGGACGAATGGCACGCCCGGAAGCGGTTGGCCCGCCGTAACACCCACTGACGAGGCTGCGGTACGGCTCTCCTCAAAGCGCTGGTAGGCTCCCACGGCATAAATGCCGGCCGCCACCAGAACAATGGCTGTCACGGCCAGGAGAATTCCCCACTTGGTTTTGCCGGCAGCCAGGGTTCCGCTCATGCCCCTCCGCCCAGGTCGCTGCGGGGACCGGACTTTGTACCACGCAGGATGAGCGCCACAGCAACCAAGGCACAGGCCAGCAAGGCACCGGCCACGATCATTGCCGTGGATGCACCCACGGCATACCAGAGAACGCCGAAACCCGCGGAGGCGGTCATGCGGCTCAACGCCACCACGGTCTGCGCCGAGGCGATACCCGTGGCAAGCTTGCCAGGTGGTGTCAACTGGCTGGCCAAGGCGGCCAGGACGCCGTCGGTTGCTGCGTAGAACGCCCCCAGCAGAACCAGGCAGCCCACGGTTCCCCACAGCCCGCCAAAGGGGGCCGCCGCCAGCAAATACGTGATCAGTAAGGCGAGGTGCCCGCCAATGAACACCGGAACCTTGCCCACCCGGTCCGCGAGCCGTCCCAGCGGAATGGCCAGCGCCAGGAACACTACGTTGGTACCCACAAACAACAGCGGGAACCACTGGACGGCAAACGAATCCCTGGCTTGCAACACCAAGTAAATGAACCCATCGCCAATGGTCACCAGTCCCAGGAGCCCGGCAGCAATCAGCAGCTTGCCCAGCCCAGGTTCCTTGAGATGGCTCCAGGAAAAAGCGAAAAGCCTGCGCCCCTCCCGTCCGCCGGCAGTTTTCAGTCCCCGGGCCTGGATGTCAGGCACAACCAAAGCCAAAACGGCGACGCCGATCACGGCGAACGCCAATGACACCACAAAAACAGTGCTGAAGCCTTGTGGAATCATTAACAACACAAAAAAGGCAATCAACGGGCCGGCCGCAGCCCCGATGTTGTCCAGCATTCGGTGCACGCCGAAGGACCGGGCTAAATGTTCAGGCTGCGCGGACACTGATATGAGAGCGTCCCGGGGAGCCGTGCGAATCCCCTTGCCAATCCGGTCCCCCGTCACGATGGCGGCGATCGCCCAGAATCCCCCTGCGAAGAGGAACCCGATCCTGGCGAGCATGGATAGTCCGTAGCCGGCCAAGGCGATCCGTTTGGGGTGGCCGCTGCGATCCGCAGCCCAGCCGGCAGCGATCCGGACGATGGCGCTGGCACCTTGATTAATACCGTCAATGAATCCAAAAGCGATGGTGGACAGCCCCAGGAACCCGGTCACGTACAGGGGAAGGATTGCCGTAACGGACTCGGAGGACACATCAGTCACCATGCTCACGATGCCCAGCCACAGGATGACAGGGGACAAACGGAACGGCACCTCGCTTGCCAGTGCCGTTCCGTTGCCCTGTGGCTTGTCGCGTTTACCGCCGCTGCGGTCCGAAAGCGAAATGTACATGGATGCCCCTAGCCCGCCGTAGTGTGAAGGCTGCCCAGCAGCTGGAAGCGCGAGCTGCCTGTCCCCGTGGTGGACACTGAAACCGTCACGGAGTCCGTCCCCCGCACAAATCGAGCGGCTACAGCGTCCTGCGCAGCGGGGGCTTCCTCCGACCAGAAGCCGTGCGAAACCAGGGATTGACGGAAGAAATCGAGGACCTCGGCCCGCGGTTTGGCAAGGATACCGTCCGCAGTCACTTGGAGGATATTGCCCGACGTCGACACGGAGGTAGATCCTATGGTGGTCCCGGAGGGCAGAGTGAGGACTCCGTCAGGCCAGCCGTCCACCATTTCACCTGACGCACTGCCAGCTGCCGGGAGCGCGCCTGTGATGAGCGGGGCAGGCGCCGTCGGTGCAGGTAATCCCGTGGGGGTGGCAGTTACCGGCGGGAGGACCTCCAGCGGTTTGGCGGTGGAAGGTCCGGAACCTCCGCCGTCGTCGTTCCCGGTTCCGTTTGTTTCGGTCCCGCCGGTACCGGTTCCACTGCCCTCAGCTCCCGACGCCGTACTGCCGGACGTAGACGTGCCGGCGCCCGAAGGAGTGGCACCCGGGCTTGAACTGGAGGATGGCGGGCTCTGCGCGGAGGTGGCACCCGGCTTTGCCATCTGGTCCAGCACTATGGCGACGGCGGCAATCAGCACGGCAAGGCAAATACCCGCGATGACCAGCCGCCGCGCCATCATGGCTTACCTGATCCGGAAGGGCCGCTCAGGGGAAAGGTGGACGCGTATTCAGGAAGTGTCACAGGTAGAACTGACGCCACCCACATTGTGGTGGCGTTGGCCTGCGCGATGGCGATTCGAAGCGCCAAGCTGTTCATGGGGACAGTCTGCCATTGCCACCCGGATTCGGGAACAGTTTTGGCTCTACCAACGTCCGTTCCGTGGCCGCGGCTGGCAGACGGGGCAAGTGTAGGAAGAGCGGTTCATGAACTGTTCCCTCTTCATGATGCTGTGCAGGCCCATTTCCTCACAGCGGCCACACAATTCTCCGGCCCGCCCATAGGCGTTGAGGGACCGCGCAAAGTACCCCGAATCGCCGTTGACGTTCACATACAGCGAATCAAAACTTGTCCCTCCAGCGGCCAACGCAGCGTTCATGACATCCTTGACCGCCTCCACCAACCGCTCGGCATCGGGACGGCGCAAGGTATCCGTCGCCCTGGCGTAATGAAGGCGCGCACGCCACAGGGCTTCATCGGCATAGATATTGCCTATGCCCGAAATGACTGATTGGTCCAGCAACGCCCGTTTCAGTCCGGTCTTCCGACTCTTGACCTTGCGGTAGAAGTCCTCAAACGAGAAGTATGGGTCCAGCGGGTCCCTGGCAATATGGGAAGCTTCCTCGGCGATTTCGGGCAGCGGCGTTTCGCCCAGCCCACCTGGCCCACCGTCGGGCGTCGGCACCAAGGACGTGACGAACAGGCCGCCGAATATACGCTGGTCGACGAACCGCAGTTGCTCCGGCATACCTTCTGCAGGACTGAGCCGGATCCTGACTTTGAGGTGCTTCTCGTCCTGGACGTGGGGGTCCTGCATCAGCAGTTGGCCGCTCATCCCCAGATGCGCCATCAGAGCCACCTTAGGGAGTTCTGCAGGAGTGGACTCCAGGGTGTTGTTCATGGCCAGCGGCAACCAGAGAAATTTGCCCCTACGGACGACATCCTGCACCGTGGCGTGTTCAAGGTTTCCGACGAAGTCTTCCGTCCCAAGGGCATGCCTGCGGATGGAACGTGGATCAAGGACATCAACGCCAGTGATGGAACGGCCACGGACCCAACGGGCCAGGCCACGGCGGACAACCTCTACTTCGGGAAGCTCAGGCATGGGAGTCAGTCGGAAGCAGGACCGGCAGTTGTGGCGTCCAGGGCCGTCAAGGCTCGCCAGGCGTCAGCGGCAGCTTCCTGCTCGGCTTCTTTTTTGGAGTGGCCGGAACCCCTGCCATAGGGTGTCCCACCGATGTTCAGCACGGCCTCGAAAGTGCGGGCGTGGTCCGGTCCCGAACCTTCTACGGCGTAGTGGATGGCCCCAAGTTGCCGGCTGGCGGTCAGTTCCTGAATGCTCGTCTTCCAGTCGGTTCCTGCTCCCAAGGCACCTGCATCCTTGAGGAGCGGTCCTACCAGGCGCATGACCAATTGGCGCGCAGTCTCGATGTCGTTCGAGAGGTACGTGGCACCGATCAACGCTTCCATGGTGTCAGCCAGGATTGAGGCCTTGTTCTTGCCATCGGTCAGCTTTTCGCCTTGCCCGAGGTAGATGAACTCCCCAACGCCGATCGACCGGCCAATTCCGGCCAGGGCGCGCGTGCTGACGACGGCGGAACGCCGCTTGGCAAGCTCGCCCTCCGGAAGCGAGGGATTCTCACGGTAAAGAGAATCCGTAACGGAGAATCCCAGGATGGAGTCGCCAAGGAACTCCAGGCGCTCGTTGGTGGGAATCCCGCCGTTCTCATACGCGTATGAGCGATGTGTCAGAGCAAGACGAAGCGTCTCGGTGTCAATCGAGACACCGAGACGCTTCAGAAGCTCTTCAGTTGAAGACATCCTTAGTCAGCCTGTACGGCAGATTAGGCGTCTGCGACCTTGCGGCCCTTGTATTCAAGGAACAGCGCGGTGCCGGCAGAGTCAGTGACGACCTTTGCCTGGTGCGGCAGGCTGTAGACAACCTGACCGTTTTCGATGGTCTTGACCAAGTTGGGGGCAGTTGCCTTCCACTGGGCACGGCGGGCGCGTGTATTTGCGCGAGACATTTTCCGCTTGGGAACAGCCACGGCTATCTCATTTCTCTCTTAGACGAACACTTACTAATCGGTTTGCCGGTCAGTCTTAGCCAGATCAGCTAGGGCAGCCCAGCGAGGGTCAATGACCTCGTGGTGGTGCCCCGGCTCGTCTTCCAGGCGCGCTCCGCATTCGGAGCACAGACCCTGGCAGTCTTCCCGGCACACCGGCTGGAACGGCAGCATAGTGACAACTGCGTCCCGCAACACCGGCTCAAGATCGATTAGATCGTACTCGACTCGACGTTGCTCTTCATCGTCTTCTTCGCCTGAAAGCTCAACACCTTCATAGAAGAAAAGTTCTTGCACATTGACCTCAAGGTCATACGCAAGGGGATCCAGGCATCGACCGCACTCGCCGGTTACTTCGACGAGGACAGAGCCAGATACCAGAATTCCTTCGTGTACGGCCTCAAGGCGAAGATCCAGCTCGATATCCGAGCCTTCCTTTACGCCAATGAGCGCCACACCAAGGTCACTTGGCGCAGGTACATGCTCGTTGAGTGTCCGCATGGTCCCTGGACTGCGTCCAAGGTCCTTGACTACCAGCGCCAAGGGCGAACTTGCATCTCGCTTAATGAGAACTCCTGTAGAACATATGACCGACGTACCATCTTAGCCTGATCACGCTTGAGGACTCAAACTGACGCCGGGCGCGCGCAAGCACGCGGTGGTTTCAGCTTGGGGCACTCCGCATGAAGCTGCGAGGTACCGGTCAAGCCTACCCTCTGCGGGGCTGTTCCGTTGCAGGCTCGCCAGCAAGGAGCCGCTTCAACACGGATTTGGGAACGAAGTCCGAGATGTCGCCGCCCAGGACATTAACCTCTTTGATCAGTGTTGAGGACAGATGGACGTAGTGGGCCTCGGCCGGAAGGAACACTGTTTCAACACCGGTCAGCTGACGATTCATGGTGGCCATGGGCAACTCGTAGTCAAAATCCGAGGACGAGCGCAAACCCTTGACGATCGCAGAAACGCCCCGGTGGCGGCAGTATTCGGCAAGCAATCCTTCGCCCATCGGTTCAACAATGATTCCGCGCAGGGAAGCCAAGGTTTCGCGTGCCATTTCCATCCGGTCTTCAAGGCTGAACCGGTACTTCTTGGTGTAGTTCGTGGACACGGCAACGATCACTTCGTCAAACAGGCCGGCAGCCCGGGCGATGACTTCGAGATGTCCATTGTGGATAGGGTCAAAGGATCCAGGGCATACCGCGCGTCTCATGAGACGAACCTACCCCATAGCGTTGCCGGGATACCATGGCTGACATGGCATCCGCAGGCAGCAGCAGCCCCTTTCTTGACATGAGCACAGGCACCAGCGCAGGCAGTCCCGCACCATGGCAACGGGCCGCCACCGGAGCAAACCTTCTGTCGCCCAACGGGGACTTGGGGGTAACCATCTTTGAGGAGATGACCACCTTGGCGATGTCCACGGGCTCCATCAATCTGGGCCAGGGATTTCCCGATGAGGACGGGCCGGCTGAGATCAAGGCTGCCGCCCAGGAAGCCATCGCCTCAGGGGCCAATCAGTACGCACCCGGCAAAGGCGTTCCCGCCCTACGGGATGCCATCGCAGCCCACCAGGGCCGTTTCTACGGGCTGAACCCGGACCCGGACACCGAAGTCCTGGTCACCACCGGTGCAACAGAAGCCATCGCAGCAACATTGCTCGCCCTTATCCAGCCCGGGGATGAAGTCCTGACGTTCGAACCTTTCTATGACTCGTACGGAGCCATCATTGGCATGGCTGGAGCCAAACACGTCACCGCTCCCCTGCTGGCTCCTGACTTCATGCCTGATCTCACGGCATTGGAGGACGCCTTCAGCAGCCGCACCAAGGTGGTACTCCTTAACAATCCGCATAACCCCACTGGCGCGGTCTTCCCGGAACTTGTCCTGGCGAAGATCGTGGACCTGGCTACCAAATACCAAGCAATCATTGTCAGCGACGAAGTCTACGAACATCTGACCTTCGGCGTGGCACACATACCCATCACGTCGCTGCCCGGCGCTGCGGAACGGACCATCACCATCTCTTCTGCCGGAAAGACGTTCTCCTTCACCGGCTGGAAAATAGGGTGGCTCACCGGGCCGGAGCATTTGGTGGCAGCCGTGCGCACCGTCAAGCAATTCCTTACCTACAGCTCGGGTACGCCCTTCCAGAGCGCCATCGCTGTTGGGCTGGGCCTTCCCGATGAGTTTTATACGGGCATCGCCAGCACGCTCCGCAACAAACGCGACATTCTTGCAGAAGGACTGCGCGCCGCCGGCTTTGGCGTCTATAACCCGAGCGGGACATACTTCATCAACGTCGACACGGCGCCTCTTGGCATCCGTGACTCTGTGGACCTCGCAAGGCGGCTGCCGGGACTGGTGGGAGTAGCCGCCATTCCCGTCCCGGTGTTTTGCCATCCGGAGGGAGCAGAGCGTACCCGCAGCTTGCTCCGCTTTGCTTTCTGCAAGAAAACCGAGGTCCTGGAAGAAGCTGCCGGACGCCTCGCCACGCTCAAGGACAGGCTCTGAAACCCGCAGGCCCGGCCCACCATGCCAGCCGCTTCCTTCGCACCACGGGGCAGCACGCAACCATCGACGCAGACCCGCTCGTCGAGGGCAGTTTTATCCTCAGCATTGGTGGGGCCGAGCAATCGCACGTCAACCTGGCAGATCCGGCAGACATCTTTTACGAGTACCTGCGCAGGATAGGGCACGTGGTGGACCTGGCCGCAGAGCCTGGATGCCCCATCAATGCCCTCCACCTGGGCGCAGGAGCCCTCACACTCGCCCGGTACATCCAGGCCATGCGGCCAGGCTCGGCACAATACGCGGTTGAGCTTGAGCGTGAACTCCTGGACTTCGTCCTCCAAAAGTTGCCCATGCCCGCCGGCACCGCCCTGACCACACACATCGGCGACGCCCGCGACGCATTGGCGGAGCTCCCCGCCCACGTGCGTTTCGACGTCGTGATTCTCGATATCTTTTCCGGGCCAGAGGCGCCGGCACACATTGCGTGCAGGGAATTCTACGAGGAAGCCGCCGCGCGGCTAAGCCCCCGCGGAGTGCTGATCGTGAACGTGGGCGACGAAGCAGCACTGACGCTTGTGCGCAGCCAGGTGGCCGCACTGCGGCAGGCGATGCCCGACGTCGCCGCCTTTGCGGAAACGGGCATGTTCGCCGGCCGGTACCCCGGCAACATCGTCCTGGTGGGCACCCGGAGTCCGTGGCCATCGGAGTGGACCACGGAACTGCTGGCGCGCGGTCCGCATCCTGCCAGTATCCTCACCGGCGTGGACCTTGACCGGATCACAGGCCACGCCTTTCCCAAGGGTTAAGCAGGCTCGGCGAACCACAACTTGGTCTCGCCATACTTCTTGTCGGCGAAGCATTCCAAGGACTCAGGCCAGGCGGGTTCGGGACTCCGCGAGCTCCGCTCCACTACCACTACGGCTGCGTCATCCAGGTGCGGGGCCAATTTGGCCAGCACAGCACTCAGCGCCGGCTCATCCAAGGGGTATGGCGGATCCAGGAAAACCAGATCCCACAGCTCAGCGTCCCCTGCCCGTTCCAGGAACGACTCCACTTTGGAGCGGTGGACCGAGACTCGCTTCCCGCCCAAAATCTGGTTCACCAGATCCGCGTTGCGTTGACAAACATCGCTGGCCTTGGCATCAAACTCCACCAGATCCACGCTGCGCGCACCGCGGCTGCCACTCTCAATACCCAAAGCGCCCGAACCTGCGTAGAGATCCAGGACCCTGGAACCATCAACCACGGATAAGGACTCCAGGCGAGAGAACAGCGCTTCCTTGACCCTGTCCGTGGTGGGCCGTGTGGCGGTTCCGGGGACGCTGGTCAGCGGGTTGCCTCCGGCGACGCCGGCGATGATACGGCTCACAGGCTTGCTCCATTCGCTGCTTCGCGTGGACCTCTAACCGCGTTCAAGGAACGCCTCCTTTTCCGGGTTCAAATACTCGTCGATTGCGACTGCAAGGGCCGGCTGTTGCTGCAAAGTGGGGTCTTCCGACACCAGACCTTGGGCGTCGCTGCGTGCCTTGGCAATGATGTCCTCATGGTCCAGGACCCGGAGGAGCTTCAGTGTGGATCGTCCGCCCGATTGCGAAGCGCCCAGGATGTCGCCTTCCCGGCGCAGCTTCAAGTCTTCCTGGGAGAGCTCAAATCCATCGGTGGTGGAAGCAACCGCCTCCAAACGACGGCGGCTGGGGTGGCCCGGTTCCAACGTGGTGACCAGCAGGCAGGTGCCCGGCAATCCACCACGCCCCACACGTCCACGCAACTGGTGAAGCTGCGAAATTCCGAATCGGTCAGCGTCCAGGATGACCATCAAGGTGGCGTTATGGACATCCACGCCCACCTCGATGACCGTGGTGGACACCAGGACCTTGGTCTGGTTGGCCGCGAACGATGCCATGGTGTCGGACTTCAGCTGCGGATCCTGACGCCCATGAAGCGGCGCAACAGGCACGCCAGCCAATGACGGCTCCTGCAGGAGACTCTCGACGACGGCCGTCACCGACGCCAACTCCCTCGCCGGGCCCTCGTCCGCAAGGTCGGCGTCGCTTGGTTCCGCTTCACCGGGGCTGAAGTCGCCGTCGTCGTCCGAGCCGATCTTGGGACACACCACGTAGACCTGGTGGCCTGAATCGACTTCCTCACGCGACCGCTTCCAAATACGGTCCACCCAGCCGGGGTTTTCCGCGAGGCCCACTACGTGAGTGGAAATGGGGGCACGGCCAGCCGGGAGCTCATCAAGGATTGACGTTTCAAGGTCTCCGAACACCGTCATTGCCACAGTGCGTGGAATAGGCGTGGCCGTCATCACCAGCAGGTGCGGCGGCCGTTGCGCCTTGGCCCTCAAGGCATCGCGCTGCTCCACGCCAAAGCGGTGTTGCTCATCCACCACAATCAAGCCGAGGTCCTGGAAACTTGTTTTGTCGCTCAGCAGGGCGTGCGTGCCGATCACGATTCCGGCATTCCCCGAGGCAGCATCCAGCATGGCCTGCCGGCGCGCAGCCGTGGGCATGGAACCCGTCAGCAGGGTGACCTGCACCGCCTCCTGCGCTGAATCTCCGCCGAGCATGCCGGTGCCACCAAACACATGGTCGCGTGCCAACTCGCCCAAGGTCCGGCGGATGGAGTGGAAATGCTGCGCCGCCAAGACCTCCGTGGGCGCCAGCAAAGCAGCCTGTCCACCAGCATCCACCACCTGCAACATGGCCCGTAAGGCAACGATGGTCTTGCCGGAACCAACCTCGCCCTGGAGCAGCCTGTTCATGGGGGTGTCCCGCCCCAGCTCTTCAGCAAGTGTTTTCCCGACGGCGGATTGGCCGGCTGTCAGCGTAAAGGGCAGGCTTTGGTCGAACTTGCCCAGCAAACCGCCAGCGATGGGCCGGCGGGCAGTGGCTTCCTCTGCGGCCAACTGGGCACGTCGACGCGCAAGGGCAGTCTGGAGCACCAGGGCTTCCTGATAGCGAAAACGCTCCTGTGCACGCTGCCAGTCCTTGGCGACCTCCGGTGAATGAATCAACCTGTAGGCCTCGGCAACACTCAGAAGTCCATCCCTGGCGACGATTTCGACCGGAAGGGGGTCCTCCAGCGCATCCAGGTCCAGGGTCTGAAGCAAGGCGGTGATCACTTTGTGGATGGACCAGCTGGTCAGCTTGGCAGTTGCCGGATAGACCGGGATTGGCATGGCCGCGAGCTTCTCAGGATCCACGGACCCCTCTGCCCCGGGATCCTCGTCAAGCAACAGGAAATCCGGGTTGGTCAGGCCAAGGGCACCACCGTATCGGGTCACCTTGCCGGAGAACATCGCACGGCGCCCAGCCAGGAGCTCTGCCTTAGCCCGGAATCCGTTGAAGAAACTGACTTTCAGAGTGCCCGGAACGCTGCTGCCACCGGCCTCGTCCGTCACCACAACGTCAGTGATCGAGCCGCGGCGCGCCCGCATCTGGCGTGTGCTGTTGGACAGGACCCGGGCGATGAGAGTGACTTCTTCATCCAACGGAAGGTTGCTGATGGGCGTCAGCTCACCGCGGCTCAAGTAACGACGCGGAAAGTAGTTCAACAAGGCACCTGTGGTCTTGAGCCCCAGGTGCTTTTCGATGACAGCCGCAGACCTCTTGCCTATCCTGCGTTCGAGGGGTAATTCCAGCTCAGTGGTCATACCGTGACTGGCCTGTACTACCGTTGGCTTGCTTGCCTGCTGACTCGTGTGGAGTTGCTTCCTGACCGTTTTCGCGGGGAAGGGCCAACTGGCTGACGGCGATGTCCGTGGGCTCGCCCAGGGATCGGATCAAGGCTACGGCCGGCTCCGGATCCGGAACGTGCACATGAACCCGCCACCGATAGCTCGGTTCTGCCGTTGAATCGTCGTCATCATCGGGGCCTTGCGCATTGCCCACCTGGCTCATGATCACCGAATCGCCCATCTCGTCCAGCCGCTGCCGGAGGATTGCCGCATTCAAGGGAGACAAGCTGATGGTGCACATGACTTCCACGCCGTCATCGGCCGGCATGTGCTCGTGGATGTGGGGGTCCTGCAGTTTGTAGCCGTGCAGGCCGTCCAGGAGTTCGTCCTGAAGTGCCTCACCCAGAACAGCAGAGCGGAGGCAGTCCAGCACCAGCAGCATGCCCACGCCTCCAGCGTCCACCACGTGGGCCTCATGCAGCTGCGCGAGTTCATCTTCCGTCCGGACAACAGCCTGGAAAGCTGCCTCCACAACTGCATCGAGCGACAACCCCAGTGCGTGGTTGCTGTCGTCGGAATTTTGGGCGGCGTCCACGGCCTGGGCCGCATGGGCGGCCGCTTCCAGGACGGACAGCATTGTGCCGGCAACGGGCTCACTCAACGCAGACCAAGCCCGGATCTGGGCCCTGTTCAGGGCAGTGGCCAGCAGGGGTGCGCTTAGCCGGGATTTTCCGGCCAACGGCTCGGCGGCCGCACACAAAAAGACGGCAAAAAGCGTGCCGGAGTTGCCCCGCGCTTGCTCCATGGCCGCCTGGCCGGCACGGGAAAGTACTGCGCCAACATCGTTTCCGGCTTCGGTGGCGTCCGTCGCCGCGCCCTCAAGCGCGGAAACGGCCGCCCGGACCGTGAGGTACAGGTTGGTGCCGGTATCGCCGTCAGCGACCGGGAAGATATTAATCGCATTAAGGCGGTCGCTGTGGTTACCCAGGACCACCTCCGCCTTGCCGAGCCAACGTTTCATGGCGTGCGCATTCGCGGCGATCTTAGTCTGCAAAGTGATCCCATCCAACGGTGTCAGCAGCGTGCCCGGCAATCCGGACGCCGGTGCCTGGCGGCTCGACAACGGCTTGAACTGAGCCTATCGCAGTGAAGCCCTGTGGCAGCTGAATGCCGGCTGGGAACGTGGCAAGCAAACCGTGGTCCTCTCCCCCACCCAGAACCCAGGGCATTGCCTCCCTGCCCAGCAGGGCAGCAGCCGGCTCCAATGCAGCAGCATGGATCTTCAAAACCACGGGATCGAAATCCAGGGCCACGTTGCTGGCCGCGGCCAGTCGACTGCCGTCCCGCAGCAGACCGTCCGAAATATCCAACATTGCCGTGGCACCGGATCGGGCAGCCACAGGGCCAGCTGCCAAGGGAGGCGACGGCCTGCACTGACTGTCTATGAAGGCCTTCGCGTCGCTGCTGAGACCTTCCATGGGAATGTCGCTTTCCAGCAAGGCCCAGCCGGCAGCTGCACGGCCCAGCGTCCCGGCTACCGCGATGGTGTCGCCGGGTTTTGCCCCGGAACGCAGTACGGGAGCCAACCCGTCAAGAGTCCCGACGACGGCGACGGTCACTGCGAGCTCGCGGCCCCGGCCGAGGTCACCGCCGGCCACTGAACAGTCCGGAGCACCCAGGGCGATGATGGCCGCCGTCAGACCGTCAGCGAAGGCCTCTACCCAGTCCACGGGAGTTTCCGGCGGCATGGTCAGGCTGACAACCAATGACGTGGCACTGCCGCCCATGGCGTTGATGTCACTGAGGTTTTGTGCAGCGGCTTTCCAGCCGACGTCGTACCCGCTGGTCCGGTAGCCGTTGTTCCACTCCAACCGGAAATCCTGATCCTGGGTCTGCGTATCGATGGAGATCAAGGTTCGGCCGTCCGGAGCGGCAACCAACGCAGCGTCGTCGCCCGGCCCCAAAAGAACGCCGGGGCTATGGTTCAGGCGCGGAAAGATCCTGGCCAGAAGCTCAGATTCGGAGAGGTCCTGGACGGTTAAAGGCACTGTGGCGCCCGAAAGCACTGCATGGCTCAAGGGCTCTGTGGGTCTGAATTGTTCTGCGGGCACGGAACTACGCTATCGCGATCCACCGACAAGATTGTGCCGCTGCCCAACTCCGGAAGCCGACTGGAAATGTGACCGGGGCTCCGCGAATCTGCCGGGGATGACATGCGGGATAGGCTGGATGAATGCACCAAAAGACCCTCCGCCGGACTGCCCTAGCAGTTTCATTGGCCTCTGCGTCCATCATCGCTTTGTCGGCCTGTTCACCCGCCGTTGATGTCACTGCCGCGGCTGACGCCGCCAATCCTGCCTGTGCCCCCATGATGGTGGCACTCCCTGACCAGATCGGCGACGCCGCCCTCCGCAAGACCAACAGCCAGGCCACCGCGGCTTGGGGCGACCCGTCCCAGGTGATCCTCCGGTGCGGCGTCAATGTGCCCGGCCCCACCACGGACCGTTGCGTGAGCGTCAACGACATCGACTGGGTCATCAAGGAAGGCGACCCCGTCTACACCTTGACGACGTTTGGCCGGGAACCTGCCACCGAAATCCTGATCGATCCGGTCAAGTTGGAAGCAGCCAACATCAGCTCCGCAACAGTCCTGACGGAGCTTGCCGCTGCTGTGGGAAAAATCAAAGCCACCGGCAAGTGCGTTGGCCAGGAAGACCTGCAGAACCTGCCCTCCAGCAAGTAGGCCTCTAGCGCAAACCGGTCTTGCGGGTCAGTGCCAGGTGAATGAGTTCATCAATCAGCTCGCCATAGGCCAAACCCGAGGCCGCCCACATCTGTGGATACATGCTCTTCGGCGTGAAGCCCGGCATGGTGTTGATTTCATTGATGACCAGTTCACCCGCCGGGGTATAGAAGAAGTCCACCCTGCTGAGTCCTTCAGCTCCCACCGCGTCGAAAGCGACAGCCGCAAGTTCGCGCACACGGGCGATTGCTTCGTCTGGCATGTCGGCCGGGCAGCTGAGTGCCGCAGCACCGTCTTCAACGTACTTGGCAGCGAAGTCATAGAACTGGTGCTCCCCGGCAGCCACTGCGATTTCACCGGGCATGGAGACGCGCGGTGTATCCGTGCCGCGGCCTTGGAGCACAGCACACTCGATCTCGCGGCCGACTATGCCCGCTTCGATGACCAGTTTCAGGTCGTGACGGCGCGCTTCCTCAACGGCAGCGTCCAGTTCTTCCATCGAGTCGACCTTGGAAATTCCCATGGAGGACCCGGCACGGGCCGGCTTGACGAACACCGGGAACCCAAGCTTGTCCACCCGCTTCCGGACAGCCTCGGCGTCTGTGAGCCAGTCGCGGTCCGTGACGGCAATGTACGGCCCCACGCTCAATCCGGCGGATTCAAACACCACCTTCATGAAATGCTTGTCCATTCCCACCGCAGAGGCCAGCACGCCCGCGCCCACGTAGCGGGTGTCGGACAGTTCGAGCAAGCCTTGGATGGTTCCATCCTCGCCCCATGGCCCGTGCAACAACGGGAAGACCACATCCACGGAACCTAGTTCCTGCGGAACGGCATTGGGCTCGGTGACAATCAGTTGGTGCTCACCGCCCACCTCCGCCAGGGTCACTGTCTTTCCCGACGGCGCTACCTCAGGAAGTGCCGCGGAGCTGAGGGACCATTGGCTGGTGTCGCCCGACGCCAGGACCCATTGCCCCGACTTGGCGATGCCGATGGGAATGACCTCGTACTTGTTCTTGTCGATGGCTCCCATGACGCCGGCAGCCGTGACACAACTGACGGCGTGCTCGCTGGAACGACCGCCAAAAAGGATCGCTACGCGGGGACGGCTGCCTGCAATGCGGGGAGATTCTTCAGTCACTATCAGTAGTCGCCTTCGGACTTCAGTGCCCGGGCCAGCAGTCGCGGGCCCAGATCATCAACGGACATTCTGCCTTCCAGAACTGCCACAACGGCAGCTGTGATGGGCATTTCGACATTCAGTTTGCCGGCCAGCTCGTGCACTGCAGGACCGGACTTGATACCTTCAGCAGTCTGCGTCATGTGCTCGGCCACTTGGTCCAGGCTGAGTCCTTCGCCCAGCAACCGGCCAGCCGTGTGGTTCCGGGAGAGGGCCGAAGAACAGGTGGCCACGAGGTCGCCCAGTCCGGCAAGGCCGGCCATGGTGTGGGCTTCCCCGCCGAGGGCCAACGCCAGCCGGGAGGTCTCAGCCAGTCCCCGGGTAATGACCGATGCCTTGGTGTTGTCACCCATCTGGCGGCCTTCGCAGATACCCACGGCCAAGGCAATCACGTTTTTGACGATCCCGCCGATCTCCACACCCACAACGTCGGTGCTGGTGTAAGGGCGGAAATACGGCGCCGTGCAGCACAAGGCGATGGCGGCAGCCGTTTCGCCGTCGCTGCAGGCAACAACGGACGCGGTTGGCTGCTCCCTGGCAATCTCCATCGCAAGGTTGGGGCCGGAAACCACGGCTACACGCGACGCCGGGAACCCCAGCTCCTGGGCTATGACTTCGCTCATCCGCGCGTCAGTACCCAGCTCCAGGCCCTTCATCAGCGACACAACCACGGCATCAGGCGCCAGCAACGGCTTCCACTCGCCCAGTTGGGGCCTCAGGGATTGGGCGGGGACAGCCAGGACCACCAAGCCTGCGTCCTTCAGGACCGCTGCAACATCCGTCGATGCAGTAATCGATCCCGGAAGCTCAATGTCTTTCAGATACTGCTCATTGCGGTGAAGCGAATTGATCTGCTCCACTACCTCGGCCCGGCGTCCCCAGATCCGGATGCTGCGGTCAACACCGGTGGCGGCGGCAGCGTCCGCCAGGACTTTGGCAAACGTGGTACCCCACGACCCCGCCCCCAAGACAGCTACGACGTTGGGCGCGTCAACAGGACTCTGGAGACTTGTCATTGACTTTCCTCCGTATCCGGGGCATCGGCGGATCCCCGCTCAACGAAGCGGCCATGCTTGGATTGTTTGTGAACTGCCGGATCCCAACGCTCAGACGGAGCGGTCTCGCCGCGGAGCGTTTCCAGGAGCGCCGTGATGGCGTCCATGATGACGTCGGTTGCCTCGGTCAGCGTTGCCCTGTCCAGGGGCCTGTCCGCAAAGGCACTCAGGTCCACCGGCTCGCCGACCAGCACGCGTGCGGTCTTGCGGGGGAATACATGGAAGCGTTTGGCATAGCGGGGAAAAACCTCGTGGGCACCCCACTGAGCCACCGGAACCACGGGCGCACCCGTCTGCAATGCCAGGCGGGCGGCACCGGTATGCCCCTTCATCGGCCACAGGTCAGGGTCCCTGGTGAGGGTTCCCTCCGGGTAGATGATGATGGCGCCACCGGCGTCCACCACCTCCTTGGCGATTTGCAGCGATCGGTTCGCCCCCGCCGTCGAGCGTTCAACTGGGATCTGGTTGGTCGAACGCAGCAGGGCGCCCAATACAGGAACCTTGAAAAGGCCGGACTTCGCAAGGAAGTGCGGCGGGCGTTTTTGGTTGTACACCATGTGCCCCACCACGATCGGGTCGATCTCCGTGCAATGGTTTGGCACTGCAATGAAGCCGCCGGCGGGCAGCTTTTCCAGGCCCTCCCACTTCTTGGACATCAGGATGTTCATCAATGGGCGCGCGAGGCCCGCCAGCAAGATGAACGTGGCACGGCTCTTGGCCGATTCCTTCAAAGGATCCCCCGCTACTTGGTGGTGGTGATATCGAAGTCGGCGCCCAGGCCGGCCAGTTTCTCGGTGAAGCGCTCGTAGCCGCGGTTGATGATGTCAATGCCTGTGACCCGCGATGTGCCCGTGGCAGCCAGCGCCGCAATGAGGTGACTGAACCCGCCCCGGAGGTCCGGAATGTCGATGTCGGTACCCCGGAGTGGAGTCGGACCGGAAATCACGGCGGAGTGAAGGAAGTTGCGCTGTCCGAACCGGCACGGAACGCTGCCCAAACACTCGCGATGTACCTGGATGTTGGCGCCCATGCGGGCCAGCGCGTCAGTAAAGCCGAAGCGGTTCTCGTAAACCGTTTCGTGAACGATGGAGACGCCCTCGGCCTGCGTCAAGGCGACCACCAACGGCTGCTGCCAGTCGGTCATGAACCCAGGGTGCACGTCGGTCTCCAGGACGAGCGGTGAAAGTTTGCCGCCCTGGTGGTAGAAACGGATTCCATCGTCCCCGATGTCCATCCCGCCGCCCACTTTGCGGTAAGTATTCAGGAAGGTCATCATGTCGCGCTGGGAGGCGCCCTCAACGAAAATGTCGCCACGGGTGACCAGTGCAGCTGAAGCCCAGGAGGCGGACTCGTTGCGGTCCGGGAGCGCGCGGTGGTTATAGCCACGCAAATCCTTGACGCCCTCGATGCGTATGGTGCGATCAGTCTGGACGCTGATAATGGCGCCCATCTTCTGCAGGACCGCAATGAGGTCGATGATCTCCGGCTCAGTTGCCGCCCCGATAAGTTCCGTGATGCCCTCAGCGCGGGTCGCGCTCAGCAGGACCTGCTCGGTGGCCCCAACGGACGGATATGGAAGGGAGATCTTGGCGCCGTGCAGGCCGTGCGGAGCGGAGATATGGATGCCGCCGGGGCGCTTCTCCACCACTGCCCCGAACTGGCGAAGCACGTTGAGGTGGTAGTCAATGGGCCTGTCGCCGATCTTGCAACCACCGAGGTCAGGAATGAAAGCCTCCCCGATCGCGTGGATCAGGGGCCCGCACAACAGGATGGGAATCCTGGAATCCCCGGCGTGCGCGTCAATGGCGGTACTGGACGCCGTCTTGGCATCTTTGGGGTCCAAGGTGAGGTCACCTGATACCGGGTCCTTGACGACGGTCACGCCGTGCAGCTGCAGCAGGCTGGTGACAACCTCTACATCCTTGATTTCCGGCACGTTCCTCAGCACCGATGGTTCACTGCCCAGCAACGCCGCCACCATGGCTTTGGGCACCAGGTTCTTGGCACCGCGAACGGTCACTCGCCCTGTTAACGGGACGCCACCGCGGATTGTCAGAACACTACTCATCTATACCGGTTTCCTCACGACTACTCGCCCCCCAAACTTACAAAGGCTCCAGCTAAGCATAGAAGCTCGCGTTACCGAACCGAAATGGACCCGCCCCGCGCCACAAGGATCCGGCACCCGCAGGAGCCCCACGAAAAAGGACCGCCGGGCCCTCCTTTGGGGCTTCGGCGGTCCTCTTCCAGCGCAATCCGGCTGCTTCAGCAAACGCTACTGGGCATCAACTTTCGCTGGGAGCGTCTTGGGCTTAAAGGAGGGACGGGTGGCCTCGTAGGCGGTGATGTCTTCCTCGTGCTGCAAGGTCAAACCGATGTCGTCGAGCCCTTCCAGGAGGCGCCAGCGGGTGTAATCGTCAATGTCGAAGGGAGCAACAACGTTGCCGCACTCCACCGTCTTGCTGACCAAGTCCACCTTGACCTCGGTACCGGGATCGTTTTCCAGGACCTTCCAGATCAGTTCAATGTCGTCCTGTGCAACCTGTGCTGCCAGCAACCCCTGCTTGCCCGAGTTGCCACGGAAAATGTCGGCGAACCGGGAGGACAGGACAGCTTTGAAGCCGTAGTCCTTCAAAGCCCACACAGCATGCTCACGGGATGATCCGGTGCCGAAATCGGGCCCGGCCACCAGCACGGAACCAGCAGAAAACGGTGCCTGGTTGAGAATAAAGGACTCATCCTTGCGCCATGCTGCGAAGAGGGCGTCTTCAAAGCCGGTGCGCGTGATGCGCTTGAGGTACACAGCGGGGATGATCTGGTCGGTGTCCACGTTGCTCTGGCGCAGTGGTACACCGATGCCGGTGTGGGTTGTGAATGCTTCCATGGGATCCTCCTAGACTGCGATTCCGGTCAGTGTGCCTGCGGGGGCGGACTCAAGATCCGACGGCGAGCTCAGCGTGCCGCGGACTGCCGTGGCCGCGGCCACTACGGGTGAAACCAAGTGCGTGCGGCCGCCCTTGCCCTGGCGCCCCTCGAAGTTGCGGTTGGACGTTGATGCGCACCGCTCCCCCGGCTCCAACTGGTCCGGGTTCATTCCCAGGCACATGGAGCACCCGGCGAATCGCCATTCAGCACCGAATTCCTTGAACACCTTGTCCAGGCCCTCAGCCTCGGCCTCCAGGCGGACGCGGGCGGAGCCCGGAACAACCAGCATGCGGACGTTGGGGTCCTTGGCCCGGCCGCGGATGATGTCCGCAGCAGCACGCAGATCCTCAATGCGGGAGTTGGTGCAGGAGCCCAGGAAGACGGTATCCACGCGGATGTCTTTCATGGGTGTGCCGGCCTCAAGGCCCATGTACTGCAGCGCACGCTCGGCAGCAGCCTTCGCATTCTCGTCACCGAAGTCTTCCGGGGACGGGACCTTGGCTGAGAGGGAGACGCCCTGGCCGGGGTTGGTGCCCCAGGTGACGAACGGTTCCAGGGTATCGGCGTCGAGGTCCACCTCAACGTCAAAGGTGGCGTCGTCGTCCGTGTGCAGTGTATTCCAGTACTCGACGGCGGCATCCCAGTCCGCCCCTTCGGGCGCGTGGGGGCGGCCATGCATGTAGTCGTAGGTGATCTGGTCCGGAGCCACCATGCCGGCACGTGCACCGGCTTCGATGGACATGTTGCAGATGGTCATTCGGGCGTCCATGGAAAGCGCCCGGATGGCAGAGCCGCGGTATTCCAGAACGTAGCCCTGGCCGCCACCGGTTCCGATCTTTGCGATGACTGCGAGGATGATGTCCTTCGCCGTCACGCCGGGGCGCAGGGTACCTTCAACGTTGATGGCCATGGTCTTGAAGGGCTTCAGCGACAACGTCTGCGTGGCCATGACGTGCTCAACCTCGGACGTACCAATGCCCATGGCCAGCGCACCAAAAGCGCCATGCGTGGAGGTGTGGGAGTCGCCGCACACTACGGTCATTCCGGGTTGGGTCAGCCCCAACTGGGGTCCCACGACGTGCACGATGCCCTGTTCCTTGTCCCCCAGGGAGTGCAGGCGAACACCAAACTCCTTGCAGTTGGCGCGCAGGGTTTCGATCTGGGTGCGGCTGGTGAGGTCGGCAATCGGCTTGTCGATGTCAAGCGTGGGAGTGTTGTGGTCCTCCGTGGCGATGGTGAGATCGACGCGACGCAGAGGCCGTCCGGCCAGGCGCAGGCCTTCGAATGCCTGCGGTGAGGTGACTTCATGAACGAGGTGCAGGTCGATGAAGAGAAGATCGGGCTGGGCATTGGCTCCTTCGCCTTCACCCTTGCGCACTACGTGCGCGTCCCAGACTTTCTCGGCCAGTGTTTTTCCCACGGCCTTGCTCCCTTCACTGCGGTTGGATGGTCTTCATCCACTGAACTGTTCTTCTTCCACTGAACCAGCACGGTTGCGAAATAGGCCAGTGAAACAACTTGCATCTCAGATATTGAGACGGCAATATCATTACATGGACAATTCTAGTGGAGTCGGTGTCATTGATAAAGCGGCCCAGGTACTCGATGCCCTCGAGGCCGGGCCCACGACACTCGCGCAACTTGTAGCGGCAACGGGCCTGGCCCGGCCTACGGTTCACCGGCTCGCGCTGGCCCTGGTTCACCACCGCCTGGTGAGTCGGGACATCCAAGGACGGTTCGTGCTCGGCAGCCGGCTGGTGGAACTGGCATCCGCTGCAGGTGAAGACCGGCTCATCGCCTCGGCCGGCCCTGTCCTCATCCAACTGCGGGACGCCACGGGCGAGAGTGCCCAGATTTTCCGCCGGCAAGGCGACTGGCGCGTCTGCGTGGCCTCGGCCGAACGGCCCATCGGTCTCCGCGACACCATTCCGGTGGGTACGCAACTCTCCATGAAGGCCGGCTCCGCCGCCCAGGTCCTGCTGGCCTGGGAAGACCACGACCGCCTGTTGGAGGGGCTCCAGAACGCCCGCTTTACGCCCACCGTCCTGGCAGGAGTACGACGCCGGGGCTGGGGTCAGAGCCTGGGCGAACGCGAGCCGGGGGTCGCTTCGGTTTCCGCTCCAGTGCGCGGACCCTCGGGACGGGTCATCGCCGCTGTATCAATTTCCGGCCCCATTGAGCGCCTCACCCGCCAGCCGGGCCGATTGCATGCCGAGGTTGTCTGTAACGCCGCCCGGGTACTCACCGAGGCCCTGCGCAAGAACAACGACTAACATGAACAGCTACGCCGTATTCCTCCGCGGAATCAACGTGGGCGGCATCAACATCAAGATGGCCGATCTCAAAACCGCGCTCCAGGACTACCCGTTCAGCAAGGTCAAGACCTTGCTGGCCAGCGGAAACGTTGTCCTGCAAAGCGAACTCGGCAGCAAGGACGTCAAAGCACAGTTTGAGGCGTGCCTGCGGAAAACCTTCGGCTACGACGCCTGGGTGGTGGTGCTCACGGCAGCCAGGGTTGCCGAACTGGTCCAGGCCTGCCCCTACCCCGCTGACGACAAGGCCACTCACAGCTACATCACTTTGGCATCAGACACTGCCATGCTGGATGAACTCTTCGAGGCCGGCGAGGACCTGGGCAGCGTGGAACAGGTGCGTCTGGGCCCTGAAGCGTCCGCATGGTTGGCCCCCGCGGGCGGCACGCTGGACAGCCCATTCAGCAAGCTCTCCGCGAAGGCACGCTACAAAGCCAGCACCACCACCAGGAACCTGCGCACGCTTATCAAGGTCAGCGACGCAGCAGCGGCACTCTAGGCCGAGCGCGCCGCTTTCAACGCGGCGTTGAACGCCTTCAGGCGTGTGATCTCTACGTCCACGGGTTCCACGATCCACTTCTCAGCCACCACTGCCACCGCAGATTTCAGGCGCTTCGCCGCACCGGACGCCCGGGCTCGCGCCGCCCATCCACCCAAAATACGGCCCGCAACCGCCAGGGCGATTCCCAGCGCGACTCCCCCAGCCACCATCAGCGTGGGCCATGGCCATCCTTCAGTGCGCGGAACTTCCGGGACGGGCATCTGGAAATAACCCAGCGCGGCCAGCACGCCGAGCCAGCCCAAGCCACCCACTGCAAGCAGCAGCGCGAGCCACTGCAAAGTGTTGAAGAGAACCCACCACAGCGGACGCTTGGTGGCCTTCAGGTCCGTTCCCGCAATGGCTTGGTCCAGTGCATCAGGCAATTGGCCGCGGCCGTCCCTGGCCACACTCCGGATGGCGGCACGCCATGGACCTGGAGCGCCAGCGGACGCTTCATCGGCGAAATCCCTCACAGCTGCGTCAGTTCGCGCACGTTCAGGAGCGCCAGCAGGGGGCAAGGACGTCCGGTTCAGTTCGGGCCTGGTATCCCCCCTGCCCAAATTCAATCTCCGCAACGGATCAGGACGGAAGCGCAGTAACCACCGCGTTACCGGCCAACCCGTCCTGCGGGCCGACTCCCTCGCGAAAGATCGCTGGACGGCGTCCACTACCACGGGCACGTTCGCCGCCGTCGCCAATTCAGACGCCAGGCGGGCCCTGGCACCTCCATGGATGCCCCGGGCTTCCCCTTCCCCGGAAACCGCCGCGAGTTCGGCGGCCGCCTTCGTAACGTCGGCGGCCAAACGCTTGGTGGTCGCCTCCCGCTGGACCACGACGTTCCTGATGGCCCCGCGGACGGCAGGGACGCCGTCGCCCGTTACAGCCGATGTACCCAGCACCCGAACAGCGCCGAGACCATCACGCGCCAGGATCCCTTCCAAGGACAGCATCACAGCAGATGCATCGGCGGCACTCAGCGTGTCCACTTGGTTCAAGACCACCAATGTGACCGCGCCGTGGGAAGCCATGGGCCGCAGGAAATCATTGTGCACTGCGGCATCTGCATACTTTTGCGGGTCCAATACCCACACCAGGACGTCCACCATGCCCACCATGCGTTGGGCGATTTCCCGGTTCTCCGCCCTGGTGGAGTCGAAGTCCGGCAGATCCAGGAGCACCAGTCCGGTGTCTGCGTCGGCCAACCCCGGAACAGGTGGCAGCGTGTGACGCTCTTTCACGTCCAGCCAGTCCAGCAGTGGTCCGCTGCCATCCTCGCCCCAGATACCGGCCAGGGGTTGGGACGTCGTAGGACGCCGCGCCGTCGCGGTGGCCAGACCGCTTCCGGACACTGCATTAAACAAGGACGATTTACCGCTGCCGGTTGCCCCGAAGAAGCCCACCACGGTATGCCCCTCGGACAAGGAGCGCCGGGACGTGGCACGTTCCAGGACCTCGTATGCGGAGTGGAGTGCATCATCCGGGAGAACGCCTTCAGCGAGCTCACGGGCAGTGTTGAGCGCCTCAAGCCTGCGCTGCAATTGCGAGGATTCGCGGACCTGGCTATGCCGGCTCATGCGGCTCCTGCCAAGCTGCGAAGGGCCTTGGCATGCCGGAATAGTTCAGTGCCTGAGCGTGGATGGGCTGCAGCGAGGCGGCTGAGGAATCGCTCTTTCTCATCATCAAGAAGTCGCTGGCACTGCGTGTGGAGGTCGTCCCTGGCTTGTTGGGCAAGGCGACGGACGGCGTCCTCGCCAAACACAGCCTCCAGCAGCTTCTGGCCCACCACAGCAGTTCCACCCGCGATGCCGATCTCCAAACCACTCAGGCCTGCCGTCATGGAGAACACCACCACCATGAGCGCAGCGCCGAGCCCGTTGACGCCGAAGGAGAGCCAGCGGGCCTGGGTTCTTTTCCCCTGTCCCTGCGTGCGGATCATCTCCATCAGACCTTCCTGCCAGGAGCGGATGGCAGCAGCGGCCTTCGCGTCAAAGCCATTGCCGGTTCCAGAGAGATCGTCGGCGCCGAGCAGATGTCGGCCGGCAGTATCCGAACGCCATCGCCTGTCCACGTTCTCAGCTGCGGTGGCGGCTTCGTCCAGAATCACAGCCTGCAGCCCCGTCTCGATGGCGGTCTCGACCTTCACCGCGGGCGCGGGTTCACCCCGGAAGAACGCCCCCACCCGATCCCTCATGCGGCCAATATTCTGTTCCAGGGCCCTAAAGAATTCCCCGGTCCCCACGAAATCCTGCCACCGCGCCAGCACCTCACCTCGAAGCAGCGCTCCATCCTTGGTGGCGTCGAGGATCCGGATGAGTGCCTGCTCATACTCATGGAGACAGCTCGACTCAAGTTCGCGCGCCGCAAGGTCCTGGGCCGCCGCTGCAGCCGCGATGCCTTCCATGCGGATACTGACGGCGTTGACTGCGCCATTGAGTGTTCGCCTGGCCACATCAGCCCGTCCCCCGACGTTCGCGGCCAAGGCCCCCAACCAGTGGCGCAAGGGTGCCACCGATTCCTCAGGCAGCATTCCGAGGTCATCCAGCGGGCTCTCCGGAACGACGAACAGCTTCGCGGCCCCCAGCCCCTGCCGGTCCAGCATTGACTGCAAATCGGTCCTGACTTCATTCTCTGCGGCGGGCGGCACCCGGTCCAGGACCACGACAACCGTGATGTCGCGGGAAGCCGCGTCCAGGAGCAAACGCCACGGGACAGCGTCGGCGTATCGGTTTGCTGTGGTGACGAACACCCAAAGGTCCGCAGCGGCCAGCAGTTGCCCCGCCAGCCTCCGGTTGTCATCAGAGATCGAGTCGACGTCCGGCGCGTCCAGCAGAGCGATGCCTTGAGGTACATGGTGGTGCCCCACGAGCACCAACGACGTGATCGCTTGGGCATCCGGGGCGGCGCCTGCCTGATTGGCAGGCACGGGGCTCGCTGATACGTTCCCGCGGATACGTTCCAGGCTCGGCAGGATGCGGTGCCCTTCAAACCACCCCGCGTCTTGGGGGTGGTGCAAAAGGATAGGCTGGCGGGTCGTGGGCCGGATGGCGCCGGCACGTGTCACCGGATAGCCAACCAGCGCGTTGACCAGCGTGGACTTACCCGCGCCGGTTGAACCGCCGACGACGGCCAGCAGCGGGGCGTCCAGGCTGCGGTACCGGGGAATCACGTAATCGTCCAACTGCGCGAGAGACTCCCGGATCCAATGCCGGGCCTCCTGCGCTTCCGGCACAGCGAGCGGAAGCGTGGTGGCCGCAAGCTCCGTACGGGCAGCTTCCAGGATATCGACGGCGGCGGCCGCACCTTGGCTAAGGGCCGCAGCTTGGTCAGCGGGGGTTGCCCGGATTGCGGCGGAGTCTTCGTTTGCGGTCACAGCATCATCATGCCAGCCGGATCGC
Source organism: Arthrobacter sp. yr096 (assembly GCF_900108925.1). Taxonomy (NCBI): domain Bacteria; kingdom Bacillati; phylum Actinomycetota; class Actinomycetes; order Micrococcales; family Micrococcaceae; genus Arthrobacter; species Arthrobacter sp. yr096. The sequence goes on along the minus strand of NZ_FNYI01000001.1, from coordinate 986,786 downwards.
TGCGATCAGCGCTGAGGCGGGCGGAAGAGGAAAAAAGAAATCCCCCGGAACCGTGGTTCCGGGGGATTTGTTGGTGACCCCAGCGGGATTCGAACCCGCGTTACCGCCGTGAGAGGGCGGCGTACTAGGCCGCTATACGATGGGGCCTTGCACTTTTTTATCACCGTTTCCGGCGATCAAGCTGAATGAGTATTTCATACTTTCAGCTTCTCTCCAAATCGCCTTGGCGACTTGGTAGTTCCGAATTAACCGCGTGTTTACGCGGATTTTCGGAGCTGGGATACCAGGACTCGAACCTAGAATGACGGTACCAGAAACCGTAGTGTTGCCAATTACACCATATCCCAAAGTGACTTTTGGACCGGAGTTCCTCGTCTCGGTTTCCCCTGACTTTTCCCTCCGTGCCCCTCAGCACGAGTAATGACTCTACCGGAGTCTTGCCACCTGCACAAATCGAGAAGGCGTTACCTGCATCACATGAATCCCGGCCCGCCGCGGAGGCACTCAGTGCCATGGGGGCCTTGGATGTCCGTGGGAGCCCTATGCCGCGGTGGAAGCCCTGACCAGCAGCCGGGACAGCGAATCCACTTGGCGCCCCTTGAATTCCTCCACTACTTCACCGGTCCTGTTGAGCCACACGCCCACCAGGCCGGCAGCCGTTCCTCCTTCGGCGTCGAGGAGCCGGTTGTCACCAACATAAAGGGTCTCGCCCGGATTGGTGCCAAGCAGGCGCACACCTTCGAGGTAGATTGCCGGATCCGGCTTGGGCACGCCCACGGTGTCTGTTCCGACGAGGATCTTGATCCGCGACAGGCCCGCGCCATCCAGCTTGGCGCGTTGGTAGTCATGGACGTTGTTGCTCACAGCTCCGTAGGGAATCCCTGCGGCATCGAGCTCATCCAGGACATCCTGGACATCATCAAAAGGCCGCACGTAAGCCGTCTGGCGCTGGTGGTACTCCATGACCCAGGCCTGCGCCGCCTCGCCCTCCGCCAGTTCCACACCAAAATGACCCAATGCAGCCCTGCCGCGAAGCAGCCGCTGCTCGTTAAAGGTCAGCTCGCCGGCCAGGTAACGGTCGTAGAAATGCGTGGTTTCGTGCGTGAAGATTCGCCCGAACTTCACCCACCCGGCCTGGTCAAGGCCGGGCAGGAGATGTTCACTGACGTCACGCAATGCTGTGGTCATGGCGTACTCAAGGTCCACCAAAGTGTCGTCGATGTCGAACAGAACACCGCGGATAGTACCGAAAGAGCTTGCAATCGCCATGACGGGTGCCGCTTCTAGCCGCGGAAGGCGCGAACGCGGGCCAGCGAGGAATCCTTGCCGAGGATCACCATGGACTCGAACAGTGGCGGGGAAATCCGGCGGCCGGAGATGGCCGTGCGCACTGGCCCGAAGGCCGCCCGCGGCTTGATGCCCAGATCCTCCACGAGCGCTTGTTTCAGCGCCGCCTGTATGTTCTCGGCATTCCAGTCCTGGATGGGCTCCAGCGCCGCAATGGCCGCGTCCAGGACTTCCTCCAGATTGGCCGGGAGGCCCTTGCGGGCGTCGTCCGCAACGTCAATGGCGTCATCGGCCTTGAACAGGAAGGCCAGCATTTCAGGAGCCTCGCCAAGGAGGGTGATGCGTTCCTGGACCAGCGGAGCCGCCTCGGCGAGGATCTCTTCCTGCCGCGGAGTGAGGATCTCCCCTACAAAACCGGCGGCGCGGAGGTACGGAACCAGCCGCTCCTTGAAGTCCTCCGGCGCAAGCATCCGGACGTGGGTTCCGTTGATGGCCTCGGCCTTCTTGATGTCGAAGCGCGCCGGGTTGCCCAAGACATCGTGGATGTCGAAGTTGGCCACCAGCTGCTCCACCGTGAAGATGTCCTCATCCGCGCTCAGGGACCAGCCCAGCAGCGAGAGGTAGTTGAGCAGGCCCTCGGGGATGAAGCCACGCTCGCGGTGCAGGAACAGGCTCGACTCGGGGTCGCGCTTGGAAAGCTTCTTGTTCCCCTGGCCCATGACATATGGCAGGTGGCCGAACTCAGGCATGTACTCCGCAACACCGATCGCGTAGAGAGCGCGGTACAGCGCAATCTGGCGCGGGGTGGAGCTCAGCAAGTCCTCGCCACGAAGGACGTGGGTGATCCCCATGAGCGCGTCATCCACCGGGTTCACCAGCGTGTACAGCGGAGCACCATTTGCGCGAACCACCGCGAAGTCGGGAACCGAGCCGGCCTTGAAGGTGATTTCGCCGCGGACCAGATCGTTGAAGGTGAGGTCCTCGTCCGGCATGCGGAGGCGCAGCACAGCTTCCCGGCCCTCGGCCTTGAACTGGGCAAGCTGCTCTTCTGTCAGGTGGCGGTCGAATCCGTCGTAGCCCAGCTTGGGGTCGCGGCCGGCTGCCTTGTGGCGGGCTTCAATCTCGTCAGGAGTGGAATAGGACTCATAGACGTGTCCCCCGGCCTTGAGCTTGGCAATGACGTCCTGGTAGATGTCACCTCGCTGCGACTGCCTGTACGGTTCGTGCGGGCCGCCCACCTCCACGCCCTCATCCCAGTTGATGCCGAGCCATTTGAGGGCGTCCAACAACTGGTGGTAGCTCTCCTCGCTGTCACGGGCAGAGTCCGTGTCCTCAATGCGGAAGATCAACTTGCCGCCCGTGTGGCGCGCATAGGCCCAATTGAACAGGGCCGTACGGATCAGGCCAACGTGCGGGGTTCCCGTAGGCGACGGGCAGAAACGGACGCGGACCGGAGTCTCGGCGTTGACGGCAGGGATGGCGCTGGAGGCAGCGTTCGACGCAGAAGCAGTAGTCATAGTGGTTCCAACTTTACCGCTTGGCACCGCGTCGGTTTCCCCGTTGGAAGTGCCCGACGGCGGCACGCACCTTCCGTACGAAAAGTGCGTGCCGCCGTCGGGCTCCAGCTTGCGGTTGGGCGCCTAGCGGCGGACCACCGGGTTGGAGAGCCGGCCGATGCCTTCGATCTCCACCTCGAAGCGGTCGCCTTCGCTGACCAGGCCGACACCGGCCGGGGTACCTGTCATGATGACGTCCCCCGGGAGCAGCGTAAACGCGTGGGAGACAATCGAGACGAGCTCGCGAACACCGCGAATCATCTGGTTGGTGCTGCCGTCCTGGCGAAGTTCACCGTTGAGCCGTCCCTGGATGGACAGGTCTTCGTGGTCGAGTTCCGTCTCAATCCACGGACCCAGCGGGGCGGAAGTGTCGAAGCCCTTGGCGCGTGCCCACTGGAGGTCGGTCTTCTGAACATCACGGGCGGTGAGGTCGTTGCCGCAGGTATAGCCGAAGATGACGTCGTCTGCGCGCTCCTCCGGGACGTCCTTGCAGATGCGGCCAATAACGACGCACAGCTCAGCTTCGAAGGACACTTCTTCGGAGAACTCGGGAAGGATGATGGGATCGTTTGGGCCGATCACGGACGTATTGGGCTTGAGGAACAGCAGCGGCTGCTGGGGAACCTCGTTCCCGAGTTCCGCGGCGTGCTCCGCAAAGTTCCGGCCCACGCCGATCACCTTGCTGCGCGGAATGATCGGCGCCAGGAGCCGCACGTCCTCGAGCTTGTGCTTCACATGAGTACGTTCAACGCCGTTGAAGAAGGGGTCGCCGTTGATGACAGTGATTTCCTCACTGCCGGGCTCGCCTTCAACAACGCCGTAAAGGGGATCAGAATCAACTACAAACCGGGCGATACGCATGGGCTCAAGCCTACCGTCAGCGCTCAGCCTCGAAGGTAATCCAACTGGGCAGCCACGGAAGTCTCGGCCGCCCACCGAACGGACGGGTCGACGTCGGGGTACACAGCATCCGTGACCGCCTCGACTGACGCGTCCTGTCCCAGGTTTTCCAGGGCTGTTCTGATCTGGTCAAGACGCTGCTCACGGTGGTCCCGATACTCGCGGCACTTCTCGTCCAGCGCTGGCAGCACCGGTCCGTGGGCCGGCAGGAGTGTCGCGGCGCCGAGTGCTTCCAAGCGGTCCAGGCTCGCCAGGTAGTCCCCCAGCTTGCCATCCGGATAGTCCAGCACTGTGGTACCGCGGCCCAGGATGGTGTCCCCTGTGAGGACGGAACCCGTGGGCCCATCCTTGGGCAGGTGGAAACAGAGCGAATCGGACGTGTGGCCAGGGGTGGCTACAACGCGGATTTCGACACCGCCCACATGCAGCACTTCGCCATCGTGGAGGGGGTCACCACCATGGCAATACTCGGCGGACCGAGCCCGGACCGGCGCCCCCGTCAGTTCGTGGAAGCGCGCAGAAGCCTCGGTATGGTCGGCATGGCGATGAGTAATAAGTACTACATCCACCACGCCGGCTGCTGCCAAATCGGACAAATGCTGCTCGTCCTCCGGGCCTGGGTCCACCACAGCCACACGCGTGGAGCCCGGCGCGCCTATGACGTATGAGTTAGTGCCGTCAAGACTCATCGGACCGGGGTTGGGGGCCAGCCGGAATCGAGTGAGTTCGCTGCTTCGCCGCAAAGAGTCGCTGCCGCGTTGAGGGGAGGAGCCAAAGCCGGAAGGTGTGGGGCCGGAAGGTGTGGGGCCGGAAGGTGTGGGGCCGGGAGTCGCCATGGATTCAGAAGTCACTGTCCCATCTTGGCACCGAACCAACCCTCTCTCACCAAACACCCCCACCACACCAGCCCTCTCTCACCAAACACCCCCACCACACCAACCCTCTCTCACCACCCCCAGGGATCGGCTCGCGGCGGAAGAGTGAAGGTTCGCCATGAAGCGACGAACGGTGAGAGAGCGACCACCAAAAAGCGACGAACAGTGAGAGAGCATCCATCAAAAGACGACAAAAGGTGAGAGAGCATCCACCAAAAAACGACGAACAGTGAGAGAGCGTCCGGGATGCAGGACGGCGGCCCTGCCGCTAGGTGACCAAGAGGCAGGACCGCCGTCGTGCGTTTCGTGCGTTTCAGTTGTGCGGGGGAAATCCGATGGTTAGACCAATCGGGTCAGCCAGCCATGGCGGTCCTCGACGGTGCCGGTCTGGATGCCCAGGAGTTGCTCGCGGATAGCCATGGTGGTCTCGCCAGCCTTGGCGTCTTCGGCGCCGATGAACTCTGTGGCGTCCTTGAGCACACCAATCGGCGTGATCACTGCTGCAGTGCCACAAGCGAAGACCTCGGTGATCTCGCCGGAAGCAACACCGTCACGCCACTCGTCCAGGGTGATCTTACGCTCGGAGACCTCACGGCCCATGTCCTTGGCCACCTGGATGACGGACATGCGCGTCACACCTTCCAGGATGGTTCCGCTGAGCGCAGGAGTAACCAGAGAGCCGTCCTTCATGACGAAGAAAACGTTCATGCCGCCGAGTTCTTCCACGGCGTCGTCATTGAAGTGATCCAGGAAAAGCACCTGCTTGCAGCCGTTTGCTTCGGCTTCCTGCTGTGCGATCAAGGAGGCCGCGTAGTTGCCGCCGCACTTGGCTGCACCGGTTCCGCCGCGGCCGGCGCGGGCGTATTCACGGGAGATCCAGATGGAGACGGGTTTGAGCTCGCCACCAAAGTAGTTTCCGGCGGGTGAAGCGATAACCCGGAAGGACACTTCGCGGGCAGCCCGAACTCCGAGGAATGCCTCGGTGGCAATCATGAACGGACGCAGGTAGAGAGCCTCGCCGTCGCCGGAGGGAACCCATTCCTTGTCCGCCTGCACCAGCTCGCGAATGGCTCCGAGGAAGTATTCTTCCGGGAGCTCCGGGAGGGCCAGACGGCGGGCGGACTTGTTCAGGCGCGCAGCGTTGGCCTCGGGCCGGAAGGTCCACACGGAGCCATCGGCATGGCGGTAGGCCTTGAGTCCTTCGAAGATTTCCTGGCCGTAGTGCAGGACCGCAGCCGAGGGGTCCAGGGAAATGGGTCCGTACGGCTCGATCCGGGCATTCTGCCAACCGCCATTGCCATCGGCGTCAACTTTGTAGTCGACGACGGCGGTGTGGTCGGTGAAGTAGTCGCCAAATCCCGGGTTCGCCAGGACGGCTGCACGCTCCTCAGCAGACTTCGGGGTTTCCGAAAGCTGCTGGCTGAATTCGACGCCATGGGCAGTCTGAGTCATGTTTCCTCCACAGTCAGCTACCTGGCAGGGCGAACCGGGCCCCAAAAAGGGTGTGGTTCAGCGATGGACCAGGGAAGCAGGTAAATAATTCAAGACAAGCTTACGCCTGAGTATTGGGCCTAAAGTGCGGCCGCAATAGCGTCGCCAATGGCAGCTGTGCTGCGTGGCTCGCCGGTGCGGCTCTCGACGTCGGCGACTACTGCCGCCTCGATCTTGCGGGCCGCCGTGGTGTAGCCAAGGTGGTCCAGGAGAAGCACTGCGGAGAGGATGGCCGCGGTGGGATCGGCTTTCTGCTGTCCGGCGATGTCCGGAGCGGAGCCGTGGACGGGCTCAAACATGGACGGTGCTGTGCGGTCCATGTTGATGTTGCCCGATGCCGCCAAGCCAATGCCGCCAGTAACGGCTGCAGCGAGGTCGGTGAGGATGTCGCCGAAGAGGTTGTCGGTGACGATGACATCAAAGCGGGAAGGATCGGTCACCATGAAGATGGTGGCAGCATCGATGTGCAGGTAATCGTGAGTGACCTCCGGGAATTCCTGGGCCACAGCTTCAACGGTTCGCTTCCACAAGTGACCGGCGTACACCAGTACGTTGTGCTTGTGGACCAGCGTGACGTGCTTGCGCGGACGCTCGCTGGCACGGCGGAAGGCATCGCGCACCACGCGGTCAACGCCGTGGGCGGTATTGAGGGAAACCTCAGTGGCTACTTCGTGGGGAGTCCCGCCACGCAGGGTGCCGCCGTTACCCACGTAAGGGCCCTCCGTGCCTTCGCGGACCACGATGAAATCGATCGCCCCGGGGTTGGCCAGGGGGCTGCCGACCGTTCCGTAGAGGCGGGACGGGCGGAGGTTCACGTAGTGGTCCAGGCTGAAACGGAGCTTGAGCAGCATCTCGCGTTCGATGATGCCCGAAGGGATGCGTGTATCGCCCGGGGCTGCTCCCACTGCGCCAAAAAGAATGGCATCGCGGGTGCGCAGGTCTGCCAGGACCTCGTCGGGGAGGGTCTCACCTGTCTCAAGCCAGTGCTGGGCACCGAGCTTGTAATTGGTCAGCTCGAGGGAGACGCCTTCGGTAGCGACAGCCTTTTCCAGGACCTTGACAGCTTCGGCGATGACTTCCGGGCCAATGCCGTCGCCGGGGATGACAGCGAGATTGATGGACGATGCACTCATAGCTCTATCTAGCCAAGCAATCCACATGCTGGTCAAAATCGTCTCATTCTGCGAACACTCGACGTCGTGCCGATTCAGACCACGGCATGATGCCCGCCTCCGGACCAAGCGCATAGAGTCGTAGCGTGGACAGAAGGCACGCAGTATATGAATGGTTCCGGATCAACCGCTTCAAAGTGGATATGACGGCGACGTCCTTGTTGATACTCCTTTTTGGTCCGGTCTATCTGCTTGCCTCGCGACCCTGGCTCTTTGTCCTTTCCTGCAGCCTCCTGCTTCCGCTGGCGTGGCGACGCACGCGCCCGGCCGTTGCAGCCGGCGTCGTCATTCTGGTGTGCCTGATCCAGTGGGCGGTGGGTTCCGAGCCCGTAGCCGGCCAGATCGCGGTCCCGCTGGTCATCTACGCAACCGCGGCCTACGGCCCGGCGTGGGCAAGCCGCACGGTCCTGGTGGCCGGAATGCTGGGTGGCATCATGCTGACCACCCGCGAGTACTCCAGTACCGCCGAGTCAGGGATCATGGGGCTCACCATCGGAGCGCTCTACACGGTGTTGATCTGGATGCTGGTGCTGGTGAGCTGGACGCTGGGTGACCTCACACGCGTCCGCAGGCTCCAGCTTCAGGCGCTGGAGGACCGGACCCGACGGCTTGAAGTTGAGCAGCAGCAGGAGCGCCAACTGGCTGCGGCCGATGAACGCTCCCACATCGCGCGGGAAATGCACGACATCGTGGCCCACTCGCTGTCCGTCATCATTACCCAGGCCGACGGTGCCCGCTACGCAGCCGCGGCAAAACCGGAGCTCGCCACCGAAGCGCTGGCCACCATCGCGGCCACGGGCAGGGACTCGCTGGGGGAAATGCGCAGGCTGCTGGGCGTACTCCGCTCCGACGACGACTCCCCTACCCGTCCGCAACCCCGCCTGTCAGATTTGGACGAGCTCCTCCTCGGATTCCGGGCCGCTACCCTGCAGGTCGCGTTTGAACAGGTAGGAATCCCCCGCCGATCTCTCCCCGCCGGCGCCGAGCTCACCGCGTACCGCATCATTCAGGAAGCCCTCACCAATGTGATGAAGCACGCCGGGCCGAAGGCGACGGCGGGCGTCACCCTGACGTGGCAGGCCCGCGGCCTGCAACTGGACATCGTCGACGACGGCCGGGGCGCCGCTGCTGATCCGCCGTCGGCAGGGGGTGGCAACGGGCTCCGGGGAATGGGCGAGCGCGTCTCCCTCTACGATGGTTCCTTGGCCGCTGGCCCCGAACAGGGCGGCGGTTTCCGTGTGTCCGCTTTCATCCCCTACTCGGAGGCCTAAACCCATGTCTGACGTTCCTGCACCCATCCGGGTGGCCCTGGTTGATGACCAGCACCTGGTCCGTTCAGGTTTTGGCATGCTGATCAATTCGCAGCCGGACCTGGAAGTCGTTGCCGAGGCAGGCAACGGGATCGAGGCCGTCCAAGCGCTGAGCGCCACTGCAGCCGATGTGGTCCTGATGGATGTCCGCATGCCTGGCATGGACGGCATAGAGGCAACCCGACGAATTCTGGAGCAAGCAGCGGCACAGCCCTCTGGCTCCCAGCGGGCCGAGATCAAGATTGTGGTGCTGACCACCTTCGACCTCGATGAGTACGCCCTTGCCGCAATCCAGGCAGGTGCCAGCGGGTTCCTCCTGAAGGATGCGCCACCCGAGGAACTCCTGGAGGCTATCCGCACTGTTTACCGGGGGGACGCAGTGATCGCGCCGTCCACCACGCGCCGCTTGCTGGACCATGTGGCACCTCTGCTCCGGGCCCAGACTCCCGAGCAGGGTGAGCACGCCGCGGCCGTGGAGCGCCTCACTGCCCGCGAGCGAGAGGTATTCCAGCTGATCGCACAGGGACAGTCCAATCCCGAGATTGCGGCGGGTCTGTTCCTTTCCGAAGCCACGGTCAAGACACACGTGGGTCATATCCTGGCCAAGCTTGGCGCCCGTGACCGCGTGCAGGTAGTTGTCATCGCTTACGAGACAGGGATCGTGGCGCCCGGGGGTTAACGGCCTCATCCCGGGCTGTCCCCGGACTCAGACCAGGGTATGAGCAGGGCTTCCTGATAATGGGCCCATGGCCCGATCCCGCCGGGCAGGGCTGAAACATAGCGTGGAACCATGACAACATTCACGCCACTCCCCCACCCGTCAGGTACCGGCCGCCCCGCGGGATCGGACGCCGCCCAGGCCCGTCCGGCCGTCGAGGCTTTCAAGCTGACCAAGAGCTACGGCCGCGCCGATACCTCCGTGACGGCCCTGAACGAAGTCTCAGTGAGCTTCGACGCCGGCAAATTCACTGCCATCATGGGCCCGTCCGGTTCAGGCAAATCCACGCTGATGCACTGCCTGGCAGGACTGGACACGGCGGATTCCGGACGTATTGTGCTGGGCGGAACAGAGCTCACGGGGCTCAATGACCGTCAATTGACGGCGCTGCGGCGGGAGCGGATCGGCTTTGTCTTCCAGGCGTTCAACCTGGTGCCTACATTGACTGCAGAGCAGAACATCACGCTTCCGCTGGCCTTGGCGGGTACCACCGCCGACGCCGGGTGGCTGGATACCGTTGTCAGCACGCTTGGCCTGAAGGACCGGCTCAAACACCGCCCACATGAGTTGTCCGGTGGCCAGCAGCAGCGTGTGGCCGTGGCGAGAGCACTGTTGACGCGGCCCGACGTCGTATTCGGCGACGAGCCGACCGGCAACCTGGATTCGAAGGCAGGCGGAGAAGTTCTGGCCCTCCTGCGGCGGAGCAGCCAGGAGATGGGCCAAACCATCATCATGGTCACCCACGATCCCGTTGCCGCCAGTTACGCCGACCGTGTGGTGCTGATGAACGACGGTGGCCTGGTGGGCGAAATCCACAACCCCACCGCAGACTCCGTCCTGGCCGCCCTCGGCAAGCTGGGGGCCTGAGGCATGTTGCGTGTTGCCCTTTCCCAATTGACGACGCATTTCCGGCGCTTCGTTGCCATCGGCTTGGCCGTGATGCTCTCCGTCATGTTCCTCTCTTCCACCCTCATGGTGGGCGCGAGCACCAACGCATCGCTGGGTGCAAGTCTCGGCGAGGCCTACCGCAACGCGGACCTCGTTGCCACGTCCAAGAACGGCGAAGCATTTACCCAGGCTGCCGTGGATGCTGCTGCTTCCTCCCCCGCAGTGGAAGACAGCTACGCCGAGCGATCCACGTACGTGACGTTTGAGGCCGGCGGTGGCGAGCAGTATGGCCGTCTCCGCAATGTAGCCCCCACTTCCCTGGAAGGTGCCGTCCTTTCCTCGGGTTCCATGCCCTCACGCGCCTTGGACGCAGCAGTTGATGTGAAAACTGCCGCGCACCTGGGTCTCTCCGTCGGCAGCACTCTGGAGCTGCACGGTGCCGGGCCTGTCAAGAATGCCAAGGTGACCATCACGGGCCTGATCCGGGCCACCAACGATCCCTTCTCGTCGTCTGCGGCACAGTTGATGGCTTCCGAGACCGTGCTGAACGCCGTGCAGGATGCAGGAGCCGGGTACTCGGGTCTGCAATTTACGCTCAAGCCTGGCGAAGATGTACCTGCGGCCAAGGACTATATCGCCCACCGTATGGAGGCCGCGGGTGCCGTTGAGCCTGTGCTGGAAACCGCCCAGGAAAAGGTCACCTCCACTGTGGCCATGCTGAGTGCCGGGCAGGACCAGCTCACGGTTGTCCTGTTGGCCTTTGCCGGTGTGGCTATCCTTGTTTCCACCTTGGTGGTGGCCAACACGTTCTCCGTCCTGGTGGCCCAGCGGACCAGGGAACTGGCACTCTTGCGCTGCCTGGGCGCCGGACGTTCGCAGATCCGCGGATCGGTGATGCTCGAGGCACTCGTGGTTGGTTTCATTTCCTCGGTACTGGGCGTCCTGGCCGCGACGGGCCTGATGACGGGCTTGATTGCCTGGGCCAAGTCCCAACCCGAGCAAGCCTTCGCGACGTTGGCGGTGCCGCCGTCGGCCATCATTGCCGGCCTGGTGGCCGGAACCTTGCTGACCGTGGTGGCGGCGCTGGTGCCCGCCAAGGCCGCGACCGCCGTCGCACCTCTTGCCGCCTTGCGGCCTGCCGATGACGCATCCGTGCGGAACCGCCGCGGCAAGTTCCGCTTGATACTGGGCCTCATCACCCTGGCGGGTGGTTCTACGCTCCTGGTGTACGGCAGCATGAACGTGTCGCTTCCGCTCGCACTGTTGGGTGGCGCGGCCTCGTTCGTGGGAATCCTGCTGTGCTCCACGCTGTTCATCCCCACCGTTGTGTCGCTGGCCGGGCGCTTGGCAGCTCCGGCCGGCGTTCCGGGCAAGCTCGCCGCTGTCAACGCCACGCGCAACCCCGCCCGCACTTCGGCGACAGCTGCTGCGCTGCTGATCGGCGTCACCCTGGTGTCGCTCATGATGACCGGAGCAGCCACCTCCCGGCAGGCGTTCAACGACACCTTGGCCGAGAACTACCCGGTGGACCTGTCCGCGCAGACCGCCGTGGACGGTGGACGCGACCCCGGCGATGCTGTCTCCCGAATCAAAGCCCTCGACGGCGTGAGCGCTGCGGTGCTGCTCCAACCGGTGGGAACGCTGAGTGATGCCACGACGCCCGATGGCGGCAGCACGATTTACAGCCTCAGCGCCTCAGATGCCGGCTCGGTCCTCCGCGACAACCACCTCAAGCCGGCTCCGGGTACGGTCTACCTGCCTGAAGACTCCCCTGAGGGCCCTGCCACCATCAAGACGGCGTCCGGCAACGTATCGCTCGACGCTAAGGTTCTGCGGACCCGCCACGTGCCACCGTTCGTGGAGAGTGCCAGCATCCCGTCCGCCGCCCTGCCGGAAACACCTGCCATGGTGTGGGTGAAACTGGACGACTCCGTGTCAGCAGACCGGGTTCAGGCCATCCAGAAAGAAGTTGCCGCAGCGTTGGGAGTGCAGGAGCGCACGGTCAGCGGGGCCGCGATCGAGCGCGTCACGTTCAACAGCATCATCGACGTCCTCCTGCTGGTGGTCACGGGGCTGCTCGGCGTGGCGGTAGTCATCGCCCTGATCGGTGTAGCCAATACCCTCTCCCTCTCCGTCTTCGAACGCACACGGGAAAACTCACTCCTCCGTGCACTCGGCCTGACCAAAGGCCAGCTCCGCGGGATGTTGGCCATCGAGGCTGTGCTCGTCGCAGGCGTAGCCGCCATTATGGGAGCCGGCATGGGAATCGTTTACGGCTGGCTCGGCGCCCAGGCGACCCTGGGCGGCGTGGCCACCGTTGTTCCGGCAGTCCCGTGGCTGCAGTTGGCTGCAGTGTTTGGCGTCGCGGTGGTGGCCGGACTCCTGGCGTCGGTGATCCCTGCCCGGCGGGCGGCACGGTTATCGCCCGTGGAAGGCCTCGCTACCGCCTAAGGAACCGACGCTCTCTCACCTAAACACCCTTAAAGCGAAACGCTCTCTCACCCCCTGCCGGCTAACCGGTAGGTGGTGGGAGAGCGTTTCGCGTCTGACGGCGGGACGCGAGAGAGCGTCGGGCCTTAAGCCTCGACGGATTCTTCGTACCGAGGGAAGACCGGCGCCGGTGCCGGCAAAACCGTGCCGGCAACGATCGGTGTGCCGATGGCAGCGAACTGGCGCGCCTCACCTTCGGGCTGGCCCAGGACCTCAAGGAGCTTGGCCGACGACGACGGCATGACTGGCTGCGCCAGGATCGCCACGATCCGGACAACCTCCAGCGTGACGTAAAGGACCGTGTTCATACGGTCGATATCCGTCTTGCGCAGCACCCACGGAGCCTGCTCAGCGAAGTAGGCATTGGTGTCACCAAGAACCGTCCAAATGGCTTCCAGCGCGCGGCTGAATTCCTGCTTGTCAAACGCAGAACGGGCGGTTTCCAGCAACCCGGCGGCCTGCGCCAACAAAGCCTCGTCCTCTGCTGTGAACTCGCCGGGTACCGGGACCTTGCCCTCGCAGTTCTTCGCAACCATGGACAGCGAACGCTGGGCAAGGTTGCCGAAGTTGTTGGCGAGGTCGGAGTTCATACGACCCACAATGGCTTCGTGGTTGTAGTTGCCGTCCGCACCAAACGGAACTTCGCGCAGGAAGAAGTACCGGCACTGGTCCAGGCCGTACTGCGCCACGAAATCCTGCGGTGCCACAACGTTGCCCAGAGACTTGGACATTTTCACACCATTGTTGGTGAGGAAGCCGTGGATCATGACGCGCTTTGGCAGCTCCAGCCCCGCGCTCAAAAGGAATGCGGGCCAGTAGATCGCGTGGAAGCGCGAGATGTCCTTGCCGATGACGTGAACGTCGGCCGGCCAGAACTTCCTGAAGGACTCTGAATCCACATCCGGGTAGCCAACGCCCGTCAAGTAGTTGGTGAGCGCGTCAACCCACACGTACATGACGTGCTTCTGGTCGCCAGGGACAGGAACTCCCCAGTCGAACGTGGTGCGGCTGATGGACAGATCTTCCAGGCCACGCTTGACGAAGCTGATGACCTCATTGAAGCGGGACTGCGGCGCGCCGAACTCAGGCTGTTCCTCGTAGAGCGCCAGGAGCTTCTCCTGGTAGTTGGAAAGCCGGAAGAAGTAGCTTTCCTCAGCCGTCCAGGTCACCAAGGTGTCCGTCTCCTTGGAGTAACGGAGGCCGTCCTCCTTCACCACGGTATCGTCCTCGACGTAATACGCCTCGTCACGGACCGAGTACCAGCCCTCGTACTTGGATAGGTAGATGTCGCCGTTGGCTTCCATCTTCTTCCAGATGGCCTGCGAGGCGGTGTAGTGGTCCTGGTCCGTGGTGCGGATAAAGCGATCATGGGAGATGCCCAGATCCTGGCTCATCTGCTTGAAGGCAGCAGAGTTGCGGTCCGCGAGTTGCTTGGCAGTGATGCCTTCCTTCTCAGCGGACTGCTGCATCTTGAGTCCGTGCTCGTCCGTTCCGGTCATGAAGAACACCTCATGGCCATCCAGGCGCTTGAAGCGCGCCATGGCATCAGTCGCAATGACCTCGTAGGCATGGCCGATGTGCGGCACGCCATTGGGGTAGCTGATTGCGGTGGTGATGTAGAACGGGGATTTCTCTGGAGACGTCACTCTAAGAAGTTACCTTTTTTTGGGATGAAATAGCGTTAGTTAAGCTCGGTCAGCGAATCGCTGAGCCGCACCAGCTCATGGTCGTGCGAAGCAACCAGCACAGCGATGCCGTCGCTGGTGGTGTCCTTCAGAATGCCGATGATCCGGTTGGCCGCGGCACGGTCAAGGCTGGCTGTGGGTTCGTCCACCACCAGCACACGGGTACCCAGGATGAGGGCGCGGGCGATTGCCACGCGCTGGCGCTCACCGCCGGAGAGCTGGGCGGGACGGTGGCGCATGCGGCGTCCCAGACCCACCAGGTCCAGAAGGTCCTTGGCCATCTCCGTGCGCTGCTCCACTTCGCCGTCCGGTACGGCAGGGAGCAGGACGTTCTCCAGGGCGCTCATGCCGTCGATCAAAGCACCACCCTGGTCCACGTACCCAATCAGGGCACGTCGGCGGTCAGCGATCTCATCATCGCCCATGGATTCCAGGGAATGGCCTTCCCAGAAGACCTTGCCCGAGGTAGGCAGTGTGAGGCCGGCACCCACCGTCAGGATGCTGGTCTTGCCGGAGCCGCTTCGGCCGGCGATGCAGTGCATCTCTCCAGCGTGCAGCGTGAGATTGAAGTCATCGACGACGTCGACTTCCTCGGCACCGCCCTTGTCGCCACCGTAGTGGATGGTGACACGGCTCAGTTCCAAGGGAGTTGCGTGGTCCGCGGCCTTCACGATGGTGTTGGCGCGGGTTTGCAGCGACTCGTCCGTGGACTCCGGGGTGGGCGTCAGCTCGGGGTTGAGGTTGTCAGTCATTTGACTACTTTCGTTGCAATCGGAATCCAGCAAATTACGGCCAGCAGACCGGCCAGTCCGGCCCAGAGAGCCGCGTAGGGAGCCAGGAGCAGTCCCAGCCCAAGGGCGCCGAGGACACCCAGGGGAAGTGCCACAGTGCCTACAAGTGCGTTTTCAAAGAAGCGGACCTGACCCAGCATGTCCGGGTTCCAGCCCATGGCGCGGAGGGTACCGAGGTACTCCCTCTTGGCGTGGAGTTCGAAACGTCCAGTGACGAGGGTGAGCAGCAGGCCAACAACCACGCCGAAGACGGCGAGGATGACGCTGGGCAAGGCAATGCTGGCAGCGGCCAGGCCACTGAGCGCACTGGCTCCGGCAGCACGTGGGATGTCGATCAGGAGTGCGATCAACGCACCAACTGCCGCGCCGAACACTCCAACTGCCACCGCCAAGGAAACCGAATTGAACCGATTGGTGGTGAGCTGCCTGTTGGCGAACGTCAACGGCGAGTCCACAGTCACCAAGCGGTCATCGTGCTGCGGTTCCTGGTCAATGACCACGCGGTGGCGCAACTGCTGGGCCGCCAGCCAGGCAGCGCCGCAGTAGATCACCAGCATCGTGACGGACACGATCACGGTGGCCACATTCCAGCTCAGCAGGCTCAGGATAATTCCCGCCGCCGCAAGCGCAGCCGCGCCCACAGCAAATTCTTCGAGGACCCACGAGCGGATACGTTTCTGTGTCCAACCCATTGCACGGAGAATCCCGGCTTCGCTTCGGCGCTGGCGGATGTAACTCACGGTGGAGGCACCCGTCAGGAGCGTAGCCCCCAGCAGTGTCAGGAAGAGCAGCGTGATGTTGGTGCCGGTCAGCGAGCCGGAGACGGCGTCGGCCGCATCCTGGCGTACCCACGACTGCTGGACAGTGCCCAGCGGCGACTCCTTGCCGGCGTCGTCCTTGCTGTAACCGGGGACGAAGATGTTGGCATCTTCGCGGGCGGAACCGGCAACCACGGTGGCTTCGAGGCCAAGGTCGCGGATCTGTGCGGCCAGCTTCTCTACCTCAGGCTGCGCCGTCTTCCAGTTGCCGGTTGCGCTGGCACGGACACGGATGGCGTCGATGACGTTGGCGTTGGTGTCGTAGCCTCGGGCCGCTGCAAGTCCGTAGTAATCGGTGATGGCGCCGGCGGACTGGCTAACCAGGCCCGTGGCACTGAGCGAGGGCTTCAGTTCGGTACCATCAACGTCTTTGCCCTCGGCGTCCTTGCTGAGGGTCATCGGAGCGGGGTCGTAGCCACCCAGGGGAAGCTTGTTGACGTCTCCGGCCGCGGCCTGGACGTCAGCGGGGTCAAAGGTGCCGTACACCATGGGCAGCGGAGCGGCCGGCTTCTTGCCTGTTTCCAGGTCTTCCCGGTAGGAGCGTTCGTCGACAGGCTTGCGCTGCGTCTGGTCCACGGCCGCGCCGAAGGAAGACTTCTCAGGCAGGCGGTTGACCGTGACCCAGTCCCCCGGAGTGGCGCTCTTGTCCGATGCGCCGTTGGCGGCTTCGTCGCCGTCCTTGTACTGCGGAGCGGCCGCGAAAGCCGTGCTCCACGTGGCCGGGTTGTAGAGGCCCTGGCTGAACGAAGCAGTGCTGCCCAGCAGCTTGCTGTGATCAGTGGATCCCGGCCATTCCAGGGCAAACGGGGATTTGGAGACGAACGGGAGGTAATCCTTGTCCAAGGACCGCGTCACGGTCCCGACTTCCTTGACGACCTTGCCACTGGCGTCCAGTTCCTCGATCTTCACCGAGTACTGCAGATCAAGGGAAGTACCGGAGCGGACAATCAGCGGGATGGCCTGCGAGTCGTCAGTCAGCAAGCCATCACGCTTGGCCTGCTGGTACTGCGTCATCAGCGGAGCCCAGTATTTGAGCTTCACGCCAAGGAAGTCCGGCCCTTCTTCCAGCTGGTCCATGCTGAGACCGGTGGTGAAGAGGCTTTCGAAGTGGCGACCGATGGCGCCTGCGTCACGGGCATCGGCCGGCGGCGCCTTCTCCAGCGGTGCCAGGAAGTCACCCGCAGAGCCAAGGAGCGCCCTTTCGGCGGCAGGATCAACCGCGACGACGGATTCTGTCACCTCAGGCGCCAGGGGCAGCGCCACGGAAAGATTGAAGAGGTTGTGCTCGGATCCAAGCGCCGGAGCAGGAAACTTAACACCTGTCTCGCCTTCAGGGCCTGCGATCCGTACGTTCGTGCCGCCTGCTGCCTGTTCCTGGATCAGGCGGCCCTTGCCCAGGGTGCCTTCAGCGCTGGTCTTGAACAGGGTTTGCTGGTTCACGCCATCGGAGCTCGTCGCTGAAGCGGTCAGACGGTACTTCTTGGGTGAGTCGGACAACACGGATTCCGCTGCAGGCCACTTGCTGGAGTCCATGGCGGAGGGGTCACCCGCAGTCACAGCCCCTGCGAGGCCGGCGTTGTAGCCGAGGTAATCCATGGCGTTGAGGCGGGGTGCCTCAAGGTTCTGGGATACGCGGGAAACCAGGCTGATGGGGGCGGCCACAGCCGTTTGTCCCATGGTCCGGATCTTCTCCAGCTGGTCAAAGCTGATGCCACCCTGGCCGTTCGCTATTTCCGGCTGGATCAATGCACCGCCGTCGCCGTCTTGAGACTGGTCAGGCTTCGCCTGGACCAGGATGTCGTAGAGTCCCCGCGAGTTCTCATCCACAGTCCGGTTCAAAGCAGCCTGCGACTGGCTTTGGACGAGGACGGACAAGCACATTGCGACGATCAAAATGGCCGCGGTCAGCAGCAGCACACGGCTTCTGATGAACCTTTGGACGGCGTTCATTGGGCTCCCTGAGACCTTGATTGCGGGCGCGCACACATGGTCCGTGATTCCTCGAAAAACACAGAGGAATACCGGGCTGTATGTGCAAAAAGTTGTGGCCGGCCTGCTGCCGGGTCCGAATCCCGGACCCAGCCATTGTAAGCAGACCGGCCACTCCTGCGTGCCAAAGGTGTGTCGCCGGCACGCGAACTTAGCTGATGGGGATCAGCAGTTCTAGTCCTCCAGGTCCACTTCGCGGACCATGTCAGCGCCGATACCGGCCTTGATGGCCTCCAGTACCTGCTGCGGAACAGAGCTGTCGATGGTCAGCAACGCCAAGACCTGGCCACCTTCAGTCTGGCGGGCCACCTGCATGCCACCAATGTTGATGTTGTTCATGCCCAGGATGTGTCCGATGGTTCCGATGACGCCCGGACGGTCGGCGTAGGCCACCACCACCAAGTGCTCGCTGATGGGGATTTCCACGTCATAGCCGTTGACGCCTACCAGCTTCTCCACCTGCTTGGGTCCGGTCAAGGTACCGGCGACGGAGATCTGTGAGCCATCGCTCAGAGCGCCCCTGATGGTCAGCACGTTGCGGTAGTCTTCAGCGTCCGGCGTGGTGATCAGACGGGTGTTGATGCCGCGCTGCTCCGCGATGACCGGAGCATTCACATACGAGACCTGCTCGGTAACGACATCAGCGAAAACGCCCTTCAGTGCGGCCAGCTCAAGCACCTTGACGTCAAGTGCAGCAATCTCGCCGGCGACCTCGACGTCGATCTGCGTCAAGGACGCGTGGGTCAGCGCGGTGAAGATCCGGCCCAGTTTTTCAATCAGCGGGATGCCGGGACGCACGTCCGGTGCGATGACTCCGCCCGCAACGTTCACGGCATCCGGTACAAGCTCGCCAGCGAGTGCCAGGCGGACGGACTTGGCAACGGAGACGCCGGCCTTCTCCTGGGCTTCGTCAGTGGACGCTCCCAGGTGCGGAGTGACGATGACGTTGTCCAGCTCAAAGAACGGGAGGTCGGTGCTCGGTTCCTTGACGAAAACGTCCACGCCGGCGCCGGCAATCTGTCCCTCTTTCAGAGCGACATAGAGCGCTTCTTCGTCCACCAGTCCACCGCGGGCAACGTTGATGACGTAGGCGGATTCCTTCATCTTGCGGAAGGCGTCAGCACCCAGCATGCCTACAGTCTCAGGGGTCTTGGGCATGTGGATGGTGATGAAATCGGAATTCTGCAGAAGTTCATCCAGCGTGACCAGCTTGACGCCCAACTGCGCCGCGCGGGCAGACGTGATGTAGGGGTCGTAGGCGAGAATTTCGGTCTCGAAGCCCTGCAGACGGGCGGCAACCAACGCGCCGATGCGTCCCAGGCCGATGATGCCGATCTTTTTCTCGAACAGCTCGATGCCGGTGTACTTGGAGCGCTTCCACTCGCCATTCTTCAGCGCGGAGCTGGCCTGTGGGATATGGCGGGCGAGGCTCAGGATGTGGCCCACGGTGAGCTCTGCGGCCGAGACGATGTTGGAGGTCGGGGCGTTGACCACCATGACGCCTGCCTGGGTGGCGGACTTGATGTCCACGTTGTCCAGGCCTACACCGGCGCGGGCAATGACCTTGAGGTTCTTGGCCGCGGCGATTGCTTCGGCATCCACCTGCGTGGCCGAGCGGACCAGGATCGCATCAACGTCAGCGATGGCAGACAGCAGCTGGGAACGGTCGGCGCCGTCGGTCTGGCGGATTTCAAAGTCCGGGCCCAATGCCTCGACTGTGGCGGGCGAAAGTTCCTCAGCGAGGAGGACGACGGGTTTGCTGGCTGACACGGGGTGGCACCTTACTTTGGACAACTTTGGGACAGAACTGGACAAGGAGCGGATGCGTGGCCCGGGCACGGCGCCGGGACCAGCCCAGAATATCGAATCCGGGCGGGGTTTCCGGTGCCGGCGAGTGATGTTACGGCCGGACCGGTAGCCGTTGTGAAGAAGTTCACAGCCTGGCTTGCTGGCCAAGTCGGTGGAGAAATGACGGTTGAAACAGCGACGCCCGCCCGGCTGTTGTGGCCGGACGGGCGTCGTTTGTCAGTGCTGGTGCCGGAGTGGCGATCAGCGGGCTGCGGAACCCTCGACGTAGTCCTGGTCCTGCTGCTGCCAGGAGAACAGGGAACGCAGTTCGCGGCCAACGCCCTCGATCGGGTGCTGCTCTGCCTTGGCGCGCAGCTCCTTGAACTCGGTGCCGCCGTTGTCCTGGTCGTCGATGAACCGCTTGGCGAACGCACCGCTCTGGATGTCCGCGAGGACAGCCTTCATGTTTTCCTTCACCTCGGGGGTGATGACACGCGGGCCGGAGACGTAGTCGCCGTACTCTGCGGTGTCGGAAACGCTCCAGCGCTGCTTGGCGATGCCGCCCTCCCACATGAGGTCAACGATGAGCTTGAGCTCGTGAAGAACCTCGAAGTAGGCAATCTGCGGCTGGTAGCCGGCTTCGGTCAGGGTTTCGAAGCCGTACTGGACGAGCTGGGAAACGCCGCCGCAGAGGACGGACTGCTCGCCGAAGAGGTCGGTCTCGGTCTCTTCGGTGAAGGTGGTCTTGATGACGCCGGCGCGGGTGCCACCGATGGCCTTGGCGTAGGACTTTGCCAGGTCCCAAGCGGAACCGGAGGCATCCTGCTCCACAGCAATGATGTCCGGGATGCCACGGCCGGCTTCGAATTCGCGGCGCACGGTGTGGCCCGGAGCCTTCGGGGCGATCAGGATAACGTCAACGCCGGCCGGCGCCTCGATGTAACCGAAGCGGATGTTGAAGCCGTGGGCAAAGGCCAGTGCCTTGCCCTCGGTCAGCTTGTCCTTGATGGAGTCGTTGTAGATCGAGCGCTGGTGCTGGTCCGGTGCCAGGATCATGATGACGTCTGCCCATTCGGCGGCGTCCGCAACGTTCTTGACTGTGAAGCCTGCGTCCTCGGCCTTGGCGGTCGACTTGGAGCCTTCCTTGAGGGCGATAACAACTTCGACGCCGGAGTCGCGCAGGTTAAGCGCGTGGGCGTGGCCCTGGGAGCCGTAGCCAACGATGGCTACCTTGCGGCCCTGGATGATCGACAGGTCTGCGTCGTCGTCGTAGAACATTTCAGTCACTTGCGTAACTCCTCTTGAGTGGTTTTTCGTAGATATTGATAGTGGTGCTGCGGTACTGGGCGCGATGCTCAGCATGGAGGCAACGCAGGCCGAAGCCTGGGTTGCCTTCCCTTATGCGGAGCGGAGCGCCCTGTCACTCATGGAGCGGGATCCCCGTCCAACGGCCAAGGTGCCGGACTGCACGATTTCACGGATGCCGAACGGCTCGAGCACTGAGAGCAGCGCGGCGAGCTTCTCGGGGGTACCGGTTGCCTCGATCACCAACGAGTCTGTGGACACGTCGACGACGGCGGCACGGAACAGGTCTGCAGCCTGGGTAACCTGCAGACGTGTCGCGGCATCCGCACGTACCTTGACCAGGATGTGGTCACGTTGTACGGAAGATTCGGAAGTCAGCTCCACAATCTTGATCACGTTGACCAATTTGTTGAGCTGCTTGGTGACCTGCTCGATCAGGTCGCCGTCGGCGTCGACGACAACCGTCATGCGGGACATGCCGGGAACCTCTGTGGGTCCTACAGCAAGGGAATTGATGTTGAATGCACGCCGGGCGAAGAGGCTGGCCACGCGGGTCAGCACGCCGGGCTTGTCTTCTACCAGAACGGACAGTGTGTGGCGGCTCATGCCTAGTCCTCCTCTTCCCATTCCGGGGTCATGTTGCGGGCAACCTGGATCTGGTCATTGCTGACGCCGGACGGCACCATCGGCCACACCATCGAGTTGGGGCTGACGACGAAGTCGATGACCACCGGGCGGTCGTTGATCTCGAGCGCCTTCTGGATGGTGGCGTCGATGTCTTCGTCGCGCTCACAACGCAGTGCTGCACAGCCATAGGCGTCGGCCAGTTTCACGAAGTCCGGAATCCGGATGGTGTCGTGGCCGGTGTTCAGATCCGTATTTGAGTAGCGGCCCTCGTAGAACAGTGTCTGCCATTGACGGACCATGCCCAGCGAGGAGTTGTTGATGATGGCGACCTTGATCGGGATGTTGTTGATGGCGCACGTGGCCAGTTCCTGATTGGTCATCTGGAAGCAACCGTCACCGTCGATGGCCCAGACCACGCGGTCCGGTTCACCCACTTTGGCACCCATGGCTGCCGGAACCGAGTATCCCATGGTTCCTGCGCCACCGGAGTTCAGCCAGGCGTGGGGCCGTTCGTACTTGATGAACTGGGCAGCCCACATCTGGTGCTGGCCAACGCCGGCAACGTAAATACCCTCGGGACCCGTGAGCTCGCCGATGCGCTTGATCACGCGCTGCGGGGCGGTAAGTCCGTCTTCCGGCTCCGTCCAGCCCAACGGGTAGGTGTCCCGGAGGTTGCCCAGGAAGGCCCACCAGGAATCCAGGTCCGGCGTTCCGCTCAGTTCGAATTGGGTCTTCACGGCTTCGGTGAGTTCCGGAATGATTTCCTTCACGGAGCCAACGATCGGGACATCGGCCGTACGGTTCTTGGAGATTTCCGCGGGATCGATATCGGCGTGAATAACCTTGGCAAAGGGAGCGAAAGTCTTCAGGACACCGGTCACGCGGTCATCGAAGCGGGCGCCGAGCGTAATCAGCAGGTCAGCCTGCTGGAGTGCCGTGACCGCGGAGACGGAACCGTGCATACCCGGCATGCCCACGTGCTGCGGGTGTGAATCAGGGAAGGCGCCGCGTGCCATCAAAGTGGTGACCACCGGAGCTCCAGTGGCCAACGCCAACTCCATCAGTTCCGCGGAAGCATGGCCCTTGACCACACCGCCACCCACGTACAGGACAGGCTTGCTGGCTGCTGCGATCAGTTTGGCAGCCTCGCGGACCTGCTTGTTGTGGCCACGGACCACCGGACGGTAGCCGGGCAGGTCTACCTTCGGCGGCCAGGAGAAGGTCATCTGGCCCACCTGGGCGTCCTTGGCGATGTCCACCAGGACCGGACCGGGACGGCCCGTGGAGGCGAGGTGGAAAGCCTCTGCCATCACATGAGGGATGTCATTGGGGTCAGTCACCAGGAACGAGTGCTTGGTGATGGGCATGGTGATGCCCACAATGTCAGCTTCCTGGAAGGCATCGGTACCGATGACTCCACTGGAAACCTGGCCGGTAATGGCCACCATCGGCACGGAGTCCATGTGGGCGTCCATGATGGCGGTAACGAGGTTGGTGGCACCCGGGCCCGAGGTAGCGATGCAAACGCCAACCCGTCCGGTGACCATGGCGTAGCCTTGCGCGGCGTGGCCGGCTCCCTGTTCGTGACGGACCAGGATGTGATTCATGCTGGAAGCCATCAAGGGGTCGTAGGTGGGCAGGATCGCGCCACCGGGCAAACCGAAAATATCGTCCACGCCGAGTTCTTCGAGCGAACGGACAATTGCTTGCGAGCCGGACATCACCGTTGGGGGTACAACGGTGTTCGGCCCAAGGACAGGAGAGAGAGGTGCAGCAGCGTCGACGACGACGGCGTCAGCCGGACGGTCGACCTTTTCCGGAGCTTTGTGGGCTCCAGCGGACTTTGCAGCCATCAGCGAGGGGCTGATCGGCGATCCTTTGCTCATCGGACTCTTCCTTAGTGGATCTTCAATGGGTGGGTCTTGGGAATAAAAAAACCCCTCAGCCTTCCGGCTCTTCGAGGGGTTTGCGCGTGACGGTTCGTTACCAGTCGGGCTAAGCCACGCGCTTGGTAAGGACGACGACGCCGACGGTAACGAATGTGATCATGCGTTCAGTGTTCCCTCTAAGTGAGATACGTGTCAATTGACCACCATCGTATCTCACTATTTGGACAGCAATGTCCGCCTACCGGACTCCGACTGTCTCATGACAGCCGGAGCCACCGGCAGGAATCAGCCGCAATAAGCGCCGGTGGAGGCGCTGTGGACCAGCTTGGCGTACTTGGCCAGAACGCCCTTGGTGAACTTGGCCGGCAGCGGCTCCCAGCCAACCTTCCGGGCCTCAAGTTCAGCCTCGTCAACCAGGAGATCGAACGAGCGGGCGGCGATGTCCACCCGGATGCGGTCGCCGTCCTTGACGAAGGCGATCGGACCGCCGTCGACGGCTTCCGGCGCAACGTGGCCGATGCAGAGGCCGGTGGTACCGCCGGAGAAGCGGCCATCGGTCAGCAGAAGGACGTCCTTGCCCAAGCCCGCACCCTTGATGGCACCGGTAATGGCAAGCATTTCGCGCATGCCCGGACCACCCTTGGGGCCTTCGTAGCGGATGACCACCACATCTCCCTTGTGGATCTCGCCGTTGTCCAGGGCAGTCAAGGCACCCTGTTCACGCTCAAACACACGCGCGGTGCCCTCAAACACATCCGCATCAAAGCCTGCGCTCTTCACCACGGCCCCTTCCGGAGCCATGGAGCCGTGGAGGATGGTGATGCCGCCGGTCTTGTGGATCGGGTTGTCCAGCGCGCGGAGGATCTTTCCGTCAAGGTCCGGCGGGTTGATCGAAGCAAGGTTCTCCGCGAGGGTCTTGCCCGTCACGGTGAGGCAGTCGCCATGCAGCAGGCCGGCGTCGAGCAGCGCCTTCATGATGACCGGCACGCCGCCAATCTTGTCCACGTCAGTCATCACGTAGCGGCCGAACGGCTTGAGGTCTCCAAGGTGCGGAATCTTGTCGCCGATGCGGTTGAAGTCATCCAGAGTCAGCTCCACTTCGGCTTCACGGGCAATCGCCAGGAGGTGGAGAACAGCGTTGGTGGAACCGCCGAAAGCCATGGTGACGGCAATGGCATTCTCGAAAGCCTTCTTGGTCATGATGTCCCTGGCCGTGATGCCAAGGCGCAGGAGGTTTACTACTGCTTCGCCGGACTTGCGTGCGAAATCATCACGACGGCGGTCTGCCGACGGCGGCGCGGCCGAACCCGGAAGGGACATACCCAGTGCCTCGCCGATGCAGGCCATGGTGTTGGCCGTGT
This sequence comes from Arthrobacter sp. yr096, assembly GCF_900108925.1. Classification (NCBI taxonomy): domain Bacteria; kingdom Bacillati; phylum Actinomycetota; class Actinomycetes; order Micrococcales; family Micrococcaceae; genus Arthrobacter; species Arthrobacter sp. yr096. Next base: position 961,846 of record NZ_FNYI01000001.1, on the reverse strand, counting down.
ACATGCCACCACAGGCGCCTTCACCAGGACAGATGGCTTTTTCGATGCGGGTGAGGTCTTCCATGCTCATCTTGCCTGCAGCACAGGCACCGACCGCCTCGAAGGCGTCAATCAAGGTGACTTCCTTCTCCGAACCATCCTCAAGCTTGACCCAGCCCGGCATGATGGAGCCGGCATAAAGGAAGACAGAAGCAAGGTCCAACCGGGCAGCAGCCATGAGCATGCCGGGGAGGGACTTATCGCAACCAGCCAGGAGGACTGACCCGTCGATGCGCTCGGCCTGCATCACTGTCTCCACGGAGTCGGCGATGACTTCGCGGGAAACGAGCGAGAAGTGCATGCCTTCGTGACCCATGGAGATGCCATCGGAAACAGAGATGGTGCCGAACTGCATCGGAAAGCCACCGCCGGCGTGGACACCTTCCTTGGCACCCTGCGCAAGACGGTTCAGGGACAGGTTGCAGGGGGTGATCTCGTTCCATGAGCTGGCGACACCAATTTGGGGTTTGGCAAAGTCGTCGTCGCCCATGCCTACCGCGCGGAACATGCCGCGGGCGGGCGCCGCGTGAATCCCGTCGGTGACTACCCGGCTGCGGGGTTTGATGTCCGGCGTGTTGTCTGTCGCAATCTGGGTGGTGTCGCTCATGGTCCAAAGTCTATGTGTACCTGGTCCCGCCAAGGGTTGTTCCACACAGGGTTAAGTGGGAACTGCCGAATATTGCGCTCACATCCGGACCGGATACTGGATTCGTATCTCAAATGGTGGGACGTGACTCGCTCAGCTCCCTCGCGATGGCAGCGGCCTCAGTGGTGAGCATGTCCAGGACGCTGGCGATGGTGGCCCGGGCAGCAACCTCCTGCCGAGCCAAAGCCACGATGCTCCGGCTGGCTTTCACCTCGGTCAGTGGCCGCAGAACCAGGCCGCGGCGGGCACTCGCCCGCGCCGTATAGCGAGGGAGGAGGCAGATCCCGTGGCCGGCCCCCACCAAGGCCTCCAACACCCGGAGATCGGGATATCGCTGGCCCCTCATCGCCTGCCTGCCGGCATGGAGTTCGATCTGGCGAAGGACCGTATCAAACGGAAAGCCTTCAGGGACGCCGATCCAGGGGTAGTCCACTACATCCCCGGGGCTCAAGCGCTCCTTCTCCGCCAAGGGATGCCCGGTGGGCATAGCGACGTCGAGGGCCTCTTCCAAGAGCGGAACCACCGTCAGTCCCTGGCGCGCGAAAACCTCCGGCCCGTCCACACTGTGGGCGAGCACGATGTCGTAGTCAGCAACCAAGGGTGCGAAGTGCGCGGTTCCTGGATCCTCAAAATGGGCATCAAAGGTGAGTCCATCCACTGCCGCGACCCGATGCAGCACTCCGGGCAACAGCATTTCGGCAGCGCTGGGAAAGAATGCAGCGGAAACGCGGGTCTGCCAGCCCTTCCTATAGGTGTCAATGGTGGATTCTGCCCGGGCCATCGCCGTGGCGATGTCTGCAGCAGCGGCAGCCATGGCGTACCCCGCCTCAGTCAACTGGACGCCCCTGCCCACCTTCTCCACCAGCACAACACCGATTTCCGCCTGCAAGGTCTTCAACTGTTGGGAGACAGCCGAAGCCGTCACATTCATGGCATCGGCCGTGGCTCCAATGCTTTGCCGGTCTGCCAGTTCGCGCAGAATCTGCAGCCTTTTGAAGTCCATGCAGCCAGACTAGGCGACGCGAACCAATTTCCTTTCCAAGGAATTCGAACCCCCCAGCTTTACTCAGCAAGCTGATCAATTCCGTGGAGCAGCAGGTCAGAGGCTGGACAGCCCATAAACAGGCACGTAACGTCAGGAACACCACGAACTGCACCGCTGCGAGCAGAAGGGCGCCCACCATGGATACTTGGTTTATTTGGGTCATTGTCATTGTTTTGGTCATTGCCATTGTTTGGTGGCTAATGAACCGCAACAAAACGCGCAATTCCACCTCCCCCCAAGCTCCTGCCGCCATGGAGCCAAGCAACACGGGGTCAATACCGGACACCGCTGCCGCAGCAGCCGGCGTGGCGGGCTTGGCGGGAGTGACCAACCTGGGCAAGGCGGCCGCCGAGGGCAGTGGCCCTACTCATGACAAACCCGGCATTGTTGACGAACCCGGCGACGCGGAGCCGGACACCGAAGGACACTCCAACAGCGTGGAGGACAGGACCCCTGACGCCTCCCACGCCACCGGGAGCGGCCAGGACATGGAAACTGAACCCCGTTCCGTCGTCGAGGATTCACCGGGGACTGTTCCTGCCGAAACCCAGCCGGTGCCTGCCGAATCCCAGCCGGCCGCGACGCCGGGACTCATGGTGCCGGAACCGGTCATTGCCGCCCCTGCAGTGGACGAGCCCGCAGTTGAGGAACCTGTGGTGGATGAACCCGTGGTGGACGAACCGCTGGTTGACAGGGACGGCAAAGTCCATGCAGCCGACGCCGGCGACGTTGACGACTGGGATGCAGGCGCGCCCCCGACGACAGCCGAAGAGGCGCAGGCGACGGCAGGTGGTTCCCCTGCGCCGCAGGTCACCGCCGACGACGTCACGCGGGCCGATGAGGCAGCAGACAAGGCCGAGTGGGAATCCTCGTGGACGGATGCCGGCGGAACTCCAGTGCATCATCACGAGTACACGGACGCACACTCCCCCACCCTGCCAGGCGCCGAGTCCGCCGCCGCTGAGGATCCGGCCGCTTCCGGTCACCTGGCCGCGGAGCATCCCTACGGAACCGGTTCATCCAGTACGCCGGGCGAGGCCTATCCGGTGAAGGCCAGCGCAACGGACATGACCTATCACGATGAAGACGCCGCCGGCTACGGAGACGTTGCCGCAGACGTGTGGTTCGAGTCCGCAGCCCATGCCGAAGCTGCAGGATTCCGCCCGCCCAGGCGCAACCGGCACTGAACCGGCTGTAACCGCCATGAGCAGGCACTGGGTTATTCGCAGAACGCACCTGGTGCCTGCCTTTGCGCTCACGCTGATCCTGGGGCTGGCTTCGTGTACCGGGAGCCCCTCGTCTCCGGGCACTGCCGCCACGCCGCAGGCATCGGCGACACAGGCCCCGACGCAGACTCCCGAACTTCTTCAAAAGCTCGACGTCGGCCTGCAGTTGCCATGGTCTGTGGCCTTCCTGCCGGACGGCACAGCTGTTGTCTCCGAGCGCGATTCCGCGCAGATCAAAAGCATCCGCGATGGCAAGGCAACCACGGTTGGTGAGGTGCCCGGCGTGGTTCCCGGCGGCGAAGGCGGGCTGCTGGGCCTCGCCCTCTCCCCGACGTTCGCCAGCGACCGATGGCTGTATGCCTACTTCACGTCCGCCGGCGACAACCGAGTGGCCCGCATGCGGCTTGATGCGGATGCCGACGGCAAACTTGCCCTTGGTCAGCCCGAGGTCATCTTCTCCGGCATCTCCAAGGCATCGACGCACAATGGTGGACGGATCCGCTTTGGCCCGGACGGATTCCTGTACGTGGGGACCGGCGATTCGCAGCGTCGGGAGCAGCCGCAGGACATCAACGCCCTGGGCGGCAAGATCCTGCGGCTGACTCCGGAGGGCCAGCCGGCCGCGGGGAATCCCTTCGGCGACAATCCGGTCTACAGCTACGGACACCGGAACGTGCAAGGCCTGGCCTGGGACGCGGAGGGGAGGCTGTGGGCCAGCGAATTCGGACCTGACGTGGATGACGAACTGAACCTCATCACTCCGGGCGGCAACTACGGATGGCCCACCGTGACCGGCGCACCCGGCAGGAGCGGGTTGATCGACGCCAAAGTCGTCTGGCCGTCCACCTCCGACGCCTCACCGAGTGGCCTGGAAATCCTGGAAGGAGTCGCTTACACCGGCGCCCTCCGGGGCCAACGGCTCTGGGCCGTTCCACTAAACGGCGAAGCCGCAGGGAGCCCCGTGGCCTATCTCACAGGACAGTATGGGCGGCTTCGGGACGTTGCCCGCACCCCCGACGGCACTTTGTGGATCCTCAGCAACAACAGAAACCCTGATTTTGTGCTGATTTTGGGGGTAGCTGACTAAGTGATCAGGGCGGGATCCGGTGGATTTCACAGTTCGGCAGAAGTCGTGTAGAGTTACATGTCGTTGCGGAGATCGCCGGGGAAAGAAAAGCCCCGGGTTGGTCGAAATCAACAGCTGCACCTCTAGCTCAACTGGCAGAGCAATTGACTCTTAATCAATGGGTTCCGGGTTCGAGTCCCGGGGGGTGCACTAAAGAAGGGCCTTGGAGTGAAATTCACTCCAGGGCCTTTTTGCTTTCCACTCTCGTAATAGTGAAAGCATGGCTTGCATCACGATCAGCATCCAATGGTCATGAGTGCCGAAAATGTGGTGTAGAGTTATTTGTCGTTGCGGAGGTCAATGAGGAATGGGAATTCCTTCAGCGGGCCAAAACAATAGATGCACCTCTAGCTCAACTGGCAGAGCAATTGACTCTTAATCAATGGGTTCCGGGTTCGAGTCCCGGGGGGTGCACCAACAAGAAAGGCTCCGGATCGTTTCCACGATCCGGAGCCTTTCTGCTATTCCCGGCCATTAATTACCCTTGGCTGGGCCCCGGAGGGGCCGCTCCGCACTGAATGTGGTCAGGCCCGGGGAACGTCGGTATCGAGCTCCGGGGAACCCGCGTCCGGCGCGGGCAGTCCGGCCAAGCCGCGTACCACTACCCTGAGCTCCTCGCGAAGACGCGCGGTATCAACCGCCACGGGCGACAAGACGTCCTGCTCGAGCTTCACAGCCTCGGCCAGAGCGGCGATGCCGGCCTCTGTAAGGGTCACCACATGGCTTCTCCGGTCGGAGTCGCTGCGCTGGCGGGTGATATGCCCGTGCAACTCCAAACGCGCAAGAGTGGTGCCCATGGTCTGGGCCTTGACCCGCGCAACTTCGGCCAACGCTGCCTGGGTAATTGCACCCTTGGCTGCCAGCACTTGCATGGCAATGACCCCGGCATGGGTAAGGCCGATGGACTTCAATTTTTCGTTCCACGAGATTTCCACCAGGCGCGCAGCTGTCGAAAGCAATCGGGTGGTGGGCCATCTCTCCATATCTGGCATGCCGCCAGTATATGCGCGGACGGGGTGAAGGCGCGGCGTCTTCCCACTAAACTGGGGAATCGCGAACGTAAGCAAGGAGCAAATTGTGGCTGAAAGACTAATCCCGGGCGATGATGCCCCGAACTTCACACTTCAGGACGAATCCGGCAAAAACGTCAGCTTGTCGGACTTCCGCGGGCGGAAGACCATCGTCTATTTCTACCCGGCAGCTTCCACGCCGGGGTGCACCAAAGAGGCCTGTGACTTCCGCGACACTCTGGGTTCCCTCCAAGCCGCGGGCTACGACGTCGTGGGCATCTCACCGGACCCCGTCAAGGCGCTGGCCAAGTTCGCTGCTGATGAAGGGCTGACCTTTCCGCTGCTCTCGGATGAAGACCACGCCGTGGCTGATGCCTACGCGGCCTGGGGCGAAAAGAAAAACTATGGCCGGACGTACATGGGACTGATCCGTTCCACCATTGTTGTGGACCCGGACGGGAAGGTTTCCTTGGCGCAGTACAACGTCCGCGCGACAGGCCACGTGGCCAAGCTTCGGCGGGATCTCAAGCTGGACAACTAGCGGGTACACTGTAGTCCGGTATATGGCAGGGGCGTCCACCAAGACGGCCCGAATGCCAGCCAGCGCGAGTGGTGAAATTGGCAGACACGCAGGATTTAGGTTCCTGTGCCTTCGGGCGTGGGGGTTCAAGTCCCCCCTTGCGCACAGCGGCAGTGGACAACTGCCGGAACACCCCTGGTTGCGGACGCCGCAACCAGGGGTGTTTTTCCTCAAGCAGCGGGGATTGCTTCCTGAAGATGCGCTGGGAAGTGCACTCAGGACGTTCAACTAGACTGGAATGCGGTCAGGCCGAAGCCGGCCACAGCATTTCCAACCGGCTTGAGGGGACAAGAGTGGCAAGCATCAAAATGCGGCGCCTGACCGTACAATTCGGAGCCGCCGTCGCGGTCTTGGCACTGGCAGCATGCACGGGCTCACCAGCCCCGACGCCTTCATCATCGTCCAGCAGCACCGCGGCTGCAGAGCCTTCTGCCACGTTCAACTTCGGTACAGCCTCCATGCCTCTGGGACTCGACCCCGCAATGACGGCCGACTCGGAGTCATACCGGGTTACGCGTCAGGTTCTGGAAGGCCTCGTCGGCGTCGACGGGGAGACCGGAGATACCACTCCCCTCCTCGCCACGGAGTGGAAGGACAGCAACAACGGACTCAGTTACGATTTCACGCTCCGTTCCGAGGTGACCTTCCATGATGGAACTCCCTTGGATGCTGCCGCGGTCTGCGCCAACTTCAACCGGTGGTTCTCCTTCCCCGCCGAGCTGCGAAAACAAGCACCTGGGATCTCGTTCCAAGGCGTCTTCAAGGCCTATTCGGACGAGCCGGTGTTCTCCATCTTCAAGGACTGCAAGGTGGTCTCGCCCAGCAACGTCCAGATCAACCTGACAAGGCCTTTCACAGGCTTCCTGCAGGCTTTGACGCTGCCGGCATTTGCCATCTCATCCCCCACTGCCTTGGAGGCCCAGAAGGCCAACGTCCTGGATAAAGTCCAGAACGGGCAAGCGGTCTCCGCCTACTCCAGCCATCCTGTGGGGACTGGCCCGTACCAGTTCAGCGCATGGGACGAGAACAAGGTCACCCTGTCCAGTTACAAGGGGTACTGGGGAAACAGGGGCCAGATCGCCACCATCAACTTCATCCCTTACGACCGCGCGGAAACCCGGCAGCAGGCCCTCCTGGACGGCAAGATCGACGCCTACGACCTCGTGACATCCGGGACCTTTGACCAGTTGGTCAAAAAGGGCGTGCAGATCATCCAACGCGACCCCTTCTCGGTGATGTACCTCGGCATCAACCAGGCTGTTGCCCCGCTGGAGAAGCTTGAAGTCCGCCAAGCGATCGAAATGGCCGTTGACAAGGAAACGCTCATCCGGCGCTTCTTCATCGACAACACGGCGCAAGCATCCCAGTTTGTGCCACCAAAGCTCAGTGGCTTCAACAACAACGCTCCGTCCCTTGGATACAACCCGGAGAAGGCCAAGCAACTGCTGGAAAAAGCGGGCTACAAGGGCGAGGAAATCAAGTTCTACTACCCACTCAACGCCACCCGCGCCTATATGCCCACTCCGGAGAAGATCTACGCAGAAATCAGCCGCCAGCTTGTGGCAGTGGGCTTCAACATTAAGCCTGTGCCAGTGGACTGGGAGGACGGCTACCTGCAGCGCGTACAGTCCGCCGGGGACCGTGGCCTGCACCTGCTCGGCTGGAACGGCTCCTACGCAGACGCCGACAACTTCCTCGGCCCACTCTTCGGGGAAACACGGGCGGAGTTCGGATACTCGGACTCTGAGGTCTTCCACAAGATCGAAAGGGCCCGGGCCATGCCCAACGGCAACGACCGCAATGCCCAGTACCAGGCCATCAACGCGGAGATCGCGGCATCGGTGCCGGCCGTTCCGATTGCCTTCCCCATCTCTGCACTGGCGTTGTCCAACAAGGTGGAAAGCTACCCCGCTTCCCCCGTCCTCAACGAAGTTTTCACGAACGTCCGCTTAAAGCCTTGACGATTCCCCGCAATTTCAGTATTGGGTCTGAGCGGGGATATTCTGTGACAGCCAGTGCCGCCGCTAACGGAGATTGATCGTGACCTTCATTTCCAAGACTCAACATGCCGACGTCGTCCTTATTGGCGGCGGAATCATGAGTGCCACCCTTGGTGCGTTCATCAAGCAACTTGAACCCACCTGGACCATCTCCCTGTTCGAACGACTCGGCGAAGCGGGGCTTGAGAGCTCCGGGCCGTGGAACAACGCCGGCACCGGACATGCTGCGCTGTGTGAGCTTAACTACTCCCCCGCAGCCAAGGACGGCTCTGTGGATCCGTCCAAGGCCCTCCACATCAACGAACAGTTCCAGCTCTCCCGCCAGTTCTGGTCCCATTTGGTGGACAGCAACGTGATCGGGTCCCCGAAGGGCTTTATCAACACCGTTCCGCACATGAGCTTCGTCATTGGCGATGACCACGCGGACTTCCTCAAGACCCGGTACGAGGCCCTTAAGCCCAACACGCTGTTCCGCAGCATGGAATACACCGAAGACCAGGCCCAGATCGCCAAGTGGGCGCCGCTGATCGTCAAGGGCCGGGACCGCAAGCAGCGCGTCGCCGCCACCCGCGCAGCTGAAGGAACCGACGTCGATTTCGGCGCCTTGACGCGCGAACTGACCACTTACCTGCAGGACAGCGGCGCAGAGGTCAACTACGGCCACGATGTCACCAACATCAGCCGTGCAGCCGGCGGCGGATGGGACCTGTCCATCAAGCACCCCAAGTCCGGGGAGCACGGCCGTATCCACGCGAAGTTCGTCTTTGTAGGAGCCGGCGGCGGAGCACTCCACCTGCTGCAGGCCTCGGGAATTCCCGAAAGCAAGGGCTACGGCGGCTTCCCCGTGTCCGGCCAGTTCTTCCGTTGCACGGATGACGCCATTACGTCCCAGCACAGCGCCAAGGTCTACGGCCAGGCATCCGTTGGCGCTCCCCCCATGTCTGTCCCCCACTTGGACACCCGGTACGTGGACGGCAAGCGCTCCCTGCTGTTCGGCCCGTACGCCGGGTTCTCCACGAACTTCCTGAAGACCTCCAGTTACTTGGACCTGCCGTTGTCCATCCGTCCGGGAAACATCATCCCGATGCTCGCAGTGGCCAAGGACAACATGGACCTCACCGCCTACCTCATCAAGGAAGTGGCCAAGCGCCACGAAGCCAAGGTGGAGTCCCTTCGGGAGTACTACCCCGAGGCTGCCGGCGCCAATTGGGAACTCATCACGGCCGGCCAGCGGGTGCAGATCATCAAGAAGCACCCGCAGAAGGGTGGCGTCCTGCAGTTCGGCACAGAGGTCATTGCTTCCCGTGATGGTTCCATTGGTGCCCTGCTGGGAGCTTCCCCGGGCGCTTCCACGGCCGTGCCCATCATGATCGAACTGCTGCAGAAGTCCTTCCCCAAGAACTTCAAGGGTTGGCAGTCCAAGCTCAAGGACATGATGCCGGGCTACGGCGTCAAGCTCAACGAGAACCCTGAGCTCGCTTCCGAGCTGGAAGCAAGCACAGCACGGTCCCTGCAGCTGGAAGTGGCCAACGCCGTCCAAAGCTAGGCCACACCCGGGGCTGCGGCCGGTTCCCGTCAGCTGAATCGTTCGTTAGACCTCAGGAGTCAATGAAATGTTCCGCCTGGCCACGCTGTCCCTGGGAAATCGTGCCCTGATCGCGCTGATCACCGTTTTTGCGGCGGTGTTCGGCGTGATCACCATGGGGTCGCTGAAGCAGGAACTCATCCCGTCCATCGAGTTCCCTCAAATCACCGTGGTCACCTCCATGCCTGGGGCCTCTCCGGAGGTGGTGGACAAGCAGCTCAGCCAGCCCCTGGAAACAGCGCTGAACAGCGTCGAGGGCCTTGAGTCCACCACGTCGACCTCACGCAACGGCGTTTCGCAGATCACCATGGTGTTCACCTACGGTTCCAACCTGGACCGGGCACGCAACCAGATCGACCGGGCCATTTCCAACGCGAAGCGGGTACTGCCCGCCAACGTGGAACCACAGTCCATCGCCGGCAACATCAGTGACTTCCCGATCGTCTACCTCGCCGTGTCCTCGGACAAGCCGCTCAGCGAACTCAACGCCGACCTCCTGCGGCTGAGCGTCCCGCGGCTCCAGAAGATCGACGGCGTCCGCGGCGCCGATGTGACAGGCGGCGCCAGCCAGCACATCCTCATCCAGCCACGTCCTGCCGATCTCGCTGCCACCGGAGCTTCCGTACAGGCCATAAACAATGCGCTGAAGAACAACGGGACCTTGGTTCCGGTGGGAACCATCGAGGATCAGGGAAAAACCCTCTCCCTGCAGCTCGGCAGCCCGGTGGACTCCTTGGACATTATCAAGGGCCTTCCCTTGGCTGGCACCAGGACCGCCGCCACCATCGGGGCCGTCGCGGAAGTCAGCATTGAGGACGATGCCGCCACGTCCATCACGCGCACCAATGGCAAGCCCACGCTGGCATTGTCCGTCACCAAGAAACCAGAAGGTGACACGGTGGCGATATCGCACGCCGTACGCGATGCAATCGCACCCATGGAAGCCGAGCTGGGAAACAACGCCACCTTCACCCCGGTGTTCGACCAAGCCCCCTTCATTGAGAAATCCATCAAGGACCTCACTACCGAAGGCCTCCTGGGCTTGGGCTTCGCTGTGGCCGTCATCCTGCTGTTCCTGATGTCTGTGCGGTCTACTTTGGTAACGGCCGTGTCCATTCCGCTGTCCCTGCTCATCACGTTCATCGGCATCTCGGCCACTGGGTACTCCCTGAACATCCTCACCCTCGGTGCCCTCACCATTGCCATCGGCCGTGTGGTGGACGATTCCATTGTGGTGATCGAGAACATCAAACGACACCTCAGCTATGGCGAACACAAACTGAACGCCATCGTGACGTCCATCCGTGAAGTTGCCGGAGCCATTACCGCCTCCACCCTCACCACTGTGGCCGTGTTCCTCCCCATCGCTTTCGTGGGCGACCTCGCCGGTGAGCTGTTCCGGCCCTTCGCCCTCACTGTAACCATCGCGCTGTTGTCGTCACTGCTGGTTTCCCTGACGATCGTTCCGGTCCTGGCCTATTGGTTCCTTTCCTCACCCGGAAAGGGCGCTGAGGCACAGGCATCCGCCAAGGAAGCCGCCGAGAAGGCCCGGGAAGCCGAACAACGGAGCCGCCTCCAGCGCGGTTACCTTCCGATTCTTGCCAAGACGCAGAAACATCCCGTCATCACCTTGTCAGCCGCGGCATTGATTCTGGTGGCCACCATCGCCGTCTCGCCTCTTCTGGCCACTGATCTTTTGGGCCGCTCCGGCGAGAACAGCATGACTGTGCGTCAGGTCCTCCCGGCCGGAACCAGCCTGCAGGCCACCAGCGAAGAGGCCACAAAGATCGAAGATTCCCTCAAGGGCATCGACGGCATCAAGGACGTCCAGGTCACGTCCGGCAACGCCCAAACGGGCTTTGCCGCGCTGACGTCCACCGGCTCATCCAACTCGACGTTCACCATTGTCACGGACGAGAAAGTGAACCAAACCAAGCTTCAGGACGAGGTCCGCAGCAAGCTCGAAGGGGCCGCCGGGAAAATCACGGTGGGATCCCAGCAGGGCGGTTTCGGCACCTCCTCCACCGTGGACATCACCATCAAGGCAGCGAACTCCGCCGATCTTCAGACTGCCAGCGAAGCCATGGTGAAGGCCATGGAAGGCGTTCCCGGCAGTTCCGAAGTAGCCACTAACCTGGCCGCCAAGCAGTCGGTGGTCCAGGTCCGCGTTGACCGGGCCAAGGCAGTGGCGGCAGGCCTGACCGAAGAGCAGGTAGGAGCCTTCCTTGCCTCCACAGTCAGCCCCATTCCTGCCGGCACTGTCAGGATCGACACCAACGACTACCCAGTGCAGATTGGTGAAGGAACGCGTTTCACCAGCATTGCAGCGGTCCGGGGACTCCAACTCCCCACAGCCCGGGGTGGCGTAGCGCTTGAGTCCATTGCCGCCGTCGAGCAGGTGGACACTCCTGTGTCCATCACCAGCAGCAACGGCCAGCGGACAGCGAAGGTGACCGTGACGCCGTCGGGCTCCAACCTCGGAAGCGTGAGCACAGCGGTTCAGGAGCGGCTGGCCTCCGTCGATTTGCCGGCCGGGGTCACCGCGACCATCGGTGGCGCCACCACCCAACAGGCGGAGTCATTCCGGCAACTCGGCTTGGCTCTTCTGGCCGCCATCGCCATCGTCTACGTGATCATGGTGGCAGCCTTCAAATCACTGATCCAACCGCTGATCCTGCTGGTCTCGGTCCCCTTCGCCGCAACGGGTGCCGTTGGCCTGCTGCTGCTGACCGGCGTTCCGCTGGGACTCCCCTCGCTGATTGGCATGCTCATGCTGGTGGGAATCGTGGTCACCAACGCGATTGTGCTGATCGACCTCATCAACCAATACCGCAAACCACATGACGGCAGTCCGGGCATGAACGTGGCGGATGCCATCACGCACGGTGCCCGCCAGCGCCTCCGGCCGATCCTGATGACGGCGCTGGCCACAGTGTTCGCCCTGACTCCGATGGCTTTGGGCCTGACGGGCGGCGGCGGGTTCATTTCCCAGCCCTTGGCCATTGTGGTCATCGGTGGCTTGGTCTCCTCCACTGCGCTGACACTGGTCCTGGTGCCCGTGCTGTACAAGTTGGTGGAAGGCCGCCGGGAGAAGAAGCAACTATTGAAGGACCTTCAGGATAAGCCGACGCCGACAAGCGGCATAGGCAGCCCATCCGGCAATGGAGCGGACGAGTTCCAGGACTGGACCACGGGCATGATTCCCCGGGTCAAGGGCCGCCGCGCGGCACACAACCCCGCGGAGTAGCCACCCTCGAGACCATCAGCAGGGCCGGGAACATCTCCCGGCCCTGCCCTGTTACAGGCAGTGATACATGCAAATGCATCTAGTTTGAGGTACACTGTTTACAGAGCCCGGAACAACGGGCAGGGAGAAAGGCACATCATGCAGATCGGCGTATTCAGCGTCAGTGACATCACCACTGACCCCACCACGGGCCGCACGCCCACGGAAAACGAACGCATCAAGGCCTCCGTTGCCATCGCCAAGAAGGTCGAAGAAATCGGCATGGATGTCTACGCCTTGGGCGAGCACCACAACCGGCCCTTCTTCTCCTCCTCCCCCACCACCACGCTGGCCTACATTGCCGCCCAGACAGAGCGCATCACACTTTCCACGGCCACTACACTGATCACCACCAATGATCCGGTCAAGATTGCCGAAGACTTCGCCATGCTCCAACACCTCTCCGATGGTCGCGTGGACCTGGTCCTGGGACGCGGCAACACGGCTCCGGTGTACCCCTGGTTCGGCAAGAACATCCAGGACGGGATCGAGCTCGCGATCGAGAACTACAGCCTGCTCCGCAAGCTCTGGGACGAGGACACCGTCAACTGGTCAGGCAAGTTCCGCACGCCGCTGCAGAACTTCACCTCCACGCCGCGACCGCTCGACGACGTCGCTCCCTTTGTGTGGCACGGCTCCATCCGGACGCCACAGATCGCGGAAGTAGCGGCGTATTACGGCGACGGCTTCTTCGCCAACAACATTTTCTGGCCCAAGGAGCACTACCAGCAGCTGATCGGCCTCTACCGTGAGCGCTACGAGCACTACGGGCACGGCAAGGCTGACCAGGCAATCGTCGGGCTGGGAGGCCAGTTCTTCATGAGGAAAAACTCCCAGGACGCGGTGAAGGAATTCCGCCCCTACTTCGACAATGCACCGGTGTACGGCCACGGACCTTCGCTGGAGGACTTCACGTCCCAAACACCCCTGACGGTAGGCAGCCCGCAGGAAGTCATCGAAAAGACACTCACATTCCGCGAGGCCTTCGGCGACTACCAGCGCCAGTTGTTCCTGATCGACCACGCCGGCCTTCCATTGAAGACCGTCCTGGAGCAGTTGGACCTCTTCGGCGAGGAAGTCCTTCCTGTCCTCCGCAAGGAATACGCTGCCATGAAGCCGGCCCATGTACCGGACGCTCCCACCCACGCTTCCCGCGTTGCCGCAGCGCTGGAGGCCAGGGTCAGCGAATCTGCAGCCGCCGGGGCCGCGGGGCAGGACGCCTGATGTCCGGCCCCTCGGCGTCGTCCGCCGTCCGCCTCGCCGCCGAAACCTGGGAGTCGTTGTTCCGCTCCCAGGTGGCGGTGATGCGGAAGCTCCAATCCGGACCCGCGTTCAAGAATCTCCCCGTCAAGGAGTATGACGTCCTGTTCACCCTGTCCCGGTGCCCCTCCGGCCAGCTGCGCCTCAACGAAATCAACGACAAAGTGCTGTTGAGCCAGTCCAGCCTGAGCCGGCTGGTTGACCGCTTGGAGAAGCGCGGTTTGGTGGAACGGACTACAGCGCCCGACGACGGCCGTGGGGTTCTGCTGTCACTCACCGAGGCCGGCAGTGAACTGCAAAAGACGATCGGCCGCGAACACGTTCGCGACATCGCCCACTTGGTGGCACCAGCACTCACCGCAGACGAACAGCGCGAGCTGTTGCGCCTGACCGAAAAGCTCCGGGCCTCCGTGGCTGGACACTAACGCAGGCTGATGAGCTCCCGGAGGTCCTCCACCGGGAGCTCCCCGTTGATCGATGCACTCACTTTGAGTGTCTTGAGGGAAAGACTGCCTCCCACGGTGGACAGGAACGCCGTGTCCGAGGAATCACGACCCGCCGTAATGCGGAGCATGGATTCCCGTGGCGCCAGTCCAGTGGGATCGATAATGTGCCAGGCACCGTCAATGTGAGCTTCCGCCACGGCGTGGAAATCCATGGGACTCAAGCCTGGAGCGTAGACCGCGGCGAGTCGGGCGGGAACATCTTTTGCCCTCAACAGGGCGATGGCGAGGTGGGCAAAATCCCGGCATACGCCCTTCCGGTGAAGCAGCGTTTCCACGGCGCCGTCGGTACCTCGCGAGGATCCGCTGACGTAGCGGAGCTCACCGTTGACCCAGGTGCGGACAGCGTGGAGCAGTTCGGCTCCCTGCAGGCCACCGAATTCGGCATAGGACGTGGGCAGCAGCCGGTCGGACTCGGCATACCTGCTGGGACGGACGTAACGGATCAGCTCCATGGGAGAGGATTCATCAGGCACGCCAAAGCCGTGGACGGTGGCTCGGTACTCCACCGACACTTCGCTCGGTTCGCTGAACTCCATGTACTGGAAGCGTCCGCCGTGGTGGTCGCTAAGTTCGGCGAACGGAACATCTCCTCCAGCCGAAGTGATGGACAGGGTCTCCGTCAATGACTCGTAGCCGGAGTTCCGGGCCACGGCTATTGCCATCGCTACCTTGGTGTTGGCTGCGGTCTTGAAAACGAGCGTGGCAGCAACGTTGCGTTCCAATTGATCTCCGGGGTGGGTTGCGGCGGGCAGCCCCAATGCCGCCGTTGCGTGGATCAGCCAATCGCAGGACTACAAATTGACCTTCAGAGACAGTAGCATCCGCTGGACATTGGCGAACTCAGAGCCATGGACTGCGTACTTGGCGGCCAGGTCCAGAGTGTCGAATGCTTTGGCCGGTGCCACCTTCTCATCAGCGGCGAAGGCATGGACAGCCGGGACGTCCCCGAACGAGTAATCCCCCTTGTTGGCGGGCCCGAGCACCCGGTTCCGGAGTTCGCAGGATTGCCCGTCAGCACCGGCCACCACATTGGTGATTCCGTAGGAGCCGAAAAACTTATAGCCCTGAATAACACGAAAAACCACCCTGGGATCTATGGTGTCCGGGCCGTCGGAGTGCGGAACATCCAAGGGTACGCTGCTGATCACCACGTATGGCCGCCCTTGTCCTGCTGGGCAGGCAGCCGGCACAGCAGGTGGCAGGCCAGTCTGCAGCGTGGCTACGTAGCGTCCCTCTCCATCCTTGACTTCGACTTTCAGCGCGCCGGGCAAAGAGCCCGCCTCAGGAGCTACCGATTGTGTAATCCACTCCTTGGGCAAGTCAAAACTCACAGACTTGGCCGCATCGGTGTATGTCTTCCACGACACCGCCGTGGCCGCCGGAGTCGGGCTTACCTCAGCTGAATCCGTTGGAGAAGCCGTCCCGCTGGACCCTGGCGACACCGACGGTGAACCGGGTGCCGTCGTCGTGCCTTCTGTTGCAGTCGCCGTGCCTGACTCCGACGTATTCGGACGCGAGGTGGCAGTGGAACTGACTTGCGGGCCCTTGTTTTCCGTGGAGCATGCGGCAGTCGCCGTCAGCAGGGATACCGCCAGTGCCGACGCGGCCAGCCTCCTTGGAATGCGGTGCGGGTTCATGAGCACAGCCTAGTGGCGGCGTTGCCGCGACACGCACAGGACTAGGCTGAAGGTATGGCTCCCGATCAGCACGACGAATTCGAGGACAGTGTCCGCCCAATGTCTGCAGTGGAAATAGCTGACTGGCGCTTGCGGACGTTCGCCCTCTACGACAAAGTGCGTCAGCTTGCGGCCACCAATCCGTTCGACGCCCACGTGTTTTGGCGGCAGGAACGCGATCTGATGTTCGCCACGCATCCTGCCTCAGCGCTGACACCCGAAGTGAAGGCTTCATTCACTGGATTGCGCACCGCCGAGTACGATCCCGGTTTCCGCAGGTACGCCGCACTATCCCCCGAAGGTGCGGGGCAGGAAATGAATGTTGAGACAGGCACCGACGGTGTGGTGCCGTTTGTCAGAATCGGCACTTTTGAGTTGCCCGGTCTTGGCTCGTTGGCTGCCTGGCGGCTGCGGAGCTACGGGGGCGGCATCTTCGTACCCTTCCGCGACACCACGGCCGGGAAAACCGGCGGAAGCTACGGAGCCGGGAGGTACCTCCTGGACACGGTGAAGGGCTCATTCCACGGGACCAGGGGCTCGTCGGCGGAACAGGAATTCATTCTGGACTTCAACTTCGCCTACAACCCGTCGTGCGCCTACAACGAAGCTTGGGCATGCCCACTGGCAGGACCAGCCAATCGCCTGGCCAGTGAGGTTCCCGTCGGCGAAATGTACTTGGGCTAGCCAAACAACCCGCCAGGCCCCACAACGGTGAGCGCCGCGATGGCAGCCAGTATGGTCAGCGGGGCCACGATCAAGCCCAAGACGGCGTACCCCTTCCACTTGACCAGCACATTCATCCGCACCAGGCGGTCATGCCACAACAGGGTGGCCAGTGATGCCCACGGCGTGATCAGTGGGCCTGCGTTGACGCCAACCAGCAGTGCAGCCATTCTTTGGGATGTCCCGGCCAGTGGTTCGGCCAGCAAGTAGGCGGGCAGGTTATTGACGACGTTGGAGCCCAGGGCTCCTGTCATGGCCAACCGCAGCAGTTCAAAGAACCCATCGCCCTGGCCTGCCACCTCTCCCAGCAACACGGAGGCCCCGAGGTATTGGGTGGCCTCAACCACCAGGAAGAGGCCGCAGGTGAACAGCAGCAAGGACCACGGAATCAAGGTCACTGTGAGCACCTTGGGCCGACGGACGGCAAAGGCCACGGCCAGGATGGCCGCGGCCGCTGCTGCGGGAATCCAGATGGCCACTCCGGATACCAAAGCCGGCAACAGCAACAACAGGACAATCGCACTGACCAGCAACAGGACCCCGTCCGCGGCCGGACTTGCCGAAGGGCTGTGGACGGGACGCGTGGAGTCCCTGGCATAGGTCTTCCGCAGATCGCGCCGGAACACCACAGCGACGCATGCCAAAGGCACCAGGACGGCGGCCAGGGACGGCGCCCACATGAGCTGGGCGAACTGGGCAGGACTGATGCCTCCCAGATTGTGCTGCGCCAAAAGGTTGGTCAGATTGGAGATGGGAAGCAAAAGGCTTGCCGTGTTCGCCAGCCACACAGTCGTCAAAGCAAAGGGCAGGACGGGCAAGCCAGCCTGGCGGGCCACCGTGACCACCACCGGGGTGAGGAGCACCGCCGTCGTATCCAAGGACAGAAAGATGGTACTCAAGGTGGCGAACAGTGCCACGAGTAGCCACAGCAGGACGCTGCGTCCGCGTCCCCACCCGCGCAGATGCCGGGCAATCCATTGGAAGGCACCCGCCTCGCTCACCAGCTCGGTCACCACTGTCATGGCAACCACAAAGCCCAGGATGGGCGCCACCCGGTCTATCAGGACCGCGACTTCCTGCCATGGCAGGACACCCGTGGCGACAGTGACCCCACCTGCCACGAGAAGGACCAAGCCGATGATCGCCAGACGCATGAAACGGATTCTAAGCCCGGGCCCTGTGTTCCAGCTCCGGGGCACGGTCAACGGCATGTCATCGTACTGTAAGCAATGACGCCCCCACGGTGCTGTGTTGAAGCCTAACGTTGGACCATGAACCGTTTCCGGAGGTTGATCCGGGCCCACACGACACTCGCCGCGATCGCCGGTGCAGCAGTCGTTTGCGCGGTGCTGGCAGGAGCCGCACTGTTTCAGCCGTGGCGGATCTTCACTTCCAGCAGCATCAACGAGGCCCTGCCTGCTGTGGGGGCTTCCGTGAGCGGGACACCACATTCCGTACCATCGTCCTCTGCGGCCAACGGTCCACGTCCCGTGTCCCAGGAACCGGTGGTGGTCAGCTCGGGTACTTTCGAATCACAGGAGCACGCAACATCCGGAACCGCACTGGTCCTGGAGCTGCCCGATGGCGGTCACTTGCTTCGGCTTGAGAACCTGGCCAGCAGCGATGGCCCAGACGTCAAGGTGTGGCTCAGCAGCCTCGAAGCCGGCGGCGACTGGTTCAAGTACCGCTCCGGACGATACGTAGATCTCGGAGCGGTCAAGGCCACGCATGGCAATCACAATTACGTCATCCCTGCCGGCACCGATCTCTCAGGCCTGACCTCCGTAGTTCTGTGGTGCGACCGTTTCAGCGTGGCTTTCGGCTCTGCGCCTCTCGCCTGACGCGTTGTGGGGCCGCGCGACGGGTTGACCTCCGCGAGGTCGCGTGTCGTCGCGGGGCGTAAAGCTGGCCGCCAACGCACTGATGACAACTGAGGGGACGTAGGATGTCTTCATGACTTCACGCCTCCCCCGCCGCATTGCCCGTGTCCGGCCCCTCGACGGCCCGCCATCCGCGGGCCAGTCCTCCCCGGACACGTCTTTCACTGACCAGTCACTGGACGAGCAATACTTCGTGGCCAATGACGCATCCGTGTTCGATTCCGCCGAAGGCATGCAGTGGACCGTCATCGACTCGCCCTTCCCGGCATCAAGGGCCAACGCGAACAGCCCAGCCCGGCTTGGATGGGAACGTGGCGCTGTTGTCAGCGAGGACGCGTTTACTTTCCTGGCCCCGTCAGTTCCGGTCAACGTGTTCGGCATGGCCCACAACACGGGCCAACCGGGCCGCGACCTGCCACCCCAGGCGTTCCACAAAGCGGCGTCCAGCGTGATCGGCCCGGGCGAGGCGATCCAACTCAGCCCCACGGTGGGTTACGTGGACCCGGAGGCTGAACTGACCGTCGTCGTCGGGGTTGCTTCGCGGAACCTGACCCTCGAAACAGCGCGGTCCGCCATCCTGGGCTACACCATCGGCAATGATGTCTCAGCGCGAGACCTGCAAAAGACCGACGAGCTCTGGATCAGCGCCAAGAGCCAGGACACTTTCACACCCGCGGGTCCGTGGATTGTCACGGAGCTGGACCACTCAGACCTCTCCATCGGGATCATCCACAATGGCACTGAACTGAAGGCTGCCAGTTCCGCGGACCTCGGCTGGAAAGTGGAAGAGATCCTCGTTTACCTCACCTCCTTCATGACCCTGCAACCCGGCGACCTGGTGCTCACCGGATTCCCGGCGGAGTGCGCGCGCATCCAGCCCGGCGACACCGTGGTGTGCCGTGTGGAGGGCATCGGCGAGCTGCACAACCCCGTCACCGGCGCCTCCTGGGAGGAACATCCCGCATAGTGTGTCAGGCTTAACCTCATGGAGATCGCTGCGGAGGCCACTGAGCTACGCCCTTCTCCCGCACAAAAGCCACCCAAGAAACGGCATCGCGGGCCCCTGAAATATCCTGTGGTGCGCCAATTACTGCGCTTCACTGGCGTCGGCGTTGTGTGCACGGCGAGTTCGCTGGCCATCTACGCGCTGCTGCGCCCATGGATTGATCCGCAACTGGCCAACGCGGTGGCCCTGATAGTGACATCGCTGATGAACACCGCGCTGAACCGTCGGCTGACCTTCAAAATCACGGGCAAGAAGAAACGCGCCCAGGACCATCTGAGTGGGGTGATAGTCATCGCCATTGCGTTGATCATCACCGGGGGCTCCCTGGCTGTGCTCCACCTCTTACGCCCGGAAGCTACGGTCACTGAAGAACTCTGGACCACTACGCTTTCAGGATTTGTTGCCACCGCCGTACGGTTCACGTTGCTGCGGCACTGGATCTTCCGCCGCGCCCGGCACGTGTAGTCAGTTCGGCTGTGGAGATGCCAGGTTACGGACACGCCCGACGGCGGCTTCCACGGCCGCGGCGGCTTGCTCGAGTTCGGCCCCGGTGACAGTCGACGGGAAGCTGAACCGCACGGCGGTCTGAGCGGTTTCCGTCGCCAGGCCGAGGGCTACCAGTACGGGCGAAGGAGCATCGGAACCAGCCGCGCAGGCCGAACCGCTGGAGCACACGACGCCCAGCCGTTCAAGCTCAAGCAGCACCGATTCGCCGCTTGTTCCCGGGAAGCAGAAGGAAGCTACTGATGGAAGTCGCAGGCTGGGGTGTCCGGTCAGCATGGCATCGGGCACGGTGGCCAGGATGTGGCCGATGAACCGATCCCGAAGACCCGAAACCCGCGCCGCCTGGTCCGGCTGCTCGGCGTGGGACATTGCCAACGCCGTGGACAATGCGACAGCTCCGGCCACGTTTTCGGTGCCGGAACGCCTTCCGCGTTCCTGTCCGCCGCCGTGAACCAAGGGCTCCACCCGCAAACGGCCCTTGGTAAACAGCACGCCAGATCCTTTGGGCGCTCCGAGCTTGTGTCCGGAGAGACTCAATGCGTCCACGCCCAACGCTTTGACGTCCACGGGGAGCCACCCCGCGGCCTGCACCGCGTCAGTATGGAAGGGCACTCCGTACTCCCGGCAAACAGCGGCAAGGTGGGCCACTGGTTGAACAGTTCCGATCTCATTGTTGGCATACATGATGCTGACCAGCGCAGTCCCGGCCCGCAGCATGTCCCGAAGGTCGTCCGCGGAGACCAGGCCGTCGCGGTCCACCGGCACCACATCCACGGCAAAGCCATGGACCCGCTCCAGGTAGCGGGCAGACTCTTCCACAGCGGGATGCTCGATTGCGCTGATGACCAGGCGGTTCAGCGACGGATCAGTCGCCTGCCGGGCAAGGGCTATGCCTTTGACGGCAAGGTTGTCTGCCTCAGAGCCACCCGAGGTAAAGGTCACCTCGCCGGCGCGGCAATTAAGGACTTTCGCGACGCCGGAACGCGCCTCTGCGAGCGCGGCTGCGGCGGCCTCGCCAAGGCTGTGGTGGCTGGAAGGGTTACCAAACTCGCCACTCAAGTAGGGCCACATGGCCTCAAGTGCCTCGCGGCGGACCGGAGTGGTCGCGGCAGCGTCGAGGAAGATCATGGCTTACGCGACCTTCAGTTCCGGGGTGCTGTGAGTTCGATATCGAGGCCGAGGTCCAAGGCGCTCACGCTATGGGTCAGTCCCCCGATTGAGATGACATCCACGCCAGCCGCGGCGATCTCCGTGACGGTGCTGACGTTCACGTTGCCGCTGGCTTCGATGATCGCCCGCCCGTCAACCTGCTTGACCCCTGCACGGAGCTCAGCGATGGAGAAGTTATCCAACATGATGGTGTCCACTCCTGCAGCCAGGACGGGTTCGATCTGCTCAGCCTTATCCACTTCCACCTCGAAGTGGGTGGTGTGGCCCAGCTGCGCCTTGGCGGCGATCAGCAGCTCAGTCAACTTGCTGGAATCGCCTCCGGTCATGACGGCCAGGTGGTTGTCTTTGGCCAAGACGGCGTCGGAGAGGCTATAGCGGTGGTTCGCTCCCCCGCCGCATCGCACCGCGTAGCGTTCCAGAACACGGAGGCCGGGCGTGGTCTTGCGGGTGTCGGTAATCCGGGCGCGGGTCCCTTCAACCAACCGCACGAACTCAGCAGTCTTGGTGGCAATCGCGCTCATGCGCTGCACCAGGTTGAGCCCTACGCGTTCGGCCAACAGCACCGAGCGGGCGCGGCCGCTGACGCGCGCGAGGTGCGTTCCGGCGTCGAACGCTTCACCGTCGGCGAGCAGCAACTCAACCACCGTGTCAGGGTCCACCAGTTTCATGGCGTCGCGGAACACTGTGCCGCCGCTGAAAACACCGGGGACGCGCGCATTCAGCACGGCCGTGGCGTGTGCGTCGGCCGGGATCAGGAGTTGCGAGGTGATGTCCCCGCTGGGTGCATCCTCGGCGAACGCCCTTTCCAGGATCTCCCGAACAGGGGCTGCAGGGAGGGTCAGGTTAGTCATGGACGAGGCTCACTTTCCGGCTCATGGTGTAACGCTTGTCAAAATCGTCGACGGCGGCCGCTTCGGTCACGCTGTCGCTGCGGTAATGCGCCCCCAACGACTCCCGCCGCTCCCGTGCAGCATGAACAAGCAGCTGCGCAGCCAACAGGAGGTTGGAGTCCTCATGCACCCGGGCGTCCAATGAGTCCGGCACATTCAAAGGCATGACGTCACCGTCCCAAGCCGCCAAGACCTCTGCGGCCTCAGCCAGCAATTCCCCGCTCTTGAGTACGCCAGCCTTGGCGGTCATCAAGAGCCGCAGCGCCTGCCGGGAGAATGCCCCCGCCTGCGCAAAAGTAACCTCACGGGCCCCCGGCCCAGGCAAAGACTCAAACTCCCAGGAAATGTTAGCGGGGACGCCAGCTTCCAGCTCATCCAGCGGCGCCAAGGGGCCTGCGGCGCCGCTGTCACCGTAGAGGAACGCTTCAACGGCCCGACGCCCGAACACCAGGCCTTCGAGGAGGGAGTTACTCGCCAAACGGTTGGCTCCCTGCACACCGGTACAGGCAACCTCACCAGCAGCAAGCAGACCAGGAACAGACGTCCGGCCGTGGAGGTCGGTCACCACGCCACCCATCCAGTAGTGGGCCGCGGGTGCCACGGGGACGAGCTCTGTTGTCCAGTTAACTCCGGCTTGGCGGGTGCGTCGGCTGAGGGTGGGGAAACGCTTGGCCAGGAAGCCCCGGCCCCGCTGTTCTTCGATCACGGTGGCGTCGAGGAAGACGTGGCCGTTGGGGTCCCCGAGTTTTGCCAGGTGCAGGGCGATGCTGCGGGAGACGACGTCCCGTGGGGCAAGTTCTGCATCAGGGTGGTAGTCGGGCATGAATCTGTGTCCCCTGGCGTCAACCAGGAGGGCGCCTTCACCCCGCACTGCTTCCGAGATGAGCAGGGGGTCGTTGTTGCCTTCGGCTTCCCTGGCGTCATCAGCAAGCACCATGCAGGTGGGGTGGAATTGGAAGAATTCCAGATCTGCCACGGCGGCACCCGCGCGCCACGCGAGCGCCAGCCCGTCTGCTGTGGCCACGGCAGGGTTGGTGGTTTGGGCAAACAACTGCCCGGCGCCACCTGTAGCCAGAAGCACGGCATCGCCGTCGACCCCAAGCTCACGGCCGTCGTGAAGGAAGGTTGCCCCTATGACCCTGTTGCCGCGCCGATCGTCAGGGCCTTGGGACAGTGACGTGACCTGGGCGTGCCCGATGACTCGGATCTTTCCTGCCGCCTGGAAGTCCAGGACGGCCCGGATCAAAGCAGCAGCTACCCCGGCCCCCGTGGCGTCGCCACCGGTGTGCAGGATGCGTGGCGCTGAGTGGGCGGCTTCCAGACCCAAGGCGGGCTCGCCGTCGTCGTCAAGGTCGAAGCGGACACCAAACCTGCCAAGCCCGGCGATATCCAGCCGCGCCTCGGTGCACAGTACTCGCACTGCTTCTTCGTTACAGTGCCCGGCACCGGCCTTCAGGGTATCGGCGATGTGGGCCGCCACGGTGTCGCCGGGAGCAGGCTCGTCCAGAACAGCTGAGATGCCACCCTGGGCGTAGTACGTGTTGCTGTCCGCGAGCGCGCCCTTGGTCAACAGCACCACGTCGGCTCCCGCTTCGGCTGCCAACAGGGCGGAGTACAGTCCGGCGATGCCGCTTCCGACGACGATCAACCGCTTGGGCCGGCGCCCTTCAGCAAAGCTCACTGTGGTCATGCGAGGCTCGATTCGATGGGTCGGGTGTGCCTGGCTGCTAGGCCGGCTTGGCGGCCAGCATGCGCTCCAGCGCAATCTTGGCGTTGTCCTGCACGGAGTCGTCCACGGTGATGCGGTTGACGACGCGTCCTTCCACCAACTCCTCAAGGACCCAGGCGAGGTAGCCGGGGTGGATCCGGTACATGGTGGAGCACGGGCAGATGACGGGGTCGAGGCAGAAGATGGTGTGCTGCGGGTTTTCGGCGGCGAGCCGGTTCACCATGTTGATCTCGGTGCCGATGGCGAATGTGGTGGGTTCGGTGGCGGCGGCGATGGCCTTCTTGATGAAGTCGGTGGATCCTGCGGAGTCCGCGGCGTCCACTACCTCCATGGGGCATTCGGGGTGGACGATCACGTTGACGCCCGGGAAGTCCTGGCGGGCTTTCTCGATCTGGCCCACGTTGAAGCGCTTGTGGACCGAGCAGAAGCCGTGCCAGAGGATGACTCGGGAGTCCTGCAGTGTTTTTTCGTCGTTCCCGCCGAGTTCCTTGCGCGGGTTCCACATGGGCATCTGCTCCAGGGGGACGCCGAGTGCCTTTGCCGTGTTGCGGCCCAGGTGCTGGTCGGGGAAGAACAGGACGCGCTGTCCGCGTTCGAAGGCCCACTCCAGGACCACTTTGGCGTTGGAGGAGGTGCAGACAATCCCGCCGTTCCGCCCACAGAACGCCTTCAGCGCTGCCGAAGAGTTCATGTAGGTGACGGGGATGACGGGTACGCGGCCGTCGGCGTCCGGTTCCGTGCCGAAGATTTCTTCAAGCTGCTCCCAGCATTCCTCCACGGAGTCTTCATCCGCCATGTCCGCCATGGAACAGCCAGCAGCGAGGTTGGGCAAGATGACTGCTTGCTGGGGCGTGGAGAGGATGTCCGCTGTCTCAGCCATGAAGTGGACACCGCAGAAGATGATCGCTTCGGCGTCGGGCTTGGTGAGTGCTGCATTGGCAAGCTGGAACGAGTCGCCTACGAAGTCCGCGTACTGGATGACTTCGTCACGCTGGTAGAAATGGCCAAGGATGACGGCACGGTCCCCGAGCGTCGCCTTGGCGGCCCGGATCCGGGCGTCAAGTTCGGCGTCGCTGGCTTTCTTATATTCCTCAGGCAGTTGGCCTTGCCGTGGAGTGGCCTTGGGCGCGACGTCCTCGCTGGAAGCGCCGGGGCCGTAGGCGGGCGCACCCGCTACGGCTTCAGCGAGGTCGTATTCCCATGGGCCCCTGGCCAGGGCCGGGCTGCACGTGGACCCTGCGCGGGAGAGGCCTTTCTCGGCCTCCTCGCGAGTGATCAGCTGGACGGCAGTGTTGACGCTGCTCATGGTGTACTCCTGTTATCTGGCCCGAGGCCGGGCGTGCCGGTGAAGCGGTAGAGGCGTGGCGGACGATGTTTTCCGCCTTGCAGGTATTCACCGGTTTCTTCGATTTCCGGTGTGGCTTTGATGTGCCGGCGGAAGTTCGCCGGATCCAGTTGGCGATCCAACACAGCTTCGTAGACTTCGCGGACCTGCGCCAGGGTGAAGAATTCCCCCAGCAGGTGGTACGCAATTGATCCGTAGGCCATCTTGTTGCGGAGCCGCCACAGTGCGTAATCCACGATTGCGTTGTGGTCGAAAGCGAGTTCGCCCAGCCGGTCCGCGCGGAACCACCGCACATTCTCTGATTCGTCAGCGAGGGCGGCCTCGGTGGGTTGCACCAAGGCCCAGTACACGATGGAGACCACGCGCTGGGTGGGTGACCTGTGGAGGCCGCCAAAAGCGTAGAGCTGCTCGAGGTAGTGCGGGGTGAGGCCCGTGGTTTCGCGAAGATTCCTTGAGGCTGCGTCCTGGAGCGATTCGTCATGGGCCAGCGGTCCACCGGGAAGGGCCCACATGTCCTTGTACGGTTCGCGGATCCTGCGGACCAGCGGGAGCCACAGGGTGGGGCGGCCGGACTTTTCACTGGGACGGAGAGCGAAAATTACCGTGGAAATAGCCAACGACGGCGGTGCGAGCCGCCGCTCTGCA
Source organism: Arthrobacter sp. yr096 (assembly GCF_900108925.1). Taxonomy (NCBI): domain Bacteria; kingdom Bacillati; phylum Actinomycetota; class Actinomycetes; order Micrococcales; family Micrococcaceae; genus Arthrobacter; species Arthrobacter sp. yr096. Next base: position 935,969 of record NZ_FNYI01000001.1, on the reverse strand, counting down.
ACGTTTGCTGAGTTGGTGTTCACGGCGTTCACCTCGCTTCATCGCCGCCCGGCCCATAAGCCGAAGAATTAGTTAAAGTCATCTTGACTAGAACTAATGGTACGACTGATCCGGCCTCTGGCAAAATGCTTTACGTCACACGGACTTCGCGGCGGCTTCCATCAATGGCAGAGTCCGGCCTTGGATGTGGCTGTTGAGAACAATCACCGACGAGCAGCGCACCACGGACTTGGTGGCGATCATGGCATCCAGCACCCTTTGCATGTCCGGATTGGACCGCGCCGCAATCCGCACCATGAGATCCGAGTTTCCGGTCACGGTATGCACTTCGATGATCTCCGGAATGGCGCCCAGGCTTTCGATGATGGCGTCATGGCCGATCTCCTGCGTGATGGTGACCGAGCAGAACGCCACCACGGGAAAGCCGAAGTTGGCTGGATCCGGCTGAGGAACCCACGAACCAATGACCCCATTCTCGATCATGCGATCGATTCTGGACTGCACCGTGGCCCTGGCAACCCGCAGAACGCGCGAGGCCTCCAGCACCGAGGATCGTGGTGAATCAGTAAAGAAACGTACAATTTTTGCATCAAGCGCATCGACCAGCATCAAAGTTCCTGTCCCCGGGGATCCTTACCCATCACATCGCTACAGCAAAAAGTGATGTATCTTACAATCTGCGAGAATTATTCCACGGCTCTTGCTGCGTCGTCGACGCCCGCGTGCCAAGCCCATGAGGCAAACGCGCAAAACCAGCATGTAATCCATAGAAGGTAGACACGTATGACAACGAAGTCCATCGCGGCTCCTGCCCCTACATCCGGCCTCGGCCACTCCCTCAAGCCACGCCAGCTCACCATGATGGGCCTGGGCAGCGCGATCGGCGCCGGCCTCTTCCTCGGCTCGGGAGCGGGCGTTCAGGCTGCCGGACCGGCGGTGCTCATTTCTTATCTCGTGGCCGGCACCCTGATCATCCTGGTCATGTGGGCCCTCGGCGAGATGGCGGCCGCCAACCCGAACAGCGGCGCGTTCTCCGTATACGCGGAGAAAGCCATGGGCAAGACAGCCGGCGGAACCATCGGCTGGCTGTGGTGGTTGCAGCTGGTAGTGGTGATTGCCGCCGAAGCCATTGGAGCGGCCGGGCTCCTGTTTTCCATCTGGCCAGTCATCCCCGTATGGGTCCTTGCACTGGTGTTCATGGTGGTGTTCACCGGCATCAACCTGGTGGGCGTGCGCAATTTCGGCGAGTTCGAATTCTGGTTCGCCATCCTCAAGGTCGCTGCAATCGTGATCTTCCTGCTCATTGGCGCAGCCCTGCTCTTCGGCTGGCTGCCGAACGTCCCGTCGCCCGGCTTCTCCGCGTTCGGCGACTTCGCCCCCAACGGCATCGGCGGCATCGCCGCCGCCTTGTTCGTCGTCATCTTCGCCTTCGGGGGAACAGAGATCGTCAGCGTTGCTGCCGCTGAAACCGAGAACCCCGCCCACAGCGTTGGCAAGGCCATCCGCACGGTGGTTTGGCGCATCCTGGTCTTCTACATCGGCTCTGTCTTCGTGATCGCAGCCGTTCTCCCCGTAGGCTCAGAGGGACTCAAGTCTCCGTTCGCCGGAGTACTGGACATCGCAGGCATCCCGGGCGCCGGAGCTGCGATCACGCTGGTTGCAGTTGTGGCTCTGCTCTCCGCGCTGAACGCCAACCTGTACGGCGCCTCGCGGATGATCTTCTCCCTCTCCGAGCGCGGGGAAGCTCCGCGGATCCTGTCGCGCCTGAGCGCTTCCAAGGTTCCCGTGGCCGCCGTCGTCGTTTCCGTCGCGTTTGGCTTCATCGCCACCGTCCTTGAACTTCTGTTCCCGGAAAAGATCCTGCCGGCACTCCTGAACCTTGTGGGCTCCACCTGCCTGGTGGTCTGGGGCACGGCACTGGTGTCGCAGTTCATCCTGCGCCGCAGGGCGGACAAGGAGGGCACCGACCTTCCCTTGCGAATGAAAGGCTTCCCCTACCTCACGATTCTTGGCTTGGTGTTGTTGGGCCTCATCCTCGTGGTGGGCTTCGCCAACCCGGAGAGCGCCGGGCAGTTGATCGGCACCTTCCTGCTGATCCTGGTCATCGCGGCGGGCTGCTTCGTCAACGCCAAATCCAAGGCCGCCAAGCAGGCATCACACGCGGAATAGCACCTGCTAGCAACCTTCCAGAAGCCCTGCACAATTTGTACCGTGCGGGGCTTCTGTGTATGCCCAAATTGTACAAACTGTTCCATTTAAACTGAGCTGATTGCGCACACACAAGATGGGTGACTAGGGTCACAGCCATGACTACAGAACCTGTGCTGGCCGCTGTCGATGATGACGCGGCCCCGCTCACCCACCATCAACTCCGTGAGCTGTACACCCTGATGGCCGCCGTCCGTCACCTGGATACCGCAGCTGTCGCCTGGCAGCGCCAGGGAATTATTCCCGGCTATGCACCCGAACTGGGCCAGGAGGCCGCGCAGGTGGGCAGCGGCTACGCTGTTGACCGCAGCCGCGACTTCGTCTTTCCCACCTACCGCGAAATGGGCGTTGCGCGGGCCATGGGCCTGGACATGGTGGGCTACATGTCCACGCACAAGGCCACCTGGCACGGCGGCATGTACAACCCGCTGGAGTCCCGCTTCGCACCGATCCAGGCCGTAGTGGCAGGGTCAGTCCTGCACGCCGTCGGCTGGGCCCACGGCCAGACGCTCTCCGGGGCACCGGAGATGGGCGTCGCCATGACGTACTTCGGCGATGGCGCATCCTCCCAAGGAGACGTCCACGAAGCCATGAACTTCGCCGCCGTCATGAAAGCACCTGTGGTCTTCTTCATCCAGAACAACGGCTGGGCCATCTCCGTCCCCACAGAACGCCAAGTGGCGGGCGGCTCCGTTGCAGCCCGCGCCGCCGGGTACGGCATCCCATCCCTTCAAGTGGACGGCAATGACGTAGTGGCCGTTTTTGAAGCCACCCGATCCGCATTTGCCCACTGCCGCGCCGGCAATGGTCCCGTGGTCATTGAAGCCATGACCTACCGCCGCGGCCCACACTCCACCGCCGACGATCCTGGCCGTTACCGCACGCTGGACGAGGAGAGGCTCGGAGCCGGCGAGGATCCGCTCGAGCGGTTCAGGCAGCGCCTGCTGGCCGACGGAGTTGCCGATGAGGCCTTCTTCATGGAGGCCCAACGTTTGGCAGAAGAAGAGGAAGAAGCCGTCCGTGCCGGCATAGAGGACCTCGGTCCCCGCCCCGGCGCTGAGATGTTCAGCCTGGTCTTCCAAGAGCCAACACCCACCCTTCAGTCCCAGGCCACTGCGTGGCGCGAGGAGTCCGAACATGTCTGAGACCATCACAGCCCTGGCTGGAACTGGTGAAACCGACGCCAACGTTCAGCACATGTCCATGCAGCAGGCACTGAACCGGGCCTTGGACGAGATCCTGGCCGACAATCCGAAGGCCGTCATTTTTGGTGAGGACTGCGGCCGCCTGGGCGGCGTTTTCCGGATTACCGACGGCCTCCAGTCGAAGCACGGCGAGGACCGCGTCTTCGACACCCCGCTGGCTGAGTCCGGCATCCTCGGAATGTCGGTGGGGCTGGCCATGGCCGGATTCCACCCCATCCCCGAGGTCCAGTTCGACGGCTTCGCTTATCCGGCCATCAACCAAATCGTTTGCCAGATCGCCCGGATGAACTACCGCAGCCGCGGCACCCTGCCGATGCCCATCACGCTGCGGGTGCCCAGCTTCGGCGGTATCCGCGCACCCGAGCACCACGGCGAAAGCCTGGAGGCGCTCTTCGCCCACGTACCGGGCCTCAAGGTAGTCTCGCCCGCCACCCCGCACGATGCCTATCATCTGCTCAAGTACGCAGCCACGCGGCCGGATCCTGTCATTTTCATGGAACCGAAGTCCCGCTACTGGCAAAAGGGCCCGGTGAACCTTGCGTCCGCGGACATGGATACAGCAGCGCACGACGCCGGAACGGACAGCGGCGGAAACCTCACGGGCGCACGCGTGGTCAGGGAAGGCCGCCACCTTACGCTGGTGGCATGGGGTGCCATGGTTGCCCGGTGCCTGCAGGTTGCCGAGCTCGCGGCCGAGGACGGCATCGACGTCGAGGTCCTGGACCTGCGCTGGCTGAAGCCGATTGACGCCGAAGCATTGGCGACCTCCGTCGGCAAGACGCGACGCGCCGTCGTCGTCCATGAAGCGCCGCTGACCTCAGGCCTGGGCGCCGAAGTGGCCCAACTCATTACGCAGAGCTGTTTCGCAACCCTGAAGGCGCCGGTGGAGCGTGTCACCGGCTTCGACGTGCCTTATCCCTCCGGAGACCTGGAGGACGAATACATCCCCAACATCGACCGCATCCTCTTTGGGATCCAACGCGTACTGGAGTACCGCCGTGGCTGAAATTTCCTTCCCGCTCCCCGATCTGGGCGAAGGCCTCATCGAAGCAACCGTGCTGGATTGGCTGGTGGAGCCGGGGCAGCAGGTGGAACGGAACCAGCCGCTCGTGGAGCTTGAAACCAGCAAATCGGCCCTCGAATTGCCCAGCCCGCAGGCAGGTAAAGTGGTGCGTATTCATGGGGCGCCCGGTGACACCATCAACGTCGGCGAACCCCTGATTGTGTTCGAGGTTCCGGATGACACTGCCGGTATCGTGGGCACTGTTCCGAAGGACGAAGCACCCAAGCGCCGGGTCCGCCTGAGCGCCGTACTCGATGAGGACTGACACCATGACCGGCAGGCACACCGTGGAACACAACAGGCACACCGTGGAAGGCACCGACCCCGGATTGTTTGTGGAAGTCCATGAGCCCGCCGCCGATGCCGGACTCCGCCCCGTCCTGTTGATCCATGGCTTCTCTTCCTCCAGCAAACTGAACTGGGTGGACAGCGGATGGATTACCACTCTGCAGGACGCCGGCCGGCGGGTGATTACTGTTGACCTGCCCGGTCACGGCCGCAGTCACTCCCCCGAGGACCTGGACTCGTACACCCCCAGCCGCATCCGTGCCGACCTCCTGCAGATAGTGACCGACGTCGGCGCCCGGCCTCTGCGCGATGGCGACTCGTCCACGGGGCTGGACCTCATTGGCTACTCGCTCGGCTCCAGGCTCGCGTGGGAATTCGGTGCCACCCAGCCCGACCTCGTCCACCGGATTGTCCTGGGTGGACCCAGCTCAGCGGATCCGTTGGCGGCGTTCGACCTCGTGGCCGCCCAACGGCATTTGGCCGACGGCACGCCCATCGAGGACCCATCAACTGCCGGCTTGTTGAAGATGGCGCAAATGCTGCCCAGCAACAACCTTTTCGCCATGTTGTCCCTCATTGAGGCCATCAAGGGTGAGCCCTTCGATCCCGCCGAGGCAGCTCCGCAGGTACCGCTGCTGCTGGTTGCGGGCGAGAAGGACGAGCGGGCTGCCACCATGCCGGAGCTGGCTTCCATCGCCGGCAAGCGCGGCGGGATGGTGGAAACCCTGGTTATCCCCGGACGCACGCACACCAACGTGATCACCAGCCGCGCTTTCAAGGAAGCCGCCGTCCAATTCATTGGTGTGTAGGGTCATTGGTGTGCAGTGCGCCTGCGTGCAAGGCGCCTGCGTGTAAGGCGCTGGCCCCCGACGCCCTCGGCTGGTCCTGCTGGCTGACGTCAGCGGGCCAGCCGCTCCGCGTTAAGGCTCATGCGCTCCAACACGCTTAAGGTCATGGCGTACTCGTCAATTCCGATGCCCATGGACAAGTCCCGGCGCGCATCTTCCACGAGGCGCTGGGCTTCGTGATACCTCTCGCGGCCGCGTTCGCTGAGCGCCAGCCGGTCATCGATCATGGTGATTAATCCGCGGCCCACCAAGGCCGCAAGCTCCCTTTCGCGCAAGCGGATATCGCTGCCCCACAGTGGCAGCAGTGCTTGCTCAAGCTCGTCAGGAAGCATGGCGCCCCCTGAGAGAGTGCCCAGGGTCTGCCACTGACGCCTGCTGAGCTTGATCCGCGCCAAGGTACTGTCCAGCTGGATGTCCAGCGCAGCGTCGAGCCTCTTGATCCAGTATCCGATGGGCTTGTTCACAAGGCCATGCTTGCAGCGGAGGCGCCCCCGGGCAAGGCATGGACGGTAGGCTTGGAAGTGCAACGAATATCGTGGAAGTGGAGCAGATGGGCATGCGTTTCAAGGACCGTGCGGAAGCCGGTCGACGCCTGGCTGAAGGACTCCCCCAGCTGAGGGAGCGCCCGGACACCATTGTCCTGGGCCTCGCCCGGGGAGGAATCCCCGTAGCCGCAGCTGCGGCAGCTGAGTTGTATCTCCCATTTGGCGCCGTGCTGGTCCGCAAGCTCGGTATCCCCGGCCGTGACGAGACCGCCTTTGGGGCGCTGGCATGGTCCCGGGGCGACGTTCTTCGCATCGTGAACAAGCCGCTCAAAGAGCTCATCCTTTCCCGCGGTATTTCCCAGTCCGCATTGGATGCTGTGGAAACCCATGAACGCTCGGAGCTTCTTCGGCGGGCAGAAGAGTATCCCGGTACGGACCATGACCTCCGGGGCAAGACAATAGTGCTGGCCGATGACGGCCTGGCCACGGGAGCCACCATGCGTGCAGCCGTGGAAGCAGTCCGGGCCGGCGGCGCCAGCGTCATCGTGGCTGCGGTGCCGGTGGCATCCCTCGAGGCATCCACTTCCCTGGCCAGGGTGTGCGATTACGTGTTCGCTCTCCACACGCCCGGCAAGTTCCATGCTGTTGGCGCGTTCTACGAACGATTCGAGCAGTTGTCCGATTCCGACGTCGTCCATCAACTGGAAGGCGCAGGCACCCCCAACAGGTGACTGACGGAAACGCTGCCTGAAAGCAAAAGGCGGGTGCGGCCACTTGGACCGCTCCCGCCTTTCACGTCAATTCCCGTGAAGGGCTAGTGGTGCGCGCTGAAACCCAGCGGGCGCCCCTTGGTTTCCTTGGCCAGGATCACGCCAACTGCCGAGACAATGCAGAGGCCCATGATGTAGAGGCCAACAGAGCCCGACCATTTGGTGGAATCAAGAAGGGCCTGGGCGATCAGCGGAGCAAAGGCACCGCCCAGAATTGCCCCCAGGGCATAGCCGATGGAGATACCCGAGTAGCGGACCTGCGCCGGGAACATCTCCGCATACATGGCGGACATGGGGCCATAAGAGAGGCCCAGACCGATGGTCAGAACGAACAGGGCGGTTCCGTAGAGCAGGATGTCCTTGGAATCGATGAGTACGAACATGGGAATCATCCAGGCGAAGACCAGGCCATAGCCGATCAGGAACGTCTTCACGCGGCCGATCTTGTCCGACAACCATCCACCCACCATGGTGAAGATCAACCAGCCGAAGGACGCAATGGTGGTGGCCAGCAAGACCTGGGGAGTTGGCATCTTCAGGGTCTTGGTGGCGTAGGAGATGAAGAACGCGATCAGAAGGTACCCGGCAGCATTGTTGGCAATGAAGATCATGGCCGCAAGGATGACTTCCTTCTTGTTCTTACGGAAGAGCTCGCCCAGGGGTGCCTTGCTGGCTGCCTTACGCTGCGCGATTTCCTTGAAGACCGGGCTTTCGCCCACAGCACGCCGGATCAGGTAGCCCACCACAATGAGGACCACGGACAGCAGGAACGGGACGCGCCAGCCCCAGGCAGCGAAATCTTCCTTCGACATGCCGGACTGCAGGAAGAACAGGAGCCCTGTTGCCAGGATCATGCCGATGGGAACGCCGATCTGCGGGTAAGCGCCGAAGAGCCCGCGCTTCTTGATGGGAGCGTGCTCCACTGCCATCAGCGCCGCTCCTCCCCATTCGCCGCCAGCGGAGAAGCCCTGGACAACACGGAGGGTGATGAGCAGCACGGGAGCCCAGATGCCGATGGTGTCGTAGGTCGGAAGCACACCGATGAGGGCCGTGGCTGCACCCATCATCACCAGCGTCATGACCAGCACAGCCTTGCGGCCCAGGCGGTCTCCGAGGTGTCCGGCGATGGTGGCGCCGAGTGGCCTGAACAGGAAGCTGATACCAATGGTGGCGAAGGACAAGAGCTGGGCTACGCCAGGATTGGACTTCTCAAGGGGAGAAAGGAAGAGCGGAGCCAGCAAGGTGGCCGTGAGCTGGGCGAAGATGAAGAAGTCGTACCACTCGATGGTGGTGCCCACCAGTGTCCCCGCGAGTACCCGGCGCTCTTCGCGCTTGCTGCTGGGTCCTGACAGGGAGTCGACAGTGGAAGTTGCGGTCATTGGAACTCCATGGGGTGAGAGTGACTGGTCGGCGCGTGACGTGCATTAACCGACAGAACGGTCAGTTAGGAAAGGATACTACATACTGTGACCCAAAGCACAGAGCTTCCGCGTTGCGGGGCCCGGCGTGCGCGGCTCAACGGAGAGTAGGGGCGCAGAGCCGGCCCCACAGCGCGTCAGTTGTGCCGTCCCGCCGAGTCAATAGACCAGGCACTTCTATAATCGGAATGATGGTTCCCATATGGAACACGCCTCGTCGACGCCGCCGCGCAGCGGGCGTCCGGCCGGGAACATCCCCGCCAACATAGGATGGTCCGCATGAATCCCCGCAGCGACATCAAGGGTCCACCGGAAACAGCGACGCAAGTTCCGCCGTCGCAAACCCTGTCCAGGGGCATCCGGGCACTGGAGATTCTTGCCGCGGCCGAGCGCCCCCTCAGCATCGCGGAACTGACAGAGGCACTCGGAGTGCACCGTTCTGTCGCCTACAGAATCCTGCGGACCCTGGAGGACCACTCCTTGCTGGTGCGCGATGACTCCGGGCGCGTCCAACCAGGCCCCGGCCTGTCCGTCCTGGCCCGCGGAGTTTCCCGGAACCTCCAAACCGCTGCCCTCCCGGAACTCACCCAGCTGGCCAATACCCTGCACATGACCGCTTTCGTGGCCGTGTGGGACCACCAGGAATGCGTCAACCTGGTCACAGTGGAACCCAGACATTCGGGAGCCGCCCTCGCCCAACACCCCGGAAACCGGCACCCCATCGCCACAGGCGCTCCCGGAATTGCGATCCAATCAACCATGACCGAGGAACGCTGGCAGCAAGTCGGAGCAGGAAACCCCTACCGCGCTGAAGCGCACGAGGCGCGCCGGCTTGGCTATGCAACCAGCCATGACGAAGTCATCGCCGGCCTCTCCTCCATCGCAGCCCCCATCCGGGTTCCCGGCGGGCGGCCGGCAGCGATCGCCGTCGTGTACATCCGCTTGGACCAGGACGCCGACGCCGTGGGCAAGGCGCTGGCCGCCAGCGCAGCCCGCATCGAAAGCCAACTGGCCTGAACCTTTCCTTCCAGGTCAAACGACGTGCCCCACAGCACAAGACGGCAATCATCGGTTCACCGAATACTCGAAGAAGGACAGGACAAACCCGTTCCGTCCTTCTTTTGAACACCAGAAGGAACCCATGAGCCTGAATCTTCTTGATACCTCCAACTGGCTGCCACTGGACGGCCTGGCACCCGGCTTCGATGCCAACAAGGCCCCTGCCGTGCAAGACCTGGCAGGACAACAGTTTTCCGTCCGCAGCGAAGGCGGCCCAATGACGTTCAGCTTCGACGACGAAGACGTCCAATGGGCTGCCGCCGGCCACGCGGGAACCTCCAACTACGAGGCCTTTTCCGTGGCCGAAGATCTCTACTACGCCCAATGGCGTAGCCCTGTGGACCGGGAACTTGCCGTATCCCTGGTCCTGGATCTGGCCAACGGCCGGGCGCTCTACATTGGCGCCGCGCTGGGCAGGGCAACCCCATCCAGCGTCGCAGTCCACCACGACTTCCGGGCCGGAACCCTGGAAGGATACGGCACCCTCGGCCCGGCGATCTCTGAAAGCAATGCACTCATCGGACGACGCGTCGAATGGGTCTACAGCGATGCACACGCGTACGAGCACATCTACCTCAGCCCCACCTGGTACACCTGGCAATGCCTCGCCGGTCCGGAACGGGGACTGGCAGACACTGATTCCAACACCGTCTTCCAGATACGCCCCGGGATCTTTGTCTTCACGTGGCGGGAGAAAGTCATCCCCTGCGGCTCGGTAACAGTGGCCGACCACCGCGATCCCCACGCCATCCGCTCACACGGCAGCCTCTTCGGCTGGGACGAGGCAGGAACAGAGCCCGTGCACTTCACCTTTGGTGCATACGGCAGGTTGATCAGCATCACCCACCACAGCGCCGAACTGAACCCTGCCACCCAACTGAACCCTGCTACCCAACTGAACCCTGCCACCCAACTGAACCCTGCCGCCGAACTGAACCAAGCCAACGCGACTTAATCCAACTGCAGAGAACGAACGTAAGCCCCGGCGGTTCACGAACCGCCGGGGCTTACTTTGCTATCGGGCCGGAATCAGTCCTCGGCACCGTGCCCAATCCGGGCATAGAGTGCCGGCTGCGAGCGCCGGAGACGCAAGCCCCAGATCACGCCGGCAAGTCCGGGCAACAGGACCAGCATCGGCAAGACGAACGTAACGGCTGTCGACTCAGTCTGGCCCAGCAGAACGTTGAAGTTGGCCAGGATGAGCACGAAGACCACGGCCAGGAGCACAAAGCCCAAGCCCGGGGCGATAACCCTGACCCACAGGCTGGCGCCGTGTTGTTCCCGCCGGAAGAAGCCGATCACAGCCACAGAGACCACAGTCATCAGCAACACGAGGCCGATGGCACCGCTGTTGGTCAGCCAGGTGAACATGGTCAGTACGGGGTACAGTTCGCCCAGTTCGGAACCCGTTCCTGCAATGGCAAAGGCGACCGTCACGACGACGGCAATCACCGTCTGCGCCAGCGAACCGGCGAAGGGTGCACCGCTTTGCGCCCGCACCTTGGCCAGCGCCGCCGGCAAGACACGTTCGCGGCCGAGAGAGAAGAAGTAGCGGGCAACCGCGTTGTGGAAACTCACCAGTGCGGCGAAGAGGCTGGTGACGAAGAGGACCTGGGCGATGTCGCTCAGCAGCACACCCCCGTTTGCTCCAAGAAAAGCGAAGATCATGTCCGGACCATTGTTGGTGGCCGTCTCTATCACGGCGGACGGTCCCGCTCCGATGGTCATGGCCCACGCCGATACCGCATAGAAGACGGCAATGATGCCCACGGCTGCAAAGGTGGCTCGGGCAACAGTTCGTTTGGGGTCCTTGGATTCTTCACCGTAGATGGCGGCGGACTCAAAGCCCATGAACGCGGCAATGCCGAAGGACAGGACGGCGCCGATGCCCGGAACAAACAGGCTCTCCGGGCTGAACGTCGCGGCGCTGATACCCTCCGGAGCCACAGCAAGGCTGATGACGTCGTACACGATGACCACCAGGAACTCGAGTGCCACCAGGACGCCGAGTACCTTGGCGGACAGGTCCACCCTGTTCACCCCCAGCCACCCAACGATGGCGATGCACACCAGCACCGGGATCCACCAGGGAACGCTGACGCCCAGCCTCGCGGACAACAGTGACGAGACCGTGAAGCCGAAGAGCCCGTAGATGCCCACTTGCATGAGGTTGTAGGCCATGAGGGCAATCAGCGATGCGCCCACCCCTGCCGGCCTTGAGATGCCCTGTGCTATGTAGGCGTAGAAGGCTCCTGCATTGGTAACGTAGCGGCTCATGGCGGCATAGCCCACGGCGAACAGCGCCAGGATTCCGCCCAGGATCAGGAAGGACAATGGCACCCCCGTTACGCCGGTGACCGCGAAGGTGGTGGTTACTCCGCCAGCAAGGACGGTCAGCGGCGCCGAGGCCGCGATGATCATGAAAGTCACGGCCGGTACGCCCAGCCGCCTCTTGGTGCCGGCGGCCGCGGCGGTCCTGCCCTTAACGGGGTTGTCCACGCTCATAGTGTGCTCCTGCCTCGGTGCCGCGGGAGATTGCGCGGCACGGTGTCTGTCATTCCGCAATCTTCCACCGCCGGGACGTTGCGTGACTTGTCTCACACGGCAAGGTGTTTGTCGCTGCACGCAAGCACGGCGGCCCACTGGCCCCGGTGTAGAATCGTGGGCAAGCTCACGTCCGCAGGATCGGCCTTCCGGCCCCAGTGGCAGCGGCACCGCGGGCCATTGAAAGGGAGTTTGATGACCGTTGCGGCTGACACGGGCCCCGCAACCGTGGACACCATCGTGGCAGAGTCGTTCCAGGAGTGGAGCCGGGCAATCTCCGCATCGTTCGTTCCATTACTGGCCCAAGGGCCGCGTGATTCCACCTTCCACGGCACCATGCGGGCACGCGTTTTGGGACAGATCTCCGTAGTGGAGATTACGGCCGGACCCCATACTGTTCTGCGCACCCCTGAGCTGATCGCCAAGTCATCGGGGCGTTTCTTCAAACTCAGCATCCAGCTCGCTGGATCCGGCCGACTGGTTCAGGACGAACGCGAAGCCGTGTTGCGCCCTGGCGACCTTTCCATCTACGACACCTCCCGCCCCTATGAGCTAACGTTCGACGACGACTTCCGTACCCTTGTGTTGATGTTCCCGCACGTGTTGCTGGACTTGCCGGCCGAAGCCATGGGCCATGTGACGGCCTTGCGCATTCCAGGTGACGAGGGACTCGGCGAACTCATCAGCCCCTTCCTGGTGAAACTGGCAGACAACCTTGAGGCTTTGTCGGGCGCCAACGGCCTCCGCCTGGTCCACAACGCCCTGGATCTGGTGACAACGCTGTTCAACGGCGAACTCGACCAGCTGATTGAAACGGGCCGGGATCCCCATCTGCTGCTGCTGGGCCGCATCCACGATTACATTGAGGCAAACCTCGGCGACCCGGAGCTCTCCCCCGGAACCATTGCCTCGGCCCACTACATCTCCACCCGGCATCTGCATGACCTTTTCCAGGAAATTGGTACCACCGTGGCTTCGTCCATCCGGCAAAGGCGGCTTGAGCGTTGCCGGCGCGACCTGAGGGATCCTGTGCTTGCAGAACGCCCGGTGACTGCCATCGCCGCGCGGTGGGGGTTCACCGATGCCGCGCATTTCAGCCGTATCTTCAGGGCCGCCTTCGGGAACTCCCCCACCGGCTACCGCAACAGCCACTGACGGCGGCCCGCGCCTCCAACGCAGCGACCGCCGTCGGGGCCGTACCGCTAGGCAGCCGCCGTCGGGGCCGTACCGCTAGGCAGCCGCCGTCGGGGCCGTACCGCGGTCCGCCAACGCAGCCATCTCGTCCAACATCGTCCGCATTAAGCGGTCCTCCAACCCTGCGGACGCCGGATGCCCCGCTCGGTTGAGTAGTTCCCCGGGATCGTCATGGTGATCGTAGAGTTCGGTGATGTCCGTTCCGAAGTACCGGGTCAGACGACCCTCAAGGGTGATGACTGTACGCATGCTGACCGGCCCCGGCAGTCCTTCCAGGCCAAAGGGCTGTTCTTCCTCCACCAAGAGCGCCTTCCGATGCTGTTCCGTCTTTCCCTCCAGCAACGGCACCAATGACCGACCTTGGATTCCCCTGTACGGAGCGGAGCCCGTGAGTTCAAGAAGTGTCGGAGCCAAATCCGCGCTGGAAACCAAGGCCTCTGTGCGGCGCGGCAGGCTGCCCGGCACGTGCACCAGCAAAGGAACATTGGTCACTGCGCGGTAATGGACAAAGTGCTTAAGCATGAGGCCATGGTCTCCGAACAGGTCCCCGTGATCACTGGTGAACACCACGATGGTGTCCTCGGCCAGGCCTTGGCGATCCAGCTCGTCCAGGATCCGGCCGATGTGCTCGTCCATCATGGTGATCAGCCCGTACTGGGCTGCCGCAGCGAACCTGTACTGTTCCTCAGTGGCCGCCCAGGTCATGGTGGGGTCCGCATTGGGCTCACCACGGTGTTCCATCATGTCCCGCACATGCGCTGGCGAAGCTGAGTGGTCCTGCTCGAAGCCGAGAGGGAGAGGCAATTGAGCCGGATCGTAGAGATCCGAGTAGCCAGCCGGCGGCGAGAACGGGTGGTGGGGATCAGGGAAGGAAACGAACATGAAGAACGGTTGATCCTGGCCCGCGGCATCCTTCAAGTGCTCGATTGCTTTTTCGCTCACGTAACTCGTGGGGTGTACTTCGGCCGGAATGGCCGTCTGGTACACCTGGTCCCACCCGCCGTACGTGCTGGATGAATTGCCTGGACCGCCCAGGGTTTCCGGATCAACACCCCGTTCCCTGGCCCAGTGCACGTAGTGCCCGCCGGGCCGGTCTCCATGCCCAATCACGAGGTCCACGTGCTGATATCCGTAGTAATCCGAGGGGAGCCCTATGAAGCGATCGTCGTGAGCTTCACGGTTTTCCCACTGATCCCACCCTGGGGAGAATGCCTGACGCCGCGCATCACTTACTCCCCGTTCCAAGAGGAGAGGATCAGCAGCCTGGATCTCGTCGGCTTGATGCGGCTCAAATTCCCATCCCATGTTTTGATGGTGCAGCTTTCCCACACCCACGGTCCGGTAGCCGCCCGCCCCCAGGGATCCGGGAACGGTCTGCGTGAGCGGGTCCAGAGTGATGCCGTTGCATCGCGTTCCATGCGCCGACGGCCACCTGCCGGTCATCAGGCTGGCACGGTTGGGCATGCAGGTGGGGTTGGCCACCGTGGCATTCTCGAAAACCACGCTTTTGGCTGCGAGCGCATCCAGATGTGGCGTCTTCACAATGACGTTGCCGCCGAAGCCCAGATGGTCCGCACGGAGCTGATCGGCGATGATGAACAAGACGTTGGGGCGGCGGTTGACGGAGGCGCTCCGCTGCCGCGTCATGCGGGCCTCTTAATGAGGGACAACACATCGGTCCGCTGCCGTGCGAACTCCGGCAATGAGCGTGTGGTGATTTGGTCACGTGGCGCAGGCAAATCCACCTCCACCACCCTGAGAACGCGCGCAGGCCTTGAACCGAGGACCACCACGCGATCTGCAAGGTATACAGCTTCATCGATATCGTGGGTCACCACCAGAATCGTCATGTTGAAGTCCTTCCGGATCTTCAGGCACAGATCCTCCAGGTCAAAGCGGGTTTGCGCGTCCACTGAAGCGAAGGGTTCGTCCATGATGAGGATCTCCGGCCGGTAGGCCAGTGCCCTGGCGATCGCCACGCGTTGTTGCATGCCGCCTGACAATTGCCAGGGATACTGGTTGTCGGCATGGGAAAGGCCGACGGCGGCCAGCGCACTGTCGCAGCGCTCCTTCAGTTCCGCCGCGGGCAACTTGAGGTGCCGCAAGGGAAGCACAAGGTTCTTCCGGACGGTAAGCCACGGCATGAGAGACCGGTTGTAGTCCTGGAACACCAGGGCCATTTCCGGAGGTGGGCCACTGATGGTCCGGCCGTCAATGGCCGCCCTTCCGCTGCTGGCCGGCTGCAGCCCGGCCAGGCATTTCAGGAGCGTGGTCTTTCCAACGCCGGAAGGACCCACAATGCAGACAACTTCACCTGCATCCACAGTAAAGGTGAGGTCTTCGATGACTGTCCGGGCTTTCCCGCCGCTGCCATAGGTCTTGGCGAGGTGCGCGACGTGCAGCCGTGGCGTGGTTGCGCTGACGCGGGTTTCTGGTTGCTGTGCCATGGTGGACTTTCTGTTGTGGGTGGTGAGAGCCGGGGCCTGACGGATGCTCATGCTGCACGCGCCAGGCGACGTGATCCGATGTACCAGGACAAGACCTTGCCCCTGAGCAGGCCGAAGAGGATGTTGACCAGGAAGCCAATGACGCCCAGGAGCAGGATTCCGGCCCACATGTCGGCGGCCATGAAGCTCTGCTGGGCCAGCAAAGTCATGGCGCCAATCCCTTGTGAGCTGCCCAGCATCTCGCTGGCGATCATCACGATGAAGGCCACCTGAAGGCTCACCTGCAGCCCGGAGAAGATCTGGGGCATCGCTGCGGGAAGGAGCACATTGAGCACCCGTTCCTTTCGGCTCAGCCGGTAAACCCTTGCAACGTCCAAGAGATCGTTGCTGACGCTCCGAATCCCGTCCACTGTGGCGATCATGGTGGGAAAGAACGCCGCCAGCGCAATGCTGGTCACTCGCATTTGCGTCCCGAAGCCAATGAGGGAGATGAAGATCGGCACCAGTGCAACGGGAGGAATGCCACGAAGGAAATGGATCAACGGATCGATCATCCACCGGACCGGAGGGACCAGCGCTGTAGCGAAGCCCAGGGCGACCCCGGCCACCGCTGCGATGGCGAAGCCCAGGAACAGGTTTCCCAAGCTATGGAGTACATCGGACTGGAAGTGGTCAAACAGCCAGAGCTCCCGGAAACGGAGGAGGATGGTTTCCAACGGCGGGAAGAACGGGTCTGCGGAGTTGGCTGAGAGAAACCACCACGCCACCAACAGCAGCACGGGGGTGCCTGTACCGATGACCAGGTTTCGGATTGCAAGGTTTCTCATCAGTGCACCACTTCCCGGTAGGACTCATGCCAGTGCAGTACCCGGCGCTCCGCCAGCCGGGTAGCAGCTTGGAACAACAGACCCAGGACGCCGAGGACAATCACCAAGGCGTAGAGACTGGCATAGTCACCTGCCGCTTGGGCTTGGTAAATGTTCTGGCCGAGGCCGGGCCCACCACCAAGAAGTCCTGCCACCACAGTGACCACCAAGGCCGCGGGCGCCGCCACCCGCATCGCCGTACCGATGTAGGGCATGGCACTGGGCAGCACAACCCGGGCCAGGATTTCTCCCTCGCCCATGCCGTAGGAACGGGCCGTATCACGTGCCACCGGGTCAGCGCCCTGCACCCCGTCCACAGTTTGCATGACGATGGGGAGCAAGCACCCAAAGACCACCAGGAAAAAGGACATCTCCGCGGTTGGCCCAAGGACCAGCACCGCAAGAGGGAGAATGACGATCGGCGGGACTGGCTTGAGGAATTCCAAGACTGCCGCAGTGGCGTAGTGGACGGGTTCGAAGCTGCCAACGAGCAACCCAAGGGCTACTCCCGCCACAGCCGCTACCGCCAAGGCGAGCAATGCCACACCGAGGGTGGCACCCAAGGATGACCAGAAGGCGCCTGTCCCCAGGATGCTGGCGAGAGTTGCGAATACTGTGGTTGCCGCGGGCAGTGCGTTTCCTGCAAGGTTCGCTGCGGAGAGAATCTGCCAAATAACGAGGGCGCCGGCGATGCCCACCGCACTGAGCGCATAGGGGTGGATGGATACTTTCATGATGAATCTCCCACGTCGCTTCCGGCCTACTTGCCGAAAATAACGTCGGCGGGCAGCTTCACAGGTGCACTCAGGAAGCCAAGATCAGCAAGGTTGTTGTTGGCCCGCTCGATGTCTTCCATGCGAACCTCCTCCGGCCAGTAATTCACAGCGCCCGCTTTGACCACGTCCAGCGGTGTTTTGGTGATCTCGGCGCTGAGTTGCTGCGCTTCATCGGTGTGGCCGTTGGCGTAGGCATTGGCTTTGTAGATGGCAGTCTTGAAGGCCAGCAGTGCCTTCTCCTTGGACTTCACGGTTCCGGAGCCAGCTACCCAGAGGCCAATGGCCCCCTGCTCGAAAAACTCGACGCCGGGCGACGCCAGAAGCTGGTTGCCTTCAGATACCCCTTTGGACGTAAACGGGGCAACCAGCGATGCGGCGTCAACGCGCCCGGAGTTCAACGATTGGAGCGCCGAGGACGGGTCAAGGACCATCCAATTCACTGTGGCGGGATCTCCCCCATCGTCTTTGACCAGTTTGCTGACCGTAACCTCCAGCTGGGCCTTCCGGGCAGGAACACTGACGCTCTTGCCTTCCAGGTCCTTCGGCCGGGTAATGGTGGACGCCTTCTGGACAAGGAGGCCTGTGTCGTCAACGCGTTTGAGGTCACTGGATTCTCCTGCTCCATCTTTGTAGCCGTCGGCGGCAGCCACAATCTTGAGTGGTACGTTCTGGCTGAGGGCATTCAGCAGCGGGATGGAGGGCGTGTAGGTGAGGTCAATCTGGCCGCTCTGTGCGGCAGCAATGCCCGCCGGCGGGTTGGCTATCACGGAAATCTCGACGTTGAGACCCTGCTCTTTGAAATAGCCTTTGTCAGCCGCGAGGCGAATGCCGGCGTCGGACCCGATGCCGATGGTACCTACCTTGAGGGTTGTGGTGCCGTCGGCGGCGGGTGTGGCGGCAGGGCCCGAACCGCCCCCGCAGCCTGCAAGAGCCATGGAAAGGGCTGCGGCCACGGCCAAAGGAATAGTGCGTCGCATATGGTGCTCCTTGAATCACGAAGGGTGGAACGGATAGGGATGGTTCTAGCGGGTTGATTGGTGGACTGCGCGGCCACCACTGAGGGTGAGCCTGACCTCGTTGTCGAGGAGCTTCTCAATTTCTTCGTCGGCCGGCCACGGGTTGGACAGGAGACACAGGTCAGCCGTCATGCCAGGGACAAGCGCGCCTTTGACGTGTTCTGCGTGGTCCTGCCACGCGGCGTCGATGGTCATGGCAGCGAGCGCCTGCAGGCCGGTGATCCGCTCGGGATCCCCCGGCGCACCAGGCGTGGAACGAGTGGCCCGGCGGACGGCAGCCACGACGGTGCGCCGCCAATCCGCACTAGTCACCGGGGCGTCAGAAGCGAGGTTGAATCGAACGCCTGCTTCGAGGGCTGAATGCAGGGGCTGATGATGGGAGAACCGGTCCTCGCCGAGCACGCGCCGCATGATGTCACCGGCTTCCTGGCGGATCAGGGGGTTGGTGCTGTAGCCGATCCCGTGTGCAGCCATGCTTGCCAGGGTGTCGGCGTCGCTGAAGGCACCATGGATGACGTAGTGACGTTTGCCGGCACCTCCGGCGTTTTTGGACGCAGCGATCATGGCCTGGACGGCCACCGCGGTGGCCGCGTCTCCGGTGGCGTGGACACCAGCTTGCAGCCCGGCATCATTAATGAGCTCCAGGATCTTGTTGAGCTCCTTGACCCGCTCTTCATCGCTGGCGCCTTGGATCACCAGGCTTCCATGCGTACAGGCTTTGCCATAGGGCTCACTCATCCACGCCGTGCCGCTGCGCGGAATACCATCAGCGAAGACCTTGACGCCGGCAATCCGCAACTGCTGCGGATCAATGCCGCGGTCAGCAAAGCATTCACCCAGTCCGCTGGACAGGCCATCTGCAACGGCGCGGGCGTTGGCTCCCCCCGTTCCTGCGAAGAGCATCAGGACGTTGATTCTTAGCGTCAGTTTGTCCGCCGCGGCGAGGTCGCCCAGTAACTCAAGTGCCGCCGTCGAACCGGCACCATCCATGAGTCCCGCGCTGGCTGGACCCAGGCCGGGATCAGTGAGGGAAGTAATTCCCAGTGCATGCAGCTCCTGCTGGAAATTCATCAGAGCCGGCCTCAACGTGGATGCGGGAACGGGCGGCATCGCGCGCGACAAAAGCTCCATGGCTCCGTCCTGAAGCAGGCCCGTGGGGCTGCCGTCAGCGTTCCTGGCCACCACGCCGCCGTCGACGTCCGGCGTTTCAGCGGTGATACCCGCCCGGCGTAACGCCTCCCGGTTAGCCAGCAGCTGATGGCCCGTGCTGTCGAATGCCACGAGCGGTGCGCCGGGCCGGCAATCAAGCAGGTTGCCTGAAGCCGTACCGAGGATGGCCTCGTCCCAACCATGGGCACGAACCCAGCCGTCCTCCCCCGCGGGTGCCGCGTTGACGACGTCGACGACGGCCGCCCAGTCCGGCGCCGCAGCCGGATCCACCCGCACATAGCCATGGGCGGCCATGGCTGCTGAAACGAAATGCAGGTGGGCATCGTTGATGCCCGGAATAACTGCCCCACCGGCAGCATCAATAACCGTGGTGTTGGGGCCGGTCATGTGACTCACTTCGTGGCGGCCAAGCCCTGCAATTCGGCCGTCCTTGACAGCGATGGCACTAGCCATTCGGTGTGGTCGCGTCGGGTCCATGGTGTGGACCGCGGCATTCACGATCACCAGATCAGCGAAATCCTGCATCGATTCTCCTCAGGTCACCGCACCTAAATGTGATGCAGACAACGTTCCTGAAAGAAGTATGTCGCTTGACTGGGTCACTTGACTAGGTTTTGACGTAAAATTTCTCCAAGAGGACATTTTCACCTCGACGGCACGGCCACAGGGCAGTCCTGGCGGATAACGCCTACGATCGATGAGACCGCCGGGTTGGTGGACTCAACCAAGGGTGGAATGAACAAGAAGAAGGTGAGTGCATGGCCAGGGTTCCCGCCGAGGAAAGGCGGCTGCAGTTCGTCGAAGCCGCGGCCAGGGTGATCGCCCAGGATGGACTGGCGTCGGCGACTACACGTCGGATCGCCAGTGAAGCCGACGCCCCGCTTGCAGCCTTGCACTATTGTTTCCGGAGCAAGGATGAGCTCCTTGAGGAGGTCTACAACTTCCTCAGCCGGGACTACGCCAAAGCCCTGGAACCTGTGGCCGACCCTGGAATGGGACTGCGCCACATGGTGGGCGCCCACGCCCGGCGCATCTGGAGCCGCATGCTGGAGAACCCGCATGAGCAGGTCACCACGTTTGAGCTGTTGCTCCGGCGCTTCCGGGTGGAAGCCGAAGACCAGCCGCAGGCATTGCTCATGAACCGCTCCATGTATGACGGCTGGGTCAGCTCAACCCTCGAGTTGTTCCGCGGGGCTGCTGAGGCAGCCGGGGAACCCGTCCCGGATAATCTGGAGGACATCACCCGGTTGTTCATCTCCGGCATTGATGGCATCAGCATGCAGCATTTGGCCGACCCCGACGAACAACGGTCCCAGCGGCTGGTGGAACTCATGGCCCGGTCCCTCGCCGGAGCGCTCGACTACCCCTGAGCCTGGCGCTTCATCACCAGGGACGTGACGACCCCCAGGAGCAGCAGGCCCGCGGCAGCCGCCATGGAAACAACGAATGCCGCAGCCGGCCCCTGCGTCTCGGCCAGCTGCCCGGCCAAGTAGGAGCCCAACGCGGTTCCTGCGACGATGCCGCTGGCAAGGGCCGTCATCACCGTTGCCATTCGGCCCGCGGGGGCCACCACGCCCCCGATGCTGAACACCGTCACCATGACAGGTCCCACCGGAATGCCCAGTATCAGCAGGACAAAGACCATGGGCCAGATTCCGGCTGGGAGCAGGAGCAGCAGCGACAAAACCGACATGGCCAGCGCCGCGGCAACCCAGCGCGAAGCAAGGCTGAATCGTTGTGGCCAGAACGCAACAGACAACGCCGCCACGGCCGAGCTGAGGCCCATTACCGCGTAAAGGAGCCCCGCGATCTCCGCATTTGCGTACTGCGCGGAGAAGGCACTCAGCGCGTTCTGGGTTGCCCCAAAGAAAGTACCCATGCACACCATGGCCACCACCGGGACAGCCACCACTGCGTTGGCCCAACGGCTGCGCCGCTGGGGATTCGCCTGGCCGCTTTCAGCACCGGAATCAACGACGCCGGCAGTCGGCTTCCGGGGTGCCGGCGCCACCGCCTGCTGGCTGGGATGGACAGCGAAAGCGGGGACCAGCGTGATGGTCATGACGGCCGCCAGTGCGAGCGGCAGCCACGGCGCCACCAAACTGGCCAGGACACCAACCAAGGCCGGCCCAAGCACAAAGGTGATCTCGTCAGCGGTGCCTTCGTAGGAAAGGGCAGTATCCAGATCGGCACGGTTGGCTGCCACACTTTTGCTTCCGGCGCCCGCGCCAGGGGAAAGATTGCGTGTGGTCAGCGCCATCCACCGTACCCTGGCCATCGGGCCTACCTGCGGACAGCTTGCACCAGCAAGGAAGGCGGCAACCAGCACTCCCGCGGCATCACTAACGGATCCGTAGCCGGGCGTGATGTAGGCGGCAGCGAGGAGTCCTGCTACGGCGAGGGTATTCACCACAGCCGCCACGAGGAGCACCACCCGCTGCCCTGCACGGTCAGCCAGGGAACCGAGGACCGGGGCCCCCAGCGCTGAGCCAATGCCCACTGCTCCTGCAGCCATGCCACCGATGGCATACGAGTGGCTCACCGCTGTCACCAACGTCAGGGTACCGACTGTAAGCATGGCGAGCGGAAGCCGGGCAAAGAGGCCCAACGGCAGGAATCCGGGGCCCGCCAGTTCCGGAAGCCGGGCGAAACGGCCTGGCAGACGTGAGGGGCGTGGGGGTGCAGATGACGAGGGCTTGGAGGCCACTGAAGATTTTTCCATTAATCCGGGTTCGCTAAAAGGTGCGCATCGTCCCTCCTCCCGATGCGCGCGACCCGGTGTAACGGGTTAAGTCTATCGGATAGCCGTCAGACCGGAGCTACCTCGGCAATTCGCACCGTGGACCCCTGGCGTCCCTTAAGCACCTGCAGTTGGCTGGTGATGCGCTGCTTCATTTCCGCAACATGACTGACAAGGCCCACTACCCTGCCGCCATCGCGCAGACCTTCCAAGGCATCCATGACCTGCTCCAGTGCTTGCTCATCGAGACTGCCGAAACCCTCATCGACAAACAACGTCTCAATATCCACGCCGCCGGCCTCCTGTTGAACCACGTCTGCAAGACCCAAGGCAAGAGCCAAGGAAGCCATAAATGATTCCCCGCCGGACAAGGTGGACGTGTCACGGTGCTGGCCCGTCCACTCGTCAACGACTTCCAATCCGAGTCCGGACTTAGCGCCCCGCGCGGCCTTCGCGTCGGTGTGTTGCAACGTATAGCGGCCGTCGCTCATGGCAACGAGCCTCTCCGACGCGGCGATGGCTACCTGCTCCAGACGCGCGGCCAGGACATAGCTGTTCAGGCTCATCCGGTAGTTGTTGTCTCCTGCCCCGCGTACCGTGTCTGCCAGATCAGCCAGGACGCGGGCCTTTTTACGCGGTTCTTCACCGGACGCTGCAAGGAGATGATAGTCCGCGCGGAGCTGTACAACGGCCTCCGCGGACTTCCCGGCCAGGCCTGCTGCCAGAGCCGCGGACCGCGCATCCTCGGCGGCCTTGTTTGCAAGCAGCTTTGCTTCAGCACGTGCGGCCTCTGGCATGGGCAGTTCGCCGATGCTGGCTTCCTTCGCCGCCAGAACCAGGTCCTCACCGGCAAACAATTCATCCAAGCGGGATGTCTCAGCGTCGAAATCGGCAAGGTCTTTCTCCAAGCCCACCACGTCTGCGGGTGAGAGAAGCTCCCGACGGGCTTCCTCTGCAGAGTGGAATCCCGATTCCGGCAAAACCCGATCCAGTGAAGCAGCGGCGTCACGTTGGAGCTGCCCGGCACGTTCCAGTTCCTGGTCCGCCTCGGCTGCCGCCTGAAGGTATGCACGCTCTGCGGACAAGGCCTCCAAACGTTCACGAAGGCTGGGGAAGTCGCCCCGCAAGCCTGCCAGCTCGGTGGCCAGGGCTGAGTGCTGTTCCTCAAGCAGCAAGATGGCCGCCGATGCCTGGGCAGCTGCGCTCACAGCCCCCGAGTGTTCCTGGCGCGCGTTGTCAATGCGCTGTGTGAGGGCCTGGTGCTCTCCACGAAGCCCCTCCAGCATGACCGCTGCCTCACGGGACTCAGACGCCAGTGCTTGGGCAGTCACAAGCATCGCCTCCGCTTCGGCGGCATCCAGGGAACCGCCTTGAGCCACCAGCCCGGCGAGAACCTGCGCTGCGGACGAAACCTTCCCGGCGAGGATCCCCACGGCTTTTTCACTTGTTTCAAAGTTCAGCCTGGCGTCCTCCTCGTCTTGGGCGAGTGAGAGTGCCGACCGCACGGCAGCGGCAGGATTGGGGTGGTCCGCACTGCCACAAACAGCGCATGGCCGGCCAGCTTCCAAGGCCGCTGCCAGTTCCCCCGCCGCGTTGGCAAGCCGGAGCTCACGGATGTCCAGCCATTGTTGCCGAAGGTCCTGCGAGGCGGACCTGGACTGGAGGTGCTCCGCAGTGATAGTTTCCAGCTCCGCGGCTGCGGTGCTGTGGCGGGCTACGATGCCCACCCGTTCAGCAGCCGCCACTGCCTCCCGCTCCCGTTCCGCGAGCATGCCGGCCAGTGGCTCCAGCGGCCGGATCCGTGACTCCACCGTTGCTGCATCGCCAGCCAACTGTTCCAGGGCAGAGGCTGCTGATTCCGCAGCCCCTTGATGGCCGGTCAGTTCATCACGTTGAGCGGCGAGGCGGTCTGCGACGTCCAACATGCGATGTTCCTCTGGAAGACGGGCTTCAAGAACCGCATGGGATGACTTCACCACGTCAAGGGCCGCGGCAGGGTCAGCTGCGTCCACTCCCGCGGCCGCCAGTTTCTCCCGGGCTGCTGTAACCCGTGCGACGGCAGCTGTGACTTTGCGGGCGGCCGCATCCACGGCTTCGATCTGGCCGCTCAAAACAGCGGCGCGACGGTGCTTTCCGAGCGCTTCCCTGTTCTCAAGCGCGCGAGGAGCCGCCAACTCATTCAGGACCCGCCGCTGCTTTGCTGCGGCGAGGCGCCCGTGACGCAGGGATTTCTCCTGGGCTTCCTGGAAGCTCGCCGCAAGGCGGGCAGACAGGGATTCTGCCTCACTGGCTAGGTCAACCCGGCGCTTCAGTTCATCCTTGACCGCCGCTTCCACCCCGGCGAGCCACACTGTTGGTTCCTCGTGCGCAGGGAAGGGTTCGGAAGGGCTTGCCGCTGCTAAGCCGGCACCCTGGGCCTTGCCGTCCAGGGCGTTGGCATCCAGGGCGTCTGCTTCCTCGCTGCCAGCGGCAGAAAGGCCTAACTGGTCCCGCTCTGAGGCAACCCTGTCCAGAAGTGCCTTGAGCTCTGTTGCGTTCTCCCGCACGGCGTGGGCCGCCGAAGCGGCTTGCTGGGCGAGTTGCCGTTCAACAGCCTCGAAGCGTTGCGTGCCGAACAGTTTCTGCAGAAGTTCCAGACGATCGCTGGCCTTGGACCTCAGGAATGCCGCGAAGTCCCCCTGTGGCAGCATCACCACCCGGGTGAACTGTTCGCGATCCATACCCAGGACGTCGGCGAGTTCTGCACCCACTTCGTCATTTCTGGATGACTTTTCTTCCCAGCTGCCGCCTACCCGCTCACGGAGGAGCGTCTTGGCCTGCTGTGTAGTGAAGCCGTTGCGACCGCGGGCACTGGGCCGTTCCCATGCAGGTGACCGCGATACCTCGAAACGACGTCCGCGCGCGGAAAACTCGCAGACCACACGGGGTTCTGCCCCGGGGGCCGCATGGTCGCTGCGAAGCCGCTTTCCGTCTTGGCGGGCACCGGGCACCGATCCATAAAGGGCGAAGCAAATGGCGTCGAGGATGCTGGTCTTGCCGGCCCCGGTGGCGCCATTGAGGAGGAAGAGTCCCTGTGCACTCAGCTGGTCAAAGTCGATGTGCTGGGGCGTGGCAAACGGACCGAACGCTTCAATGTCCAAGCGGTGTATTCTCACAGCTCCGCTTCCTCCAACCGAACAGCCTCGAGGGCCTCGCGCAGTGCAGCTTCTTCGGCGTCGCCGGCCGTGCGATCACGGACATGTTCCAGGAAACCGCAACAAACCCCAAGGTCGTCCTCGGCCTCCGCAAGCCGACTGCTGTAGCTGGTCTTGGACCGGGCTTCAGCGCCTTCGGGATCGAAGGCAAGAACCAAGGTCCCGGGGAAGCGGGCACGCAGCTTTTCCATGGCCTGCGCGGGACGTTGCGCGTCCGTCAACGTGATCTGGCAATACGCGCTTTCCGCCCAGGAGTACTCCACGGAACCAAGCACGTCATCCAGTGTTCCGCGCAGCACGGCCAGGGCCTTTGGCGCTTCCCAGGTCACGTCCTGAACCCCGGTCACTCCGTCGGCGTCGATGTCCACCAGCCAAGCGCCCTTATGGTGCTTGGCCTCTGAGAACGAATAGGCCAGGGGTGAACCGGAGTAGCGGACGTGGGGCGCCAACTCCTGCCGACCATGCAGATGGCCCAGAGCGGTGTAGGAGAAGTTTTCAAAGAGGTCCAGGGGAACTGCTCCCAGCCCGCCGATGCTCAGGTCCCGCTCGCTCTCGGAGGTAATGCCTCCGCTGGCAAAAGTGTGTGCCAGGACCACGGGATAGACGGGCCCTGATGCGCTGCGGGCCTCAACATCCCGATGGATCTTCTCCACTGCCGCGGAGGTGACATCAAAGTGATTGGCATTTTCAGCGCCCAGACGTTCAGCCACGAGCCGCGGCTCAAGGTACGGGATGCCGTAAATGGCAACCACGCCACCGCCAGTATCATCTTTGCCGTTTCCATCCCCTTCAAGAGGGACCAGAACCGGCACATCAAGGTCCTCCACCCGCGTCCTCAGGTGCACTCCCCCGCGTTCCAGCAGGCGGGAGGCAAAGCCAAGCCTGATGGCGGAGTCGTGATTGCCGCTAGTGAGTACAACGCTGGCTCCGGCCTGCGTGATGCGTACAAGGGCATCGTCCAGCAGTTTCACGACATCCAGCCCAGGCAGCGCGCGGTCGTAAACGTCGCCGGCTATCAGGACGACGTCAATGGATTTGGCTTCGACGAGCGACACCAACTGGTCCACAAAGCTGCGTTGGGCTTCAAGCATCCCAACGCCGTGGAAGGACCGGCCAAGATGCCAATCGGACGTGTGAAGTAACCGCATATTCCCAAGTTATCCGGGGCCCCCGACATTAAAGCGGAGGCCAGCCGTCCGTCGTCGAACCCGTCCGGTTCTTAGCCCTTTTTACCGTCGAAGAAATCGCGTGCGTCGTCGTTGGCCGACGCAACCGGAGCCTCAGCCGCCGGAGTGGGTTCAGCCTTGGCGTCCGCCGTTTCCTGCTTGCCCCCGATGACAACGGTTTTCACGCCGTCCTCGGTGGGGTCCTCGTCGGCGTCGAAGGAGTCGTTGACGCCATCATCGGTGCTGCCGGCGAACTCGTCGGGGCTGGCCACGGTCGACAGGCCCCGGAAGCCTCGGAAAGCGAGTCCGGCAAGCGCGGCGCCCATCAGCGGCGCCACCCAGAAGAGCCACAGGCCCCCCAGCGCCCAGGATGAACTGAAGAATGCCTGGGCTGTTGCACGCGCCGGGTTGAAGGGAAGGTTACCCAGGACCTGGCCGAGCTGAAGCAAAACTGCCATGGCAAGGCCCACCGCAAAGGGGGCCAAGGTGGGAACCGCCCGGCGTCCGGCGGTAGCGCCAAGGAACACTGCCACCAACAGGGCCGAACCAAGGACTTCAACCAGCAGAACCCCGGCCATCTGCGTTTGGGCGGCGGCATGCTCGCCAAAAGCCGGGGACACGACGTCGAACGCCGCCCTGGCATCTGTCAGGACCGGAACCGTGGTCACCACGAAGTACATCAGCGCCGCGCCAACCACGCTTCCGATGATTTGCGCCGCAACGTAAGCTACGGCCGCCACAGCCCGGATTCGGCCGGCAATCAGATTGCCCACAGTGATCACCGGGTTGAAATGGCCGCCTGAGACGTAGCCGAAAGCCAGCATCGCGACCGTCACGGTGAGGCCGGTCGCCAGGGCTACCGGCAAAGGCGCACCACCGGGATTGGAAAAGATCCCCACACCTACAGCGGCGACCACAACGAACATCGATCCCAGGGCTTCAGCCGACAGCCGGGCAACAAGTCCCGGTTGGGGTTCGGAAGTGGCCTGCACAGGAGAGGTCATGGTGAATGTGTCCTTACGGTTGGTGTGAAGCAGGTCTGGCCTGCCGCATAGGGCTGCACAATGATGTGCCATGGGTATTCCCCGGTGACAACCTGGGGCCCTTGAGCATTTTGCCAGCCGAGTCTGGGCAGTTGCTGAATCCTGCCTCCGAGCTTAGCCGCCCAACGCGATTGCCGCGATTGCAGTACCCCCAAGGCCCATCACTGCCAGAGTACTGACCAGCACCAGCCGTGCCGATGCCGCTCCGGTACCCGTCTGGAGCTGGCGGGAGCGGACCCAAACCACCGTGGCCAGCACGATGGTGGCAGCAGCAGCCATCAACGCGCAGAGACCTTGGTAGTCGAGCCCCGGAAGGCCCGCCACGAGGTTCCCTGTGGACGGTTCGGAAGTAAGCCAACTGCGCCAGATGAACAGGTCCACCACAACCAGAGAGATCAGCGTCCGGCGCCACGCCAACGTGGTGCGCTCCGGCTGCAAGCCAGGGTCGCGGACTTCCACGCTTACCGAGCCACCAAAATCAGCACAGCGAAGGCAAACGCCGCTACAGCCACCACGATGGTCATGAACAGCATCACCCGGGAGAAAGGAAGCGCTTGGTCGTTGCGCATCGCTGCCTCCATCTGTCCCCATCGGCGGTAGGACAAAGCGGCCAGGCCTGCACCGACGAGTGCCAGCAGGACGCACAGGACCAATCGGACAGGCGTCGGCGCGATGTTCGGCGCCAGTTGGTCAACGGCTACGGCACCTGCGAGCAACGCCAGGGAGGTGCGGATCCATGCCAGGAAGGTACGTTCATTGGCCAACGAGAACCTGTAGTCAGGTGTCTTGCCTGTTCGTCGCCAAGCAGGTTCGCGCACGTTGTCTCTCCAAGGGTTTCATCGGTGCCGGCAGCTTCATCACCATACCAGCGCAGCTTGGTGGGCACGGTAAGTTACTGGCATGAGTGTTGAAGCTTCCTCCCCCGCCGCGCCGTCCTTCGAATCCCGGGTTTATGGGTCACTTTTGGGTGGCGCGCTGGGTGATTCCCTTGGCTATGAGGTGGAGTTCGATTCCCTTGCGGCGATTCGGGGACGCTTCGGTGCTGCAGGCCTGACCTCCTTTGGACAGCTCGACGGCGGCAGCCACTTCTCGGACGACACCCAGATGACGTTGTACACCGTTGATGGGTTGGTGGAAGCCCTCGAGTGGGCGAACGACGGCGTGGCAGCCGACGAAATCGCCTGCCTGTGGCTGGCATATTTGCGCTGGCTCGGCACCCAGGACGTCGCTGTCTCAGCCTCCGCCCCCGTCCCGCAGCCGCGGTGGATCGACACCCAGGACGTTCTGCGGCACCGCCGCGCACCGGGGAACGCCTGCCTGAGTGGCTTGGCAACCGGTGAGATGGGAACGGTGGCCCGGCCGGTGAACCCCGATTCGAAGGGATGCGGCACCGTGATGCGCTCGGCTCCGTTCGGGCTCATCCCGCACATCTCGCGGGAAGCTGTCTACAAACTCAGCTCCGACGCTGCCTCGCTCACGCACGGGCATCCATCGGCGCGGCTCAGCGCAGCTGCGTTCAGCCTGCTGATCCATAACATCGTGGCCGGCAGCGATATCCGCAGCGCCGCCAACGAGGCGCTCGTGTTCGTCAACGGAGTGCCCACCAAGGCGCCCGAGCTGGGTGGGAAGTTGGAAGCTGCCCTGCAGCTGTCCGCCGAGCCCACAGCGTTGGGTCCGGAAGAACTGATATCAACGCTCGGCGAGGGTTGGGTCGCCGAGGAGGCACTCGCCGTCGGGCTCTATGCTGTCCTGTCCACCAGCGGCAATAGCCCTGCCGAGCATTTCCGCAAGGCGATCGCGGTGGCCATCAACCACAATGGCGACAGTGACTCCACGGGTTCCATCGCCGGGAACATCCTGGGGGCCCACTACGGGGAGCAATGCCTCCCCGCTGATTGGCTGGAGGCGTTGGAGGCCCCTGAGGTTATCCGTGGCATGGCAGACCGGCTGCTCGCCGTGACCACCGGCTGACGGGCACTACGCCCCGCTGCCAAGTAGCCCTGCTACGCACCGCGCAGGGCGATGTTGTTGCATGCCTCGCATACTTCAGCGGGAATAAGCCCCAGGCGCTGCAGGAACCCGAAGATGGCGCAGCCAAGGCAAAAGCCCACCAACGATTCCAGCGACGCTGCCACGATCAACATCGCAAGCAGTACCCACGCCGCCGGCTGGAAGCCGGTGAAGAACAGGACGACGGCGGCACTCGTCAGGGCGGCACCGATGCCTTGGGCGAAACGCTTGGGAGGACCGGCCACCAGCTTGGCGTGCCCGATCCGCGGCGCCAGCACTTTGACCGACAGCAGGGCCAGCGGGGAGATTCTGGGACCAAACAGCACCCGCAGCCAGAAGCCGGCCGCCAGGGCGATCAGCCCCCAACCCCATCCGGTCAGCAGTGTGGCGACTGCCAGCACAGTAACCAGCCCAGCCGTGATCCGGGCCGCATATTCGTTGACGGGGTTGGGAAAAGCGAAAACAGCCCGCCAATCAACCCCGCTGTTTCCGGAAGTGTCCGCAGATTGGCGCGCCGGTGCTTGGGGAAGGCTGGGCTTGGTCATGCACCAAGGCTAGGAGCGCTGCTCCACTGACCGAAAGCATTGTTGCGCACTATGACCCGAAGGCCCCTCTAGGCGCCGCCCACCATCTGCAGGAACTCACCCTCAGAGACCACCTCGATCTGCTGACCTTTCGCGTGCAGTTCAAGGACTCGTTTTGCCTTGCCTGTGAGACGACCGGCCCTCAAGTCACCTGCCACAAAACCGTCGCCAACAATAAGCACTGTGGTTCGTGCAGTTACGCGGCTCTCGGGCCGCGCGCCCATGTCTGCGGCCCGGGATTTGGCTTCCGGCCGCGTGATGGCGAGGTCACCCGTGAACACCACGGTCTGTCCAAAGAGTGGATGTCCCGGTTCGGCTGCGGGGTTCGGCAGGGGGTTGGGTCCTTCCTCCGGCCAAGCCGACCAGCCGCTGGGTCCGCCAAGGGCCCCCTCCAGGTTTCGTTCAAGGGAACTGCCCGTCCTGGCCGCGAGCGCTGACATGGTCGCCTTGGAGAGGCCTTCAGAGGGATGGAATGCCGGCTGATGGGGCAGGTTGAGGCCCAGCGACAGATATAGCTCCGCAACGCTGTTCGCATTGTTGCGCCGGGCTATATCCACAAGGATGCCCGCGCAGGCACGGGCATCCTCCGCTGCGTCGTGGTGGTTGACCAGTGGGACCCCCGCCTCTTCGGCGGCATAGGGCAGGGAGTTGGACACCAACGAGTAGCAGCGGCGGGAGAGCATCACCGTACAGACGTAGTGATAGGCAGGTCCGGCCAGGCCGGAGACTTCCAGGCCCGACCGGATAACGCCGAGGTCGAAGGCTGCATTGTGGGCGGCCAGGACATCACCGCCGATGAAGGCCCCAATTTCCGGGAAGAGCTCGCCGAACCTCGGGCGGCCGGCCACGTCTTCGGCGCGGATGCCGTGAATACGGGTGTTGTGGAACTCGAAGTGATCGTGGTTCTCCGGGGGACGCATCAGCCAGGATGCTTCTTCCACCACAATTCCATTGCGGACCTTGCTCAGGCCTACCGAGCAGGGCGATCCCCTGAAGCCGTTGGCTGTTTCAAAGTCGATCGCCGTAAAGTCCAATGCCACTGGACAAGGTTACCGCCGGAAAAGCCCGCCCCTGCCGATTTGCGCGGCGGGGCGGCCCTTCCAGCCAGTATTGTGGCGAACGCTACATCACGGTGTTGCCCGCCGCAGCGTTGAGTATGATCCGGCCGCCAAGACAACGCAGAGCAACGCGGCCCAGCCACTGATGCTCAGCGGTGTTTGTTGGGCGAACCACGCCCCAACGTAACCCCACCATTCGAGCAACGTGGTGAGGGCTGCAAGGCCGATCAGGACCACGGCCGACCCCAAGGTGGAGACCAGGGTTCCGCTGGTCCCCCACCGCTTGAAAATCGTGGCGAACCAGAATCCGATGATGAACATGAACATCATCACCACGAAGAAGAAGGCTGCGGTGGAGTACCAAGGACCGTCCGTTACCCAAGGAATGCTGAAGAAGTAGCCGTAGACTCCCCAGCCATTGGTTGCCTTCTCGATGACGCCACCCAGCAGGTAGAGCCCCGTCATCCCGACGGCGATGAGTGAGAAGAGGCTCAAAGTTCCCAGGTAGAAGGCGCGGCGGCTGATGCTCAGGCCTTGCGAGAACGGGAAAACCAAGGTCATGCTCTGGATGCCGAGGACGAGGAAATACCACATAGGTGCTTGGCTCCCTCCCCCGTACTTGCCTTCCTGGACGGGAATCAGGGCGAAGATGGCGAGTGACATCAGAAATGAAGCCGCCAGGATGGTCAACGGCCATCCGATATACGTCCATTTGTTGATCAGTTGCATCCGGGCAACTGCTACGGTCCTGCTCATCGCCTTGCCTCCAACGTGTCATCGGAGAAATCTCCAGTGGCTGCTGTGTGGCCGGCACCACCAGCACCGGCCATGGTCTTGCGGACCACCAATTGCTGCAGGGAAACGGGCGATAGTTCAAGGCCCAGTTCCTGCGCTTCGGCGCGCCCCCGGCTGCCGAGAGCCTCATCGACCGTCACTGACGCCAGGGACCCCAAGGTTTCGCGGTGCAGGATCTTCCGGCCGGCCAGGAACGCGTCCACCTTCTCGGCAGAACCTGAAACGGTGACGGCGGAACCGCGGATATCCTCGGCATCGGCGTCCATGATGATCCGGCCCCGGTCGATCACCACCACGTGTTCCAAGAGGTTCGCCACTTCATCAATGAGGTGTGACGAAAGGATGATGGTGCGCGGGTGCTCTGCGTAGTCCTCCACCAGCCGGTCGTAGAACAATTGGCGGGCGACGGCGTCGAGCCCCAAATACGGTTCGTCGAAGAACGTCAGTTCCGCGCGCGAAGCAAGGCCGATAATAACTCCGACGGCGGATAACTGACCGCGCGAAAGCTTCTTGATCCGCCGTTTGACGGGAAGCTGGAAGTCCTCAGCCAACCTGTCCGCGAACCCCTGGTCCCAGTTCTTGTAGAACAGCGCAGCGGAGCGAAAGGCGTGCCGCGGCTGGAAATCGTCCGGGTATTTCTGCGATTCACGGATGAAGCAGATCCGGGACAGGACGGCGTCGTTCTCGTAGGCGTTTGCGCCAAAGACGAGCGCTTCCCCGGAGGTGGCGAAAGCCTGGGCAGTAAGGACGGACATCAACGTGGTCTTGCCGGCGCCGTTGCGTCCCAGCAGGCCGTAGATACGGTTCGCAGAGAGGCTGAGGTTGACGTTGTCCAGAGCGTTGAGGTCTTTGTAGTGCTTGATCAGGTTACGGGCCTCGACGATGGTGTCGTTCACAGGGCCGCACTCCTTTCCTTGTCTGTCCCGGGTTCCGGGACAAGCCCGGAGCTGCGTTCAATCATGGTGTTCAGCTGCTCTGCCGAGATGCCCAGTTTCCGGGCCTCCAATGCCAGCGGCTTGACGTACTGTTCGAAGAACTCCTCGGTCCGGCGGGCTACCAGCTGGGACCGCGCCCCGGTCGCTACGAACATCCCTATCCCCCTGCGTTTGTAGAGAATTCCTGAATCCACCAGCACATTGACGCCCTTGGCAGCAGTTGCCGGGTTGATGCGGTGGAAGGCTGCGAACTCATTGGTGGAGGGCACTTGGGATTCTTCGGCCATGCTGCCGTCCACAATTCCGTTCTCAATGAGTTCGGCGATCTGCATAAAGATCGGCTTGCTGTCATCGATCATGAGCACCACCGCCTTACTGGTTCATTACTCATGTAACTAACCATATAAGCAACTAAGCCGATGTCAAGAGTTTGCCGGAACAGTCGCCGCAACAGCGGTCAAGTAGGCTTGTGGGGTGATCTTTTCTGCGATAAGCGACCTTGCCGTATCCACTTTCGGAGGCGCGGGCCCGGTTCAGCCGTCCATGGCGTCATTCCTGCCGGACTGGTTGAACCCCCAGATCTTCCTGGCCGATCCCGCCCTCGCACCGTGGGTTGTGCTGCTGGTGTGCGGCATAGTCTTTGCTGAGACAGGCCTGCTGGTGGGCTTCTTCCTGCCTGGAGACTCCATGCTGTTCACCGCGGGGCTCCTGGTTGCCACAGATACCATCAAGTTCAACATCTGGGCCTTGGCTGGACTCATCATTGTCTCTGCGATCATCGGTAACCAAACCGGCTACCTCATCGGATCCAAGGCCGGCCCTGCCATCTTCAACCGTCCCGATTCCAAGCTGTTCAAGAAGGAAAACGTCGAAAGCGCCCACGCTTTCTTCGAAAAGCACGGCGGCAAGGCGTTGATCCTGGCGAGGTTCGTCCCCATCATCCGCACCTTTGTGCCGGTGATCGTTGGCGTCGCGCAGATGGACAAGCGGAAGTTCTTCCTCTTCAACGTCATCGGTGCCGTCCTGTGGGGCGGCGGCGTCACCCTGCTTGGTTACGTCCTCGGCGACCGTGTGCCGTGGGTCAGCAACAACCTGGACATTATCTTCATCGTCATCGTCCTCCTCTCGGTAATCCCGGTGTTCATTGAGGTGGCCCGCGGTTTCATCGCCAAGCGCAAGGCTGCGGCCGAGGGCACCGACCCCGTTGAGGAATTCATCGAAGAACACGACGGCGGCAAGCACAGCGAGCACTGAGGCTCCGCAAGGATCCCGGCCCGAGTCAATGCACGCACAAAAAAGGCACCCCCCAGGGGGTGCCTTTTTGTTTGCCGTTTGCCAGTCAGCGGGTAGTGCGCACTATGACTGCTGCGCCTCGGCCGCGGAAAGCGCAGACACGATGGCCGGCAGCAAAGCCCTGAACGCCTGGCCGCGATGGCTGATGGCATTCTTTTCATCGGAACTCAGTTCTGCGCAGCTGCGATCCATTCCGGCAGGCTGCAGCACAGGGTCATAGCCGAAGCCGCCCTCACCCCGGGGTTCACGCAGCAGAGTCCCTTCCAGCTGACCGTATTCCACGGTCTCATGGGCAATGCCGTCAGATCCGGGCACCGCCAACGCTGCGGCACAGACAAAGGCCGCACCACGGAACGAATCCGGAACGTCAGAAAGTTGCGCCAGAAGCAGCTTCAAGTTGGCGACGTCGTCCCCATGGGTTCCGGACCACCGCGCCGAGAAGATGCCCGGAGCCCCGCCCAGGACATCCACGGCCAGTCCGGAATCATCAGCGATTGCTATGAGGCCGGTAGCTTCAGCTACGGCCCTGGCTTTGAGGAGCGAGTTCTCGGCAAAGGTCACACCTGTTTCCGCAACGTCAGGAGCACCGGCCGCAGAGGCATCAACCACCTGTGTATCGACGTCCAGTCCTTGAACCTGGCCCCGAAGGAGTTCACGGAGTTCCTTCAATTTTCCCTTGTTGTGCGTTGCCAGGACCAGGCGTGGGGCCGCAGGTTCCTGTGCGCCGCTCACGGAGCCTCCGCGAGTGTCTCGCGCTGGATGGCTGAGAGTTGGGTGGTACCCAGCAAGGCGAGGTCAAGCAAGGCGTTGAGTTCATCGCGGTCGAACGGCGCGCCCTCAGCGGTGCCCTGGACTTCAACGAACTTACCGGAGCCGGTCACCACCACGTTCATGTCCGTCTCGGCGCGGACGTCTTCCACGTATGGCAGGTCCAGCATCGGCACGCCGTCGATGATGCCTACAGAGACGGCAGCAATCGTGTCCACCAACGGCTCGGCGTTACGGGCAATGAGCTTGTTCTCCCGGGCGAAGCGGATGGCTTCCGCGAGCGCCACATAGGCACCGGTGATCGCGGCCGTACGGGTACCGCCATCGGCCTGCAGGACATCGCAGTCCAGGACGATCGTGTTCTCACCGAGCGCCTTGGTGTCGATGATGGAACGCAGCGAGCGGCCAATGAGTCGTGAGATCTCGTGGGTGCGTCCGCCAATTTTGCCCTTTACTGACTCACGGTCAGACCGGGTGTTGGTTGCGCGGGGAAGCATTGCGTATTCCGCAGTGACCCAGCCGCGGCCTTCGCCCTTGAGCCAGCGCGGCACGCCCTCGGTCAGGGAAGCTGTGCACAGGACCCGGGTGTTGCCGAACTCGATCAGCGCGGAGCCCTCAGCCTGCTTGGACCAGCCGCGGGTAATGCTGATAGGGCGCAGTTGGTCGGGGGTCCGGCCGTCGGCACGGATAACGGGGGTGGCTGTAGCTTCAGAAGTCATGCTCCAAGCTTAGCCAAGCCAACGGCAGCGCCCGACGCTTCATCCCCTAGATCGTGTAGTGGACTCCGGCAACCGCCACGGCAACGTCACCGGTGAAGACAGGTTTGGCCTCGGCCAGCACCTTGGTTTGGGAGGTCCATACCGGGATGTGGGTGAGCAGGAGTCGCTTGGCCCCGGCGTTTGTCGCGGCCTCGCCAGCTCGTTTGCCAGTGAGGTGGACATCCTTGATGTCGTCGTCCCGGCCTTCCTCGAAAGCTGCCTCACACAGAAACAGATCAGAGCCCTTGGCTGCGTCTTCCAGCCCCTGGCAGGAATCCGTGTCCCCCGAGTAGGTCAGGATCTTGGTGACGGGGACACCGTCCTTGCCCGGCTCCGTGGCAGTGACACGCAACGCATATGCCTCTTCAACCGGGTGGTTCACGGCATACGGAGTGACGGTGAACGGCCCAACGGTGACAGGTTGGAGTTCCGCCCAATGAGTGAAGTCGAATTCCTCGTGCATACCCGGATCCAGGTCCAGCCCATAGGCCGTGGCCATCCTGTCCGCCGTAGCTGCCGGCCCCCACACGGGCAACCGGTCGCGACCCCATCCGCCGGGCTTCCAGCGCACCGCGACGTGAAGCCCGCAAAGGTCCATGCAATGGTCCGGGTGCAAGTGTGTGAGGAAGATCGCGTCGATGTCCTCCAGATCGGTGTACCGCTGGATGGCACCCAGGGCACCGCTACCCAAGTCCATGACGATCTTCCACTCGCGCTCACCATCGTGCGCCGTCACCAAATAGCACGACGCCGGTGATCCAGGACCGGGGAAGGAACCGGTGCATCCCACAATGGTCAGTTTCACAGTCCCCGCCCGATGGTTGTGCCGGAGCCTGCGGAGGTTCCTTCCGGTTGCACGAAGTAGGAACGCCGGGAGAGTCCGGATCCTGAACGTGCGGCTTCGAGCATTTCGGGGGTGATTCGCGCCAGACTGCCCGTG
This sequence comes from Arthrobacter sp. yr096, assembly GCF_900108925.1. Classification (NCBI taxonomy): domain Bacteria; kingdom Bacillati; phylum Actinomycetota; class Actinomycetes; order Micrococcales; family Micrococcaceae; genus Arthrobacter; species Arthrobacter sp. yr096. The sequence goes on along the minus strand of NZ_FNYI01000001.1, from coordinate 899,328 downwards.
GGGTACTGAGCTGCCACATGGTCCACATGCTTCACCGAGAGCACTTCGGGCCCCAGGAAGCGGCGGGCCAGGGTCTCGAACTGGGCGGCATCGCCAGTAGCAATGAATTCGTGGCTGGGGGCACTGCGCTCTGTCCGTTGGATGCCGTGGTTCGCCAGGGCCCGGTAGACGTCCTTGGCCGTCTCTTCAGCGCTGGAAACCAGGGTAACGTCCTCACCCATGACGAACGAGATGACGCCGGTCAACAACGGGTAGTGCGTGCACCCCAGGACAACAGTGTCCACGCCAGCTTGCTTCAGCGGGGCCAGGTACTCATTGGCAGCGGCCAGGAGCTCAGGCCCTGTGGTGACTCCGGCCTCTACGAAATTAACGAAGGCGGGACAAGCTACAGAGGTGATGGTGAGGTCCGGAGCGGCAGCAAACGTGTCCTCGTAGGCACGCGAGCCGACGGTGGCGGACGTCCCGATGACGCCGATCCTGCCCGAGCGCGTAGCCGAAACTGCACGGCGCACGGCCGGTTGGATGACCTCGATGACCGGAATGCCGTAGCGGGCGGTGTAGCGTTCCCTCGCATCGCGAAGCACGGCAGCGGAGGCCGAGTTGCAGGCGATGGTCAACAACTTCACACCTGAGTCCACCAGTTCATCCATGACACCCAAAGCGTTGGCACGTACCTCGGCGATGGGGAGTGGACCATAGGGACCGTTGGCGGTATCGCCAACGTACAGGATTGATTCGTTGGGGAGTTGGTCAATGATGGACCGCGCTACCGTCAGCCCGCCCACGCCGGAATCGAAAATGCCGATCGGGCGCGGCCCTGCGAGTTCGCCGCTGCTGATGGGGTCGCCACTGCCCAGGGCGTCGCCTGGTGAACCCGATGCTGAAGTCATAATTATTCGAGAATAAGGCTTCCCACGGTGTGCGGCCATTACCTGTGGTCTCCGCCTCGTGTCTGATGTGTCACAAGGCTGGCTGCTCCACAGGCCGTCCGGATCAGGATTTCGCCTGCCTTGCGTCCAGCATGGCCTGCACCAGTGACTCCTGAAGCCATGTGGTGAAGTTGTAAACCAAGGCCAAGTAGCTCTCCACGTCCTCCGCTTGGCTCCAGTCCTGCATGCTGTGGATGTGCTCGGCGTCCGCTTCATCCCGGATGTCCAGGCGTTCAGCCAACACCAGGCGGACATCGTTCAGGGCCATGGACCAACGCGTCGCATCCTCCGGCGTCAGGACGAGGTCGTCCTTGTCCAGACCCATGGCGGCAGCCTTCAGGGCCCCGATCTTGTTTTCCCGCACCGAGCGTTCGGTGAGTTGCCGGAACTCCAGGGAGCCGCCGTCGTCGTCCTTCATGACGTTGGGGAGGAGCCGCAGAAGAGCCCTGTCGGTTGGCTGCTTCACGTCCATGTCCAGGCCGATCAGCGCCGCCAACGGGTCCTCGTTCTCCCGGACGTCTTGCTCCAGCATCGAAATGACATCGTCCAACAGTCCGCGCAGGAGATCGCGCTCCGCGGGCTCAAGGTACCCGGAGATGCCTTTGAGTCCGTACTTGAATGCCTTAGCCACGTTGGCGGCCGCCCTTTCCGGGTGTCTCGTTGCCGCTTGCAGCCTTTTCCACGGTGGCCCACAGACCAAACCCGTGCATGGCAACCGCGTGCTGCTCCACTTGTTCCTTGCTGCCGTGCGCCACGATGGACCGGCCCTTCTTGTGGACCTCCATCATGAGCTTGTGTGCTTTGGACTCGGAGTAGCCGAAGTAACTCTGGAACACGTAGCTCACGTAACTCATGAGATTCACGGGATCATTCCAGATCACAAGGTTCCAAGGGACATCGGGGGCCGTCAGGACATCGGTGGACGACTGCTCTGCAGCTTTGGTCCGCTCATCGATGTCCGTGCCAAACGCAACGCTAGGGCTCATCTGTCCATTCTATGGCGGCTCGCACTAGAGTGAATTCGTGAGTAGAGCCACGTCGTGGGACCACCCCGCAACTTCCTTGTACACAGACCATTACGAACTGACCATGTTGCAGGCCGCCCTGCACTCCGGGGCGGCGCACCGCCGGTCGGTGTTCGAAGCCTTCGCCCGGCGGCTGCCTGACGGCCGCCGCTACGGTGTGGTGGGCGGTACCGGACGCCTGCTGGAAGGCATAGCCGATTTCCGGTTCGGCGAGGCCGAGCTCGCATTCCTGGAGCAGAACAAAGTAGTCAACAAGGAGACCCTGGACTACCTAGCGAACTACAAGTTCAGCGGTGACATATGGGGCTACGCCGAAGGCGATGCGTACTTCCCCAACTCCCCCATCCTCATCGTGGAGTCCACGTTCGCTGAGGCCTGCATCCTGGAAACGTACATCCTGTCCGTCCTGAATCACGACAGCGCGATAGCCTCTGCTGCATCCAGGATGACGACGGCGGCCGGCACCCGGCCCTGCATCGAGATGGGCTCGCGTCGCACCCAGGAAGAATCGGCGACGGCGGCCGCCCGCGCCGCTGTGATCGCCGGCTTCGCCAGCACTTCCAATCTGGAGGCCGGACGGCGCTACGGCATCAAGACCGTGGGCACTGCTGCGCACTCCTTCACCCTGCTCCACGACACTGAGCGTGAAGCATTCGAGGCACAGATTGCCACGTTCGGCCCCGGGACCTCGCTGCTGGTGGACACCTACGACGTCGAGACCGCCGTACGCACCGCGGTCGAACTTGCCGGGGACAAACTTGGGGCTGTCCGCCTGGATTCGGGCGACCTCATTGCCCAGGCGCAGTGGGTCCGGCAGCTGCTCGATGACCTCGGCAACGTCAACACCAGGATCGTGGTGACGTCCGACCTCGACGAATTTGCCATCGCAGCCCTGCAATCCGCTCCAGTGGATTCCTACGGCGTGGGCACCTCGCTGGTCACCGGTTCCGGCGCCCCAACGGCCAGCATGGTCTACAAGCTGGTCAGCCGCACCAACGACGCCGGGGAATTCGTCTCGGTAGCCAAGGCCGCCAAGAACAAGGCAAGCGTGGGCGGACGCAAATACGCCCTCCGGAAGCTCAACGAGCGCGGCCGTGCCACCCACGAAATCGTGGGCATCGGCCACCGGCCAGAGGACGACGGCAACGACCGTTCCCTGCTTCAGCATTTCGTCAAGAATGGTGAGGTGCTGCCCGGATGGACGGGCCCCGAGGGTGTTGTCCGGGCCAAGGAACGGCACGCAGCCACCATGGCTGAGCTGCCCGCCGTCGTCAATCGCCTGCAGCGCGGCGAGGCTGCCATCCCCACCATCTACGAGGAGAACTGATGTCCCGGGCCCTGATCATCGTCGATGTGCAAAACGACTTCTGCGAGGGAGGCACCCTGGCCGTCGAAGGCAGCGCTGCAATAGCCAGCGCCATCACTGAATACGTGGACGCCAATCAGCAACACTTTGACCACATCGTTGCTACCCAGGACTGGCATATTGAGCCGGGCACGCATTTTTCGGACGAACCGGACATGGTTGATTCCTGGCCTCCGCACTGCCGGGCCCGCAGCAAAGGCGCGGAGCTCCACGAAGACCTGGACCCTGAATACATCCAGGCCTACTTCCGCAAGGGCCAGTACACTGCGGCCTACTCCGGGTTTGAGGGCGTCCTTGCTCCTGAGGACGACGTTCCCTCAGGAGACCTCAAGGCCGGCGCCGCGGTGGCTGAGGTCCTGGATGAAGACGCTATCGGCCTTGACGATTGGCTGCAGAGCCATGACGTCGAGGAGGTAGTAGTGGTGGGCCTGGCGACGGATTACTGCGTCAAGTCGACAGCGCTGGATGCTGTCCAGGCCGGCTACACCACCACCGTCATCGCTGAGCTCACCGCTGGAATCGCCGACGACCTCACCGAGGCCTTCGAGGACATGGAAGCGGCCGGCGTCGAGGTTGAACGCGGCTGATCCGGCAAGTGCAGCAGGTATGGGAAAGGGCGCCGCAACCGCGGCGCCCTTTCCCATACCTGCTGGATTTTCCCCTGCATATTTGATGCGAAGCCGGTTACTTGCGGCCGATGAACCAATCCTGGAGCTTACGCAAGCGTGCCTGCAACTGTTCCTCATTGGCTTGGGCAACCGCCGGGCCGCCACATACCTCGCGCAACTTGGTATGAACCACGCCGTGCGGTGTACCGGTTCGCGCGGACCACGCGGCAACGTTTTTGGCCAATTCGTTGCGCAGATCCATGAGCATGCGGTGATCGGGGATTGCCGGTGACGCCGCTGCCGCCAGCGGTGACTGGCGCTTCTTCCTGGACTGCTGTTCATGCTGGCGCTGCCGCAACAGCGTGCCTACTTGTTCGGCGTCGAGCAGTCCCGGAATTCCCAGGAAGTCGAGTTCCTCGTCAGAACCGATATCCGCGCCCGTACCGAACTCACCGCCATCGAACAGGACGCGGTCGAACGACGCCTGGGAGTCCAAGGCTTCGAACTTGCCCTTGGTGAGCTCGTCCGAGGCCTTATCCTCCCGGTTGGCTTCCGCCATGAGGTTCTCTTCCGGACTGAACAGCCCGTCATCGTCCTTCTCAGGGCGGTCCAGGGCGTGGTCGCGCTCGGCCTCCATGGTGTTGGCCAGGATCATGAGCGGCGGAACGGACGGCAGAAACACCGACGCCGTTTCCCCCCTCTTGCGGGCACGCACGAAACGTCCCACTGCCTGGGCAAAGAACAGGGGCGTTGAAGTTGAGGTGGCATAGACGCCTACCGAGAGGCGCGGAACGTCCACGCCTTCAGACACCATGCGGACAGCCACCATCCAACGCTGCTCCCCCGCGGAGAACTCTTCGATCTTGCTGGAGGCCTTGGAATCATCCGAGAGAATCACCGTGGGCGACTGGCCCGTGATCTTCTTGAGCTGGCCCGCATAGGCCCGGGCGTCATCATGGTCAGTGGCGATGACCAGCCCACCAGCGTCAGGAACCGTACGCCGGACCTCGCTGAGGCGCTTGTCTGCCGCGGCAAGGACGGCCGGAATCCACTCACCCGTAGGGTTCAACGCAGTTCGCCACGCCTGTGACGTGATGTCCTTGGTGACAGCGGCTTCACCCAAAGACGCCGCCATTTCGTCGCCGGCGCTGGTCCGCCAGCGCATCTGGCCCGAGTAGGCCATGAACAGCACAGGACGCACCACGTGGTCCCGCAGCGCATTGCCGTAACCGTAGGTGTAGTCAGCCTTGGAACGGCGGATACCATCACGGTCCTCCGCGTATTCAACAAAGGGAATCGGCGAGGTATCGGATCGGAACGGGGTACCCGTCAGGGACAGGCGCCGCGCCGCAGGATCAAAGGCCTCACGCAGGCCGTCTCCCCACGACAACGCTTCGCCGCCGTGGTGGATTTCGTCCAGGATCACCAAGGTGCGGGCTGCTTCGGTCTTCGCACGATGCAGCATTGGCTTGCTGGCTACCTGCGCGTAGGTGACTGCAACGCCCACGAAACCACGGCCGTGCTGGCCATCGGAGTTCTTGAAGTTTGGATCAATCGCAATGCCAACTTTGGCAGCCGCGTCCGCCCACTGACGCTTCAAGTGGTCCGTAGGAGCCACGATCGTGATGCGGTTGACCACGCCACTGTCCAGCAGTGTGGTGGCGATGCGCAGCGCGAAGGTTGTCTTACCTGCACCAGGCGTGGCCACGGCGAGGAAGTCCTTCGGATTGCGGGTCATGTAGAGGTCAAGAGCCTCCTGCTGCCAGGCGCGCAGCTTGGGTGCCGTGCCCCAAGCTGCGCGTTCCGGGTACGCCGGAGGCAGTGATGGACCGCCAAAAAGTGTTTCTGTCATGCTGACTCCCCCGGCCTGATGGCAGCGAAAACTATCCCCGGCTTTCCGGGCACGCCGCAGCGAACCGCGAAGCGGCAGCGATCAGAAGGGGCCTGTGTTCTCTTCCCACCCACTACTTGGAGTTGCCCGGGCCGCCGTTTTTTCCACCGTCGTTACCGGGGCGGAGGCCTTCGTAAATCTCCTTGCACTCCGGGCAGACCGGAAACTTCTGGGGATCGCGCCCCGGCGTCCATACTTTGCCGCAGAGGGCAATGACGGGCTCGCCGGTCAACGCCGACTCCATGATCTTTTCCTTGCGGACGTAGTGGGAAAACCGCTCACGGTCGCCGGGTTCCACTTCCTGGCGCGTTTCCTCGCGCTCAATGGTGGCTGTGGACGTTCCGGCTCCGGAAAGCTCGCGCATGGGGTCGTTTTCGAATGGATCCGGAGGAAGCGTAGTCATGCCAAACATCTTACCGTCTACAGGCCCTGCCACTCCGGCTTGTTGTCGTAGGTGTGCCGATAGTAATCAGCCAGTTTCAGCGATGACGCGGCAGCTTCGTCCACCAAAATGGTGGCGTGCGGGTGCATCTGCAGAATGGATGCCGCGCAAATAGCAGCCACAGGGCCTTCCACAAAGTCACGTACGGCCTGGGCTTTTTGGGCGCCCGTGGCCACCAGGACAACATGGCGGGCATCCATGATGGTCCCCAATCCCTGGGTCACTACGTGGTGTGGGACGTCGTCAATGCTGTCAAAGAAGCGGGCGTTGTCCTTCCGTGTCTGCTCAATCAGCGTCTTGATCCGCGTCCGGGAGGCCAGCGATGAGCCAGGCTCGTTGAACCCGATGTGACCGTCCGTTCCCACGCCCAGGATCTGGAGGTCCACTCCACCCACGGCCTTGATTGCGTCCTCGTAGGCCTTGCACGCTGCTTCCAGATCCTCGGCTGCGCCGTCCGGACCATGGACATTTTCCGGCTTGATGTTCACGCGGTTGGTAAATTCGCGACGGATAACCTCGCGGTAAGACTCCGGGTGTCCGGCCTCGAGTCCAACGTACTCATCCAGGGCGAATCCATGGGCCTGGCTGAAGTCCAATCCACCGGCTTCGTAGCGACTCGCCAGTTCGTCATAGACAGGCAGCGGAGATGATCCAGTTGCCAGGCCCAGCACTGCGTTCGGCTTGCGGCGGACCAGCGCCTCAATGGCATCGGCGGCAAGCACACCTATCTGCTTGGTGCCAGGGAGAATGACAACTTCCATCGTCACGGCCTTTCTAGGTAAGGGGTCTTCAAGCTATCTGAAACAGACGTTATCCCATGTCCCACCTTTGGGCATGGTTGTTACGCGGCTAGCGGTTCACGCTGAGCTGGGCAAACATTTCCGGGCCCCGCGCGTCCAGCCATTTTCCCCCGAGGCGGACGCCGACGACGAACAATATGACGCCGAGCAAGGGACCAACTACGAGGTTGATCCATCCGGCCCCCGGGCCTCCGCTGAAGGCCTGAACAGCCACCAGCGCCAGCTCCGGGATCAGCAGGAGGGCCAGGACGCCCATCCCTACCGCCTGGACTGCCAGGGTCTGGGCGACGTTTCCCGGCGGCTTCTTGAACGGGCTGTCGCCCGGCAAAGGCACGGCGATGTTGTAGCGGGCCGAGATGACCGAGGAGAGTCCCAGGCCAGTGAGGAGTGTTCCGATCGACAGGCCCAAGAGGTTCGGCAGCCACTGCCAATCCCCCGTGACGAACAACGGCCCAACAGTGAAGACCAAAACAACCGGAAGGGAGATTGCCAGGCAGGCGAGGGCACGGCCCAGCCTGTCGTCAATTCCGCGGACCCCAGCGGCAAGATGGAGGGCGAAGGCCGTGTTGTCGTACGAGACATCAGCGCAGATGGACCACGCCATGACGAAAGCAGTCAGAGGCCCCAGGATCATGAGCAGGCCGTAGCTGCCGCTCTGTGATCCGCTGAAGAAAAACAGGACAGGGAACAGCGGAACAATGACCAAGGATGCCGCGTACCGTGGATCCTTCATCCAGTAGATCAAAGCACGGGTAGCAACTGCACCTGCCGGAGTTCCCGGGAGAAGGCCGAACAGCCCAAGTTTTCCGCCCTTCTTTGATGACCCTCCGGAGTACGGGGGCGTCACCAACGCCCGCTGCAACAGAACATGCCAGCACAGGAGCAAGCCGGCAATGGTCGCTGCGGAAATCAGGACTTTCAGGCCTGCCGCTCCAGCATTGCCGGATTCAAGATCGCCACCAAGGGACCACGGCGCACCAAGAGGTGTCCAGGACAGCGTGCGGGCGAGCACCGGCAGGTAGTCGGCACTGCCACGGACGCCGTCGACGATTCCCACCATGATGGGCCCCAGAAGCACCAGTGGTATGAACACGATGATGCTGCTGACGTCCTTGAAACGCCGCGAGGATGCCAGACCGGCAGTTGCCGTCGTTACTACTTTGGACAACACCACGCAGGTGAGGGCACCCAGGATTGCGCCAAGCAACGCCCCGGAGGCAGCAGGAACACTGCGCCACCATGTTCCCACGGTGCCCAGGGCCGCCAGCAGGGTGGCCAGGCCAGGAATGCCAATGAAGCCAGCGAGGGCCAGGCCAGTCAGGAGTTGCCGCGGCGGAATCGCGAAGGTGGTGAACCGGGCAGGATCCAAGGTCATGTCCGCAGCAGATGCAACTAGCGGGATGATGGCCCAACCCAAAACTGTGGCCGCGCCGCCCAGCACCACCACGGTATGGGCAAGTTCGGCGTCGGCCCAACGCAGGGCCACCAACCCGCCAATCAGGAGGGACAAGACTCCCAGCGCATACAACAGACCCAGGGCCATGCCCACCAACTGCCAGGGGCTTCGCTTGAAGTCGTTGAGGAGAAGGCGCCACTTGAGGCCTAGAAGGTGCGCAACCATTCCAGCCCCTCCGTCCGGTGTCCGCCGCCCACCAACTGAACGAAGCGCTCTTCCAAGGTGGAACCGTTACGGACCTCGTCCACGGACCCCGCCGCCAGAACGCGGCCACCGGCCACCACCGCCACGTGGCTGCACATGCGCTGCACCAGATCCATCACATGGCTGGAAACAATGACGGAGCCTCCGGAAGAGACGTATCCCTCCAGGATCCCGCGGATGTTCGCAGCGGATACGGGATCCACTGATTCGAACGGCTCGTCCAGGACAAGGAGACGCGGCGCGTGAATCAGTGCTGAGGCCAAGGCGATCTTCTTGGTCATGCCAGCAGAATAATCAACCACCAGGGAACCGGCGTCGGCCTCAAGGTCAAGGGCCGCCAAAAGTTCCGAAACCCGTGAAGCAACCACATCGCGGTCCATGCCGCGGAGCAGTCCGGAATACGTGACCAACTGTTCGCCCGTCAACCTGTCAAAGAGGCGCACACCGTCAGGCAGCACGCCCATGAGCTTTTTGGCTTCCAGCGGCCGCGCCCAAACGTCAACGCCGTGGATCAACGCAGTCCCAAAATCGGGACGGAGAAGGCCGGTGGCCATCGAAAGTGTCGTGGTTTTGCCGGCGCCGTTGGGACCAACCATCCCGTAAAACGAGCCCGCAGGCACCTCCAGACTCACGCCATCCACGGCAATCTTGTCCCCGAACCGCTTGGCCAGGCCACGAATGGACAGTGCGGCCAGCGGAGCATCGCCGGGGGCACCCTGGTGGCCGAGCGGCGCGGCGGCGCGGGGTGGCGTCCCACCTTGTGCCGGCACATCACCCTGTGGCGGCACGGGAAATTGAGGCGGCGCGGACATGGGCGTGGTTTCATGGCGTGGTTCCGTCATGTGACCAGCCTAACCTCGCAATCGTGAGCCCGTTACCGTTCTAGAAGCCGTGGCGGGGAACGGCACGTTCGTACTGCGGAACCCACGTGATGTCGTGGCCCAGTTCGTAGGCAGCCCTGAGCCACCAATGCGGATCGCGCAGCGCTGCACGGGCCATGAAGACAGCATCAGCCCGGCCGTTGGCAACAAGGTCCTCGGCCTGCGTGGCACTCGTCAGCAGTCCCACCGCACCCGTGGGGACGCCCGCCTCGCGCTTGACCTGCTCGGCGAACCCGGCCTGGTAGCCGGGAACAGCATGGATGCGCTGGTGCGCCACAGCACCGCCACTGGAAACATCCACCAGGTCGACGCCCCGCTCAGCGGCAGCACGCGCCAGCCTCACCGATATCCCGACGTCCACTCCGCCTTCAGCCCAGTCGGACGCGGAGATCCGCAGCAGGAGCGGCATGGAATCAGGGATGACAGCCCTCACCGCATCCACCACAGCGAGCATGAGCTTGTTCCGCTTCTCCTCGCTCCCACCCCAGCTGTCCGTCCTGGTGTTGATGAGCGGGCTCTGGAACTGATGCAGGAGGTAACCGTGCGCACCGTGGATTTCAACGGTGTCGAAGCCCGCTGCAACTGCGCGGGAAGCGGCCGCCGCGAAGTCGGCCACGACGCCCTGGATCTCGGCCTCACTCATCGCCGCCGGTTCGGAGTAGCCATCGAACGGCTGGTTCGTCGGCCCGGCGGTGACCCATCCGCCGTCGGACCCTGGAACGGAACCCGAGCGGCCGGAAAACGGCCAGTACGTCGATGCCTTGCGTCCGGCGTGGGCAAGCTGGGCCCCTATCTTGCAATCCACGGCGCCATGCTGATGGACAAAACGGATGATGCGTTCCCAGCCTTCGGCCTGCGCATCGCTGTACAGGCCGGCGTCCAGCGGACTGATCCTGCCTGCCGGATTGACCGCGGCTGCCTCGCTCATGATCAGCCCGGCACCGCCGGCGGCAAAGGAGCCCAGATGCATCAGGTGCCAATCGTTGGGGACACCCTCTCCGGTTTCCGGGTGGCAACTGTACTGGCACATGGGCGAAACCCAGCCGCGGTGAGGCACGGTGAGAGAGCGCAGCTGCAGTGGAGAAAACAGCGCGGACGGCACTAGAAGAGAACCCTCGCGAGCCCCTGGCGGGCCTTGGCCACCCTCTCGTCCTGGGTTCCCACTACCTCGAAGAGCTCAAGAAGCCGGACACGCGCAGTCTCACGCTCAGGCCCGAAATTCCTGCCGATAAACGTGATGATCCGCTGGAAGGCGTCTTCAATGTGCCCACCGGAGACGTCCAGATCGGCGACGCCAAGCTGGGCGTCCATGTTGTCCGGTTCCCGCGCGGCGAGGTCGCGGAGGCTGTCTGCTTGCGGGGCGGAGAGGTTTTCCAACCTGGCCATCAGATCAACTTGGGCAAGGCCTGCCTTGGCATCGGCATCTGCGGGTTGTTCCAGGAGGGCCTGCTTGTAGGCCGCAGCAGCTGCTGCGTAATCACCGGCTTCGATGGCATCGATGGCCGTTTGATGGAGCGGTGGCAGCGGTGCGGGTTCGGCGTCTTCACCCGGGGCGCCATCACCGATGCTCCCCGTGACGCCATTGGCTGCCGCAACCTTAAGGAGTTCTTCCACGAGGTCCCGGATCTGCGCGTCATCTGCGGGTCCTTGAAAGAGGGGCACGGGCTGGCCCTTGATCACGGCCACGGCTGTAGGTACAGCCTGCACCTGAAATGCTTGCGCGAGCTGCGGGAAAGCGTCAACGTCCGCGGCGGCGAGTACCAAACGGCCGCCGTAGCTTTCAACCACGCGTTCGGCGGCCTCAAGGACAGCCGGCGATTCGGCCGCGTAACGCGACCAGAGCAGGAAGAGTACGGGGATCTGCGCAGACAACTGCACTAGATCCTGGAAATTACTTTCGGTGGCATCCACGCGAAGAGGCGCTTTGCCGGCATCGCCACCGACGGGCTCACCGCCCCCTGGGGCGCCGCCATCCGGCGAAGCCGAAGCGGGAGGCACCGGCGGCGAGGCCGGGCGGCGCAGCGACGAGAGGTCGACGGCGCCGCGAAGGTTGAGCTGGCTGGCAGCGGCTGGAGTGGGTCGGTATCCGGGCGAACTCATACGTTCCACTCTAGCCGCTGCCCTGCCAGGGCCATGTCCTACTTGAAGCTGGCTCCCACCAGGCCACGCGTCGCGGCCACGAGTTTCATGGGATCAGCAGAGCCTGCCGGCGGAATGTACACCGCGACGGACTCGGCAAAGTTCAGGACCATGCCCGTTGTGGTTTCTTTGCCCCCGGCGAAGACTGCGGAATCGTCCTCCAGCAGAAGCTTGTCGCCGGCCGCCTTGGGCGTACCTTCGAACGCGAAGTCCAGGCGTCCCACCACCAAAGCGCCGCCGTCGGCAGTTCGCAACACCACTGTCTGGTTGGTTACAGGGGTGTGGGTGAACTTGAAGTTGGCGCTGGTTCCGTTCTTCACAGTGTCAGCCTGGTAAGCAAGGGCGCCCGCGATGTACGGGGACGACTGCCCGTCCGCCAGTTTGCTTCGGTTCGGCGAGTCAGGCGTAGTCAGCATTTCGGCCAGGATTCCCAAAGCCTCGTTGCCGCTGTAAGCCAAACCAGTGTTGTCCCCGGCCGGCACGGGCTGGGTTCCTTCACGGGGAATGGGGAACGACGGGAAGTTGGTGCCCGGCTGCAGGGGTGCACTGCCCCACAGCTTGTAGTTTTCGCGAGGCGAAAGCTGGACCAGGGTCAGTACCTGCGGCACGACGTTTCCATCGCCCTGCGTCAGGGCAAAGACGGTACGGGGCCACTCACGCTTGGTGCTGATAACGCTGCTCTGAAGCTTGGTGGCACGAACGGGCATACGGGCTTCGTAGGCCGAAACAGCCGAACGGATCTTGTAGTTCTGCGTCCGGATCTGCAATTCCATCTTGTCCACGCGGGGAGCCAGTTTGGCAGCATCCTTGGCGGCGTCGGCTGCATCAACCGTGCTCGCCACCTGTTCCAGGATCCTCTGCAGCTGGGACTCCAGGAGGACAGGTGTGCCGCCGTCGCCTTCTGCGGGGGCCGCAGCGGAGGACGTGGAGGTAGCCTCGGGCGTCGTCGTTGCCTGGGCGGCCACAGCCGTCCCGCCAACCATGACAGCGGCCAGTGCGGCAGCGACAGCGGTGACCCTCAGGGCGGGTCCCTCAGTCTCGGCACCACGACGACGGGCGGCGTCGCCGGCTGGCGACTGCACAGGCAAGGTGGTGGTTTCGCCCTCACCGTGCGATCCGTCATCGTCATCGTCTTTGCGTCGGTTGCTGAGGGCCTTCGCTACGAAAGGCAAGGCCGCCCCCACCAGGATGATGATGATGCCCAGAACAATCAGCGGCACAGCCCAGGGGGTGGTGGCGTTGTTCGGGAAGGTCATGGAAATCGACGACGGCGCAGGCTTGGTTCCGTCGCCGGCTACCAGCAGGGACCACTCACCATCTGCCGGCGGATTCCAGGTGTAGTCGAGCTCGCCGCTGGCGTCCTCGGTGCTGACCCACAGATCGGATCCAGCCGGTGAGGGGGCAGTGGCTTCGCCATCAACAGAGCTCACCTCGAGTGACTTCTGGTCCGCCGACACGCCCGTCAACGTGGTGTGGGCAGTGTCACCCACCCAGGCTTCGACGTCATCCGGGCGCCCGGTAGCAACGATGAAGTTTCCTTCACCCTGGATCTTGATCTTCACCGGCCCGTCATGGAGGGCGATCAACTTTTGGTCGATCACGGTCAGCGGGGCAGCTTTGGTATCACTGGGAACCGAGGCCGTCACGGTCTCGGAGGGAGCCCAGAAAGTCAGCTGGCCAATGCCGGCCAGCATCGTCAGCAGGCCCAGCAGCACCAGCAAGGCTGCAGTCTTCAAACGCACAGGATCACCTATCATCAGCGGTCGTTGAACTTAAAGGGTAACCGTTTTGTTATGAGAGAGTCAGATCGTGGTGATCCCCACGACATCCTGAAATGCCCGCGATCGCGGCTTCGTAGCGTCATTCAGTGGTCCTGATAGTGTGGCGATGATCATGATATCCGGGCCTTCCGGTGCCTGGATCGCCCCTTTACCACCAATGAAAAGGCAGCTAAACCGCGTGAAAGACCACTTGGAGCCCCGTCCCGCCGATGAGCCCGGGTCAAGTGCGGTGGATGCCTCCACGGACGGCACCGCTGCTACGGTTCCTGTCCGTACCGGACGCCTGGCTGCCCTTGGCCGCAGACTAAGGCAGCCCATTCCGGGAGCCCGCAACCGCGTCCGATTTGAGATGCCTCCGGAAGACGAGGCCGAAGAGGAACGCGACAAACCGCGTCCCGAGGACGACCACGGTTTTGGCGCGCCCGGCCCGCGGATGTCATCCCAGCACCCTCTCTATGTCGGCTTCATGGGGACCGCCGGAGTCGGCATTGCCTTGGCGGTGTTCTACATCGCAAGCAACACCACCCAACTCATCCTGTGGATCGTGGCCGCGCTCTTCATCGCACTCGGCCTGGACCCGGTGGTCCGCTGGCTCGAGTCGCGGAAAGTGCCCCGGCCTGCCGGCATCCTCATCTCGGTGTCGGCACTGGTGCTTGCAGTGGCCGGCTTCTTCGCAACGCTGATTCCCACCATCGTTGAACAGGTCTCTGAAATCGTGCGCCAGGCCCCGGACTGGATCCGCGGCTTCCTGGACTCTGACTTCTTCCGCAACGCTGACAGCCAGTTCGGGGTGCGTGACCGGATCACCACTGAACTGGATAAGTTCGTCAAGGACCCCGAAGCCATGGGCGGCATTTTCGGCGGCGTTGTGGGCTTCGGTTCCACCGTTGCCAATGGCCTGTTCGGTTCGCTGATCGTCCTGGTCCTGAGCCTTTACTTCCTGGCTGCGTTGCCGTCCATGAAAAAGTGGGCTTACCGCCTGGCACCCCGATCCCGCCGTCCCCGCGTTGAAGCGCTGTCCGAGGCAATCACCGATTCCGTGGGCAATTACGTCATTGGCCAGGTCTGCGTCGCCCTCCTGAACGCGATCTTCGCTTTCATCCTGATGACCATCCTGGGCATCCCGTTCAGCGTTCTGCTGGCGTTCGTCGTCGCCCTGCTGGCATTTATTCCGCTGGTTGGTGGCTTGATCGCCGCGGTGGTGGTCATTCTGGTGGCACTCACCGCAGGCTGGCAGACAGCTCTGGTTTACGCCATCGCCTACTTCGCCTACCTGCAGTTCGAGGCGTACTTCATCTCGCCGCGCATCATGCAGCGTGCCGTGGCGGTCCCGGGTGCTGTGGCCGTGATCTCGGTGATCGCCGGAGGCAGCCTCCTTGGCGTGCTGGGTGCACTTATTGCCATCCCGACGGCGGCAGCCATCATGCTGCTGATCAAGGAAGTCTTCATCATGCGCCAAGACAGGCACTGACCGACCTACGTGCTTAACGACTCATGCCCCCGAACACCCGGTTCGGGGGCATGAGTCGTCTCCGGAGGCGACGCGCTCAGGCACTGGCAACCGGGCTAAGCACCCGCACCCGGGCTAAGCCGTCGCAACCGGGCTATGCCGTCGCAACCGGCCCCGCCCACTCGCGAGGCAGGCCGTCCACTCCCGCACCTGCCGGGGTGACGTCGTCGACGATTTCATTCAAGACGCGCGCCGCGTACTTCTCGCCCACCCAAAGGTGTTTGGCGCCGTCGACGCCAACAAGCCGGGCCTGCGGTACCAGGCTGAACCGTTCGGCCGCCTCAGCTGGCTGCAGGTAATCGTCGTGTTCAGGCACCAGGACCGTGAGCGGTTTGCCGGACGCAGCCCACTCCTTGAGGTGGACATCCGTCGCCCGGTGCAGCGGCGGGGACAACAACACCGCTCCCTCGATCGCTGAGGCCACTGGCTCCACTGCTCCGTACATCAGCGCAAGTTCAGTGCCGAAGGACCAGCCCACCAGCCAGCGGTTGGGCAAGCCGCGTTCCACCGCGAACCGCACCGCAGCCTCGACGTCGTACCGTTCACCGATACCTTCTTCAAACTGGCCATCGCTGGTTCCCCGTGGCGACTGCGTGCCGCGGGTGTTGAACCGCAGGACGGCGACCCCGGCCAGCGCAGGCAGTCTGTACGAAGCCTTGCGGTAGACGTGCGAATCCATAAAGCCACCGTGCGTGGGCAGCGGGTGGAGAGTGATCAACGTGGCGGTGATCCCGCCGGATGCAGGCAATGCGAGCTCACCCCGCAGTACTTTGCCGTCTTCGGTGGTGAACTCCACATTCTCGCGCTGGGCAGGCAGAACTGTGGAAGCACGGATCTCCGAGGGTGAATCCTGCGGAGTAAACACGA
The DNA here is from genome assembly GCF_900108925.1 of Arthrobacter sp. yr096. Taxonomy (NCBI): domain Bacteria; kingdom Bacillati; phylum Actinomycetota; class Actinomycetes; order Micrococcales; family Micrococcaceae; genus Arthrobacter; species Arthrobacter sp. yr096. Next base: position 883,429 of record NZ_FNYI01000001.1, on the reverse strand, counting down.
ACGAGGCGGGGTCGAAAGTCATGGTGCCAAGCCTAGCGAATCAGCGGTATCGGTACGTCCGGCCCGTCCAGCAATTGGTGTGCCAGTGCCGGCGTTCGGCCAGCCCGGCCGCCTGCCCGAACAAGTGGCTGTCCGACCACACCACCAAGTGGGCGATGCCCGGAACGATCGCAGTGGCGCAGCCAGGGCAGATGTACTGTTTTTCCGCTTTCTTTGCCGTCATGGTCCGGACCATCCAATCGCCGTCCGGTGCGCTTTCGCGCCGGGCAATCCCGGCACGCGCACGCTCAAGATCCAGCTCAGGCACCGGTTCCGCCCATTTGCCGCCACCGTTGCCGGAGCGTGTGCTGGACGCGTTGCGACGGGGGCGGTTGGAGCGGGGCATGCTTCCATTCTGCCCCAGCCACGCAGTTGCAGATGGTGAGACGGTAATGTGGGGCGGGTGCGACTCGTCATAGCCCGTTGTTCTGTTGATTACGTAGGCCGCCTCAAGGCCCATCTCCCCCTCGCCACCCGGCTGCTGCTGGTCAAGGCGGACGGCTCCGTGCTGGTACATTCGGACGGCGGTTCCTACAAGCCGCTGAACTGGATGAGCCCACCTGCCACGCTGCGGGTGACCACCCCGGAGGAAACGGAGGTGGAGGAAGGCGTCGTGGAGCAGTGGACGGTTCAATCTGCCAAGACAGATGACCGGCTCATCATCAACATCTACGAGCAATTGCACGACACCTCACACGATCTGGGTACCGATCCCGGCCTGATCAAAGACGGCGTGGAAGCAGACCTCCAGCGGCTCCTGGCTGAGCAGATCGAAACGCTGGGAACCGGATACTCCCTTATCCGTCGCGAGTACTTCACGGCCATCGGCCCGGTGGACATCCTGGCCCGGGACGCCAGCGGCGCCACAGTCGCTGTCGAACTGAAACGCCGTGGCGACATCGATGGCGTAGAACAGCTCACGCGCTATCTGGAATTGCTCAACAGGGATCCCCTGCTGGCACCGGTACGTGGGATCTTCGCAGCGCAACAGATCAAGCCGCAGGCCAAGGTGCTCGCCAATGATCGCGGCATCGATTGCGTCACTCTGGATTATGACGCCATGCGCGGCGTGGATGACAGCGAGTCCCGGCTCTTCTAAGCACTTCCTTCAGGACGGTGTGCCGCAGGCCACTAGAATCAAAACATGACTGCCGCATCCCCCTTTCCCACTTCCTCCGCGCCAAGCCACCAGATCATCAAAGGAACGCTTGTCAGCGACGGCGAGGTGGTGGAGGACGGACTCATAGCCATCGACGGCGACCGAATTGCCTATGCCGGGCCTGCCAACGGATTCGATCCCGCGGCATTTGAAGGCTTCCCGAGCGCAGTCCGCCTTGGGGTACCCAACGGCAGTTACCTGGTCCCTGGCCTGGTGGACGTACACTGCCATGGTGGTAACGGTGGCGATTTTCCCGGCGGTGAAGAGACTTCGGCGCGCAAAGCAGTGGATTTCCTGCACCGCTCGGGAACAACCACCTTCCTCGCGAGCATGGTAACCGCTCCCCGGGAGGACCTTCTTCGCGGCATCCAGCTCTACGTAAAACTGGTGGACGAAGGCCTTGTGGCCGGTATTCACCTTGAGGGACCATTCCTTTCCCATGCCCGCTGCGGTGCGCAGAACCCGGATTATTTGCTGGAACCGGACCTGGATCTCATGGACGAGCTGGTGGGCGCCGCAGCCGGCAAGCTCGCCACCATGACCTATGCGCCGGAGCTGCCGGGAGCCGCTGCGCTGGTGGACCTGATGACGTCCCATGGCGTGACGCCTTCGCTGGGGCACACTGACTGCGACGACGCCACCGCCGCAGCGTCTCTGGCCGCCGCCAGGGAGGGATTGGAATCGGCAGGGTTCGACGGCGTCAGCTCGCTTCCCACTGTCACGCACCTTTTCAACGGGATGCCGCCGATGCACCACAGAGCGCCCGGTCCGGTCGCCGCCTGCCTCCGGATGGCGCAGGAGGGTAAGGCCGTGGTGGAGCTTATCGCCGACGGCACTCACCTTGACCCCAGCACCGTGGCTACGGTCTTCCAACTCGTCGGAGCCAATAACATCGTGCTGGTGACAGACTCGATGGCCGCTGCCGGTCTGTCGGATGGAAGCTACATGCTGGGCCCCTCCCCCGTGACGGTCAGTGATGGCGTCGCCACGCTGGATGCAACAGGGTCCATCGCGGGCGGGACTGCCACCCTCCTGGAGGTCGTCCGCAAGACCGTAGCGGCCGGCGTCGCACTACCGGACGCTATTTGTTCCGCCACAGCAGTGCCCGCCGCTGTCCTGGGGCTTTCCGACGAAATTGGTGGATTGCGCAGAGGCCTGCGTGCCGACGTTGTTGTGACAAACGAGGATCTGGAACTGACCGGCGTCATGCGGAACGGCCAGTGGTTGTCCTAGCGTGAATTGCACGGGTCTGCGTTACCTTCTTTTTACCGAAAATTTTCCCGAATTGCCCAAAAGACCGTTGACCTCCGGCAGGGCTCATGAAAGTGTTGTAGCAGTCTTTGTGTAGGTGGTTTTCATGCTCGCAAGACGAGTTGCGAGCGTGAAGCTCCTTCGAAACCAACCGGGCTTGGCCTGGCCGGATTCAAAGGTCTTCTCGCGGAGTAACAAAGCCGGTACGAAGTGTATCGGACTGATGTTCCACAATGAGGAGAAATACATGGCACTGGGAACCGTCAAGTGGTTCAACGCTGAAAAGGGCTTCGGCTTCATCACCCCGGATGACTCGGATGGCGACGTTTTCGTCCACTACTCCGAGATCCAGACCGGCGGCTTCAAGACCCTCGATGAGAACCAGCGCGTTCAGTTCGAGATCGGTCAGGGCGCCAAGGGCCCCCAGGCAACCGGCGTTACCGTCGTCTAGCCTTAACTGTTGAATTCTGCTTGTTGCAGCTACAACAAACGTGTTGACCCCGGCTTTCGAGCCGGGGTCAACACGTTTAAGACCGGTAATGTCTGATATTTCGACAACGACTGTTACAAACCGTGAAGAAAGAAGAAATCCCCACCCCAAAATGGCGTTGACTAATCAACCAACCAAGGTTCGGAGGAGTCGTGCAGAATGCCGCACAGACAATCCCGGAAGGTATGCCCGGCTCAGCGCACGTCCCATTGCGGGCAGATGCAGAGGGTCTTGGTAATACATGTACAGAGTTCTGTACTCGGGCTGGAATCTCGACTTAAAAGACGCCAGCGACCTGAATCCATAAACCGGTTCGAGTGCCTGTCCCACCACATCAAGAATGCCGGCCAGGCCTTCCGCCTGTTGTTCAATCTCGCCCTTCTCCCGTGCCAGGGGCGAGCCGGACAGCGAGATCACGTCCACGGACCCGCGCAAGTGCTGGATTGCCGAAGCAATCAGGAATTCCATGACACCCGGGAACGTGTCACCCCGCCGACGCATGAAGTCCAGTGTCCAACTGACAACCACGCTGTTCTCATAGACCGGTAGCCAGCTGGTCACTCCATAGACAAAGCCGGCTTCGTCCACGGCGACACAGCACTGGACGTCCGCGTCGTCGAGCTCGTCCAAGCCACCCAAGGTGAAGCCCATTTCAGGGATCTTCTTCTGGGCCGCCCATTCCTCCGACACCTCACTGACTTGAGCGCGCACACTCAGCGGAAACTCCGAGTATCGGCCCCAGCTGGCCGAAATCCCCAGCTTCCGAGCACGGTTCAGGGAAGTCCTGACGTTCTGCCACTCCTTGCCGCGAAACTCCAGATCCGTGATCCGCAGCCGTGTTTCCTGGGCCACTGCGACCCTGCGGAAGCCTCGGGGCTGCAGCATGGGCCATAGCTCATCCGTGCAGGAATAGAGACAAGGTGTGAGCGCATGCCGGGTGCAGTAGTCAAGGAAACCGCTGGCCGTATGCCCACGGTGTTCCGCTGCTCCAAAGGGACCAGCCAGCGTCAAGGCCACGTGGCCATGCTGTTGGTAGGCCACGCCCCCGGTACCTTCGGTATTGAACCAGTATTTGTTCGGCTCCCAGAGAGCCATCCAGGACAAGGAGTCACCACCGGACTTGACCAACGTGCGGGCTCTTTCCCGCGATTGATGGTCCAGTCCCCCGGAATGGTGCCCCCGGATGAGCAAAATCCACACACCCACCAGGGCCACCAGCCAAAAGACCGTGCCGGAGTAGGAGAAGAGGAACACTTCCAGCACATCCCGGTCCGCGAAAACCTTCCGGTAAACGCCAGGCAGTGGAACCGGGAGATACTGTCTGGCGAGCTCCGCGGCCAGACCCAACAAGCCGCCGTCGCGGTCCATGCCGCCGGAAGCCAGCCACACAGCCGTATAAATGAGACCGAGCGTCAGTCCCGTCAGGCCCACCAACCAGAAAACCCTGCGTCGGAGCCGATCCGAAGAGACCACCCTGAAATGGCCGCGATAGACAAACAAGAGAACGGCCAGGACCAGCGGGACCACCACCAAGGGGATCAAATGGACAACCGCAGAGTTCAGCATCCCCACGTGCGGCCGCCCCTGCGGCCTGGGCATACCGGCAAAAAGGCCCAGGTAGATCGTCGAAAGACCCACCACCACCAGCTGCACACCGATCGCGATCCCCAGGGCGAGCCTTCGTCCCCTTCTCATGCCGTCAGCGCAGATCAGAAGCAGGACGACCGGCACCACGGCCAAGGCCAATCCGAAGGGGCCTGTGTAACCCTGCCGGCCGACCTCCAAGCACGTCACGTCAATGGTGCCTCCGCAGTTGCTCTCCAATTGCGTGAGGGTGGGCAGCGGGTTCAGGATGACGTCGCGCAGCAAGGCCAAGGGGCCGGACGGGCTCTTGGCCGCTGCGGTCACGATGGGTCCCACCGCAAAGATTGCCATGGTCAACGACAGAAGGTTTCGCACCTCCCTGCCCGTGGACCGGTGAAGGTGGAGATGACCTTTGCTGCTTTGCATCCACCATCCCGCGGCCAAGCCAATCAGAGCGCCCAGGAATCCCACCACCGTCTCTGCGTGCCCCACGTACAGCACCAAGAGCAGTGAGATTGATAGCACCACGGTCCGCAGGCGTCGCTGCCAGAGCGTCGGAAGGAGGGCGCTGGCAGCGAGGGCTGTTGCAAGAACGGCACCATACGGCCCGATCAGCCGGGTTCCTGCCATCCGGGAAAGCCACCCGTCATCGGCATACCGCGCAACCTGGGTGACCAGGAGGAAGGCCGACACGCAGGCAAACTGGCTGCCAAAGAACACTCCGGCCGTTCTGACAGAACCGAAGCGTCGCTCTGCAAGACCCAGAAGGAGCAGGAACATCATGATCGCCGTGGCGTATGCCAAAGGATTGGTGGTGAAGAAGAGCGAAGTCCAGATGGACCACCACTCCCCCGCCCTGAGCCCATCGAGCGACACCCCTGCCACAGAAAGCCATGGTTCCGGCGGGCCGGACAGGAAACTACCGGCCGCCAGTGACAATCCCACGAACAACACGAGCACCAGCAAGGTGAAAGGTGTTGCCCGCAGATGCCTGCCGGCCTTTAGAATCGCGGGCTTGACCACACTGTTGAGGGCGAGGCTCACCGCGGCAGCCTCCACCGGGTGGCCAGGAAATCCAGCGCTCCCGGCATGCCCCGGACCACTGCGTCCCAGGAGTGCCCGGCGTGTTGGATCGAGTGCTCTTCTGTTTCGAATCCCGCATTCTTTGCCGCGTCCGCCAGCTCGTGCATATAGGCAGTAAATTCATGGTCTGTTTCGCCGGCCGTCAAGTAGACGCCGCTGCCTGCGTAGTTGCGCTGCTGCATCAAGACCAAGGGCGTCTTGGCCTCAAAGGCCGCCGCGTCGCCGTCGAATGCGTCTCCAATGGTCTTGTTGCGGTCCTTCGCAAGCGCAGGTTCCCGTTCTGCAGAGAATGCGAGCACGGTTGGGAAGATCTCCGGATGTACCGTTCCCATTTGCATGGCACAAGTGCCACCGAAGGAAAATCCACCCACCGCCCACTGCTGAGGATCGGTGGAGACGTCCAACGTGGACTTAATCCATGCGGGTACATCTTGGGACAGGTAGGTGCCGGCCGGCGCAATCAGGCTGTCCATGCACATGGTGTTGGCGCTGCCCGAACCATTGGGATCCACCACCACCGTCACCGGAGCAATGCCATGATGGGCTTCGGCATAGCGATCCAGTTGTGACCGGAGCTGGCCGCCAGTCAACCAGTCAGCAGGACCGCCAGGTTGACCTGAGAAGAGAACCAACACCGGGAGGACGGGACGGGGCGTCGTCTGGTACGCGGGGGGAAGATAGATGTAGGCGTCCCGCGCTGTGAATCCGGAAATCGTCCCGGGAATGTCGGCCTTCCGCAGGGTGCCCGTTTTAGGCATGGACTCCGGCGGTTTCCACGTGGATAACGCAGGGCCGGGGTTGCCGCCGGGAAGACGTTTGAGGCCGCTTTCCAGCGGCTGGATCCGCGCCACGGCGGTACCCATCAAATCGGCCACCGAATTGTTCAGGCCGAAGTACAGATTTACTTGCACGACGCTGAGGAGGACGACCCCCAGCATGGCCACGACACTCAGCGAACGGCCCTTGGCAGTGTTTCGCGGAAACCGGAAAGCGCAGAGAACCAGTGCCATGACCGCTGGGACCGACCAGGCCAGAGTTTCAAAGGGAAGGTTTTCGGAAAACGTGGCCATCAGATCGATCAGGATCCAATGAACGAGTGCCACCACCCCCACGGAAACAGCCAGGGAGGCGGCGACGACGAGCGGCCACCGGCGCCGACGCCGCCACAGGAGATACACTCCACCGCCCGCACCGCAAACAATGCTGAACCAGAGGAACGGCCCGTCCACCAGGCTGACGTCCGACAAAAAGTCCATGGCGCCTAACGCCAGGTTCCGACGCCGATGACCGGCCCGGCCTCCAGCCAGGAAGACAACCCTGCGTACGCGTCGAAGTTCATGGCCAGCATGAACTTCTTGCCTTCGTACTGCAGTTCAACAACGACCACACCGGGCTGCACCCTGACCAGTTCATCTTCAGTCGGCTGCCGGCGACCCAGCAGTTCCAAGGAACTGCGTTTGAACCTGTGCTTGGGGATCACGCTGAGGGACATCAAGCGGAACCACTCGAGCTCATTGTCCTGATAACGACAAACCCCCATCTGCCAGCTGTTTCCAGCCGTGCAAATGGAGGCGTCGACCGTGCCCAGGGCACGCCGCAGGTTGAAGCGGCGCACCCCGAAAAGGCACAGTGAAATGATCAGCAACGTAAACGCTGTTGCCAGAGCGATGAACGGAATAAGGGAATCGTCCATCAAGGTCGTGCTATCGGATCCCCGCTGTAGCCGCTTCGCCCAATTTGGCGTTGTCAGCAACAATGACCACGCGATCGTTGTCGACGGAGAAGAATCCGCCATCGACTACTACCGCAATACGGTCACCGGAAACCGGCTGGATTGCCAGCTCGCCCTCGGCCAGGATGGCCAGTAGGGGCGAGTGGCCCGGCAGGATTCCGATTTCACCATCGCTGGTGCGGGCCTTCACCATCTTGGCCGCGCCGGACCACACGAAGTGGTCCGCTGCGACAATCTCAACCTCGAGCTCAGCCATACTACTTGGTCTGTTCCTGGATCTTGGCCCAGTTGCGCTCGACGTCATCCAGGCCGCCGACGTTGAAGAACGCCTGCTCTGCGATGTGGTCCAGCTCGCCGTCGCAGATAGCCGTGAAGCCTTCCACGGTGTCCTTGATGGACACGGTGGAGCCCTCGACGCCGGTGAACTGCTTGGCGGTGTAGGTGTTCTGGGAGAGGAACTGCTGGATACGACGTGCACGCGACACGACGATCTTGTCCTCTTCAGACAGTTCGTCAACACCGAGGATGGCGATGATGTCCTGGAGTTCCTTGTTCTTCTGCAGGATCTGCTTAACACGGACAGCCGTGTTGTAGTGGTCCTTGCCGATGTACTGGGGATCCAGAATACGGGAGGTCGACGTCAGCGGGTCAACGGCCGGGTACAGACCACGGGATGCGATTTCACGGGAAAGTTCCGTGGTCGCGTCGAGGTGTGCGAAGGTCGTTGCCGGAGCCGGGTCGGTGTAGTCATCAGCCGGCACGTAGATGGCCTGCATAGACGTGATGGAGTGACCCTTGGTGGAGGTGATGCGCTCCTGGAGGAGGCCCATCTCGTCAGCAAGGTTCGGCTGGTAGCCCACAGCAGACGGCATACGGCCGAGCAGCGTGGAGACTTCCGAGCCTGCCTGCGTGAAGCGGAAGATGTTGTCGATGAAGAGCAGCACGTCCTGGTTCTGGACATCGCGGAAGTACTCCGCCATGGTCAGAGCGGAGAGGGCTACGCGCAGACGCGTTCCCGGCGGCTCATCCATCTGGCCGAACACAAGGGCAGTGTCCTTGAGAACGCCTGCCTCTTCCATTTCAACCCAGAGGTCGTTACCTTCACGGGTACGCTCACCAACACCGGCGAAGACGGAAGTACCACCGAAGTTGCGGGCAACACGGGTGATCATTTCCTGGATCAGAACGGTCTTGCCAACGCCGGCGCCGCCGAACAGGCCAATCTTGCCACCCTTGATGTACGGGGTGAGAAGGTCGATGACCTTGATGCCGGTCTCGAGCATCTCCGTGGAGCCCTCGAGGGAGGCGAAGGACGGAGCCTTGCGGTGGATCGGCCAGTAGGCGTCAGCCTTGATCTCCGACTCGTCAACGTCCAGCGGCTTGCCGAGAACGTTGAAGATGTGGCCCTTGACACCGTCGCCGACGGGCACGGAGATCGGAGCGCCGGAGTCCTGCACGGTGGTCCCGCGGACGAGTCCGTCGGTTGCCTGCAGGGAGATGGCGCGAACGAGGTTGTCACCCAGGTGCTGTGACGTCTCGAACGTGATGGTCTTGGTCTGGCCGTTGAGAGTGATCTCAGTGGTCAGAGCGTTGTAAATCGAGGGGATTGCGTCAGCCGGGAATTCGACGTCGACAACCGGACCAATAACACGGGCAATGCGGCCGGTGGCACCGGCCGTAGCTACGTGTTCGGTAGCAGTGGCAGTCATCTCTCTCACTTCACTCAGTAGATGGCGTGGATTTAAGTTTATCTGTTTGGTGCAGGTACGGCTTCGAGCCGAATGCGTTGCAGGCTAGGACGCGAGGGCGTCTGCGCCAGCCACGATTTCGGAAAGCTCCTGCGTAATCTCGGCCTGGCGGGCCGTGTTGCGAAGGCGCGTGTACTTCTTGATCAAATCGGTGGCGTTGTCACCGGCCGACTTCATAGCGCGCTGGCGGGCTGCGAGCTCAGAAGCTGCGGCCTGCAGCATGGCTGCGAAGATGCGGGACTCGATGTAACGCGGAAGCAGTGCGTCGAGCACCTGCTCTGTCTCCGGTTCAAACTCGTACAACGGCAACAGCTCGGATTCCGAGGCTGCTTCCTCTTCGACGACCTCCAGCGGGAGCAAACGGATAACCGTGGGCTCCTGCGTCACCATGGACTTGAAGCGGGTGTATACAACGTGGATTTCATCCACGCCGCCCTCTTCGAAGTCAGTGGAGAAGTCTTCAAGAAGTGCAGCTCCGACTTCCTGCGCGGTTTCGAATTCCGGTGCGTCCGTGCCACCGGTCCATACGCGGGCGTAGGACCGGTTGCGGAAATCGAAGTACGCCTGCGCCTTGCGGCCAACCAGGTACGCCTTGACTTCCTTGCCTTCTGCGTGAAGAAGCTCGGTGAGACCTTCAGCCTGCTTGAGCACGCTCGCGGAGTAGGATCCAGCAAGGCCACGGTCCGATGTAATAATCAGGACTGCGGCGCGGCGGATCTGCTCCGGTTCGGTGGTCAGCGGGTGGTCGATTTCGCTCTGAGTTGCGACAGCAGAAACGGCGCGGGTAATCGCGTTCGCGTAAGGCAGTGAAGCTGCTACGCGGGCGCGGGCCTTACCGATGCGCGAGGTAGCGATCAGTTCCATCGCCTTGAAGATCTTGCGCATCGACGTCGTCGAGCTGATCTTCTGACGGTAGACCCGAATCTGGGCTCCCATACTTATCCTTTCCTAAGTTTCCGATGTGCTGCCCTGCCGGGGCCCTTTCGGACCCCGGCAGAGCAGGTTATCGGAACTAGCGCTTCTGCTTGACGATCTTTTCCTGGTCGACGTCGCCGCCGGAGATCGCTGCGTGCTCTTCGTGGCCAGCGCCAACCAAGTGGTTGTCGCCTTCGCCGAAGAAGCCCTTCTTGAAGGAAACGATGGCTTCCTTCAAAGCTGCAGCGGTGTCGTCATCCAGGACGTTGGTCTGAGCCAGCGTGGTCAGGATGGAGGACTTGTGCGTGAGGTGCTCCAGGAACTCGGACTCGAAACGGCTGATGTCCTCAACCGGAACGTCGTCCAAGTAGCCGTTGGTGCCGGCCCAGATGGAAACAACCTGGTTCTCAACCGGGAACGGTGAGTACTGGCCCTGCTTCAGCAGTTCCATCAGGCGTGCGCCACGGGTCAGCTGCTGACGGGAAGCAGCATCCAGGTCAGAGGCGAACATCGCGAATGCCTGCATGTCGCGGTACTGTGCCAGGTCCAGCTTCAAGGTACCGGAGACCTTCTTCATGGACTTGACCTGTGCAGCACCACCAACACGGGAGACGGACACGCCAACGTCAACAGCGGGGCGCTGGTTGGCGTTGAAGAGGTCCGACTGGAGGAAGATCTGACCATCGGTAATGGAGATCACGTTGGTGGGGATGTAGGCAGAAACGTCGTTTGCCTTGGTTTCGACGATCGGCAGGCCGGTCATCGAACCCGCACCGAGCTCGTCGGAGAGCTTGGCACAACGCTCCAGCAGACGGGAGTGCAAGTAGAAAACGTCACCCGGGTAAGCTTCGCGTCCCGGCGGACGACGCAGCAGAAGGGAAACGGCGCGGTAAGCCTCGGCCTGCTTGGACAGGTCATCGAAAATCACCAGAACGTGCTTGCCGCCGTACATCCAGTGCTGGCCAATGGCCGAGCCTGCGTACGGTGCCAGGTACTTGAAGCCAGCGGGGTCAGATGCCGGAGAAGCCACGATGGTGGTGTACTCCAGTGCGCCGTGGTCCTCAAGGGTCTGACGGACAGCTGCGATAGTGGAAGCCTTCTGGCCAACACCGACGTATACGCAACGTACCTGCTTGGTGACATCTCCCGAAGCCCAGTTGGCCTTCTGGTTGATGATGGTGTCCACGGCAATTGCGGTCTTGCCGGTCTGGCGGTCACCAATGATCAGCTGACGCTGGCCACGGCCGATCGGGATCATGGCGTCAATAGCCTTGAGACCGGTCTGCATGGGTTCGTGGACCGACTTGCGTTCGGTAACGCCCGGAGCCTGAAGCTCCAGCGCGCGGGTGGCTTCGGCCTTGATTTCGCCGAGGTCATCGATCGGCTGGCCCAGCGGGTCAACAACGCGACCCAGGAAGGCATCGCCAACCGGAACGGACAGGATTTCACCGGTGCGGTGAACTTCCTGGCCCTCTTCGATGCCGGTGAAGTCACCGAGGATAATGACACCGATCTCGCGGACGTCAAGGTTCTGGGCCAGGCCCAGCGTGCCATCTTCGAAGCGAAGCAGCTCGTTCGCCATGACCGAGGGAAGACCCTCAACACGGGCGATGCCGTCACTTGCGGTGGTCACACGACCAACCTCTACGCGCTCTGCGTTACCGGGTTCGTAGGACGCCGCGAACTCGTTCAACGCATTACGGACGTCGTCGGCGTTGATGGTCAATTCGGCCATCTGCAGTCCCTGCTCTCCTGTTTTCGTGATCATCGTTGCTCACGATGACCGGGTTTTATATCAGTTAAGTTGTGCTTTGTCTTCGCTAGCCAGCGAGCTGGCGGCGGAGCTCGGTCAGGCGGGCGATAACCGAAGCATCGAGTACTTCGTCACCTACCTGAACACGGATCCCACCGATCAGTGCGGGGTCAACATTGACGTTGACCTTCAGTTCGCGGCCATACAGGGCATCCAGCCCGGCCTGCAGACGACTGGCCTGCGTTTCCGTCAACGGACGGGTAACGCTGACAGTAGCAATCCAGCGCTGCTGACGCTTGGCTGCAAGCTTGGCGAAAGACTCGACGAGCTTGCTCGGCTTGACACCGCGCGGCTGCGTAACTGCCTGGCTGATGAGAACCTTGGCTTCCTCGCTGCTGCCAGGAAGAAGTTTCTCGGCCAGTGCAATCTTCGCCGCAGGTGATGCCTGCGGCTCAGACAAAGCACGTTGTACTTCGTGGCTGGAAGCAACGGTCTGGTTGAAAGCAAACAGATCGTTTTCCAGCTCTTCCAGCCCCGTGATACCGGAGGCAGAAACGGCCGACTTGTTTTCAGCTACGGCAATAACCACCGTGGCAGCAAGCGTCTCGAGTGCATCGCCGATATCGCGTGCCGATGCCCAGCGTGAGCTGGCCAACCCGGCAGCAATTTCAGCAGCATCAGCGGAGACTTTTCCGCCAACCAGCTGCTTGACCAGCGCCGACTTTTCGTCTCCAGTGCGGGACGGGTCAGTCAGGGCGCGGCGCAAGCCAGCCGAGCTGTCCACCGTTCCCAGGATTCCGAAGAGGTCCTTAGCCAACTGCAACGAGGCGAAGGGAAGCTTGGCTTCCAGCTGCGCCAGCGCTGTGGTCAGCGATTCGCTCGATATTCCTGCCATTACTTAGCTGCACCTGCGCTCTGGGTCTCCAGATCTGCAAGGAAGCGGTCCACAACGCGTGCGGAGCGCTGGTCGTCGGTGAGTGCTTCACCAACGATGCGGCCTGCAAGTGTGGTGGCCAGGGTGCCGACCTCAGAGCGGAGCGAGACAACTGCTGCCTGGCGCTCCGACTCGATGGCTGCGTGTGCCTGCTCAGTGATACGTGCAGACTCAGCAGCGGCCTTGGCCTTGAGGTCCGCGAGGATCTGGGCGCCTTCGGCGCGTGCTTCTTCGCGGATGCGGTTGGCTTCAGCGCGGGCGTCGGTGAGCTGCTGCTTGTACTCTTCAAGAGCTGCAGAAGCTTCTGCCTGGGCCGCTTCGGCCTTTGCAATGCCACCTTCAATTGCTTCGGCGCGCTCTGCAAAGGTCTTCTCGAACATCGGGACAATGAACTTGACCACGATGTACAGGAGGACCGCAAAGCCGACGAGGACGACGCCCATTTCCCAGACATTGGGAACGAGAGGGTTGGCGGCCTCTTCGCCTTCAGTGGCGGCTGAGATGATCAGCTGATTCATATTTCACCCGTCCTATCTACTCGGTTGCGGAATTCGCTTTGCTCTGGATCCGAAGACTAGAGAACGAAAGCGAAGACGAGGCCGAGGATGGCGAGAGCTTCAGTCAGTGCCAGACCAAGGAACGCGATCGGCTGCAGCACACGCTGAGCTTCCGGCTGACGAGCAACACCGTTGATGTAAGCCGCGAATACGAGACCCACACCGATACCACCGCCGATTGCGGACAGACCGTAACCTACGAGGTTGAGATTGCCTTCCATTTTTTTCCTTTCAAGATGCCACCCATGTGGCAGGTTGTTTGGTTTACTTCAATCCCCATCAGGGGAAGTTTTTGTGCCTAGTGGCTGTCGGCGTGCAGGGCGCCTTCGATGTAGATCGCGGTCAACAGGGTGAACACGTAAGCCTGCAGGGCCATGATCAATGCCTCAAGCATGTACATGGCGATAGCCCCTACCAGCACCAGAACCGAGGTGCCTTTCAAAAGGACGTTTTCCTGCATTACCAGGTACTCGATGCCGGAACCGGCGAGCATGACGATCAAGTGGCCTGCCAGCATGGTCGCGAACAGACGGAGGCTGTGCGTGACAGGGCGAACCAGGAAGTTGGAGATGATCTCGATCGGTACGACGATCGGGAGGATGTACCACGGAACACCAGAGGGAACGGTTGCGAGCTTGAAGTACTTCAGACCGTTCTTCTTGATGCCGATGATGATCCACGTGAAGTACACGATGCCGGCCAGCACATAGGCGCCGCCTACGTGCGAGAAGCTCGGGAGCTGGATCACCGGGATGGCGCCGTAGATGTTGTTCACCAGAATAAAGAAGAACAAGCTGAACAGCAGCGGGACGTATTTGATGAAGTCCTTGCCGCCGATGATGTCCTTGGCGATGCTGTTGCGGACGAAGCCGTAGGCCATCTCGCCTGCGAACTGCAGCTTGCCGGGAACCAGCTGCTGCTTACGTGCAGCGAGGATGAAGAATGTAGCGATAATGACGACCGAAAGGATCACCAGCAGCATCTGCTTGGAGAATCCGTCGTGCGCACCCCAAGGCAGGATTGCCGGCAGGTGCATTTCGTCGATTCCGGGTGGGGTGAATGACCCCGAATCCTGGGCGGGGAGCGCAAGCGCGATCAACGCGTTTCCTCTCTGCTGTGTCCATCATTGGGCATTGGTTGGAATATGGACGCGGTGGACGCATCCGTAATCCATGTGAAATTATTTGGCATTACTGTCCCCGTCCGTGGACGGACCGCTGTCTGCGTTGCTCTCGCCAGAAGAGGAGCTTTGCCTGGTGAGGCCATGCATATGGGAAAGATAGAACCCTCCTGCGGCTCCCAGCAGAGCGCCAAGGAGCACAATCCAGCGGGTCCCCCACAGATTATCCAGACCCCAGCCTATCAAACTCCAGACAATGATCCCGCCAACAATGTAGCTGAAGACGGCGATGCCGGCGTTGTATCCGCCGTCGTTTCCGGCGTCCACAGTTCCATGGACATTTCGAGGTTGCTGGGCTTGCGCGGCTGGGCGCGAATAACGCTTACGCGGAGACATCCGGGCCACCCTTCCGTTCTTCAGGATCGTTATAGATCAGGAGACGGGCCTTGCTGAAACCATAGATTTCTGCGGCCTGCCAAAGGACCACGGAAACGACCGCGCCGATGAGGAACCACCGGCTGGCCAGCCATTCGGGGGTGCCGATCGCGAAGAGCACAACGGCGAATCCAACGACCTTCACAAAGTAGGTCGCCACAAACAGGCCAACCGCACCGGAAGGATTGTTGCGACCGACGAAGTGGCCGATCAGGAGGCTGATGGCGAAGAAGGCCATCACGAGTCCGCCGCCGAAGGCTGCCGAGAGGGCGCCTTGGTGGCCATCTACGATGGCTGCCACGATGCTAGTGACCACTACACCGGCCAAAGAGGCGCTGGAACTCAAGAAGAGCAATCGGAGCCAGAGGTTCGGTGTCGCGCCGGAAACTCCAATGCCACGTCTACCGGACGGGCGTCCGGAATCGGCGTTGGATGTCATGGGGATACCAATCCTCGTGGCACAGGTGCCATATTCTCAAAGTGGGGTTACGGGCGAGTGACTGTCCGCAGAAAGAATTCTACATGAGATAGAACTGTGACCCTAAACCGGCCGTCACAACTACTCCCCCGGCCGCGTCGAGTTCCGGGTGAAGTAAGGCCACGCCGTCACGGCAGCCATGACAAGCGCCGCTGCTATGACGACGATGAGCACAATTTGCCACGGGAACACGGCAAACGCAACGCCTCCGAAGGCGAGGATGCACGTCCACACATAGAGCATGACGACGGCTGTGCGGTGTGAGTACCCGAGATCCACGAGCTTGTGGTGCAGGTGCCCACGGTCGGCCGACCATGGGGACTGCCCCCTGGCTGTCCTCCGGACGACGGCCATCCCCAAGTCAAGAAGGGGAAGGGACAAGACCGCGAAAGGCAGCAAGATGGGAACGATCGTGGGGATACCGTTTGCGCGATCGTAGAGCCCTGACCCAATCTGCCCCGTGGCCACTACGCCAGCGGAGGCCATGAGCAGGCCAATAAGCATGGCTCCGGAGTCCCCCATAAAGATTTTGGCGGGGAACCAGTTGTGCGGCAGGAACCCGATGCAGCTTCCCACCAGAATGGCCATCAGCAGTGTCGCGAGGTCCGAGTTGTCGGTGGACGGGTTGTTCCGATGAACCCAGTACGCCGTGAGGAAGAAGGCTCCGCCACCGATGATGGCCACTCCTGCTGCCAAACCGTCAAGTCCGTCAATGAAGTTGACGGCATTCATGGTGGTAACAATCAGGCCAGCGGTGAGCACGATCTGCAGGATTTCAGAATCAAGGAATATCGGTTCGGGAATGAAAGGCACCACCGACATCCGCACGCCCCAAATTGCCACGATGAAGGCAGCGGCTCCCTGTCCCAACAGTTTGATCCACCACCGGATGTCGAGGATGTCGTCGGCGACTCCTACCGCGACAATCACGACAGCACCGGCCAGTATCCCCCACGGCGCGTCGTTGTGCCTGAAGATGTCCTTGACGAAGAAAGAGTTGCTCGCGACCACCAGCGCCACAAAGAAGCCAGTGAAGATTCCCAGTCCACCGAGCTTGGAAATCAGGGCAGAGTGCATATCCCGGCTGCGGATGGGACGGTACAGCCGGAGTTTGTTACCGGCCACGCGGGCACCCCAGGTCCCCGCATAAGACACCACGGCGGCCGTGAGCGCCATGAGCAGATACATGATCATGACGCGGCTCCCGGGAGCAGCCCGCCTAGCGAACCGGAAACCGTGACGGGCGAACGCAGCCGGTGCGTCGCTTGAAAGCCGGTGGTTTCCGGGCAGCTCAAGGTGTGGAATTCTGTCTGTGGATAAATGGAACTACTCCGTCGCCATGCCTGCACCGGCTGTGCCGAATGTTGCGGGATTTCTGTGGACTCTAGTCACGATACTAATGCCAACGGCCGTGACCACCCTGTGACGCAGCCGCAAGGCCCCAGCTTGTTTGGCCGGGGTTTGGCTGCATTTCTGTTAGCTGACCGGTCCCTGGACGTTGCGCAGAGCGTAGATTCCCTCGAGCACCTGCGCGTTGGAGCGCGGGGATTTGAGGCTGTGGCGCAAGCCCTTGAAAAGGCCCGCCAGCAGCACTTTACGGTTCGGGGAAGCGGCAATGGTCCGGGTCCAGTTGCGCAAGGAAGCGCCGGTAAAGAGAAGCTTCTCCCACGGTGCCAGCGCACTGGAGCGGGTGTAGACCCACACCTTGTTGCGGACTTCGTAGTAGAAACGTGCTCCCGGATCGGCACCGGCGTCACCAAAAACCTTGGTGTGGTGATTTGCCACGGATGCATTGGTGGTCAGAGCGGTGGCACGGCGGGAGACCCTGGCGGTGTACTCAAGGTCATCATTCCAGATGAAGTAATCGGCAATTGGCAGACCATGCTTCCTGATCTCTTCCGCCCGGATCAGTACAGACACAAAGGAGGCACTGCGGATCTGGGTGGCGCCGACACGGGCGGCTGCGCTGCGGGCTACTTCAGCGGCGCCCATCCTGGGACGCATGCGGTTCATGGGGTGGTCCCTGCCATCGGTCCACACCACGCGGCTGGCAATAAATGCCGGGGTGTCCCCCGTTTCCTGTTGGTAGGCCTGCGAAACGTCCAGGGCCTCGCTCAGCGCGGAGGGCTGCGGTTCCGTGTCGTCGTCCATAATCCACACGTGGTCTGCACCGTGGTCCAGAAGGGCACGTTCCATACCAACCACGAATCCTCCGGCGCCGCCCACATTCGTGTTCAGCGTGACGACGTCCGTGGTCACCGGCCCTTCGTAGTTGCGGAGAAACTCTGCCGTTCCGTCCGTGGAAGCGTTGTCAACGACAACGACGGCGTCCGGCACCTGGGTGCCGGCTGCGATGCCCGCCAGGGTGGTTTGGAGGAGTTCGCGTCGGTTGTAGGTCACCACAACAGCGACCACGACAGCTTGGGACGTCATTTACTTGCCTTTGGTCTTGGGTGTTTGAAATCTCCGCCGCACGAGCAGTCCGGCCAGCTTCCATGGTTCAACGAAAACTCTGTAGGCAACCCGGCCCGGGTGCAGAACAAGACGCCAAGCCCATTCAAGGCCGAGTCGCCCGAGCCACCTCGGCGCCAGTTTCTGGATACCTGCCACCTGCTCAATGGCACCGCCCACGGTGCAGTAAACAGCCGGAGGCAGTTGTCCAAGCCTCCGATGCAGGACGGTTTCCTGGAGGGGCATTCCCAATCCCAGCAAAACAAGCTGGGGACGGAATTCCTTAAGCCATTCCACCACAGCTCCTTCCAGGGCCTCGTCCCATGCTTCGCCGGGCATGCCGTCCACTGTCGCACCGGGAATGATGGACCGCAACCGTGCTATAGCCGTGGTGTTGGCGTCTCGACCGGCACCGATCACAGCCACGCGTTCAAGGCCAGGAACACGGCCGAGTTCCGGGATCCAATCCATCGATCCGAGCCGGTAGGCCATGGGCTTTTCGCCCAGGAGCCGCAATTCCCGCCTGTGGGCGAACCCCCACAGCATCGCGACGGGGGCGCCGTCGAGGAGGACGATCGAGCTGTTCTGGTACAGCGAACTGAAATTCCGACAGGAATGAAACAGGGTGATGCTGTGGAGGTTATGTCCCAGCACGGTGCTCATGGTGCCGGCAGTGATGAGTCCGCCGATGGCCTCAATGAGCTCATTGACGCGCAGCGGAGTGGCGTCGACGTCAAGGACGGGGACGCGCTGGCGCTCCGGAATCATTCGGGCTTGGCTTCTCGTTGGGCGTTCCGATCCACTGCTTCGCCCGGCGCCGGCACTTCGACGGCGGTGGCTTCTGCTGCTTCAACCGGCACAACATCAACCACACTTGTCGCTTCAACTGAAGGTGCGGATTCCGCAGGCTCGGCCACATCGGTCTCCGCAACCGCATTGTTGTCAGCCTCAGCCTCGTCGGTAGCCGTCTCTTCGGCGACAGTCTCCTGAGGGACTTCCGCTGCGGCAGCAACAGTCTCGCCGAAGCCGAGTACCGAAGGAACGATCTCGCGAAGACGCTCAAGTGAGATTGCACCCTGGCGCACCACACGGAACGGGCTGGCTGTTGCGTCCACAATGGTGGAAGGCAGCGCGGCGGTGCCCTCTACCGGCCGGAAACCACCTTCCAGATAGACCTCAACCGACTCTGCCAGTTGGAGGCGTGCTTCCGACGCTGTCTGGGCTGCCTCCTGGCCCGTGCGGTTGGCTGAGGATACCGCCAACGGGCCCGTGAGCCCAAGGAGTTCCAAGGCAATCTGGTCATCAGGCATCCGAAGGGCCACGGTGCCCTTGGTGTCGCCAAGGTCCCAGTCCAAGGAGGGCTGCGCGTGCAGGATCAGTGTGAGCCCACCCGGCCAGAAGGCCTGCGCCAGCGCCCTGGCGTCAGCAGGAACCTCGGTGGCCAGCCCGTCCAAGGCGTTGATCCTCGGGATCAGCACTGGTGGAGGCATCTGACGGCTGCGGCCCTTGGACGCCAGCAACATCGTCACGGCCAAAGGGGAAAAAGCATCGGCGGCAATGCCGTACACAGTGTCCGTCGGCAGCACGATGCACTTCTTTTCGCTGATGGCACGCTGGGCGTGCTGAAGTCCTTCGGCACGCTGGTCATCTGAAGTGCAGTTATAGGTTGTGGTCACAGCGCTATTCTTTCACTCATCAGGAGCGGTGCTTGCCAGCACAGCGCTGGTGGCACGTTCCTTGCCGTTCAGGTCGAAGTGTGTGGTGACGTCATTCCAGTGGCCTGCGCGTCGCAGCATCCCGGCGATCCACTCCGCCTGGACCTCCGCGTGCTCCATCACGAAGTAGCCGCCGGGTTTCAGAAGCCGGGCCGCGGAGGCAGCTGCCGCCGTCGGGAGTTCCATGCCGTCCGCTCCCCCACCGTACAGGGCCTCCGGGGGATCATGGAGCGCGACTTCCGGTTCTGTGGGTATCGCCTCAGCGGGGATGTAGGGCGGGTTGGAGACGACGACGTCGAAGGTTCCGTTGTGTTCTGGCAGCGCATCCCGCAGATCGCCCTGAATGAGGGTGACGCCCAGTGGTTCGAGATTTTTGGCGGCCCAGGCGTGCGCAAATGTACTAAATTCAACGGCGTGGACGTCGGCATCCGGAATCTCGTGGGCTATGGAACCGGCGATGGCACCGGACCCTGTACCGAGATCCACCACTTTGGGTTTGCGTACTCCGGCCAAGTGGTCGATGACCAGCTGGACCACTGATTCCGTTTCGGGCCGGGGAATGAAGACACCCGGGCCCACGCGCAGCTCCAGGTAACGGAAATACGCGACGCCGGTGATGTGCTGCAAGGGGACACGCCCGGCGCGCTCCTCCACCAGTTCACGATAGCCCTCCGGGGCAGGCGTGTCCCCCAGAAGCATTGCACGGAGTCTGCCGAGACCGACACCGAGCAAATGGTCGGCCAGCAATTCGGCGTCCACCCTCGGCGTCGGAACCCCGGCGTCGGTGAGGACGGCAGTGGCCTCCCGGACGGCGTCCGCGAGGCTCTGGCCCTGGTAAAACGTCATGGATCTACTCTGGTTTGCTGGGAATCGGCAGGCTGGTGATCGGCTGCTACTCGCCGATTGCGTCCAGGCGTGCCTGCTCGTCCGCTTCAATGGCGGACTGAATCACGGGCTCCAGATCACCGTTCATGACGGCGTCCAAGTTGTATGCCTTGTAACCAGTGCGGTGATCGGCAATACGGTTTTCGGGGAAGTTGTACGTGCGAATGCGCTCAGAACGGTCCATGGTGCGGATCTGCGATTTGCGCTGTTCCGAGTTCGCGGCGTCAATCTGTTCCTGCTGGTGGGCAAGGAGGCGGGCGCGGAGAACACGCATGCCGGCTTCGCGGTTTTGCAGTTGGGACTTCTCGTTTTGCATGGCCACAACGATGCCCGTGGGCAAGTGGGTGATGCGGACCGCGGAGTCAGTGGTGTTCACGGACTGTCCACCCGGACCGGATGAACGGTAAACGTCGATCTTGAGGTCGTTCTGGTTGATCTCAAGCTCTTCGGGCTCGTCCACTTCGGGGAGGACCAGCACACCTGCAGCGGACGTGTGGATGCGTCCCTGCGATTCAGTCACGGGAACACGCTGCACCCGGTGCACGCCGCCTTCAAACTTCAAGCGCGCAAATACACCTTGCGCGGGATCGTTGGAGTTGCCCTTGATGGCAACAGCAACATCCTTGTAGCCGCCAAGATCTGACTCAGTGGCGGAAATCATTTCAGTCTTCCAACCGCGGGACTCCGCATAGCGCATGTACATACGCAATAGATCGCCAGCGAACAGAGCGGCTTCGTCGCCACCTTCGCCACCCTTAACTTCAAGGATGACGTTGCGGGCATCATCTGGATCACGCGGGATCAGCAGACGACGCAGCCGCTCCTGAGCGGCGGGAATCTGCTCCTCCAACTGCACAACCTCAGCGGCAAATTCGGGATCCTCGTCAGCCATTTCCTTGGCAGCTTCCAGATCGTCATTGAGCCCGCGCCATTTGTTGTACGCCTCCACAATGCCCTGAAGCTGCGCAGACCGACGCCCCAACTTCCTGGCAGCAGACTGATCGGCATAAACAGCAGGATCACTGAGCTGCGCCTGAATGGCAGCATGCTCATCAAGCAATCCCTGTACGGACTCAAACATTTTCAAACCTCTTTCGACTTCTACAAGTCTAATAACTGCATCGTGGAGTCACGTACAGCCCATCTGGCGGGCCCGCATGGGCCATATGACCTCGCGTGGTGTCAGGTCAAGGGTTTCGTTTAAACAAAGACCGCTCAAAATATGCCGGCCAGGGAGTGGCTTCGGGCCTACCAGTGCCGGGTAGCTTCCGATCGCAGATCGGAAGCTACCCGGCACAGGGGCGGGGCCGGCATATTTTGAGCGGTTAGAGCACAGCTATTTGTCGTTGTCCGACTTCGCTCCGAGCGTCGTCTTCTGGACCTGCATGAGGAACTCGACGTTGCTTTGCGTCTCCCGGATCTTGTTGGTCAGCAGCTCAAGGCTCTGCTGCTGCTCAAGTCCGGAAAGGACGCGACGCAGTTTCCACATGATCTTGACTTCTTCAGGCGAGAGCAGGTTCTCTTCGCGGCGCGTGCCGGACGCGTTGACGTCCACGGCCGGGAAGATGCGCTTGTCTGCCAGCTGGCGGGACAAGCGGAGCTCCATGTTACCGGTGCCCTTGAACTCTTCGAAGATGACTTCGTCCATCTTGGAGCCGGTCTCCACCAGAGCGGTAGCAAGGATGGTGAGTGAGCCACCGTTTTCGATGTTGCGGGCTGCACCGAAGAAGCGCTTGGGCGGGTACAGAGCAGCAGAGTCAACGCCACCGGACAGGATGCGGCCGGAAGCCGGTGCTGCCAGGTTGTATGCACGGCCCAGGCGGGTCATGGAGTCCAGGAGGACCACCACGTCCATGCCCATTTCCACCAGGCGCTTGGCGCGTTCGATGGAGAGCTCGGCAACCGTGGTGTGGTCGTCGGCGGGACGGTCGAAGGTGGAGGCAATGACCTCGCCCTTGACGGTGCGCTGCATGTCCGTGACTTCTTCGGGACGTTCGTCAACCAGCACCATCATGAGGTGGACCTCAGGATTGTTGGTGGTGATTGCGTTCGCGATGGACTGCAGGATGAGCGTCTTACCGGCCTTCGGCGGGGAGACGATCAGGCCACGCTGGCCCTTGCCGATAGGTGCCACGAGGTCGATGACACGCGGACCGATCTTCTTGGGGTCCGTCTCGAGGCGCAGGCGCTCGGACGGGTACAGCGGTACCAGCTTGGCGAACTCGACGCGGTCCTTGAGTTCCTCCGGCGTCTTGCCGTTGACGGAAGTGACGCGGACAAGTGCGTTGAACTTCTGGCGGGCAGACTGCTGGCTGCGGTCTTCACCATCACGCGGGGCGCGGATGGCACCCACCACGGCGTCGCCCTTGCGAAGGTTGTACTTCTTGACCTGTGCCAGGGAAACGTAGACGTCGTTGGCACCGGGAAGGTAACCGGACGTACGGATGAAGGCGTAGTTCTCAAGGACGTCCAGGATGCCCGCTACGGGCAGCAGGACATCGTCTTCAGTGACCTCGACGTCGTCAACGTCCGGTCCCTGTGCACGGCCACGGCGGCGCTCGTTGCGGTCGCGGAAGCGGTCGCTGCGGGTGTTGCCGCCGTCACGGCTGTCCTGACCGCCGCGGCGGTCGTTCTGGTCGTTGCGGTCGCGACGGTTACGGCGGTTACGGCGGTTGCCCGTGTCCTCGCCGTCGTTGTTGTCTTCACGGCGACCACGGGTGTTGTCCCGACGTTCGCGCTGTTCGCCTGAATCGGCCTGATCGCTGCGGTCAGCACGCTGCTCACGCTGTTCCGTGCGGTCAGCACGCTGCTCACGCTGTTCCGTGCGGTCAGCACGCTGCTCCGTGCGCTGCTCAGCTGCCGGTGCCTCGGCCGCTTCGGCAGGCGCTGCAGCGGCTTCGCCTCGACGACGGTTGCGGGTACGCGGCTGGCGACGCTCAGTGCCGGCCTCACCGGCTTCCGGAGCTGCCGGCGCTTCGGCAACGGGCGCAGCTGCGGTTTCAACCGGCGCGGCAGTAGCTTCCGCAGCTGCTACGACACCATCGCTGGTGGCGCGACGGCTGCGGCCGCGTCCACGTCCACGGGGGGCTTCCTGGGCAGGGGCCTCGGTGGAAGTCTCTGCAGTGGTGCCGTTGTCAGCGGCTTTGACCTCCGCTGCCGGGGCTTCCTTTGCCGAGGCGGCGGCTCCCTTTGCCGAGGCCGTGGCCTTGGCCGGTGCCTTGGTGGTGGAAGTGCCTGCACGGTGGGCGGAAATGGCCGTGACCAAATCTCCCTTGCGCATACGGGATCCCCCGGAAATTCCCAGCTGGCTCGCGAGAGCCTGAAGCTGGGCGAGCTTAAGGCCTGCGAGGCCGCTGCTCTTGGTGGTTGCTGCAGTTGACGACTCAGCAGCAGAAGATGTTGTGTCCACAGCTGAAGCCAGCTCAGTGGTTTCTGTCACGAAGGATCCTTCCCCCTCGACGGCGTCCAGAGCGAGAGCTGGACGCGATGATTTGTTCTGGGCTGCAGTTCAGATCTGCAGCCGGTGATTTCGGCCGTGCCTGATGGATTGTGGCCAACAGGGCCGGTTACTGATCGTCATCACTGGATCCGGTTGCCCGGACAGCCGGCTGAATGTTCAGGGAACAGAGAAGGTTCTCGGCACCTGAGACAGGCCGGAAAGGGACGACACCACCAACGTTGGCACAGTTGACGAAAGGTACGGCGAAACCACCGAAATCCAAAATCAGGGAACTGCCCGCGGCTTTACCGGCGGTGCACTTCCACTCTAGCACCTTGAACGTCCACAGCCAGCGTCATCACACGCCAGCCGACATCGGGTGTGTTGGCTGCCGTAAAAGCGGTGATGAAATCAGCAACCATGGCAGCTTCCTCTTCGCCATTGGCCAACACCATGACCGTTGGTCCCGCACCGGAAACAACGGCCGCATGGCCTGCAGAGCGAAGGGCGGCAATGAGGTCGGCACTGGGACGCATGGCTTGGGCACGGTAGCTCTGGTGAAGGTAATCCTCCGTGCCGGCGAGCAGGAACCCGGGCTGTGCAGTCAGTGCATGGATCAGGAGAGCTGCCCGCCCGGAGTTCATGGCTGCCGCATGATGGCCCACCGATGCCGGAAGCAGTCCACGGGCGGTTTCCGTGGACAATTCAAAGTCCGGAACCGCCACCACTGGAATAACGGAGGGGGCAACCTCGGCACGCGTACTGCTGTACTGCTCGCTGTCCTGCCATGACAGCGCCAGTCCGCCGAAAATCGCAGGTGCGACGTTGTCCGGGTGGCCTTCCATCTCGCTGGTCAGCTGCAGGATCCAATCGCGGTCCTTTTGCGATTCCTTCGGAACCAATGCGTTGGCAGCTGTCACCGCGGCGACTACGGCGGATGCCGATGACCCCAGACCGCGACCGTGCGGGTTCACGTTGTCTGCGGTGATTTTGAGACCAGAGCGCTGGAAGCCCAGGCGATCCAACGCCTGGTCAATGGCACGCACCACCAAGTGGCTGGCATCGCGTGGGAGGGTGTCGGCGCCCTCACCGGAGAGCTCGAACTCGAGCTCTCCGGTGCTGAGGGTTTCCACCGTCAAGGTGTCGTAAATGGACAGGGCCAAGCCGAGGCTGTCGTAGCCAGGGCCCAGGTTGGCACTCGTACCGGGGACCTTGACGGTCAGCCGCTGGCCTGCCGCGACGAGTGCACGATCGGTCGCGGTGGGCTGCGTTGATTCCACTCTTAGTTTTCTTCCAGTCCCAGTTCTGCGGCAACGGTGACGACGTCATTGGGCACCTTCACGGGCTGGACATCGCTGCCGTCTTCGGTGCGGAGAGCCCACTGCGGGTCCTTAAGGCCGTGCCCGGTAACGGTGATGACGATGGTCTTGCCGGCGGGCACCTCGCCTGCGGCGTGCTTCTTGATCAACCCAGCGACGCCGGCAGCTGAGCCGGGTTCCACAAAGACGCCTTCCTTCGCAGACAGCCAGCGGTGGGCGGCAAGGATCTCGTCGTCGGAGACAGCCTCGATGAGTCCACCGGATTCGTCGCGGGCTGCAACAGCGGTGTCCCAGGACGCCGGGTTGCCGATGCGGATGGCAGTGGCAATGGTGTCAGGCTCGGTGATCGGGTGTCCGGCGACGAACGGTGCAGCGCCTGCAGCCTGGAAGCCCCACATGATGGGCGTCTTGGTGGAAACGGCCGGAAGCGTGCCGTTAGCGGTCTCGAACGGCGCGGAGTACTCCTTGTAGCCCTTCCAGTACGCACTGATGTTGCCGGCATTGCCGACAGGCAGCACATGGATGTCCGGGGCGTCACCCAGTGAATCCACAACTTCGAAAGCACCGGTCTTCTGGCCCTGGATGCGTGCCGGGTTGACGGAGTTCACCAGGAATACGGGGTAGGCCTCACCGAGCTTCCGGGCGATATCCAGGCAGTTGTCGAAGTTGCCATCGACCTGGAGCAGGGTGGCGCCGTGCGCGATTGCCTGGCTCAGCTTGCCCATGGAGATCTTGCCTTCAGGCACCAGGACAGCACACTTAAGGCCAGCGGCCGTAGCGTAGGCAGCTGCAGAAGCGGACGTGTTTCCCGTGGAAGCACACACAACGGCTTTAGCGCCGGCTTCAACTGCCGCAGTCATGGCCATGGTCATGCCACGGTCCTTGAAGGACCCCGTGGGGTTCATGCCTTCAACCTTCAGGTAGACCTCTGAGCCGGTCAGCTCGGAGAGCTTCTGTGCGTGGACCAGCGGTGTGCCGCCCTCGCCGAGGGTGATGACCTTGGTGGCTTCCGTTACGGGCAAACGATCAGCGTATTCGCGGATTACTCCGCGCCATTGGTGAGCCACTTAGACCCCTTCTACCCGCAGAACGGATGTCACAGAATTGATGACGTCCAGGCTCTTGACGGCCTCGACGGTTGCTGCGAGTGCAGCTTCGGATGCACGGTGCGTGACGATTTTCAGTTCGGCCGACTCAACGTTCGAGGCAGAGTCGCGGTGAATCGTCTGGCGCATGATTTCGATGGAAACGCCGTTCTCCGCAAAGATGTGCGCGATCCTGGCCAGCACGCCTGCCTGGTCAGCGACGTCCAGGCCGATGTAGTAGCTGGTGTTTGAGGCGTCGATGGCCAGCGCCGGGACGTGGCCCGTGGTGGTTTCCGTGCGGCCAGGGCCGCCCAACACCAGACGCCGGGCAGCGGATACGAGGTCGCCCAGTACGGCAGACGCCGTCGGGGTTCCGCCGGCGCCTTGGCCATAGAACATCAGTTCGCCGGCATTCTCTGCCTCGATGAAGACCGCGTTGAATGCGCCGCGGACGGCGGCAAGCGGGTGTTCGCGCGGCAGGAGTGTGGGGTGGACCCGCACTGAAATGCCGCTGCCGTTGTCCGAGGAATCGATCTTCTCGGCAATCGCGAGGAGCTTGATGACGAAGCCGGCTTCTTTGGCTGAGGCAATGTCAGCAGCGCTGACCTTGGTGATGCCTTCGCAGTAGACGTCGTCCAGGGAGAAGCGGGTGTGGAAGGAAAGCGAGGCGAGGATGGCAGCCTTGGCTGCGGCATCGTGGCCTTCGACGTCCGCGGTGGGATCGGCCTCTGCATAGCCAAGGCGCTGGGCCTCGGCAAGGGCGTCGGCAAATTGCGCGCCGGTGGTGTCCATCTGGTCAAGGATGAAGTTTGTGGTGCCATTGACGATGCCCAGCACGCGGGTGATGCGGTCTCCGGACAGGCTGTCGCGGATGGGTCGGAGGATGGGGATCGCACCGGCCACAGCGGCCTCATAGGACAACTGGACGCCGGCTTTGTCAGCCTCTTCGTAAAGGGTGGGTCCATCCTGCGCCAGCAGGGCCTTGTTGCCGGTGACCACACAGGCGCCGTTCTGGATGGCGGTCAGGATCAGCGAACGGGCCGGCTCGATGCCGCCCATGAGTTCGATGACCAGGTCTGCCTCCTTGACGAGGGTATCCGCATCCGTGGTGAACAGTTCACGGGGCAGTTCAACGTCCCGCGGGGTGTCGATGTTGCGCACGGCGATGCCGGAGAGTTCCAAGCGGGCACCGCTGCGAGCAGCGAGGGCCTCGGCGTCGTCAATAAGAATCCGCGCGACCTGGGCCCCCACGTTGCCACAGCCCAGCAGGGCCACCTTCAAGGTTCGCACTTCAGACATTCGCCACTCCCATGTCGCGGTTCAAGAGATCTTCTTCGGTTTCCCCGCGGACAATCAGCCGGGCGGCTCCGTCGCGTACAGCGACAACGCCAGGCCGGGCCAGGTAGTTGTAGTTGCTGGAGAGGGCCCAGCAGTAGGCGCCGGTACCCGGTACTGCGAGCAAATCACCGGCTGCCACATCCGCGGGCAGATATACATCTCTAACAACTATGTCGCCGCTCTCGCAATGTTTGCCCACTACGCGGGACAGCTGCGGATCCGCCGAAGACTCCCGGGAAGCCAAAATTGCCGAATAATCCGCGTCGTACAGCACCGGACGGGCGTTATCGCTCATACCGCCATCCACCGACACATAGCGGCGCGGATACGTAACGTTCCCTTGCTGCGATTCAGCCTCAGGAGCGTCAACACGCACGGTTTTGAGCGTGCCGACCTCGTACAAGGTGAAAGTGGTGCTGCCCACGATGGCGCGTCCGGGCTCAATGGAGATGCGCGGGGCGGTAATGCCCAACTCTGCGCAGGTGGAACGTACGACGACGGCCATGGCCTGAGCGATTTCGGCTGCCGGACGCGGCGTGTCCACCGGGGTGTAGGCGATACCGTAGCCACCTCCAAGGTCCAGCTCCGGCAAGACTATGGAGTACTTGACCTGCATGGCGGCGAGGAACCCCAGCAGCTTCTGCGCTGCCACGGCAAAGCCATCCGGTTCAAAGATCTGCGAGCCGATATGGCAGTGCAGGCCCAGTAGCTCGATGCTGGAGTAGGAGGTGGCTGCTGCCACTGCTTCCTCGGCTGCGGAGAGGCCTGCTTCCTCCGTGGAGTCTTCCGCCATGGAGAGGCCGAACTTTTGGTCCTCGTGCGCTGTGGCAATGAACTCATGCGTGTGGGCATGCACACCAGGGGTAAGCCGCAGCATGACCTTGGCTGTTTCCCCACGGCTGGAGGCAATCTTGGCGACGCGCTCAAGTTCATCGAGGCTGTCCACCACGATCCTGCCAAGCTTCATGTCCAAGGCACGGTTGATCTCGGCGTCGGACTTGTTGTTCCCATGCAGCCCAAGGTTGGGGCCTTCGATTCCGGCACGGGCGGCGACTGCGAGCTCACCGCCGGAGCAAGTGTCCAGGCGAAGGCCCTCTTCGGCCACCCAACTGGCGACGGCCGTGCACAGGAATGACTTGCCGGCGTAGTAGACATCCACTCCCCCGCAAATGTCCGCGAAAGCTTCGTCAAAGGCGTTTTTGAACGCCCGGGCGCGGGAGCGGAAATCCGATTCGCTCATGACGAAGAGAGGTGTGCCGAATTTCTCCTTGAGCTCGCTCACGGGAATACCGTCGATGGTGACCTCACCGGCGTCGCTCTTCTCCACCCCAGCCGCCCACATGGGCGCCTGAAGCACATTGAGGTTGTCCGGGACAGCCAGCCATTCCGGGGCCAGCGGAGATGCATGTACTGCGTCAGTGTTCATTGCCCTACATCCGTTCCGGCGCCGAAACGCCCAGCAGTTCGAGTCCGTTGGCCAGCACCTGACTGGTGGCGTCGTTCAGCCACAAACGCGTGCGGTTGACGTCCTGCACTGGTTCTTCGCCCTGCGGGGAAACCCGGCAAGCGTCGTACCAGCGGTGATAGGCACCTGCGATGACTTCAAGGTGGCGGGCCACGCGGTGCGGCTCGCGCAGCTCCGCAGCCTTGGCAACGATCGACGGGTAGCTGCCTAGGTAGGAAAGAAGCTCGTTTTCCGTGGCGTGGTCCAGCAGTGAGGCGTCGAAGACGGAGCGATCCACGCCCGCCTCGGCAGCGTTCCGTGCCGTGCCACGTGACCGGGCGTGGGCGTACTGCACGTAGAACACCGGGTTCTCATTGCTGTGCTTCTTCAGGAGTTCCGGGTCCAGCGTCAACGGGGAATCGGCAGGGAACCGGGCCAACGAATAGCGAACCGCGTCCTTGCCAAGCCAGGAAATGAGGTCCTTGAGTTCGATGATGTTGCCTGCGCGCTTTGACAGCTTGGCGCCATTCACCGATACCAGCTGGCCGATGAGGACCTCGATGTTGACTTCCGGGTCATCTCCGGCGCAGGCCGCAATGGCCTTCAGGCGGTTGATGTATCCGTGGTGGTCGGCACCGAGGAGGTAGATCTTCTCCGTGAACCCCCGGTCCTTCTTGGAAAGATAGTAAGCGGCGTCCGCGGCGAAGTACGTCGGTTCACCGTTGGCGCGGATCATGACGCGGTCTTTGTCGTCGCCAAAGTCGGTGGTCCGCAGCCATACTGCGCCGCCGTCGTCGAACACGTGACCCTGCTCGCGAAGGCGCGCCACGGCAGACTCAATGGCACCGGCGTCGTGCAGTTCCTTCTCCGAGAAGAAGACATCGAACTCCACGCCGAATCCGGCCAACGTCGCCTTGATGTCGGCCATCTGTGCCTCGTAGGCTGCGGCGCGGATGACGGGCAACGCTGCCTCGTCCGTCAACTCGCGGATGTCCGGGTGGGCCTTCAAGACCTCGTCGCCCAACTCGCGGATGTATTCACCCGGGTAGCCGCCCTCCGGGACACCGCGGCCGTGAAGGCGGGAGAGCACGGAGTTGGCGAAGACGTTCATCTGCGATCCGGCGTCGTTGATGTAGTACTCAGCGGTGACGTCAGCACCGGAGGCGCGCAGGACACGGGCGATCGCATCGCCCAAGGCTGCCCAGCGCGTGTGCCCGATGTGCAACGGACCCGTCGGATTGGCAGAAACGAATTCCATGTTGACCACACGGCCTGCGAGCGCCGTGTTGGTGCCGTAAGTTGTTCCCGCCTCAACGATGGCCTTCGCGAGGGCACCTGCCGTGGCCGCGTCCACTGTGATGTTCAGGAAGCCTGGTCCGGCGATTTCCACCCCGGTGACACCGGGGATGCCCTGCAGGCGATTGCTGAGAATGCCTGCGAATTCGCGGGGATTCATGCCGGCCTGCTTGGACAATTGCAGGGCGATGTTGGTAGCCCAGTCCCCATGCTCCCTGTTCTTGGGTCGCTCCACTCGCACGGCGTCAGGCACGGCAGATTCCGTCAAGGCGATTTCGCCGGTAGAGACGGCGTCCTTAAGGCAGGCGGATATGGCAGCAGAGAGTTCTTCGGGAGTCACGCATCTAGCCTACCGGGGGCCCGCAAAGTCGCGGAATTAAGGGACGCTTATGTGGAAAATGCGGACATAGGCGGCTCACAGGAATGACTGCCTGGCGCCACAGACTGAACCATTACGCTGATTTCAACGTTGTGAAGACGTAAGAGGTGGCCTTCAAGGGTCATCCAACCGAAGCAACTCCTTGACCACATCTTGTCCAGTTGAAACGAGCAGACTCATGACTACGCCACTCCGCAAGAGCCTCTACGTCGGCGTCGCCGGCCTTTCCCTCATCGGCGCTGTGGCCGGATGTGCGCCCACCGCGCAGTCCCCGTCCACCCAGTCGACTCCCGCAGCCGAGAACGGCGGCCAAGCCAGCACCAGCAGCCCTTCGTCATCCGCTGCCGGCGGCTCCACATCGGCCACCACGTCCACCTATAAGGACGGAACCTATAGCGCGGACGGAACGTACACTTCACCAAACGGCCAGGAAACCGTCGGTGTGGAGATCACTCTCGCCGGAGACAAAGTGTCCGCCGTGAACATCACCACGCACCCGTCCAACCCGAATACCAAGAAGTTCCAAGGTGAGTTTGCCAGCGGCATTTCGGCACAGATCGTTGGCAAGGACATCGACGAACTCAATGTCTCCAAAGTGGCTGGCTCGTCCCTGACCAGCGGCGGCTTCAATGAGGCCGTGGAGCAGATCAAGTCCCAGGCGAAGTAGCATCATGCCGCATTCGGGCTGGAGCAGTTTCAGTTTCGAGGGGATCGGCACGCAATGGGAAATTTCGACGCCGGATGCCCTTCCTGCGGGCGATCAGAACCGGCTGCTTGAAACGGTCGAGGAATACGATCGGACGTACTCACGGTTCAGGGCAGACTCCTTGGTGTCCGGCCTGTCCCGGGAGCCTGGCCGCGTGGCACTCCCTGAACACGCAGCGTCGCTCCACAGTGTGTATGCCGCGCTGTACCGGCTAAGCCAGGGCGCCATGACACCCTTGATCGGCAGCAGCCTTGAACGGCTGGGCTACGACGCCGGTTACAGCCTCCAGCCCTCAGGTACCGCCATGGCACCTCCGCGGTGGGAAGACGCCCTGGACTGGAGCGGTTCCAGCCTCGTCGCCAAGGAGCCCTTGGTTCTGGACATCGGTGCTGCCGGAAAAGGCCAACTGGTGGATCTGCTGGGCGCGGTCCTGCGTTCAGCCGGGCACAGCGACTTTCTGGTGGATGGCAGCGGGGACATGCTGCACGCCGGCGGTCATCCCATCACGGTGGCACTGGAACATCCCTACAATCCGCGGCAGGCCATTGGCACCATTGAGCTACAGAACTCCGCTCTCTGCGCTTCGGCTGCCAACAGGCGTAATTGGGGCGACGGCCTGCACCATGTGCTTGACGGGACAACGGGCCAGCCCATCCAAACCACAGTGGCCACCTGGACCATGGCCGGGAATGCCTTGGTGGCTGATGCATTGGCCACGGCGCTGTTCATGGTGGACCCTGCCAGATTGGAAGAGGAGTTCGACTTTGCCTGGCTGCGCGTGTCTTCGGCGGGCGCTGCCACGTTTTCGTCCGGGTTTGAGGGGAGACTGTTCTCATGAACGCCGTGAAGTCACGATTGGACACCTGGCTGGGCCGTTTCACCATGTATCGGCTGATCTTGTGGGTGCTGATCATTCTGGTGGTCTACAGCATGGTCCTGAACATCCTGGGATGGCTGACGTTCGGACTCCCCCAAATGCTGGTTCACTTGGCCCTGTCTTTGGCCGTGACCTACGCCAGCAACCGGTTGCTGGCGCTGGTTTTCCGGACCACACCGCATTCGGAGTCTTCCCTGATCACCGGCCTGCTCCTGTACTTCCTGTTCTGGCCCACCTTCGCTCCCTTGGACATGGCCGGGGTGGCCCTCGCCTGCTTCCTGGCGAGTGCGTCCAAATATGCCCTGGCTTTCCGTGGCCGGCATATCTTCAACCCGGCGGCCGCCGGTGCCTTCATCACAGGTTTGACAGGACTGAACATTGCTACATGGTGGGCAGCAACTCCGGCCATGTTGTGGCTGCTGGTGCCCGGGGTCTTCATTGTTCTTTACCGCACACGCAAGCTGCTCATGGCAACAACCTTCATGGTGGTGGCCACAGGAATCGTTGGCATGGAGCTGCTGAGCCGCGGCATGACGTTGGGACAGGCGCTGTGGCAGCCTCTCGCGCAACGCCCCCTTCTCTTTTTCGTGGGCTTCATGCTCTCCGAGCCGCTCACCCTCCCGCCGCGGCGCTGGCAGCAACTGGCGCTTGCCGCCGTCGTGGGTGTTGTTTTCGCCGTCCCTTACAACCTGGGGTTCGTGGCCAATTCGCCGGAACTGGCGCTGCTGGTGGGCAACGCGATCGCATTCTTCCTGGGCCAGCGCGGGGGCGTCCAACTGACGTTCCAGGGTTCCCGGCCCCTGACGCCGGGAACCACTGAATTCCGGTTCGCACCGCACCGGCCGGTCCGATTTGCCGCCGGGCAATTCATGGAACTCAACCTGCCGCACCCGGGTTCGGACGGTAAGGGCCGCCGCCGCGTCTTCAGCATCACCAGCGCCCCTGACGCGCCCGAGCTGACCTTTGGGGTGGGCACGGCCGAGCCCCTCTCCACGGCGAAGAAGGCACTGCTCGCCCTTCAGCCCGGGGACAGCGTGTCTGCTACGGCAGTCGGCGGCGACTTCCTGTTACCGCGCGACGCCGGGAAGCCGGTCCTGCTGATTGCTGCGGGTATCGGCATCACGCCTTTCCTGTCGCAGCTGGCCGCCGATGGCAGCGTCCGCGACACGGTGGTGCTGTACCTCGCCAAAGGCCGCGACGAATTGGCGTGCGTGGAACAACTGGAAGCGTCCGGGGCCAGGGTGATTGCCCGGCTCGCCGATGGTTCCACTCCCCCGTCGTTCATGCTCGACGCCGGCAACGCCCGGATCGATGCAGGGCGTCTCAAGGAGCTGGTTCCGGACATCGCCGGCAGGGAAGTGTTCGTTTCCGGCTCCCCTGCGAGTGTGGATTCCTTGCGGGCCGCAGCCCGCGGCGCAGGGGCTCACAAGGTCCGCGTTGACTCGTTCGCGGGGTACTGATTCACAGGTTCGTGGGTGGAGCCCGCCGCTGTGGCACCGGGTTTTCATTTGCGGCGCAGTGGCTGCTAAGCTCTAGGACGTCCCACCGGCAACGGAGGGAACCCTGGATGCCCTCGTAGCTCAGGGGATAGAGCGTCTGCCTCCGGAGCAGAAGGCCGTAGGTTCGAATCCTATCGAGGGCACAACGAATACCCCGCCAGTCCTGCTGGCGGGGTATTTTTCTGTGCTGGTGAAGAACTATCAGTTCAAGGCTTGCCGGGCACACGCCGCCATATTGTCAGCCCCTGCTTCTAGGCTGATCCCAGTTGGACTTACCGATTGCCAAAGGGGTTTGCCGTGATGTGCTCGATCGTTCCGCCGTACATGCTTCGCAGGATTGCCGCCCAAAACGAACCACGGCTGCGTGCGGTAGCCCGCGCAGCCAAAGAATCCCTGCTTCATATTAAGAATCTGCAGGCTATCCGGACGGCTCCGACTCCCGTCGCGGCGCCCAGCGCCCGTCAGGCCAAACCCGGCCCGCCCAAGCGGACCATTTTCGATGCCGAGTCCTCCGAGACACTGCCCGGCCGCATTGTCCGGAAGGAAGGCGCCGCGCCTGTCGGTGACGTAGCTGCGGATGAGGCATACGATGCCCTGGGCAGCACGCACCGCCTGTACGGCGAGGTCTTCGGGCGCGACTCCATTGATGGCGCGGGACTGGCCCTGGATGCGACGGTCCACTACGGCAAGCTCTACGACAATGCCTTCTGGGACGGCTCCCAGATGGTGTTCGGTGACGGCGACGGCCAGATCTTCCAACGCTTCACCAAGTCCGTCAGCGTGATCGGCCATGAACTGGCTCATGGCGTCACCCAGTACACAGCAAATTTGGCGTATCGGAACCAAGCCGGCGCACTCAACGAGTCCATGTCGGATGTGTTTGGAGTACTTGTGGAGCAATATCTCAAGCAGGAGACAGTCAGCCAAGCCAGTTGGCTGATCGGAGAGGGCCTTTTCACCGATCAGGTCCAAGGTGCTGCCCTACGCTCCATGAAGGCACCCGGAACCGCCTACGACGACGATGTGCTGGGTAAGGACCCGCAGCCGGATTCCATGGACTCGTATGTGCGCACCAGTGCGGACAACGGTGGTGTGCATATTAACTCAGGCATCCCCAACAAAGCTTTTTATGTGGTTGCCTCGGAGCTGGGCGGCAGTGCGTGGGAAGCGCCAGGACAGATTTGGTATGGCACGTTGACCAGCGGGGCCTTGCCGGCGACCTGCACTTTCGGAAAGTTCGCCAAGACCACCGTTGCCACCGCCGAAGAACTGTTCGGCAGCGGTTCAACAGAGCATGACGCCGTCCTGAAGGCGTGGGAGACTGTGAAGGTCAAGGTTTAGTCAGTCGGCGGGACCGAACCGCTGTGTTCGGTCCCCCCGGTTGGCTGGCTCCAGGAGATCGAACGAGAAGCAGCCCGTCATGAAGATCACGGTCCAACGCAGTGGGGGAATCGCCGCAATGACACGTGTCTGGAGCGTGGAGGCTGTCTCCCCTGTTGACAAGGAACGGTGGCTGCCAATTGTTGAGGCCTGCCCGTGGGATGAAGCCAAAGGCCAAGCCAAAACAATCAACCAGCCCGACCGTTTCATGTATTCCATCCGTGCCGGTCAACGGCGCGCCACCCTTCCTGACCGTGCCGTCACCGGACCGTGGCAAGAGCTGGTGGAATGCGCCAAAGCCGAAGGCTCTGAGTCCAGTGGCCGGCTCGGCAGCCGGCGGTAACGCACCCCAGCCGCGGGCCTGAGTCAGATCGCTTCGGCCAGCTGGCCCCGGAAGGCCCGCCGGTAGCTCTGTGGACTCGTGTCCAGCACCTTGGTGAAATGGTGGCGCAGCAACACCGAGTGCCCAAACCCGGCCTCGCGGGCGATTTCATCGATGTTCAGTTCGGTGGTCTCCAACAGTTCCTGGGCGCGCAGCACCCTTTGCGAGTTCAGCCAGGCCGCCGGCGTCGTGCCGGTTTCTGCCCGGAATCTGCGGGCGAAGGTTCTGGGAGACATGTGGAGCCGCGCAGCCAACTCGTTCACACTGTGTTCCTCGTCCAGGTGTTCCACCATCCACCGCAACAACGCTTCCATCGGCGCCGAGCCGCACGTGGGCATAGGCCGGTCGATGAACTGAGCCTGGCCGCCGTCCCGGTGTGGAGGGACCACCATGTCACGCGCAATGGCGGCAGCGACATTGGCTCCCAGCTCGACGCGGACAAGGTGGAGGCAGGCATCGATCCCAGCTGCGGTACCTGCACTGGTGATGATGGTGCCGTCTTGGACGTAGAGAACGTTCTCGTCCACGATGATCTCCGGATAGCGGCTGGCCAGGTCCTGCGAATAGTGCCAGTGAGTGGTGCAGCGACGTCCGTCCAGCAATCCTGCGCGGGCCAAGGCGTACGCCCCGGAACAGATGGACATCACCCACGCGCCCCTGGCATGTGCTGCCCGCAACGCGTCCATGACCGACTCCGGTACCTCCTGGTCCCGACCGAAGGGAGCCATGATGACGAGGTCCGCATCTGCCGCTGCCTCGAGGCCGAGGTTTACGTGCAAGGACAGGCCGGACTTCATCCGGATGTCCCCCGGAACAGGGGTGACCACCCGGAAATCGAAGGCTGGAACGCCTGCGTTCCGGTCCGTTCTGTCAATGCCGAAGACTTCGAAAGCCGTGCCGAATTCGAAGATCGAGAAGTTGGGTACAACGATCACCGCGACTGATTTCAACATATCTCCAGTGTGGCAGAAAATTGTCTAAATGGGGCATTTCTGCCACTGTTTCTTGATCTGCCACAGGAGCAGGCTTGAGGCATGGAAATCTTCGGAATCATCCTCTTCATCGTCCTCATCACCGCCGTCGCAGCTACCATCTCAGCCCTGTTGAAGGATGGACGCGGCCACAACCCGCCCATCAACTCCAAAGAACCTTGGAGCGCATTTGACGCTCCCAGCAGCCCGTACTGGAACCCCCGCATCTACTAGGAGCATGCCAGGCCACTGCACGGTCCACCACGCCATAACCAACCGGCGCCCGTCTGTTCAAGGAATTCTGCAGGATTCCTACGAACGGCGGGCGCCCCTATGTGAAGGCGTATGTGAAGGGCATATGTGAAGGGCATATGTGAAGGGCATATGTGAAGGGCATTCCCTCAGTACCGCCCACGTAGGAGCGCCCAACCCACACCACGCACCACCCACCACCACGCACAACAGATGGACTAGATTCACTTGCATGATCCAAACCTCTGCCCGGCTGCTCCAGCTGTTGTCACTCTTGCAGGTTCGCCGGGAATGGACAGGTCCGGCTCTCGCTGACCGGATGGGCGTGACAGAGCGGACCGTGCGGCGCGACATCGACAAGCTGAGGAACCTGGGCTATCCCATCCATGCCTCCCCCGGCATCGCCGGCGGATACCAGCTTGGAGCCGGCGCACAGCTGCCGCCCCTTCTCCTGGACGACAATGAAGCACTGGCGGTCGCCCTGGGCTTGAACTCGGTGGCCGCGGGCCCAGTTGCCGGAATCGGTGAGGCTTCGGTCCGTGCCCTGGCCAAGCTGGAACAAGTCCTGCCGTCCCGGCTTCGTCCCAAGTTCGCCATGCTGAAGGCCGCTGTCACCACCCTTCCCAGCAATGCGGCAACAGTGGATCCCCAACAGCTCACCGTGGTGTCGGCCGCCATATCCGACCGGCGCCAGATCTCCTTCGACTACGTCACGTCAGACGGCGACTCCGCCCGGAGGCTGGTGGAACCCTACAGGCTGGTGGACACTGGCCGCCGCTGGTACCTGGTGGCGTGGGATGTGGATCGCGAGGATTGGCGGACTTTCAGGGCTGACCGGTTCGCTTCCTTGCCATCCGAACGCAAGAAGTACGTGCCACGCCCACTACCCGCGGATGATCTGGCTGCCTATGTGCAGCAGTCCATTACCCGTTCGCCCTACAGATTTGACGTCGTGGTACGGCTGCGCGCCCCACTGGCGGAGGTGGCCGCCGTCGTAAATCCCCAATATGCGACGTTGACGGCAGATGGCCACAAGGCCACCATACTGCGCTCCGGATGGGACAACCTCGCCGCACCCGCCGCGTATCTGGCCGCGCTGGACATGGACTTCCAGATCCTCGAACCCGAAGAATTCAGGTCCTTTGCCCGGCATCTCTCCCACAGGCTCAACGCGGCGGCCGGGACTGTGACGGAAGCAGCGGACGCAGGACCCCGGCCACAGTAGACTGGCAGCAGCCATGACACTTCATATTTCCTACCCCGTTGAGCTGCCCGTATCCGAGCGCCGCGAGGATCTGATGGCGGCCATCGCCGCAAACCAGGTGACCATCATCGCCGGCGAGACCGGTTCAGGTAAGACCACGCAGATCCCTAAGATGTGCCTCGAACTTGGCCTTGGAGACAAGGGACTGATCGGGCACACGCAGCCGCGCCGGTTGGCGGCCAGAACCGTTGCCGAACGCATCGCGTCTGAACTCGATGTCGAGATCGGCCAGGAAGTCGGCTTCCAGGTCCGCTTCACCGGTGAGGTAAGCGCGTCCACCAAGATTAAACTGATGACCGACGGCATCCTCCTTGCTGAGATCCAGCGGGACAAACTGCTGCGAAAGTACAGCACCATCATCATTGACGAGGCCCACGAGCGCAGCCTCAATATCGACTTCATCCTGGGCTACCTCAAGCGCATCCTCCCCCAGCGCCCGGACCTGAAGGTCATCATTACCTCGGCCACCATCGACCCCCAACGCTTTGCCAAGCACTTTGGCAGCGAGGAAGACCCGGCTCCGATCATCGAAGTTTCCGGGCGTACCTACCCGGTGGAGATCCGGTATCGGCCGCTGTCCCAGCCTGCAGATGCGGACGACGACAGCTCCGACGACGAATTGGAAGAGGACCGCGACCCCCTGGACGCGGTGTGCGACGCCGTGGATGAGCTCGCCAAGGAAGCACCCGGCGATATCCTGATCTTCTTCTCCGGCGAGCGGGAAATCCGCGACGCGGCTGAGGCCATCAATGGGCGCATCCAGACCAACCGGCGCTTGGCGGGAACCGAAGTGCTGCCCCTCTTCGCCCGCTTGAGCCTCCAGGAACAGCACAGGGTGTTCAACCCGGGCGGAAAACGACGCATCATCCTCGCTACCAACGTGGCGGAGACATCCCTGACCGTCCCGGGCATCAAGTATGTGATCGATACCGGAACGGCACGCATCTCCCGGTACTCGCACCGCACAAAGGTCCAGCGCCTCCCCATTGAGCGCGTGTCCCAGGCGTCGGCCAACCAACGCTCGGGCCGCTGCGGCCGTGTGTCCGAAGGCATCGCGATCCGGCTCTACTCCGAGGACGATTTCGAGTCACGGCCAGAGTTCACCGACCCGGAAATCCTCCGTACCAACCTCGCTGCCGTGATCCTGCAGATGACAGCCATGGGAGTTGCCCGGGGCCCCAAGGATGTTGAGAACTTCCCGTTCGTCGAACCACCGGACTCGCGGGCCATCAACGACGGCGTCACGCTTCTGCGTGAACTCGGCGCCTTGAGTTTGCCCAAGGCAGCAGACGCGGCGGGCAACGGCCGCGGCGGCAGTGGGCTGACCGCCGTCGGGCAGAAGCTTGCCCAGTTGCCGGTGGATCCGCGGCTCGGCCGCATGATCGTGGAGGCAGGGAAACGCGGCTGTGTCCGGGAAGTCATGATCCTCGCGGCGGCCCTGACCATCCAGGATCCGCGCGAGCGGCCTACGGACAAGCAGCAGCTGGCGTCGGAGAAGCACGCGCGATTCCGCGATGAGTTGTCGGATTTCACGGGCTTCCTTAACTTGTGGAACTACATTCAGGAAAAGCAGCGCGAGCTGTCATCAACGCAATTCCGCAAGCTCTGCCGCAACGAGTTCATCAACTACCTGCGTGTCCGTGAGTGGCAGGATCTCTTTACGCAGCTCCGGCAGCTCGCCAAGCCCTTGGGTATCGCCCTGGACAACAAGCGCGAGGCCGATCCCGTGGGGAACTATGAGGGCATCCACATCAGCTTGTTGTCAGGGCTGTTGAGCCACATCGGGCTCTTGGACGAACGCAAGCGTGAATACGCCGGTGCTCGCGGCAGCCGCTTCGCGATCTTCCCCGGTTCGGCATTGTTCAAGAAGTCTCCTGCTTTTGTCATGGCGGCGGAGTTGGTGGAGACCAGCCGGCTGTGGGCCCGTGTCGCCGCCAAGTTCGATCCTCTCTGGGCAGAGCAGGTAGCCCCGGACCTGGTGAAGCGGTCCTACAGCGAGCCGCATTGGTCCTCGCGCCAGGGCGCTGTCATGGCGCACGAAAAAGTCACGTTGTATGGCGTGCCGATCATTCCCAACCGCCGGATCAATTATGGACGGATCGATCCTGAGCTCTCCCGTGAGCTTTTCATCCGCCATGCGCTGGTGGAAGGCGAATGGAAGACGCACCATAAGTTCTTCCACCGTAACCGGGCGCTGCTCCAGGAGATCGAAGAACTCGAGACGCGCATGAGGCGCCGCGACATCCTCGTGGATGACCAGACACTCTTCGAGTTCTATGACGCCCGGGTGGGCAAGGACGTGGTGTCGGAGAGGCACTTTGATAAGTGGTGGAAGGACGCCCGTCAATCCGACGCCACCCTCCTTGACTTCGACCAATCCCTGTTGATGAGCGAAGACGCAGAGGCTTTGGACGACTCCGCGTACCCGAAGACGTGGTTTCACAAGGGATTCGAACTCCCCCTGAGCTACGAGTTCCACCCTGTGGCTCCGGGCTCCTCACCGAATCCTTCAGACGGCGTCACCGCCGAGGTGCCTGTACTGTTCCTCAACCAACTGGACGATGCCCCCTTCCGGTGGCAGATCCCGGGGCAACGCGCTGAACTGGTCACGGCGCTCATCAAATCGCTGCCCAAACAGATTCGTAAGAATTTTGTTCCTGCCCCCGATGTCGCGCGCCAGGCTGCCGCAGCCCTGGAATCAGACTTTGATCCCGCAGCTGACGAGCTTGAGCCATCCTTGGAACTGGTCCTGCGCCGCCTCCGGGGTCACGTCATTCCTCCTGGTTCATGGAACTGGGACGCAGTACCGCCGCACCTCCGGGTGAGCTTCAAAGTGGTGGACAGCAAGGGCAAAGTACTGGACGAGGGCAAAGACCTCGCAGAGCTTCAGGAAAAGCTGGCACCGGCCACACGCCGGGCCATCGCCGAATCGCTCGGGGCTACCCCTGCTACCACTTCCCGCACAACAGGCGGCAAGGCAACCGGCACCGCAAACAACCAACCGTCGACGGCGGCCAACCCCAACGCCTCGGCCGGCAACGGAGCGGTAGCGGAACGCAGCGGTATCACCGAATGGGACTTCGGCACCGTGGAGCGTCAGGTCACACGCACCGTGAAGGGACACTCCGTCACCGGAT
The DNA here is from genome assembly GCF_900108925.1 of Arthrobacter sp. yr096. Lineage (NCBI taxonomy): Bacteria > Bacillati > Actinomycetota > Actinomycetes > Micrococcales > Micrococcaceae > Arthrobacter > Arthrobacter sp. yr096. The sequence continues at coordinate 842,332 of NZ_FNYI01000001.1, read as the reverse complement.
TCCCAGCGATCGTGGACGACGGCAAATCGGTTGCACTCCGGGTGTTCCAAACCCGGGCAGAGCAGGAGACGGCCATGCGTGGCGGCGTTATCCGGCTCCTGGCCCTTCGCATTCCGCCTCCCGACCGCTATGTGCTGGAGCACCTGAGCAACATGGAGAAGCTGACCTTCAGCCAGAACCCGCATGGATCAGTGAGCGCATTGATCGCGGACTGCGCCCTTGCGGCCATCGACAAACTGACGCCGCAGGATCTCCCGTGGGACAGGCAGGCTTTTGATGCGTTGTACGAGGTAGTCCGGGCCGAACTGATCGACACCGTGTTCACGGTGACTGCCGTCGTCGAACGCATCCTGGCAAGTACCCGGCGCATTCAGAAGGAGCTCAAGTCCAACGCAAGCCTCCCGCTGATCAGTGCCCTCAACGACATGAAGAGCCAACTGGAACAGCTGGTTTTTCCTGGCTTTGTAGCACGGACGGGCTACACGCAGCTCAGCCAGCTGCCCAGGTATCTGCAAGCGATCGAAAAACGGCTGGAAAAACTGCCGGGGAACGTCCAGCGTGACGGCCTCAATATGGCAATTGTGCAGGCGCTGGAGGATGACTACGATGACGCCGTTTCTGCGCTGCTTCCCGGACGCAGGGCGGGAGCGGAATTAACCCGGGTGCGCTGGATGATCGAGGAACTTCGGGTGAGCCTGTTCGCGGTGGAGCTGGGGACCGCATATTCGGTGTCGGAGAAGCGCATCCGCACTGTGTTGAACCAGGCACTGGCGCCTGCCTGACGAGCCACCAAAGAAAAACCCGGCGGCGCTGATTCAGCACCGCCGGGTTAACTCTGGTTTGGGATCAGTCCTCGGGGACAGCGTCTCCATGCCCAGCCGTCCGGAGGGCGGCACGAAGCTTCACTGCGGTGGCATCCATGACTGCCGGATCAGGATTGTGATCCACGTTGTGGACCTCAAAGTCCGCACTGGAGTATGCCGGCCACACATGCACGTGCAGGTGTTCCACCTCAAAGCCCTCCATCAGGACGCCCACGCGTTTGGCGTCGAACAGCTCCTCCTGGACCTTGCCGATGCTTTGGGCGACGTCCATGACTTTTGCAAGGAGCTCGGGGCTGGCGTGCGTCCACGAGTCAACCTCTTCACGCGGCACCACCAAGGTGTGTCCGTGCGTGAGTGGCGCGATGGTCAGGAAAGCCACTACGTCCTGGTCCTTCCAGACGAAACGGCCCGGGATCTCCCCATTGATGATCTTGGTGAACAGTGTGCTCATGCGTCTGCCCTTTCCGATGGTTCCTGAAGTGTTGCGGTGTCCAGCACAAAACGGTACTTCACGTCGCCGGCCACCATACGGTCGTATGCCTCGTTCAGCTGTTCAGCCCCTACGATTTCGATGTCGCTGGCCACTCCGTGTGCCGCGCAGAAATCCAGCATTTCCTGGGTCTCCTCGATGCCCCCGATCAACGAACCCGCGTAGGCGAGTCGGCGGCGGATGAGCAGCCCGGGGCTGACCGGCGGCATATCGTCGGCGGGAAGGCCCAACTGGAAGAGCGCACCATCAAGGCGAAGCGTACGGAAGTAAGGGTTGAGGTCGTGCGGGGCGGCGACGGTATCAATAATGACGTCGATGCTCCGATTCGCGGCCTCCATGGCGTCGGCATCCTTGGAGAGGACCACGTGGTCTGCACCCAGCTCCCTGGCGGCGTCGAACTTGGATTCGGAGGTAGTAAAAACAGTGACCTCCGCGCCCATGGCCTTGGCGATCTTGACGGCCATATGTCCCAGTCCGCCCAGCCCCACAACGCCTACGGAGTCGCCTTCTTCTACGTCGAAGTACCGCAGCGGCGAGTAGGTGGTGATTCCTGCACACAACAAAGGCGCTGCCGCTGCGGGGTCCAGGGCTTCTGGAACGCGCAGCACGAAGCGCTTGTCCACCACAACCGACGTCGAGTAGCCGCCCTGGGTGATGGCGTCGCCGTGGCGGGGGTCGGCAGCTCCGTAGGTGCCGATGTTGCCCCGCTCGCAGTGTTGCTCCAGGCCTTCGAGGCAACTCTCGCATTCGCGGCAGGAGTCAACCATGCAACCAACACCCACACGGTCTCCAACGGCAAAGTCCTGCACTCCGACGCCCGCGCGGGTTACCCGGCCCACAATTTCGTGGCCAGGGACCAGCGGGTACGGCGGCACTCGCCATTCACCACGCGTCGCATGTACATCGGAGTGACACAGTCCGCAGAATTCGACGGCGATTTCGATGTCGTCTTCGGTGGGGACCCGGCGTGCCACTGTCAGCGGCACCAACCCGCTGTCAGGCGAGGTTGCGCCGTACGCCGCGGCGAGCGTCCTGGTTTCGGCACCGGGACCACTGGGGTCAAGGGTGATGGGCTTGGCAAGGGGCGGGGGCACTGGACGTCCGGGAGTCATCCTCCGACGCTACTCCCGGCAGAGGTACTGGTGCCACTTGGGCCAGCGTGAGCATCGGCACCACCAGCGCCTTCGCCAAGTGGCTCGCTCCCCACAACCACAGGATTCGCGGTGTTGTTGGACCACTGCGAGAACGATCCCGGGAAGAGCGCGGCAGTGTATCCGGCGATTTCCAGTGCGGCGATTTCGTGGCTGGCAGTCACCCCGGAACCGCAATAGACGGCCACGCTGGTGGACATATGCAGGCCCATCTCCTTAAAACGCTGCCGCAGCTGGTCTGCCGGCAGGAAGGTCCCATCGGCCCTGATGTTCCCAGTGGTCGGTGCGCTCACAGCACCCGGAATGTGTCCCGCCCTGGGATCAATGGGCTCTACTTCGCCTCTGTAGCGTTCCCCCGCCCGGGCGTCCAGCAACACCCCATCGCTGTGCCACTGCGCGGCCTCCAGCTCAGTGATGGCCGGCATGTTGCCCTCGCCCAAAGTGACATTTCCGGCCCCGGGAATCACCTCCCCGGGCTCCACCGCATATCCGTTCGCGCGCCAGGCTGCCAGACCGCCGTCCAGCAGGTACACCGAGGAAACACCGGCGTTTCGCAGCATCCACCACACACGTGCCGCCGCCATGCTGCCGCTGTTGTCGTAGGCGACGACCGTGTCGCCGTCATTAATACCCCACCGGCGTGCTGCCTCTTGGAACCGCTCTGCGGATGGCAAGGGGTGGCGTCCGAGTCGTGGCTGCGCATGATCGGCAAGTTCGGTGGGGAGATCCACAAACACCGCACCGGGAAGGTGCCCCGCCAAATATTCGATCTGTCCGTCAGTGCGGCCCAACACCCAGCGAACGTCCAACAAAACGGTGCGGTCCCCCGTCTTGAGACGCGCATGCAGTTCTGGTGCACTCATCAGCGTGGCCATAAGCTCTCCTTCATTCCGGCGAATGGGCCCTGTTGCTGCCGGCGCCCGCATTCCAGCCTAGGCTTATCGGGTGAGCAATTCGTGTATTCAGGACAGGGCATGGGCCAGCGAGGCCATCCGGAAAATCGAAGCCGAGAACAACCGCTCGGCGGACACGCACCTTTACGCTGTCCCGCTGCCGGAACACTGGGGCGTCCAGCTGTACCTCAAAGATGAGTCGACGCATCGATCGGGCAGCCTCAAACACCGTTTGGCGCGGTCCTTGTTCCTCTATGGCCTGGTCAACGGCTGGATCACGGAGGGCACCACCATTGTGGAAGCTTCCAGCGGCAGCACCGCAGTCTCCGAGGCCTACTTTGCCCGGCTCATCGGATTGCCCTTCATCGCGGTGATGACCAAGACCACCAGCCCCGAGAAGATCGCCCTGATCGAAGACTTTGGCGGTGCATGCCTGTTGGTGGACCATGCTTCGGAGGTCTATGCCGTGGCCGAGGAAACCGCAAAGACGTCGGGCGGCTACTACATGGACCAGTTCACCTATGCCGAACGGGCCACGGACTGGCGCGGAAACAACAACATCGCGGAATCCATCTTCGAACAACTTTCCTTGGAAGAACACCCGGTTCCGGAATGGATCGTTGTGGGAGCGGGTACGGGCGGGACCAGCGCCACCATCGGCCGCTACCTTCGCTACAACCGCTACAACACGCGACTGGCCGTGGTGGACCCCGAAAATTCCGCCTTCTACCCGGCGTGGCGGGACGGCGACGCGGCTGCTGCCACCGGTTCGCCGTCGCGCATCGAAGGTATTGGCCGGCCCCGTTCGGAGCCCAGTTTCGTACCGGCGGTCATCGACCACATGATCCAGGTGCCAGACGCCGCATCCATCGCTGCCATGCGCCACCTCCGCAAACTCACCGGCCTGCATGCGGGCCCGTCCACGGGCACCAATCTCTGGGGCGTGTGGCAGTTGGTGGCCGGCATGGTCGCCGAAGGACGCAAGGGCAGCATTGTGTCGTTGATGTGCGACGGCGGCGACCGCTATGCGGGCAGCTACAACGACGCCGGGTGGCTGGCAGCGCACGGGCTGGACCCCGCGCCCCATGAGGACGCTCTGGACCGATTCCACGAGACCGGCGCTTGGTCGGGCTAGACCTCCACTGAGTCACGGGGAACAAGCCGTTCATAGCTTGTACCGTACCGGGCTCCGATCCGCGTCACGTGGCCCTCAACCACCCCGCGTCCCAGCTCATTGAGCAGGCCGTCGTGGACCGGGAACGCCCTGGGCGCACGCACCGAAATAACGAAGTCCAGTACTTCGCCTACCTTGGACCACGGCGCATGGATCGGGAGCAGGAGCGTTTTGACATCGATCCCGTCAGGGACCACAAAGGAATCCCCGGGGTGGAACACGTTCCCATCCACCAGGTAACCAATGTTTGCCACCACCGGGATTTGCGGATGGATGACAGCATGCTGGCCGCCGAAGGTGCGCACGCTGAATCCGGCGGTTTCGAAGTCAGAACCGGGCTCAACGGTGTGCACCCGCTCGGCAACATCGTCATCTTCCTTCAATGCCGCGGCAACACCGGCGGGGGCATGGACCACCAAGGAGACATTGCTGCGCATGGCGGCCAGCACAGCCTGACGGTCAATGTGGTCATTGTGCTCGTGGGTGACAAGTACGGCATCGGCCCCGCTCAATGCTTCCTCTGACTCGGAAAACGTTCCGGGATCAATGACCAGAACGTTTCCGTCCTTCTCCAACCGGACACAGGCATGGGTGTACTTGGTGAGCTTCATGGGGACAGCCTATGGGCGGCCGCTGACAGTTTCCAAGCTTCCCCTGCTGGTAAAATTGGGGTTTGCCAGCATCCCCACGGAAGTGAGTCTTTCAATGCCACACGGCACCAATTCCGCCACGACCGGCCCTGCGGCGCCGGCCTCCAGCGGCGTCAAGGAGCAGCGTGTCACCAAGCAACGCTTGGCTGTCAGCGCCGCGCTGGACGAATTGGATGACTTCGTCAGCACACAGGAGCTGTACCGGCTGCTGCAGAACAAGGGAATTTCCGTATCGTTGGCCACCGCGTACCGCATCCTCCAGTCTTTGGCAGATGACGGTCTCATTGACGTCCTTCGAAACGGCGAAGGCGAAGCCGTCTACCGGCGCTGCGCAGTCACCGGACACCACCACCATTTGCTGTGCCGTAACTGCGGCAAGGCCGTCGAGGTGGAGGCGCCCGCCGTCGAAACCTGGGCTGCGCGGACGGCCACTGAACATGGTTTCACCGAGGTGGCCCACACCGTGGAAATCTTCGGCCTCTGCCCGGAGTGCACGGCGAAAAAAGCGGCCGGAATACTCTAGAGGGCTCCTGCAGGCTGCTCCCGCGATACCCTGCCGTTGAGGCCACGGCTGGCTCGAACCCGTCCAACAATCCGGCACACCACGTAAATCAAGAAAGACAATGTGGTGACGTATGGGCTGATGGGAATGCGGCTTCCAAGTGCCAGCAAAATGCCACCTACCGTGGCCGTCATTGCGAAGGCCACGCTCAGCAACACCACCAACCTTGGCGAGGTAGTCACGCGCAGCGCGGCGGCAGCAGGGGTAATAAGCAAAGCCAGCACGAGCAGAGCACCAACAATCTGGATGGACAACGCCACGCTGACGCCCAACAGCACCATGAAGCCGATCGCAAGTCCCCTGACCGGTACGCCCCGGGCTTCCGCCATTTCCGGGTCCACGCTGGCAAAACTCAACGGTCGCCAGATGGCCACCAGTGCCAGCATCACCACCACGGCTGTCGCGGCGAGAACCTGCAGTTGGACCGTGTCTACGGAAACGATCTGACCGGTCAGCAGACCGAATTTGTTGGCTGCGCGGCCCTCATACAGGGCCAGGAACAAGATGCCCAAGCCCAGGCCGAACGGCATGATGACGCCAATGATCGAGTTCTTGTCCCGCGCCCTCACGCCCATGAAGCCGAGCAGCACTGCCGCAGCCACTGAGCCGATCAACGAACCGAAAATGATGTCTGCGCCGATCAGCAAAGCAAAGGCCGCACCGGCAAATGACAGCTCGGAGATTCCGTGGACCGCGAAAGCAAGGTCCCGCTTCATGACAAAAGTGCCTACCAAGCCTCCCAGCAGCCCCAAGACGGCACCGGCCCAGATGGAGTTCTGGACCAGGACCAGCAACTCGCCATAGTTCTCGAAGTTAAAAATGGTCTGAAAAATCGTGTCGAGATCCATTTAGAGCTCCTCCCCGGCGGTGGCATGGGCATCGTCGTGGAAGTGCGTGGTTGCGTCGGGAAGACCGACGACGACGATCCTTCCGTTGGTATGGATGACTTCCACGTGGCTGTCGTAAAGCTCCGACAGCACCTCCGTGGTCATGACCTCTTGCGGGGTTCCTACCCGGAATTGGCCACCGGCCAAATAGAGCACGCGGTCGACGTAGTCGATCACAGGGTTGATCTCGTGGGTTACGAAGACAACTGCACTGTTCCGTTCGTGGCACTGCTTGTTGATCAGCGAGCTGACGCCCTGCTGATGATGCAGATCCAACGACAACAGCGGCTCGTCGCACAACAGGACCTGCGGTTCCGTGGCAAGGGCCTGGGCCACCCTGAGCCGTTGCTGCTCACCGCCGGACAGCTGCCCCACAGGCACCCTTGCGTAGTCGGAGGCACCAACCTGCTCAAGCAACTCGTCGATCCGCTGGTTGACCTTGCGTGATGACAGCCGCATACCCCAGCGGTGCCCGTCAATGCCCAAGCCCACCAGGTCCCGTGCCCGCAACGGCGTATCCGGGGCAAAGGACTTCTGCTGAGGGATGTAACCGATCCGTTTGCTTCCACGTTCCACAGGGTGTCCACCCAAGGACACCGTCCCGGAGTGCAGTTCCTGCAATCCCAAAAGTACTTTCAGAAAACTGGTTTTTCCGCTGCCATTGGGGCCCAGAACCGCAAAGAACTCCCCCGGATTGATGTCGAGGTCCAGATCCCGCCAGAGTGTCCTCTTGCCGAACTGCAGGCTGGCTCCGCGGAGGCTCACTACCGGTGTCAAAACTTGTCCTCGATCCATGCGCCACAGGGAACGCAATGTTGTGGCGCTGGTGTTGGCGCCTGTTCTGGTGGCAGGCAAAAGGGCCCTCAGTCATCCTCAATATCTTAGGACGCTGACAGGGCCCTTCACTGCACTGGGGGTGTTCGGAGCGCTACTTCTTGAGCGCCGAGGAAATGGACTCCACGTTGTCCGTCATCCATTGGACGTAGTCCTTGCCATCGGGCAGGGTCTCCGTGAAGTTCAGTACCGGCACGCCAGCGGCTTCTGCGGCACGCTTGACGGCCTCGGTCTGGGGTCCCTCGGTCTGTTCGTTGTAGGCAAGGAACCGCACCGACTTGGCGTTGAGGAGGTCAGTAGTTTCCTTGAGCACGGCAGCAGGAACATCAGTTCCCTCTTCAACCGCGGCACTGTACGCCTCGGGGGTCTTATTCTCCAGGCCTGCCGCTTCCAGGAGGTACAGGGGTACTGGCTCCGTGATGGCAACGGGTTCGTGATCGCTCGTAGCCTTCACCGCGTTCAGCTTTCCGGTGAGTTCAGAGAGCTTTGCCTTGAAGGCCTCCGCGTTGCCGCTGAAAGTTGAAGCCGACGCTGAGTCCAGGCTGCCGAGCTTGCTGGCAACGGCATCTGCGAGCTTGCCCATGGTGTCCAGGCTGTACCAGACGTGCTCATTGAACTCGCCGTGGTTATGCGTGTGGCCCTCTTCGCTGTGGGCTTCTTCGCTGTGGGCCTCCTCCTCGGGAGCCAGCCCGGAGATTTCGACAGCGCTGATCATGTTCTCATGGCCGATTTTGGTCTCGTCAGCGATCTTGTGCAGGAACTCGTCGTAGCCGCCACCATTCTCAACAACCAGCTTCGCCTTGGAGATCACCAGCTTGTCCTGCGCGCTGGCCTCATACGAGTGGGGGTCCTGGCTCGTCTTGGTGATGATGGCGTTCACGTTGACTTTGTCACCGCCAATGGCCTTCACAATGTCGCCGTAGACGTTCGTGGAGGTGACCACCTCAATCGCGCCGGACGATGAGGTGGTATCCGCTCCGGCCGTTCCGGCACAAGAGGAAAGCAGGAGCGCGACAAGACCAGCGGAAGCGGCGATGGACAGGCGGGCGGCGGAACGACGCACGAAGACCTCGGATCTACTCAAATGAGAATCAAACACAATAAATGACACATTCGAGTGTAGCGCTAAATGGGAATGATTCCTATTTAGAAAGCTCTGGCGCCGACCCTGACTGGTCGGCGCCAGGCTGTTCCACGTCGTTGCTGCGGACTACTGGGCTTGCTGGCCTCCATAGCGGCGGATACCCGTCGCCTGCGTGGCATCGCGGATCTCACCGACCAACTGCTCAATGACATCCTCCAGGAACAGGACACCTTGAGTATCACCGGCCGCTCCCACCACACGTGCCAGGTGCGAACCCGTTCGTTGCATGACGGACATCGCTTGCTCGATCTCATCGTCCGGAGACAAATTGGCCAAGGACCGGATGCGACCCTCGGCGATAGGGTGCCGTCTGCCTTCCTCCGGAATGGACAGGATGTCCTTCACGTGCAGGTAACCGGCGAGTTCGCCGTCGTCGTCAACCATCGGGAAACGGGAGAATCCCGTGCGGCTGACCGCCTTTTCCAGGTCCACAGGCGTGGACGCGGTCTTCAGTACCACCAGCTTGTCCAGGGGAACCATGATGTGGGAGGCCGTATGTTCTGAGAACTCCAGGGCCCCGCTCAACAATCCTGTGTCGTCGTCAACCAAGCCGTGTCGGGTTGACTCCTGAACGATGGACTGCACCTCCTCGAGCGTGAACGAGGAAGACACCTCATCCTTCGGTTCGATTTTCATCAACCGCAGGATGTGGTTGGCCAGCCAGTTAAGGGACCAAATGATCGGGTTGACCACGCGGGCGATGAACATCAGCGGCGGCGCCAGCAGGAGTGCTGCCTTGTCCGCCACGGACACCGAAATATTCTTGGGGACCATCTCGCCAAACGTGACGTGGAGGAAGGTGACGAACAGCAACGCGATCGCAAAGGCGATGACGTCTGCCAACTCCACCGGCACTCCTGCCAATTCAAGCGGTTCCGCCAACAGGTGGTGGATGGCGGGCTCGGCAACCTGAAGGATCAGGAGGGAGCAGACAGTGATGCCCAACTGCGCACATGCGAGCATCAGTGACACGTTTTCCATGGCCCGCAAAGTAGTCTGCGCACGCTTGGAGCCGGCTTCGGCCAACGGTTCAATCTGGCTTCGCCGTGCAGACATGACAGCAAACTCGGCACCGACGAAGAACGCGTTGCCAATCAGGAGGACTACCAGCCAGACAATACCTACCCAGTCGCTCATACGGCACCTGCTTCATTGCGCGGGCTCCCGGCCTCAGCAGGGGACGACTCATCGCTTTCCACGTGGTGGAAGCAAATCCGGTCGATTCTTCGTCCGTCCATCCTGGTCACAGTGAGCGTGCCCCCGACCGTCTCCACCACATCTCCTGTTTTGGCAATGCGGCCCAGCTGGCTCATGACGTAGCCGCCCACCGTTTCGTAAGCGGACTCGTCAGGGACAGTGAGATTGGGAATCTGCTCGGACACTTCGTCCGGCCTGAGAAGTCCAGGGAAGTACCAGTCACCGGATGCACTCTGCAGCACTCCGGGACGGACCTTGTCGTGCTCATCCGATACTTCGCCGACGATCTCCTCAACAAGGTCCTCAAGGGTGGTGATGCCGGCGGTGCCGCCATACTCGTCAAGAACGACGGCGAGTTGCAGGTTGCCCTCGCGCAGTTCAGACAGGAGGGCGTCCAGGTGAATCGTCTCGGGGACCTGCAGGACATCGGTCATGATTGCTCCGGCTTGGAGCTTCGCCCGACGCTCAGCAGGGACGGCCACAGCCTTTTTGACGTGGACCACCCCACGGATATCGTCCGTGGAATCGCCGATGATCGGGAAACGGGAGTACCCCGTTCGCCGGGCGGCATCCAGGATGTCAGCCACCGTCTGGTCTGCGTCGATCGTTTCCATGCGAATGCGCGGTGTCATGACATCAGCCGCCGTCCGCCCCGAAAAGTTCAGGGTCCGGGCAACGAAGTTGGCTGTCCCTGCGTCCAAGGTTCCAAGTTCGGCAGAACGCCGCACCAAAGAAGCAAGCTCAGCGGGTGTCCTCGCGCCCGAGATCTCCTCCTTGGCTTCAAGGCCGAACAGGTTCAGGACCTTGTTGGAAAACCCGTTCAGCACCACAATCGCCGGCTTAAAAACTGCCGTAAACATCAGTTGCGGGCGGGCCAGCCGCTTACCCAGCGGGAATGCCAGGGCAATGGCCATGTTCTTGGGAACCAGTTCGCCAAGCAGCATGGACAGGAGCGTTGCGAAAGCCATGGCGACGATCAACGCGACGGAGTGCACCACCTCCGACGGCAAACCCAGAAGACCAAGGGGCCCCAACAGCAACTGGCCAACGGATGGTTCCATCACGAAACCCGTCAACAGCGTGGTCAACGTAATGCCAAGCTGACAGCTGGAAAGTTGCGTGGAGAGCGACTTCAGGCATTTGAGCAGAGGGGCTGCAGCATGGTCGCCACTATCGACTGCGCGCTGGACGCTGGACTGGTCCAAGGCAACCAGGGAAAACTCAACTGCTACGAAGAAGCCGGTGCCCAGGATGAGGGCAAAGCCGGCCAAAAGAAGAATCCATTCCACTTAGCGCATCCCTCCTAGGGCGGGCGCATGCAATGGGGAAGGTGCCGAAGGCCGGGAAATTCGCCCCGGCGGAGGCTGGTCGGGCGCTGCGGACGCGTGGTCTGCGGCGCCACCGGCTGTGAACGCCGGCGCGTGATGGGCATGTGAACGGGTATTGCCGGCTCGACGGGCGCGCTGTGCGGAGTTGCCAGATTGGCTCCCCCGACAGTTCCCAGGCCGGCACCTAGATTTACTGTCCATAAGACTTTCAGTCTACAGTCCGCCCGACGGGGACCCCGCACGCGGGTTACCGCAGGTTAATAGGCAAGACGGTCCACTAAGTCAGCCGCAACATGATTTAGGTCACCACTATTGGCAGTTAACCAACGATCCTAACTAGACTGTCAGGGGTCTGAGTTCGCGGGACCCGGACCCTGTCCCATCGTTGCGGAAAAGCAACTTTGGCCAGCGGGAAAACAACACTCATGGAAGAGGCGTATTTCAAGTGCCAGAGCAGCCCAGCCACCGTCTACCAGAGGAATTTGGCGGAAACGAGTGGCTCGTTGACGAACTGTACGAGCGGTACCAACAGGACAAGAATTCGGTGGACACCAAGTGGTGGCCGCTCTTCGAATCCTTTGCTTCCGCTGACGGCACTTCTTCCAACGGAACCTCTGCAGCTCCAGCAGCTGCCACCCCCCCTACCCAAGTACTTCCCGTGGTAGCTCCGGCTGCAGCGGCACCGGCACCGGCGCCGGCCGCTCCTGCAGCAGCCCCTGCCGCGGCCGCTACCCCTGCCGCGGCCCCCGCCCCGGCGAAGAAAGCACCTGCCACGGTTGCCCGGGACGGAGCAAAGAAGCCCGCCGCCGGCACCACGGCCCAGCCCATTCCCGCCCAGTTGCCCAAGAGCACCAAAGCTCCAACGGCACCGGAGGAAGACGTCGTTTCCGTCCTCCGGGGACCGGCCAAGGCCATTGCCACCAACATGGTCACCAGCCTGGAAGTTCCTACGGCTACCAGCGTCCGGGCAGTTCCCGCCAAGCTGCTCATTGACAACCGCGTCGTCATCAACTCCAACCTTGCCCGTGCCCGCGGTGGCAAGGTGTCCTTCACGCACCTCATCGGTTACGCCGTTGTTCGCGCGCTTTCCCAGTTCCCGTCGATGAACGTCTTCTACGACGAGATCGATGGCAAGCCGAGCGCCGTGCAGCCGGCACACGTCAACTTTGGCATTGCCATTGACATGCCCAAGCCCGATGGCACCCGCCTCCTGATGGTTCCCAACATCAAGAAGGCCGAGACCATGGACTTCGCCGAGTTCTGGCACACCTACGAGGACCTCATCAAGCGCGCCCGCAACGGCAAGCTGACGGCTGACGACCACGCAGGCACTACGGTTTCGCTGACCAACCCCGGCGGCATCGGTACCGTTCATTCGGTGCCGCGCCTCTCCAAGGGACAGGCTGCCATCATCGGCGTCGGCGCCCTTGACTACCCCGCGGAGTTCCAGGGTGCCAGCGAGAAGATCATCGCCCAGAACGCCATCAGCAAAATCCTGACGCTGACCTCCACCTACGATCACCGTGTGATCCAGGGTGCCGGCAGTGGCGAGTTCCTCAAGCTGGTCCACCAGCTGCTCCTCGGCGCGCAGAACTTCTACGACGAAATCTTCGAAGCACTGCGCATTCCTTACGAGCCCGTGCGCTGGAGCCCTGACCTCCAGGTTGATCCGGCTGACGAGATCAACAAGGTTGCCCGTATCCAGCAGCTCATCCACTCCTACCGCGTACGCGGCCACCTCATGGCCGACACCGATCCGCTGGAGTACGTGCAGCGCAAGCACCCTGACCTCGACGTCCTGACCTACGGTTTGACCCTGTGGGACCTTGACCGCGAGTGGCCCACAGGCGGCTTCGGCGGCAAGCCGCAGCTGAAGTTCCGGGACATCCTCGGAGTACTCCGCGACGCTTACTGCCGCACCACCGGCATCGAGTACATGCACATCCAGGAACCGGCAGAGCGCAAGTGGTTCCAGGACCAGTTGGAGCACCCGTACTCCAAGCCCAGCCGCGAAGAGCAGCTGCGCATCGTCTCCAAGCTCAACGCCGCAGAGGCTTTCGAGACCTTCCTGCAAACCAAGTTCGTCGGCCAGAAACGCTTCTCCCTCGAGGGTGGCGAGTCGCTGATCCCGCTGCTCGACGCCGTCATCTCGGATGCAGCTGACGATGGCCTGGACGAAGTTGCCATCGGCATGGCGCACCGTGGCCGTCTGAATGTGCTGACCAACATCGCAGGCAAGACCTACGCCCAGGTCTTCCGTGAATTCGAAGGCACCCAGGACCCGCGCTCGGTCCAGGGCTCCGGCGACGTCAAGTACCACCTGGGTACCGAAGGAACCTTCACGTCGGACAACGGCAAGCAGACCAAGGTCTACCTGGCCGCCAACCCGTCCCACCTTGAAGCTGTGGACTCCGTCCTTGAGGGCATCGTCCGCGCCAAGCAGGACCGCTTGGACCAGGGTGAATCTTTCCCTGTCCTGCCCATCATGGTCCACGGTGACGCGGCCTTCGCCGGCCAGGGTGTTGTGGCTGAGACCCTCAACCTCTCGCAATTGCGTGGCTACCGCACCGGCGGCACCATCCACGTGATCGTCAACAACCAGGTTGGCTTCACCACTGCGCCGTCGTCATCGCGTTCGTCCACGTACTCCACGGACGTGGCCAAGATGATCCAGGCACCGGTCTTTCACGTGAACGGCGACGACCCCGAGGCCGTGGTGCGCGTTGCGCAGCTGGCCTACGAGTTCCGTCAGCGTTTCCACAAGGACGTCGTCATCGACATGGTCTGCTACCGCCGTCGCGGCCACAACGAAGGCGACGACCCCTCGATGACCCAGCCGCTCATGTACAACCTGATCGAGGCCAAGCGTTCCGTCCGCAAGCTGTACACCGAGTCGCTGATCGGCCGTGGCGACATCACCGAGGAAGAAGCAGAGCAGCTGCTCCGCGACTACCAGGAACGCCTTGAGCGTGTCTTCGCTGAGACGCACGCCGCCCAGACGTCTCCGATCCCGATCATCACGGCGGACTCTGCGGCTGTCTCGGACATCGAGCGTCCCATCGCCCAGCAGGCCGACTTCGGGACCAACTCCCCTGCCTCTACGGCGATCTCCGCGGAAACCCTTGCCCGTATCGGCAAGGCCCACCTGGAAATCCCGGACGGCTTCACCGTTCACTCCAAGCTCAAGCAGCTTTTGGAGAAGCGCGAGCAGATGTCCCGTGAGGGTGGCATCGACTGGGGCTTTGGCGAGATCGCAGCCTTTGGTTCGCTGATCATGGAGGGCGTACCCGTACGCCTTGCCGGTCAGGACTCCCGGCGCGGCACGTTCGTCCAGCGCCACGCCGTATTCCACGACCGCGCCAATGGCAACGAATGGCTGCCCTTGGGCAATCTCTCCGATGATCAGGCCAAACTCTGGATTTACGACTCCCTGCTGTCCGAATACGCTGCCATGGGCTTCGAATACGGCTACTCGGTGGAGCGTCCGGATGCCCTCGTCCTGTGGGAAGCCCAGTTCGGTGACTTCGTCAACGGCGCGCAGACCATCATTGACGAATTCATCTCCTCGGCTGAACAGAAGTGGGGGCAGCGCTCCTCGCTGGTGCTCATGCTTCCGCATGGCTACGAAGGCCAGGGCCCGGACCACTCGTCGGCACGCATCGAGCGCTTCCTGCAGATGTGCGCCGAGGACAACATGATCGTGGCGAATCCCACCACGGCGGCTTCGCACTTCCACTTGCTGCGCCGCCAGGCCTACAGCCGTCCGCGCAAGCCGTTGATTATCTTCACTCCCAAGCAGTTGCTCCGCCTCAAGGGTGCCGCATCCGCCGTCGAAGATTTTACCAACGGCGGCTTCCGGCCGGTCATTGGCGATCCGGAAGTACAGCCTGCCAACGTGGACAGGGTCATCCTGGTCTCGGGCCGGTTGTACTACGACCTCCTGTCCAACCGCCAGAAGTCCGGCGATACCTCCACCGCGATCATCCGCGTTGAGCAGTTGTACCCGCTGCCCAAGGCCGAGATTGATGCCGAGCTCGCCAAGTACCCGAACGCTGACATCGTTTGGGCGCAGGACGAGCCCGCCAACCAGGGTCCGTGGCCGTTCATGGGCCTGAACCTGGCACCGGAGCTGGACCGCAAGCTCCGCCTCGTGTCGCGTCCGGCTTCGGCATCCACCGCTGCCGGTTCCATGAAGCGCCACGCAGCTGAGCAGGATGCCCTGATCAAGCAGGCGTTCGAACGCAAGTAAGCGAAACTGCCCGGTCTGAGGAGCGATGAGCGCGCCTCAGGCCGGGCAGTTCTGTTTAATGGGACAAGTACCCGGTTCCCGAACCGGCCGATGATCCGGAAACCGTGCAAGGACCGTAACGAGTGTGAAGAGGTAACCGTGGAAGACAGGAAGCTGCGCATCGCAGCTGTAGGAGATGAACTGCTCGCGGGCCTGGGGGATCCCCGCGCATTGGGTTGGCTCGGAAGAGTGCTGGCCCGTACGCCCCAGGACTCCGTCGTGGTGGAAAGTTTCCCGCTCCCCTGCCCCATGGAAGGCACGGAGGGCCTCGCTGCCCGTTGGCAGGATGAAGCCGGCCGGAGGTTCAGTGATACCCACGAGAATCGTTTGGTGATCGGCCTTTCAGGCCGGGACCTGGAATTTGGTCTGTCCACGGCGCGCAGCCGGCTGAATCTGGCCAACATCCTTGACGGTGCATCGCACAGCAGCGTGGAGGTGTTTGTTGTCGGTCCGCCGCCCACACTGGATCCTGCACGGAACAAGCGGCTGGCCGAGCTGAACACCGCCTTTGCCGACGTCACCACCAGGCGAAATCATCATTACGTTGACACGTTCTCTCCCTTGCTCAATCATGAGCAGTGGAGGACGGACCTCGCAGCCAATGGGGGCACACCGGGCCAGGCGGGCTACGGATTGATTGCGTGGCTCGTCCTGCACCGCGGCTGGTTCCAATGGCTTAATATCGCTCAACCGGAGTAGCCATGATGCGGAGCAGGCAGGTTTCTGTCAGAACAGCAGTCACAGCGGCCATCGTGGCCGCCGTCGCAGCCACAGTTTCCTGCAGTTCCGGTCCTCCCTCCACTGCCATCTCTTCCACGGCACCCGCATCTTCCACGGCACCCGCATCCACCACACCGACGTCAGCCACCACCTCGGCTACAGCTGCCCCTGCAGCTTTGCAGCCGTTCGATGCCGCGAGCTTACGCGCGGAGTTCGAACGGGCAGCGAAGGAAGTCCTGGTGCCCGGAGCCGTTGTGCTGCTTGAGACGCCCGAGGGAACGCTTAGTGCTTAGTACGGTACGGGCGTCCGGGGCTCCGACCGGCCGGTAACCGCGGAGGACCATATCCGGGTAGGTTCCGTCACGAAGACCTGGACCACCACTGTCATCCTGCAGTTGGTTCAGGAGGGCAAGCTCGCACTGGATGATCCCGTGTCCAAGTATCGCCCCGACGTTCCCAATGGGGGTGCAATCACCCTGGAACAGATGCTGACCATGCGAAGCGGTCTGTTCAACTACACGGAGACCCTTGAGCTCAATACAGCCATGGACAAAGAGCCTCAGAGAGTCTGGCAGCCGGAGGAGCTCATCGCCCTGGCGTTTGCCCATCAACCGTACTTCGCGCCCGGCCAAGGGTTCCATTACTCCAACACCAACACGGTCCTTCTTGGCCTCATCGCGGAGAAAGTCGGAGGGAAGCCGCTCGGTGACCTTTTCAAGGAGCGCATCCTTGAGCCCCTCGGCTTGAAGGGAACGGTTTTTCCCGACATTTCGTCCAACGGCATTCCAGAGCCGCACCCCCAGGGCTACTTCTTCGGTGACAACGTCCTCACCATGACCAATCCCGCCCTTCCGGAGGACATGCAGAAGGAAGCAACGGCGGGCACCCTCGCACCCAACGACGTCACTGATGTCAACCCGTCATGGGCTTGGGCCGCCGGTTCCGGGATTTCCACGGCAGCGGACCTGAAGACGCTGGGCGAAGGCCTTGTTAACGGAAAGCTCTTGAAACCGGAACTTCAACAACAACGGCTCGACAGCGTCACCCCGACCAATCCGAATAACCCAACCGGCGCTTCATATGGGTTGGGGATTGCAAAGTTCGGCAACCTGTACGGCCACACTGGGGAACTCCCGGGCTTCAACACCTTCATGGGCAGCGATCCGATCAATGGCGTAACCCTCGTGGTGTGGACCAACCTGGCACCGACCGCCGATGGGAAGGACCCGGCCGTGACCATCGCCCGCTCCCTCATCGATAAGGTCTACCGCCCGTCATCCTGACTCCCGCCCGCTAGGCTATTGCGCCCCTGCAATTCGCGATATATCGTGTTCACATCAACGCGATATATCGCAACTTGGAGGGATCATGTCAGACGAACTATGGACCGTGACGGGTCCGCAAACCATTGATGTGGACGACGTCCGCTCCCTGAAGCTGGGAATCGTCAAAGGCCGCTTTGACGTCATGACCCACGACGAGCCCTTCGTTCGCATCGAAATCAGCGAGATCACCGGTGACCCACTCACTGTCACGCTGGTGGATGGACGCCTGGAAGTACGCCACCAACTGCAGGGGCCGCAAGGCTGGTTCCGCAACCTGATGGGAACTGTCAACAACACCAGCACCAACTCAGTGGTGGTCGGCATCGCGCTGCCACCCGGCGTCGACGTCGAAGCGGGGACGGTGAGCGGCGACGGCATGGTCTCGGGCATCAGCGGCCGCTCGCGGCTGAACACCGTTTCCGGTTCCGTTATGGCAGACGGCACAAGTGGCGAATTGCATGTCAACACCGTCAGTGGTGAAGTGATCGTCAGGAAACACGACGGCGTCCTGACCGCCAAGAGCGTCTCGGGTGAAGTTACCGCCTCAGGCACGTTCAAGAACGTCCGGGCCAGCACGGTGAGCGGCGACCTCAGCTTCGATCTCCAGGACTACACCAACGACCTCGGGGCCAACTCCGTGTCGGGGGACCTGACCATCCGGCTGCCGCATGATGTGGGCCTGGATATCGTGGCAAAGTCAGCCAGCGGAACCGTGGTGATCGACGACCAGATGTACGCCCAGCCGGGCAGCAACATCCACACCATTGTCGGCCCTGACGAGCGGCTGATGCTGGTGCGGACCAACACCGTTTCCGGCAAGACCTATATCATTCACGGCTCAGCGCCGGCACCGGATAACGGTCACCCGGTCCCCGGGGAAGCGGGTCTCTGATGCCTCCGGTCTTCGCGCACGGCGCTCTGCGGCTCTACCTGCTTGCACTGCTCGAGACGGGTCCCAAACACGGTTATGAAGTGATCAAGGCACTGGGCGACCGCTTTGGCGGAACGTATTCGCCCAGCGCCGGAACCATCTACCCCCGCTTGGCAAAGTTGGAGGAAGAAGGTCTTGTTGCCACCGAGACAGATGGGCGCCGTACCAAGTACGTCATCACGGAAGCTGGCCGATCTGAACTGGACGGCCGCCGCCAGGAACTGGCGGACGTCGAGGACACCATATCGGCCTCCGTCAGGCGGCTGGCCGACACCCTCCGGGAAGACATCCAGACCAACATGCGGGGCCTCCGCGCAGATCTGGCAGCGACTGCTGAAGCCGCACGCACCAGCGCAACCACGGCAACGTTCAGGAGCCGGACTGCGGGCTACACTCCCGAAGGCCAGCGCATCCTCAAGGAGGCGGAGCTGATGGTTCAGTCCTTCAGGGACGACATCCGGGTGGAACTACGCCAGCACGGCGCGTCTCATCCATTGACCCCGGTAGCCCTCGAAACTGTTCGCGTTGTGCTTGACCAGGCCCGCATCTCCATCAGGAACTCCCTGGGAAACTGACGGACCGCCGGCCACTGTGGCATCAACACGTCGCCCGGTTCGCGACGCAGCGCCCTGATGTGCGAAACTGGAGGGCAGCTCTATTGAGTATCAATCATTGAAGGAGGCCAGCTATGAGCAAGCGTGCACGTAAGCGTCGTGACCGTAAGCGCGGCGGCGCGAACCACGGCAAGCGTCCCAACACCTAAGCCAGCGGCTTAGCGTCAAAGGCTTAAGAGCGAGGGCCCCGGAAACCATGCGGTTTCCGGGGCCCTTGGCGTTGATCTTGTGGCACGGCCGGCGATTCAGGCCTCAACCGGCTTGATGGCGTGGATCCTGTCGAGGATTGAGTTCTTCAGGTTCTCCGGAGCCGACTCCGTGCAGGAGCGCTTGACCATGGTGCGAATGAGGCACTCAAGGTCGTACTGCTCGGCACATTCCTCGCACGTGTCCAGGTGCTGCTTGATCTCGGTGAGGTCCTCGCGGGTCAGCGCACCATCGAGGTACTCGTAGATCCGCTGCATTCGCGTATCGTCGCAATCGCCCAATCCCTGGCAGTCGCTCATTTCTCTTTCTCCTGATTGTTGCTTCCGGCCGCGGCCTGATCTTCGGTATGGGCCCTGAAGCCCCGTTCGGCGGCGTAGTCCGCCAGCATGTCCCGCAGCATCTTCCTGCCGCGGTGCAACCGTGACATGACCGTGCCGATGGGGGTGTTCATGATCTCTGAAATTTGCTTGTAGGCGTATCCCTCGACATCCGCGAAGTAGACGGCCAAACGGAATTCTTCCGGGATCGACTGCAAGGCGTTCTTGACGTCGGAATCCGGCAGGTGATCCAGGGCCTCGGTTTCAGCGGATCGCAGCCCTGCCGAAGTATGCGACTCTGCTTTGGCCAACTGCCAATCCTCGATCGTGTCCGAATTGGACTGCAACGGCTCACGCTGCCGCTTCCGGTAGAGGTTGATGTAGGTGTTGGTCAGGATCCGGTAGAGCCAGGCTTTGAGGTTGGTCCCCGGCTTGTACTGGTGGAAAGCCGAGAACGCCTTCGTGTAGGCCTCTTGAACCAGGTCTTCGGCATCTGAAGGGTTCCGCGCCATTCGCATGGCCGCCGAGTACAACTGGTCCACGTACTGCATGGCGTCACGCTCGAAGCGCTCCCGCCGCTGTTCAGTAGTCTCGGTAGCGAGGTCGACGTCGGGCGCCGCCATTGCGTCGTCGTCCGCGCCGGCTGCTTGGTACATGGCCGCTGCGGCCGGTTCCGTGGTGCTCATCGTTGCTAAGTCTACTGTCAGCTGCGGGGAATCCGGCTGCGTACCGTACCCGGGCTCCGGCAGAACCACGCGGTCCTTAACCAAAGTCAAAAAACCAACTCCATTCAGCGAAGCGGCAACACCATGCCGCGGTCCGGCCTCCACCGCACCTGATGTTCACAACGGCCGCCGCTGGGTAAATATTCCGCAAAGGTGCAAGACTAGAGCAGACTGCACCCCTTGAACACAACACTCATCGAATTAGTGTGGCAAGCCATCCAGGAGGCAAGACATGTCTGTTATCCGTTTTCTCGCGCGACCTATGCTCGCGTCCAGCTTCGTCGTTGCAGGTCTGGACAAGCTCAGGAACGCGGACGACACTGCGAAGCAACTCTCGCCCGTGCTTCGTCGCGCTTCCGAATCCCTGCCTTTCAAGGCTGATGAGAAGACCCTTGCCCGCGTCATCGGTGGCGCGCAACTGGGCGCCGGCGCGCTGCTGGGACTCGGCAAGCTCTCCCGTTTCGCCGCCACGGTACTCGCTGTGACGTCAGCTTTGAACTCCTACGTTGAGTGGCGTTCCGCCGATATCAGCACCAAGGAAGGCAGGAGCGCCCGCAAGGCACAGTTGCTGAAGAATATTTCCCTGACTGGAGGCGTGTTGCTGGCCTCTGTGGATACTGAAGGCCGCCCGAGCATTGCCTGGCGTGCGGAGCACTTGGCTGCAGATGCCAGGAAAGTGACAGGCAAGCAGATCAAGCGCGCAGACAAAGCAGTTCGCAAGGCCGTCGATAACGCAGTTGGAGCATAAGGAAGCATGACCGGTACCACCGCCGCTAACACCGAATCAACCGAAACCGGCTCCACATTGCCACTGTGGCCGGCCCCGCATGCCAAGGGACCCGTGGACGCCACGGTGACGGTACCTGGTTCAAAGTCGCTGACCAACAGATTCCTGGTGTTGGCGGCTTTGGCGGATGGTCCTTCCAGGCTCCGGGCACCGCTCCATTCACGTGACTCTGCCCTGATGATCCAGGCCCTGAGGCAGTTGGGTGCAAGTGTCACCGAAGTGCCCGGCGATGGTGATTACGGCCCGGACCTGGAAATCACTCCGCTGGATGCCGCGGCCGCCGGCGGAAGCACAGAGATCGACTGCGGCTTGGCTGGCACCGTCATGCGGTTCGTCCCCCCGCTGGCTGCACTGCGAAACGGCGCAAGCGTCTTCGACGGCGATCCCCACGCCCGCAACCGCCCCATGGGAACCATCATCGAGGCATTGATTGCCCTCGGTGTCCACGTGGCGGCCGAGGGCGGCAGGACGCCGTCGGCCCTTCCATTCACGGTGGAGGGCACCGGCGAAGTCCGGGGCGGCCACCTGGTGATTGACGCCAGCGCTTCATCGCAGTTTGTGTCCGCCTTGCTGTTGGTAGGAGCACGCTTCACCGAAGGTCTCCATTTGGAGCACGTCGGCAAGCCGGTTCCAAGCCTTGACCACATCAGCATGACCGTGGCCGTCCTCCGCAGCGTCGGGGTGAGCGTGGACGACTCCGTTCCCAACCACTGGAGGGTCTCCCCCGGCCCCATCCGGGCCTTTGACCAGCGGATCGAGCAGGACCTCTCCAACGCCGGGCCGTTCCTGGCCGCAGCGCTGGCCACTGGAGGAACCGTTCGGATCCCCAACTGGCCAGCCGGAACCACCCAGGTTGGCGACCTCTGGCGAACCATCCTGGCCACCATGGGAGCCGAAGTCACTTTGCAGGACGGGACTCTGACGGTCAGCGGAGGCAAAGAGATCAAAGGCGCTGACTTCGACGAAACCAGCGAACTTGCACCCACCGTGGCCGCTCTGTGCGCACTGGCAACCAGCCCGTCGAGACTAACCGGGATTGCGCACCTCCGCGGGCACGAAACGGATCGTCTTGCCGCGCTTGTGGCCGAAATCAATCGACTCGGCGGGGACGCCGAAGAGACCGCCGATGGCTTGATTATCCGCCCCGCCCGACTCCATTCCGGCGTGGTCCACAGCTACGCCGACCACCGCATGGCCACCGCGGGTGCCATCCTGGGACTTGCCGTCGAGGGCGTCCAGGTTGAAGACATCGCCACCACGTCAAAGACCATGCCTGAATTCCCGGAAATCTGGGCACGAATGCTCCAATCTGCCAGCACCGATGAGGCCAGCAACTGACTATGGGCCGCGACGCACGCTCCTGGGATGAATCCGATGTCCGGATCCGACCCAACAAAAAAGGATCAAGGCCCCGCACCAAGGACCGGCCCAGTCACGATGATGCCGTTATTGGCCGGATCATCACAGTGGACCGCGGACGCTACAGGGCGATCGTGGACGAGGATTCTGCCAACGAACGCGTGATCATCGCCGCGCGGGCACGCGAACTGCGCCGCAATCCCGTAGTCCCCGGCGACTTTGTGGCATTGGTGGGCGACGTCTCAGGTTCTCCGGACACCCTCGCCCGCCTGGTCCGGGTGGAAGAGCGCCGGACCCTCCTGCGCCGCAGCGCTGACGACACCGACCCCATCGAACGCGTGGTGGTAGCCAACGCCGATCAACTGGTGGTGGTGGTGGCAGCAGCCAATCCGGAACCGCGTACCGGATTCATCGACCGCGCCTTGGTGGCCGCCTACGACGCCGGCATCGAGCCGCTGCTCCTCATCACCAAAGCAGACGTCAAAGATCCGGCGGAGTTGCTCGCCAACTACCTGAGCCTGGACTTCCCCGTCATCATCAGCCGCACTGCGGACTCCGAAGCAGGCGGAATTGACGCCCGCTCGGACGACGGATTATCTGCCCGGCTGGACAGGGACGCCGTGTCCCAACTCCGCTCCCACCTCGGCGGAAAAGTCACCGTCATGCTCGGCCACTCGGGTGTTGGCAAGTCCACCATGGTCAATGCGCTGACGGGGGCCGAGCGTGCCACCGGGGGCGTCAACGCGGTGACGGGTCGGGGGCGGCACACATCCTCGTCGGCCCTGGCGCTCAAACTTGCGGATGCGCCGTCCGGCAGCTGGATCATCGACACCCCGGGCATCCGTTCGTTCGGACTGGCCCACGTTGACCCAGACCGGATCCTGCATTCCTTCCCGGATCTTGAACCAGGCACGGAAGCTTGCGACCGCGGCTGCAAGCACGATGCCACTGCCATCAATTGTGGTTTGGATCCATGGGTCAACGATGGCCATGCCGGGCCGTCGGGGGTTGCCCGCTTGGCATCCCTTCGACGCCTGCTGGGTGCAGACCCCAGGCTGGAAGCCAAAGAGACCAAGGAACTGGGCACCGTCAACTGATCGTTTAGGGCTTCACGTCCCCACTGCAGCGAATGATTCAGGATAGTTTGGTGGCATGACCCATCCCGTTTCCACCTACAACGATGACCTGCGCCTTGCCCACGTCCTCGCTGATTCCGTTGACGCCCAGACCATGGATCGCTTCAAGGCGCTGGACCTGCAGATCGAAACCAAGCCGGACCTCACCCCTGTCACGGATGCTGACAAGGCCGCCGAAGAAGCCATTCGCGGTCAGCTGTCGCGCTCCCGCCCGCGTGACGCCGTCCTCGGCGAAGAGTTTGGCAGCAGCGGTCACGGCTCGCGCCGCTGGATCATCGACCCCATCGATGGGACCAAGAATTTCGTCCGCGGCGTTCCGGTATGGGCAACCCTCATCGCCCTCGTGGACGAGGGCGAACCAGTAGTAGGCGTGGTGAGCGCCCCGGCTCTGGGCAAGCGCTGGTGGGCTGCGAAGGATATGGGCGCCTACATGGGCCGCTCCCTTGCCTCCGCTACCAGGCTCAAAGTGTCCAATGTTTCCCGACTGGCCGACGCTTCGATGTCGTATTCAAGCCTGTCCGGCTGGAAGCAACGTGGCAACCTTGACGAGTTCATGGGACTCACGGAGGACGTTTGGCGAACGCGTGCCTACGGTGATTTCTGGTCTTACTGCCTGGTGGCGGAGGGTGCGGTGGACATCGCCTGCGAGCCCGAACTGAATCTGTACGACATGGCCGCACTCGTCCCCATCGTCACCGAAGCCGGCGGCCGGTTTACCTCCCTGGAAGGTGAAGACGGCCCGTTCGGCGGAAACGCTTTGGCAACCAACTCGATTCTCCACTCGGAGGTCCTCAAACGACTCAACCCCGGGCTGGACGACCTCCTCTAAGATGAAGCACAGGTAGATCCCGCGGGGCGACCTACGGAATTTTCGACGGCGGATGACCCCTTTTGGGGTCGTCCGCCGTTCTTAATTCGGGCAATCGCAATTTTTGCAACCGGCGTAACAATGAGCTTAATAAACGGTTCCGGCTTTGGATGGGCCACGTGGAGTGCCCTAACCTTTTTTACAGGTCACGAGTGCCAGCGCTAAACCCCGGTTTGCTGGCCGGCAACCCTCCATTCGCGGTGGGGTGCCCCGGGTGACGACCCGGCCGGTCCGGAACGGATGCGGCAAGCGCGGATCCCCTATGGGGGTCCCTCTTGAGTGAGGTCCCATGAGCACTGTCACGTTCGACTCAAACATCATTCCGTCCTTCCCCGAAGAATCCGCAGCCCAGGCGTCCGCAGCCGTACGGCCCCTCGCAGCCGTAACCGGTGCAGAGTTGCAGGCTCCGCTGATCCAAGGCGGCCACGTTCGTTACGCGAATCTCGACTACGGAGCATCCGCCCCAGCCCTGACCATCGTCTCGGCCTATCTGAATGAAGTGCTGCCCTACTACGCCAGCGTTCACCGCGGGGCAGGCTACGCTTCCCAGATCAGCACCTCTGTCTACGAGAACTCACGGAACATCGTCCGTGACTTCGTGGGCGGCAGGGCTGACGATTCCGTCATCTTTACGCGCAACACCACAGACTCCTTGAACCTGCTGGCAGGGTGCCTGCCACAGCATGATGGCCAGTATTCCGGCGAGGTCCTGTACCTGGACATCGAACACCACGCCAACCTGCTCCCCTGGCAAGGCGTGCCGCACCGGAGCGTCATCGCTGCACCAACATTGGCGGCCACGGTGGATAAACTCCGCGCCGAGTTGGCCCAGGGTGGCGTAAGCCTCCTAGCCGTGACTGGAGCTTCCAACGTCACCGGCGAAATCCTTCCCATCGCCCAGCTCGCCTCTTTGGCCCACGAGTACGGTGCCCGGATCGTGGTGGATGCTGCCCAGCTTGCACCCCATCGCCGGATCAACATTGCAGAGGCCGACGTCGATTACGTTGTCTTCTCTGGCCACAAGCTTTACGCACCCTTCGGCGCGGGCGTCGTCGTGGGCCGGCCGGATTGGCTCGACGCCGGCACCCCCCATCTGGCAGGTGGTGGCGCTGTTCGCGAAGCGCGCCTCGATTCCGTCAGCTGGGCCACCGGACCGGCACGGCATGAGGGTGGCTCCCCCAACGTCCTGGGGGCTGCAACTCTTGCCAGGGCCACCCAAGTGATCTCCGGGCTGGACCAGGACGCCTGGCACGCCCATGAATCGGCCATCCGTTCCTACCTGGTGGAAGGCCTCGAAGCAATCGATGGCGTCACCGTTCACCAGATCTTCTCCGATTCGGAAGACACCATCGGCGTAGTCAATTTCTCCGTAGAGGGATTCGACGCCGGCCTGGTCGCCGCCTACCTGGCTGCGGAACACGGCGTCGGCCTCCGTGATGGCCGTTTCTGCGCCCACCCGTTGCTCAAGCGCCTGGGTCTTCCCTCCGGTTCGTTGCGTGCCAGCTTCGGCGTCGGCTCCCGGTTGGAGGACGCCACACGGCTGCTCGCCGGCATCGAGACGCTCAAGCTCACCGGCCTTGGTTGGGACTACGTAGTGGACGAGGGCCGCTGGGTACCGGCGAACGACCACCGCACGTACCCGGAGTGGGCGCCGAATACTCCCGGCACCGCTGGCGCTGCACCCTGCACGGTGGATTAGGCACGGTGGACCAGGCACGCTGGACCAGGCAAGCTGCGGCCCGAGCTCGCGCTGCGGTAAATTCGTAGGGTATCTTTTGGCACCCTGTGAAGGAGTTCTGCGTGTCCTTGCGTTCCCCGGGCGCCTCAAGCGGTGCGGCAGGCACTCCAGGTCCCGCCGGACCACGCGGTCCGAAACTCCATGCCACACGGCGCCACGAACTCGGCCAAAGCTTCCAAGATGGCGGTGAGCACTACGATCGCGTGCGGCCCGGTTACCCCGCGGATTCCTTGGAGTGGCTCCTTCCAGACGCATCGCAGACAGCCGCGGACCTGGGCGCAGGAACCGGAAAGTTCACGGCCCTTCTCGTCGAACGCGGACTTGACGTAACCGCCGTCGATCCTTCGGCAGACATGCTGGAGCAACTGCGGAAAAGCTATCCGCAGGTCAACGCATTGGAAGGCACGGCCGAGGCAACTGGACTGGCGGACTCAGCATTCGACGTCGTCAGCGTTGCCCAGGCTTGGCACTGGTGCGATCCCCTCATTGCCTGCACAGAGATCGCCCGAATCCTGAGGCCGCAAGGAACCCTTGGACTGATCTGGAACCAATTGGATACGTCCATTCCGTGGGTCCACCGGCTTTCGCGCATCATGCACGCGGGCGATGTCCATAAGCCCGGCTTCCGTCCTGTCATCGGGCCGGAGTTCGCCGGACTGGAGCGCCACCTCACGGCCTGGGAGGACCCACTGACGCCCGAAGACATCATGGAGCTCACAAAATCCCGCAGCTACTACCTTCGCGCCGGCGATTCCACGCGGGCAAAAGTCATGGGTAACCTGCAGTGGTACCTGTACGACCATTTGGGGCACGCGCCGGGTGGGACCGTCCAGTTGCCCTACGTGACGCAAACCTGGCGTGCGGTCAAGGTTCACCCCGCACCGCCACGGTAGGCTTGGCTTGTGAAGACCAGTACGCCCTCCTCCTCGATAGAGGACTACGTGAAGGTCATCTACTCCTATACGGAGTGGCAAGACAAGCCGATTACCTCCTCCCAGCTGGCCCAGCGCCTGGGTGTGGCAAACTCGTCGGTGTCTGAGATGGTCCGCAAGCTCAAGGACCAGGGCCTGGTGGACCACCAACCGTACAGCGCCATCCGGCTAACCCCCGAGGGCATGCGCCTGGCGCTGTCCATGGTCCGCCGGCACCGCCTCATCGAGACGTACCTGGTGGAGCAACTCGGCTACAGCTGGGATGAGGTCCACGACGAAGCCGAAATGCTGGAACATGCGGTGTCAGATACGTTCATCGAACGCATGTCCGCGAAGCTTGGGCATCCTGTCCGCGATCCTCACGGCGATCCGATTCCATCCGCCGATGGCACGGTTAAGTTGCCGCCCGCCTACCGCATGATCGAGCTCGACGACGGCCATGCGGGCCGCATCACCCGGATCAGTGATGAGAATCCAGACCTCCTCAGGTACCTTGCTGCAGAGGAGATCTCGTTGGACGCACCAGTGGAAGTGGTGGGACGGAAACCCTTTGGAGGGGCACTGGTGGTGCGCATTGGCAGCGGACCCCAGCGACGCGAGTTCGATCTCGCGGACGAAGTGACGTCGGCCCTCTGGGTGCAGAGCGCAGGGATCCATGAAGGGTGCGTCCTTCCCGCGCTCTGACCCGGGACGCACTAAAGGTCAGGCACGTTGCCCGGCCGCGCCGCCGTCGTCGGACGCTGTATCAGTTTCGCTGGAAGCGGCGGCCGCATCAGGCGCAGGGTTTCGGATCCCGACGGCGGATGCCACCGCACCGATCAGGAACAGGCCTGCCGTGACCAGCAGGGCGTTGTACAGACCGTCCCTGCTAAAGACCGGCCCCACGATCACCCCAGCGAACGCAATCGCGATCAACCCGGCGATGCGGGCTACAGCATTGTTCACTGCCGAGCCGATTCCAGCCTCTTCAGGCGGGACAGCACCAAGAATTGCGGCTGTCAGGGGCGCCACGAGCGTGGCCAAGCCCAGGCCGAAGACGATCTGGCCGGGCAATACCTGGGCCCAATAGTTGAGAGGTTCCTGAACAGACAAAGCCATCAGGAAGCCCACGCCACACAGCGCCGGGCCCACAGTCATGAACCACCGGGGGCCATACTTGCCAGCCAACCCACCGAAGTAAGACGCACCCAGCATCAGGATTACCGTCCCCGGAAGCAACGCGATGCCGGCCGCGGTGGCTCCCATGCCACCCACCTGCTGCAGGTAGATTCCCAACACGAAGAAGCCAAGCGATATCCCCGCGTAGATGGCCAGCGTTGCAATGTTTCCCCAACCAAAATTACGGATAGCGAACAACCTCAAAGGCAGCATGGGCTCGGCTGTCCTCGCCTCATGGATGAGGAACAAGACCACGGCCGCTGCACCAACCACCAAGGGCAGCCACACCTGGACACTCCCCCAACCCATACGGCCCTGTTCGATGAACGCGTACACCGGACCGCCCAGGCCGATCATGGCAAGGAAGGCGCCCAGGTAATCAATGCGCTTGCTCCTGTCCCTCGCGGCATCGGACGCCCGGAGGCCGGCAAGCATCGGCCAGACGCCAATTGCGGGGATGACGTTGATGAAAAAGATGACACGCCACGACAGAAGATCAACAGCCATACCCCCAATCAGCGGACCGACGATGGCCGCAGCACTGGTCCAACCGGACCACTGTCCAATGGCTTTCGATTGTGAAGGGCCGGAGAACGACGTAATGATCATCGCGAGCGAGCTGGGAACCAGCAGGGCTCCGGCTATGCCCTGGAGAGCCCTCGAAACAACCAGGACTTCACCATTCCAAGCGAGACCACACATGACAGACGTTATGCCGAAGCCCGCCAAGCCCCATTCAAGTATTCGTGCCCTGCCGAAATGGTCGGACAAAGAGCCTGCCACCAGGATCAGCGCACCCAGCGTCAGCAGATACGCATCTACCACCCATTGCTGGATGACCAAGCCCCCGCCGAGCTCGCGCCCGATGGCAGGGAGTGCGAGATTCACCACAAATCCATCGAGGATAGCGATGAACGAGGCCACGATTGCCACCACAAGAACGCGTTTCTGGAGCGGAGTGCTGGGTGGCAGGGCCGCTGCATCAGTCATGAGCACAGCCTACGCCCGGGAAGTCCCGTATCGTTGAATGGTGATTAGCAGACGTGATGCCGCATTGGCCCTTGATATTTCGATGGAAATGGCCCAACGCCACGGCATTCCGTCCCGGCTGAGCGAGGCAGACCTCCGGGAGATCCAGGACAATCCCCCCGCCTGGCTGGTTCAGTCGCGCGCCAACCGCACTGGCAAACGGCCCGTCTGGGTCCAGCTCACCTGCGCCGTATGCGGCTACTCCGAGGCCATTCGTCCCAAAAAATGGTGGCCGGACTTTTCCTTCGTGTTTTGTGGCACGCACCGCAACAGCGAACTGCCAGCCCTGTTCCTCGGCGAAGTCCGCAGCGAATACGAAGGTATAGGCAGCCGCTTCATTGGCGTGGTGGATGTCCCGGAGAAGCAGTCCTAGGCTGTCCTCACTGTTGGCTCATTTCGGACGGCACTGCTATGAGCTGCAGGATTTTTTCGTCCCGCAGCACTGTCAAAGGGAAAGATTCCCCAATGGCTTCTTCGAACAGTAGCTTCTGGAGGCTTTCCGCGCTGGACACGGCCCGCCCCTGGGCACGGAGGACGAGGTCGCCTGGCTGGAGTCCCGACAACTCCGCCGGGGAGTCCTGTATCACCTCCACAACGCGTAGGCCCTCCTTCTGGCCCGTCCGCACCACTGCACTGGCGTCAAGGGGTATCGGTGTACTCACCAGGCCCAGATAGGCACGGTGTACCTTGCCGTCCCTTAACAGCGACGCGATGATGCGTTGCGTTGTCCTGTTGATGGGCACCGCCAACCCGAGCCCCAGACCTGCCACAGCCGTGTTAATTCCGACTATGCGGCCCCGGGTGTCCGCCAAAGCACCACCCGAGTTGCCGGGATTCAGCGCGGCGTCCGTCTGAATGACGTCCTCAATGACGCGCCGGTGTTCGCCTGCCCGGACAGGGATGGACCTGCCCAGCCCACTCACGACTCCCGCGGTCACAGATCCCGCCAAACCCAGCGGGTTGCCCACTGCGATCACCAGCTGCCCCACTCGCAACGTATCTGCATTTCCCAGCAGAGCAGGCGGCGGAGTGGACCTAAGGCCCCGGACCACAGCCAGATCGGACAAAGGATCTGCGCCGACCAACTCCACGTCCGTGTGCTTGCCATCGGCGAAGACGGCCCTGCCTGCCTGGATGCCTGCCACCACGTGGGCATTCGTCAACATGTAGCCATCACCGGTGAAAACGACCGCCGATCCGCTGCCCACCCTGATTTGGCCTCGACGGCCGGTGCTGGTCATTTCAATGGCCGCGACGTGGGGCGTCACGGACGCCGCCACACTAATGACAATCCGGGAGTAGGCGTCCAATGCTTGGTCTTCGTCTACGACGTTCTGCGGATCCAACTCCGGTTGTTCGAACTCCGGCTGGGTGCTCATCCCGTACCTCCTGCTACCCCTGTAGGCTGCCCCGCTAGCGTGCGGTCCAGTTGCCTATCCACTGCAACCGCCAACGACGGCCTACTACTCCATAAGTTGGTACGCCGTGGGTGAACGCTTTTTACGGGCACAGAAAAAGCCCCCGGATCACGAAGATCCGAGGGCGTTCCTCGGTGGAGATGGGGGGAATTGAACCCCCGTCCGATGTCGTTTTGTCAGGGCTTCTCCGGGCGCAGTTTGCGTCGGATTTTCTCGGCCCCAGCCGTCCTGCAAACAGGCGGCTGATCCGGGCCCAGTCATCTAAGAGTCCCGTTTACCTCAATGACGAAGGCAAACAGCAGTGGCTATCTAAATGACGCCAGGAACCGGGGCGATAGCAGCCCCGGGCTGACGGACTGTCTTACTGCTTAGGCAGCGAGAGCGAAGTCAGTGCGCTTAGATTCGGCACTTATTGGTTTGCAGACAGCGTTTACGAGATAATTCTGCATCCTCGGCCCGCTTCACCTGTCGCGACTAACATCGTCGAAACCGATCATCCCCGTATTTTGTTACCAAACCCGACAGAAGATTGGAGCTACTGTCGGACTACTCATCATAACGCATTCATCCGGCATCTCATTCCCGGAACAGCCTGCGTGTTGCCTAGCGGCGGTTGCGTTCCCGCAGTTCACGGAGCGATTCGCGCTTGTCCTGCTGCTCGCGAAGGGTCTGCCGCTTGTCGTAATCCTTCTTACCCCGGGCAATGGCAATTTCCACCTTCGCCCGGCCGTCCAGGAAGTACAACTGAAGCGGCACTACCGTGAAGCCTGATTCGCGGATCTTCTGCGAGATCTTGTCCAGTTCGTCGCGATGCAGCAAGAGCTTGCGACGCCGGCGCGCGGCATGGTTGGTCCAGCTTCCCTGGTGATATTCGGGGATGTGGATTCCCTCCATCCACAACTCGTCGTTATAGAAGGTGCAGAATCCATCCACCATGGAAGCGTGGCCCTCTCGAAGGGACTTCACTTCCGTTCCCATGAGGGCAATGCCTGCCTCATAGGTGTCCAGGACATGGTAATTATGCCGGGCCTTCCGATTGGTGGCCACTACCTTACGGCCACTTTCCTTGGGCACGGTAGAACTCCTTGATAGATGCGGATTTCAACTAGTGTACGCCAGCACGAGGACCACTCCGGGCACTACAGGAGGTTCATGGGGTCCACTGCCGAACCGTTCAGCCACGTTTCGAAGTGCGCGTGGCATCCGGTGGAGTTACCAGTGCTTCCCGAATAGGCAATGAGCTGGCCCGCGGAGACCCGTTGGCCGTTGGCTACCACGATGCTGCTGTTGTGGTAGTAGATGGTTGTCAGAGAGTTTCCTTGCACGACACCGTGGGAAAGCTTCACCCGCCAGCCACCGCCGTCGGCAGAATTCCAACCCGAGTTGAACACTTCGCCCGCTGCCGCCGCGTAGACGGGAGTGCCGCACGCTGCGCCAAAGTCGATGCCAGTGTGCATGTACCCACCGGTGCCGTAGAAATCGATGGTTCCGGGGGGTGTTGCCCGCCAGCCGAATCCGGACGTGATGGGCACGTAACTGGCGAAGGGGTGGCGCAATCCGAAGGCGGACGGCGATCCCGCTGCCGGTGGGACATAGGGTGCTTCCGGAGGTGCCGGCCGACCCTGGGCTGCTGCGGCTGCGGCCGCTGCTGCTGCGGCTTCAGCGGCAAGGCGCCGCTGTTCGGCTTCCCATGCTTCCCGAAGCTTCCGGTCACGCTCCACAATTTCGGCTGCCACAGTGTCCTGCTCGGCCTTGACCCGCGCGAGATTGGCTTCGATACCCGGCTTAGCGGCCTGGAGCTGCCCGTTGAGGCGAGTTGTGTCCTCGATCAGCTTGTCGACTTCGGCTTTCTTGCTTGCAGCCTCGTCCCGTGCGGATTTCTCCCGTTCCAACGCAGCGTCTGCCTTGGCTTTGAGATCCTGGATCTCTTCCTCGACGGCAACCAGCCTAGCCTGGGAATTGACGTTGGTTGCGTTTTGCTGGGTCAGTTTGGTCATCGCAGCGTTTTGGCTGCGCATGGCTTGGTCAGCCAAGTCCATGGATTCCGTCAGGCTGCCGGTTTCGCTGGAGCCGAACAAAAGAGCAACGTTTGTGGGGACGCCACCGGATTTGTAGGCCTGGGAGGCGATCTGGCCGATCAACTTCTTGGTCTCGGTGATCTTCTGCTTGTCGCTTTCAAGCTGCTCGGTGATCTTGGCCTTGTTCTGCTGGGCAAGCTCAACCCGGGCGGCCAACGCCTCAACTTCCTTGACCGCACTGGCTACACGCCCCTGGGCCTCAAGCAGAGCCTGCTGGGCGCCGGGAAGGCGGCCTTGGTAGATCACCAGATCCCCAGCAGCTTTTGCGATGTTTGCATCCACAAACTCCAGTGAAGCCTGTACCCGGGCAGCCTCTGCCTCGAGGGCGGCTTGCTGGTCTTCAAGGTTGTCGGCCTGGGCGGCGGGGGCACCAGAAAGGAGACTGACAGCCAGACCCACCGCAAGAACGGCACCCAGAATCCGAGCATTGCCCGACGCTAAGCGCCGGCGCAAGGAGTTTGGGTACAACGTCGTCATCGGGAGTCCTTTTCGGTTGTCAGCAGGCTTGCACGTTGAGTCTGGATGTTCATGGCTAAACCTTCAGGTAACGCCGGAGGGTCAACAAAGAGGATATCCCGGCCAGTCCGGCACCCAGCGCAATCAGCACTGGCGCGATCACCAACACCTGAGTTGAGGAAATAAACGGAGTGTTGAGGAACTGCGTGGACAAATCCCCATTCAGCCAAAAGTGGGCCATGAGCCACAACGTTACCGACGCAAGTACAGCACCCACGACGGCGGCTATGACACCTTCCAGAATGAACGGCAATTGAATAACCGTCTTGGAAGCACCTACGAGCCGCATGATTCCGGTTTCCCGCCGTCGGCTAAAGGCCGAAAGCCGGATGGTGGTGGTAATCAGCAGAACAGCGCAGAAAATCATTACCGCGGCTACACCCATCGCGGCAACAGATGCACCGTTCATCCAGGAGAAGATCCGTTCGAGGACCTGTCTTTGGTCACTTACGGTCTCCACTCCCGGCTGTGAAGAGAACGTCTCGCTGATGATTTGATACTTCTCCGGGTTCTTCATGTTGATCCGGAAAGACGCCGGCAACTGATCCTCGGACACGGAGTCAACAATGGGAGAGTTGGAGAACTGTTCCTTGAAGTGTGTGTACGCCTCGGCCTGGGATTCGAACTGGAAGTCGTTGATGTATTGCTTGACTGCCGGCGACTCAAGCATTGCCTGCAGGTTGGCTTGCTGCTCTTTGGTGGCAGGACCGGAAGCACAACCCACCGCTGTCGAACCGTCATTGCAAAGGAAGACGGCCACCTGGACTTTGTCGTACCAGTAGCCCTTCATCTGGTTGATCTGCATCTGCAGCATTCCGGCAGCACCAACGAAGGTGAGCGAAACAAAAGTTACCAAGACCACGGAAATCACCATGGAGAGGTTCCGTCGGAGACCGCTGCCGATTTCCCCCAGGATAAACAAAAGCCTCACAGTTGGGCCCCCTGCGCACGGTTGAGTTCCTCGCCGCTGGCGTCCTTGAGCCGACGCGATTCGCCAACCACCGGAATCATCGACGTATAGAGAGCCTTGGCCTCGTCACGGATGACCTTGCCGTTCTTGAGTTCCACCACACGGCGGCGCATTTCGTTCACGATGTCGTCGTCGTGGGTTGCCATAACTACCGTGGTGCCGTTCTGGTTGATCTTGTCCAGGACACCCATGATTCCCATCGAGGTGATGGGGTCCAGGTTGCCCGTCGGTTCGTCCGCCAGCAGAATGCCGGGACGATTAACCACTGCGCGGGCGATGGCCACGCGCTGTTGCTCGCCGCCTGAGAGCTCGTGGGGCATGCGTCGTTCCTTGCCCTCCAGGCCGACGGTCTTCAAGACCTCCGGGACTGTCTCACGAATGATGGAGCGGCTCTTGCCAATGACCTGCATCGCGAAGGCAACGTTGGCGAAGACATTCTTTTGGGGCAGGAGGCGGAAATCCTGAAAGACCACACCTATGCCACGACGGAGTTTCGGGACGCGCCAACTGGAGATGTTCGCAACGTTTTGGCCGGCCACGTACACGGATCCGGAGGAGGCTTTGTCTTCCTTCAGGATCAATCGCAGGAAAGTGGATTTTCCTGACCCCGACGCTCCCACCAGGAAGGTGAACTCGCCGCGGTTGATATCAAGGCTGACAGAGTCGAGCGCCGGTCGGGCATTCTGCTCGTAGACCTTGGTGACATTCTCGAATCTGATCATGGCCCTTAGAACCCCGCCGGACATGACATAGTCGCCCAGTCCAACAGCCGGAGCGCGGGCTTTCGATGGGGGAAGTGAGAGCACCGGCCACTCGACTATACGCACGGGTAAGCGCGGAAACCGCGGCTTTCAAGGGCGTGTCGTGGAATCCAAGCCCTCGCCTAGTTGGCCGCCGCGTTGCGGTTGCCCGTACGCCAGCGAATGCCGGCATCGATGAAATCATCGATGTCGCCGTCCAGGACGGCCGATGTGTTGCCTACTTCGTGTTCCGTTCGCAGGTCCTTGACCATTTGGTAAGGATTGAGCACATAAGAACGCATTTGATCGCCCCAGGATGCTTTGACGTCCCCGGCAAGGGCCTTCTTCTCCGCGTCCTGCTGTTCCTTCTTCACCAACAGCAGACGGGACTGCAGCACACGCATGGCAGCAGCCCTGTTCTGGAGCTGGGATTTTTCGTTCTGCATCGAAACCACAATCCCAGTGGGAATGTGGGTCAGGCGAACTGCGGAGTCGGTGGTGTTCACTGACTGGCCACCGGGGCCCGAAGAACGGAAGACGTCGACTCGGATCTCGTTATCCGGAATCTCGATTGAGTCAGTCTGCTCGATCAGGGGGATGACCTCAACGGCCGCGAATGACGTCTGGCGCCGCCCTTGATTATCGAACGGGCTGATTCGGACCAGCCGGTGTGTGCCTGCCTCGACGCTCAAAGTACCAAAAGCGTAAGGAGCCTTGACTTCGAAGGTAGCGGATTTCAAGCCTGCTTCTTCGGCGTAGGACGTATCCATCACGGTGGTTGGATAGCCGTGGCGCTCGGCCCACCGGAGGTACATTCTCATCAACATCTCCGCGAAGTCGGCAGCATCGACGCCACCGGCACCTGCCCGAATGGTGACCACAGCTTCGCGTTCGTCATACTCCCCGGGCAACAGCGTTGTAATCTCGAGTTCGGCCAACGCTTTACGAATGGAAGACAGTTCCTTCGCGGCTTCCGCCATGGAGTCCTCGTCGCCCTCGTCCTGGCCCAGTTCCACCAGGACTTCGAGGTCGTCGATCCGGGAAGCGAGCTTGGACAAACGCTCAACCTCAGACTGCCGGTGCGACAACCGCGAGGTGATCACCTGAGCTGAAGCGGGGTCGTCCCAAAGATCGGGGGCGCCGGCCTGCTCGCTCAATTCAGCGATCTCAGCTTTAAGTGCATCAACATCGGTGACGTTCTCGATGGAGCTGTAAGTTGCGCGAAGTGCGCGGATTTCTGCGGGAAAATCTATCTCAGCCATGGTCATCCCAGCGTACGCTATCCACCGCGCTCCCCTGACGGCTCCCACAGATCCCTGCGGCCATTACTGAGTCAGCCTGGAGCGGGCTAGGGACCTGGCCTCAATGACTACCCCGTCGGGCACCAGGAAACTGATGACGGGAGGATGCGCGACGGCGGTGAGCACCACCACCGCTGTCCCGCCGGGCAAACTTTCCGTTCCGGCTCCTACCGCCAAGTGGTCGTGCCGGGCGAAGGCGCCGTTGTTGAGGAGGTAGGACTTTGCAGCGTTTGTCACGCGTTCGTTCACGAGGATTGTCGACGGCATCGTCCCGCCGCCGATGTCCCCCACCATGTAGGAATCGGCTGCTGCGAGCGCTGCTCCATCGGCAAGGGAAAGCAATTTTTTATGCTCAAGGTAAATCGCTGAGGCCGCCATGACCACCGTGGCCAGGAGCAGGGCAATCACCACGTATCCCACAATGAGCACCGATGTTTGGCCATCTTCATGGTCACTTGCGCAAGGTCGCGACAGCCTCATTGGTATCGTCCAACTACCTGGGTTGCAGAAGCAGTCAGGCGGCTGGCCTTCAAGCGCAGCGCATCGCCAAAAGGAACCATGGGCAACGGAACATCCAACACCACGGTCACGGTGACCAGGGCTCCAGCGGATAGGCAGTCTGCACGATCGCAAGCTACTTCAACCCGAGCTTGCTCCTGCCCGTAGCCGTAATCGTTCAGAGCCAGCTTGACGGTCCGTTCGGCTGCAGTTCTCGCCCGGGCAACATCCCCCTCGGAAACAAAGACCTTTGCGGCCTGGTCCGCAGCGCCGACAACGGCAAACGACCCACCCTGAATCTGGCCTATCGTCACCACAAAATAGACCACGGGAACCATGAGCAGAAGCGCCAGGAACGTAAATTCGACTACGGCGCTGCCCTTTTGTGATTCAGCTGCCCGGATTTGTGCTTCAGCGTCGCCGGTTTGCGCTTCAGATTCAAGGGCCATTCGGGCTGAAGGTTCAAAAGAAACTCCTGTGGAGTCTTGCTCCCTGAGCAAGAGGATGCACAGCGCTTCGCTCACCCTGGTCCGGACATCGGTCATCGGTGTCCACCGAGGCTTAGTCCCAAAGCGCCGCATGTCCCTTCACCTCCAGCGTTCCGCCTGGCCCAAGCAGCCCAACAACGGGCAGGGGCGCCTTCACCGTGACCTCCAAGGCGCGAATACCGTCAATAACTACTTCTGCCGAGCCAACTTCACCGGCAAAGTCGCTGTTCAAGGCCACGCCGATTAACTCGGCCGTCCGCGCTTTGGCCTCTGCGGGGCCGCGATCAGCCAGCGATCCAAAGCGGGCTCCTGACGCAGCGGCGTCGATGAGGGTGTTCCTGACGTGCAGAATCAATGTGAGTTGGATGATGGCCATGAAGAACACAGTCAGAAGTGCCCCGACCAGGATAAAATCGACTACCGCGGCCCCGCGCTCGGCAGTATCACTCATCGGCCGGCAAGCAGCGGGCGTCGCAGTCAAAGGGCGGCTCCGCCGCATGTACTACTTGCCTACCTTGCTCATCGCCTGATTGAAAAGGTCACTCAATGCCGGAGTGGCAAGCGCGAGAAGCCCTGCGACGAGGACTGCTGACATCAGTGTGATCATCACCCAGCCCGGCACATCACCGCGGTCACGGTATTGGCGGGGAGGCACTCCACGGAGCACAACTGCCGTCAACCGCGACGAACAGACAAAGATCAGAATTGTCAGGGTGGTTGCTATTTTCATGCTTCTCCCAATGTGAGGTGTGCGTATGAACGCGATCTTGTTGAATGGACGTTGAATAGACAGACCAGGTGGGCCCTAAAAGCTCATCTCCAGGGCCGCGATTGCTGGAAAGGCCGCAAAGACGACCGTGAGGGGCAGTACGCCGAAGACCAAAGGCACCATCATGGCTATCTCCTTTCTGCCAGCAGACTCCATGAGGTCACGTTTCGCGGCGTCACGGACGTCGGCAGCTTGTGCCCGGAGCACATCCGCCAAGGGTGTTCCCCGCTCGACCGCAACCACCAGGCCATCAAAGAACCTGACCAGCGGAGGCAACTCCGATCTTGAAGCGAATGCATGGAGCGCCTCAGCCAGTGGAGTTCCTGACCGGGCATCGGCAAGGATGATGGAGAACTCGGCGGAGAGCTCTCCACTTGAGCTACGGCTTACCCTGTCCATGGCACCCATGGCGCTTTCTCCGGCAGCGACGGCGAGCGCCATCAACTCTGCAAGGCTGGGAAACTCCGACATCATCACCGATTCGCGTCGCTTGATCTGTTGGCCCAGTACATAGTCGCGCAGCATGTATCCCGCCAATCCGCTGCCGATCACTGAAAGCAACGACACCACCGGGCTGAAGCCTCCGCTTGCAGCACTGATGGCCACCACAAGTACTGCGAGCAAGAACCCTGCCCCGGCCCATAGAAGCTGTTCTGCCCGAAAGTCCAGTGTCGACTTCGGCGAACCGGCACGTGCGAGGCGCTTTGCCACTGCTGCTGATCCGAGATTGCGACGGGACAAATAACGGGTGGCATCTGCGATGACCGGCCGAAGTATCCTTTCCAGCGGCCCAAAAGGAGTCGAGTTATGCGACGTCACCCGGAGAAGCCGTGACTCCAGATTCTGTGACTTCAGCTGGGGTTCGATACGGTCCGAGAAGGTTACCCGGCGCATGAACGGCAGCCGCCCCACCACCAGCCAACAGCCCGTGCCGAGAATGGCGCCGCATAGGACGGCCCATGCGGTCAACGTGGTCATCGCAGCACCCGTTCGTCCTCCGGCAAGGCGCCAACCCTGAGCATGACCGAATAGCACACGACGGAAACCAACAGCCCACCGAGCAACACCATGGCCCCAAGGCCTGAGTTGTAGGCCAGCATTGCTTCGGGCCGGCCTGCCATGACGACCAGAACAATCCAGGGTGCCGCGACCGCCAGACGGGCGGCATTAATCGTCCATGATTGCCTGGCTTCGAGCTCACTGCGGGTTCGTGCGCTGTCCCGAAGGAATTCGGAAAGGATGCCCAACATGCGCCCAAGGTCGGAACCGCCCACTTCACGGGTCATTCGCAACGCCTCTATGATCCGGTCTGCCACAGGATCTGCGAGGCGGTCTTTGAGTCTGTTCAGGGCAGCATCAAACCGTCCGCCTGATCTGTAGTCGGCTCCGAAATCGAGGAACAGCGCCCTCAATTCCTCGGGCCCTTTATGGCCCAGTTGGATCAGTGCTTCCGGTAGTGCGAGGCCTGCCCGAATCGCTGAGCGCAGGTGGTCCACCACATCCGGCCACAGCAGCCGAAGGGCCGCCCTGCGTTTGCGTGCCCGCCAGCGCACGATGGCAAACGGGATCCAGGAGCCGAACAGGGCGAAGCACACGGAAACCGGGGGCGAGCCAGTGATAACGAGGAACACCAGTAGCGCAGTGAGACCAAAACATCCGCAAGTGAGCAGCAGGCCTCCACCCGTCACCTTCTCAATTCCTGCCGACCCCAGCAGAAGGTCCAAGCGCTTCGCCTTGGGGGTCCTCGCTTCTGCTGGTGGCTGCACCCATGCAGACCACCACACAAGGAAAAGGCCCAAGCCGCACATGGATCCCAGAAGTGGTGCCATCAGTTGACCTCCAGGAGGGCAGCAACATCGAAACCTGCGCGGGCAAACTTATCCGCTGCTGGCATCGAGTTGGCCTTGGGCTGCAGACGACCGTCCGCCATGCCAAAGACACCGGACGATTCGATGACTCCGTTTTCCACCCTCCGCCCCAGTGAAAGGATTTCAGTCACCTGCCTGCGTCCGGTGGAATGACGGCCACAGTGCACCACGAGGTCGATGCAGGATGCTACCGTCGGTACCACAAAGGCACTGGAAATGTTCGCCCCGGCCAGTAGCGGGAGGGTGCAGATCTTCGTTACGGCGTCGTGCGCTGAATTGGCATGCACAGTACACATCCCGGGCAAGCCGGAATTCAGCGCGATCAGCATGTCCAGGCTTTCAGCTTCACGGACTTCGCCCACGACCAAGCGGTCCGGCCGCATCCGGAGCGCTTCCTTGACCAGCCGGCGCAGTGGAATTTCGCCCCCACCCTCCAGGTTGGGTTGGCGGCACTGCAAACCAACCACGTCCCGCAATGGGAGTTGGAGTTCGAAGATTTCCTCGACGGTGATGACGCGTTCCCGGGAGCCGATGTGGGCAGCCAGGCAGTTCAGCATGGTGGTCTTCCCGGCCTGGGTGGCGCCTGACACCAGTATGTTGAGGCCGCTGGCCACCGCCGCCCCCAAGAACCTGGCAGCCTGAGGCGTCAGCGACCCCAGTTCCACCAAGTGCTCCAGCCTGCTGGCC
This sequence comes from Arthrobacter sp. yr096, assembly GCF_900108925.1. Classification (NCBI taxonomy): domain Bacteria; kingdom Bacillati; phylum Actinomycetota; class Actinomycetes; order Micrococcales; family Micrococcaceae; genus Arthrobacter; species Arthrobacter sp. yr096. The sequence goes on along the minus strand of NZ_FNYI01000001.1, from coordinate 801,731 downwards.
CGAGCGATGAACTTCCTGATGTTGACGGCCCAATGCTTCCGGGTGATGTCGGGTATGGCCACATGCAGCCTCGAGCCGTCGGGCAGTGCCGCATCCACGAACGGTGATGACAGGTCCAGCCGGCGCCCCGAAGTCTTGAGCATTCTTTCAACGAGATCGCGCACCTGTTGCTCAGTAAGGCTGAGCGCGGTTAGCTCCGATTCCCCATTGCGTGCGACATAGACCTCGTGCGGCGCGTTGATCCATACCTCTTCAACTGACGAGTCATCCAGGAGTGGTTGAAGCGGCCCGAAACCTGCCACTGCATCAAAGATGTGCCGGCGGGCGGTCTCCAAATGACCCAATGGAGGAAGCGGCCCCAGAAGCGCACGTTCGTCGTAGTCGTTGACGGCCGCCTCCACCAGTAGCCGTACGTCCGCAACTTGCTCCAGGGGATCGAGGCCGCGGCGCCGAATAAGTTCCCGGACCTCGCCTTCGACGATCCTTACTGCATCCACAGCTCCCCCAATTGCTCTTATGCCCGTAAACGAGAGACATATCTCGAGTCATTTACGCTAAGCGAGCCATTCCACAGCCTCAACTTGCTCTGCTGTACATGTGGATAACTTGGGATAAATCCATCCCTTCAGCATCCTCAATCCCACTAGTCACTCCAGTCCCAGGATGTTAGGGTAAAGGCCGTTAGGAGCTGGCCTTTGGTCTCATGCGCAAGCGCCCGCCCCGGAGCTTGTCCGCAAGCCACCCCATGCGCCGCTGAGCCGCGGTACAGGGCCGGATATGAAGATGAAAAGACGTTCAAGTGACGCACCCCGCCGCACCCAGCTGGCACGGGCCGGCTTAGCGCTGACAATCGCCCTCGTAGCCGGAAGTTGCCTGGGCGCGCCAGCTCTGGCGGAGTCTTCCGGACCCCAGCCAGCTCCTCTACCAGAGACTCAGACATCAACGCCCACGCAGGGACCACGGCCTGCCGGCAACGGCGTCGACCCGGTGCAGCCCGGCGGCACTCCCCTCACACAACAGGCGCCCGTAGAACAACAGCCACTTCCCGCCGTCGAGCCTTCGCCCTACGTACCGCCTTCGCCTGCCGCGGAACCATCGAATGGTGCCACGGCGCAGCTTCCCAAAGCACAGGCAATGCCGGGCAACGCACCTGATGCAGAGACCATGAAAGCGGCCATGCGGGCTTCCATTCCTGCTGGCGGCGCCGAAATGGGACAGCGATCCCCCCGGGTTCTGGCGGCCAAGCAGAACAGCGCGTCGGGAGCGTTGGGCTCGCGTGCCATCGGAAGCGCGGTCAGCACCGCAGTTCCGATGGCTGCGGACCCTGGCCACTGGCGCCCCACCGTAGGTGTCGCCGGACAGGACGTCAGCGCACACCAGGGCAACGTCAACTGGCAGAGCCAGTGGAACCAAGGATCCCGCTGGGCGTACGTCAAAGCATCCGAAGGCAACTACTACCTCAACGAGAACTACACACAGCAGTACAACGGCTCACGCAACGTGGGCATGGTGCGGGGCGCCTACCACTTTGCCATCCCCAACTGGTCATCAGGCGCTGACCAGGCCCGGTACTTCGTGGCAAACGGGGGCGGCTGGACGGCCGACGGCTACACCCTCCCGCCAGTCCTGGACATCGAGTACAACCCGTACGCCGGGCGCACCATCAACGGCTTCTACTTCGGCAACACCTGCTACGACATGTCCAAAGCGCAGTTGGGGCAATGGGCGGCCGATTTTGGTAACACCGTCAAGGCATTGACCGGGCGGTTCCCGGTCATCTACAGCACCACCGATTGGTGGAACACCTGCGTCGGCAACTCGACCTTCGGGAGCTATCCCCTCTGGATCGCCTCGTACTGGAACAACCCAACGAACTCGCCGGGGTCCTTGCCGGCCAGTTGGGGCAACTACACGATGTGGCAATACAGCAGCACGGGCCCCTTCGAAGGTGATTCAAACATCTTCAACGGCAGCTACGACCAATTGAGGACCTTCGCTCGCGGGGTTTCGTCTCCTTCGAATCCATCCATTAAATCCGGCGCCGACATCCTCACCACCAACCCGGCGGGCCGCTTGGATGTGTTCCCCGCATCCGGATCCGGTCGGATCACCGGGCCAGTGGCCATAGGCTCAGGATGGTCCGGCGCAAAGGCGATGTACGTTGTGGACTGGGACCAGGACGGCGTTCAGGACATCCTTTCCCAATGGGGCGATGGCACACTGAAGGTGTTCCGGGGTGGCCCCGGAGGCAGCTTCTACGCCCCGGTGCAGGTCGGTTCCGGTTGGCAGGAAATGTCCCTGACAGTTGGCTGGTGGAACTCCAAGGATGCCTATCCGGGGGTTATCGGCCAGGATTACCTTGGCAATTTGTACCGTTACCCGAACGGCAGCGGTGGTGGCCTGGGAAATGGCGTTCTGATCGGAACAGGATTCAGCGGACACCAGCTCAACCAGATCGACTTTGACGGCGACGGCAACCAAGACATCGTCTCGCGGACGGCTGACGGTACCCTCCGGCTCTTCCGCTCCAATGGCGTTGGCAGCTTTTTCAACGAGCCTGGCCGTGTCATCGGAACCGGTTGGGCCGGCATGACGTCGGTTTCTTCCGCAATAGACTTCTCCGGCGCGGACTCCCAGGGGCTCCACGCCCGGGCAGCCAATGGCGATTTGTACTACTATCCCGCAGGTTCGGGAACCTGGGGCAACCGCAGCCTCATCGGCTTGGGCTGGAATGATGCGAGCCTGATCAGTGATGCCCCACTTGACGTGGAGACGACCCTCGGCGTGGATCAGGAAGATGTTCTCGCCGTCCGCCCCGATGCCAATCTATATCGGTACCCGGGTACCGGGACCACGGCTCTCCTTCCGGAAGACCTCATCGGCACTGGCTGGGCCGGCCTGGTTGCCGGATTCGTGACTGACTGGAACGGCGACGGCGCGTTGGACATCGTGGCGCAGTGGTCAGATGGCCGGGTGAATGTCTACCCGGGACGGAACGGCAGCGGATTTGGTGCTCCTGTCTCCCTTGGCAGCAACTGGAAGGGCTGGACGCTGAGCGTTGGCACGTGGAAGAAGACCGACGCCCACCCGGGCCTTGTGGGGTATGACTCCACCGGGCGGCTGTACTACTTCAACAACCCCGCCGGGAAAACCGTTTCTACCGGGGTCGCCATTGGGGTGGGTTGGAGTGGCCTGGACATCGTGCAGATGGACTTCGACAAGGATTCCAATGCCGACCTCCTGGTGAAGACCGGCGCCGGCGATCTCAAGCTGTACCGCACCAACGGCACAGGAAACTTCGTCCAGGAAGCCGCGAGCACTGTGGGGACGGGGTGGAATGTTATCTCCAGTATCGGCGCGGTGCGCGGATTTGCCGGCGCCGGCTCCACAGGGATCATTGCACGGACTACCATCGGCGAATTGCGATACTACCCGGTGGGGTCGAACAGGACCTGGGGAACGCCCACAAGGATCGGTACAGGCTGGAACAGCCTCACCATCCTGGCCCCTGCCGCCAGATAGCACCGGATAGAGCACAGAGGGCCCGCCCAAGGAATTTCTTCCGTGGACGGGCCCTTTGCATGAGTTGAAGGAAAGCTATTTATGCAAGCAATGCATTCATCGCATTCACCAGCGTGGTTTCCACCCCATTGGCACCTGCTTTGAAATGCGCCAAGTGACCGTAGACGGTCATCGAACCGCCCGCTATTCCAGGGAAATCAGGTTCCCAACCACCTTCGTAGCTGCCCAGGGGCATGGACGGCGGGAAGAATTCGTTACTCGGTATATAGCAGCATGATTCATTGGCATATCCACCAACAATAATTCCGTTGGTTCCGCCGTTCCTGCCCCGGAAGTAGGCAGCGTATCCACTCACCAGTTCCCCACCAATCATGGCAATCTTCAATTGCGGGCTGCCGTTGAATTTCCAGACTTGGAATGGCGATGGCACAGCGGTGTCAAAACTGTTGCTGTCGATCCGCCCTATCATCACTTGCGCATGCCTCTGGTACCACTGGGGCTGGCCGTTGGGGTTGGCCAGGCGGGCAACATAGGATGCCCGGACCGCGGCGAGGTTTCCGGCCGTTGGGGTGATGTCCAATGGCAATTGGACTTCCTGGTACCTCGTGACCATGGGCCCGCTGAGTGCGCGCCCTGCAGACTGCATGTTCGAATGCACCGTCGCCCCGAGGGCGTCCCCGTGCTGGTCCCTGAGTTCCCAGCTCCGGACACCTCCCGGGTCCTGGTCACCCGCTGGACCCTGGATGAACATCGCGAAGCAATCGTCGTTCCGGTTCTCGATGTAATTGCACGCACCGGCCGCAAAATCTCCGTCAAACAACGTGCGCAGCCCAGCGCTGATGGGGTGGCAACCGTAGCTGAAAATCACCGCAGCCGGGGTTCCATTGCCGCGGCGCGCCACAAGGATGGGAACAGCCGTTTCCGTGTAAGGCAGTCCCACGCGGTTGGCAGAGAAATTCTGGGTTGAAACTTTGTAGTCGAAAGTCACCGCCGTTTCGTCCGCATTCAAGGCTTCCTCTGCCAGGTCAACAATGGTGTCTTCAAGGTCATCGCTATAGGACCGCACCAAGCCCAGGTCCGCCAATCCATAGGCCATGAAGGGATGAAGGGTGTCAATGAGTGCAGGTCCGTTGTGCGTGTGCGTCGCCTGAATCAGGATGTCGCTGCTGGACCAATCCGCAAGCCCGATGATCCGGTCACGAATCCGCTGGTGCATGGCTCTTGGCAGTGCCAGGACATCCAAACTGATGATGATGTGGGGATGGGCGTCTTCCCAGATGAGGATTGCCCGAGCATAGAGGGGCTCGAACGGTGAACTGCTGGTGGCCTCGCGTCCGCCATCTGTTGAGCCATATCCGGCCATATACGGATTGGTGCTCAGCGACGGCGTTATGTCAGCGCTTGCAGTTCCAACTCTAAACGCCATAAAAGATCACTCCTTGATTGTGCGCGACGGGTGATCTTCGTTTGCCCCCAAACAAAGTCAGTTTCCCAATTACGCTGAACAGCCAATACGTGAGACCACCTTCATTAGACCATGTGATCCCGCATTTTTGTGTGGATGGATGGAAGGAAAATCGCCCTGTCAAGCGATTGGCCGGACCGAAAAATGAGGGCCGGGAATCATTACCTATCCAGGTACCGCGGTCTTGAGCCATCGGGTCAGCAGTGCCGCCTGTGGTGCCAAGGGGGCCAGCGTCAGGGCGCCCTTCACCACAGGTATCCCGTAGGCCGCGAGAGACGCCGCCAACGTCCTGTGATCCGTCCGCGTGCACGCTCTGATAATGCGGAGGCATAGCTCGGACGCCTGGCCTGGGGCCGCGCCCGCTGCCACGGCCGCATTGACGGCTGCTGTCTCCTCGGCAGTCAGAACATGCGGTCCGCTTCCAACGTAAGCCACCTGGCAATCGGTGACGTGCATGTATCGTGTCGACGCCCAGACCTCTTCGAGGCTCGAGAATTTGCCGATGAGGCTGCCGTCCACAGCACTACACGTGAATTGGTAGCGAATCAGGGGTTCCGGGCGCTCCTTGGGAACTTTGTCGTCACTGGCGACGACAGGAACCACATCGAGTGCGGCTGGTTGGGAAGTATCTACTTTGGTTCCTGAACAACCGGCCAAGGCAAGAGTTGCCACACCGAGCTGAAGAACACTGCGCCTGCGCATGTCCACCGAGGGATCCCCACTTCATTCGGATGCTCCCCAGCTCCGCATGCATTGGTTATTCGCCCCAAGCCGTCTCCGGCTGCGTCTTAGTACATCTTCCCCCAAATTCCGCATTTGTCACTAGTAAAGTTTTGGCCGGTTTCCAGATCCACGTTTTTGCCCGCGTCTGCCAATCCACCGCCGGCAATCACTGAACCGTCCGAACCAGTGACAGACCAGTTGCATTCATTGGCTGACGCACCGGGTTTCACGAGCTGGACCGTGCCAGGCTTCAAGGACTCACCCACAACGTGGCTGCCATCACCGATCCGTGAGCCGTCTGCCCATGCTGCGATGATTTTTCCTTGGGGAGCCTCGGGACAGAATGCAGCAGCCGCGAGCAACGTGCCGTGGTTTGCTTCCGCGAATCCGCCGGGCCCGGTCTCGTCGCTCACCCGGGTGCACAAACGGAGAACGTCCAGCATCGCTGCCAATCCGTCGTCCGCCGCTGCTCCCTGGGGTGCTGTTGCCTCGATGGCTTCAGCTTCCCGGGGTGTGGGCACAAAGGATCCGCCTCCTTCGAAGGTAACTTCGCAAGAGTCCATTCGCGTGTAGTTTGAGGCGGCCCAGACTTCGGCCAGACTCGACAACTGGACTTCCGGCGAAGCATCAAGGCTCGTACACCGGTAGGCGAACCGCCCCGGTTCGTCGTCACCCGCTGACAGCTGGCCCTCGGCAGTACCGCTGCTTTCCGGGACGGACGACGGCGAAGCGCTGGGTTGCGTTGTTGCGCTGGCACTTGTCGGTGCCGGCGTCGTGGGGCCGACGGAAGGCTGGGGCGAAGGAGCCGAGCAGGCGGCCAACAGCATCGCCATAGACACTGCCACCGGGAACAGTCTGCGCATTGTGACCTCCACCTCAATCGTGCGGGGCTGTCGATGCGTGGTCAAGATGCTGCCCCGGGACAAAATCGTCCAAACAATGACCTGCTGAAAATTTACTAGTGACAAATGTGAAAATTGGGGGAAGATGTACTAAGACGCAGCCGGAAACGGCGTGGGGCGAATAACCAATGCATGCGGAGCTGGGGAGCATCCGAATGAAGTGGGGATCCCTCGGTGGACACGCGCAATCGCAGTGTTCTTCAGCTTGGTTTGGCATGTCTTGCCTTCGCCGGTCGCTCAAGAACCTCTCATAAGACTCCCCCGCCCTCCGCCATCAGTGCGGTTCCCGGCGGACAGTATCGTCACAAAATCACGGCAATCCTCGCCACCGCCAGCCTGGCTACGGCGGCCCTGACCGGCATACTCAGCGCTGGCCCGGCCTTCGCAGATCAAGCACGTCAAACGGTGGCCACCGGTCTGACAAAAGCTGCCGGCACCCTGGTGGACCCTGACGGTCGCTTGTGGGTTTCAGACTCCCGCGCCGGTTTCTGCCGTGTGACCGAGACTTCCGGCTCCACAGCGGGCGGCATCGAGACCGGCACCTGCTTGGGGGGAACCTTGCCTGGCCACGGGAGTGGACCCGCCTTGCCGGGCACTCCTGCAATGATTGATCCGACCCCTGCCAACCACGGCGATGGCGACGAAATCGCGTTCATTCCGGATGCCGCCGTCGGAAGTTCCGACGTCGTACGCGCGCTCTGGAACCCGGACGGTGGCGTCTTCGAATATCACGGCGCCCTCACGATCTTCGACGGCGACCTTCGGCCGAACGCCGTCAGCGACGGCCCCGATGGCAACATCTACTTGTCGTTTGCCAATGCACGGTCAATCGTGAAGATGGTGGATCCCACGGCGCTCCACCCGAGCATCGAATCAATCGCTTCGGTCAACTCAAGTTCACTCAGCCTTGCTGCCACGCACCGCAACAGTGCCGGAAACGTGGTGGTATACGTCGCCGAAACGTCAGGTTTGACAGTCTTTACGGCTCCTGACGACGGAGTCCTGACCAACTTTGTGCCCGCGCCCCTCTATAACGTCGGAAAGCCCACAGCCATCTACTACGACTGGCAGTCACCGCTGGTCCTCTACACAGGAACGGGCGGCGGCACCACCACCGCCGATGCCGGCAAGGACACCATCTCACGCATCGACCTGAGCACCGACACCGTAGACAATCAGTGGGCCCTCGGATTCAGCAAGATCGGCGGCCTGGCCATGCGGGACGGCAAGGTACTGGTCATGGAGGATCCCGGACAGCTGGATCCGGCCAAGCCGGCAGAGCGGGGCAGGATGCTGACGCTCGGTGGAGTGGTACCGTCCATCGTCAGCGGTCCGACGGCGGCAAATGGAACCCAAGCTGCCAACCCGGCTTTCACCAACGATTCCACGCCAACGTTTGCCGTAGCCTCAACTCCGCCTGGCGGCGCCCTCGAATGCAGCCTGCAGTTGAGCTCAGCGACGCCGGTCTGGCAGGTTTGCTCGGGCGGAACGTTCACCCCGACAACCGCCTTGGCCAATGGCGGCTACACGTTCTCGGTTCGGGCAGCACCTTCGGGGCTCCCTGTCTCGCGTGCCTTCACGATCGACACCACGGCTCCCACCACACCGGTCATTACTTCGCCGGCGGCCGGAGCAACCGTGAACGGCTCGCCCGTCCTTGGCGTCACCTCGGACCCGGATTCCACCCTGGCATGCTCGGTTGACTCCCCCACCACATTCACCGCATGCACCAACGGGCAAGTCATCGCCCTCACAACCGCGGGTCAACATGTCCTTCGGGTCCGGGCCACGGACATGGCCGGCAACGTCAGTGCGCTGGCATCCGTCACTGTGACGGCCGATCTGACCGCTCCACAGGTATCCATTACTGCTCCGGCAGAAGGTGCCACAGTCGGCATCTCGCCTTCATTCACCTTTACATCGTCGTCCACGGACATTGCGGGGTTCAGGTGCAAACTCGGATCCAACGCTTACACGGCATGCACATCGCCCAAGGCATACACCAACGTTCCGAGTGGACCGGTCACCTTCTCTGTGGAAGCCCGGGACAACGCCGGTAACGTCACCACGGCGGCAAGGAACGTCACTGTTTTTGCCCCTGACACTGCTCCCCCGGTAGTAACCGTTGATCCTGTGGGAGGAACGTACGCGGCAAACAAGTCAGTGGCCTTGTCTGTCAATGAGGCGGCCACCATCTACGTCACAACGGACGGCACCACCCCCACAACGTCGAGTCCTGTGTATTCAGGTCCCATTCCATTGACGTCGATGACACTGAAGTACTTCGCGCGGGACACCGCGGGGAACTCCTCCGCAGTGTCAACGCAAACGTACGTACTGGATAACATCGCACCGGTTCTCACGGTTAATCCCGTTGCTGGCGGCTATGCATCGGGACAACTCGTCACTATGTCCTCCAGTGAAGCTGGAAGCATCTTCTACACCACGGATGGCACCACGCCGGCCACCGCGGCCGCAGGAAGCACCAAGGCCTACGCTGCACCGTTCGCGCTGACAGCCAACACCACGGTGAAGGCCATCGCTGTAGATGCTTACGGCAACGCCTCGCCCATCATCACCCGGGCCTACACAGTGCTGGATACCACGCCTCCAGTGGTCACCGTCACGCCACCGGCTGGAAGCTATCCCACCAACCAACAAATCACACTCACCGTGAACGAACCGGGATCCAGCATCTACTTCACCACCAATGGCACAAATCCCACCGCAACGGCAGCCAACAAGTACTCTGCAGCCATCACCCTGACGGCGGCCATGACGCTGAAGTACTTTGCGGTAGACCCATCCAACAACAGTTCAGCTATCGTCACCCAGGCGTACACCGTCACGGCGCCACCGGCCAACACCTGGAAGGACTACACAGGTGACGCCAAGAACGACGTCGTGGCACGCGACAACGGCGGCACGCTATGGCTGTATCCAGGCAATGGTTCTGGTGGATGGCTGACGCAGCGATCGCTCGGGACAGGGTGGAACTCGTTGAACGCAATCGTCCCCACCAAGGACTTCAACGGTGACGGAAGGAGCGACATCCTGGCCCGGGACACCAGTGGCATCCTCTGGCTGTACCCCGGAAATGGAGCAGGCGGGCTGCAGACCCGGATTCAGGCCGGGACAGGGTGGGCCGGGATGACGCTCATTCTTGCACCCGGCGACTTCAGCGGAGACGGCAAGGCTGACGTCCTTGCGAGGGACTCGGCAGGCATCCTCTGGCTCTACCGTGGAAACGGCACGGGAGGCTTCACGTCAAGCGCACAAGTCGGCACCGGCTGGAACTCGATGACTGCAATCTTGAGCACGGGCGACTTCAACGGCGACAGCAAGACCGACGTCCTGGCCAGGGACACGTCAGGAATCCTCTGGCTCTACCCTGGAAACGGTACGGGAGGATGGCTGACCCGGGTCCAGGTTGGAAGCGGCTGGACCGGGATGACCGCAATCCTCGGCCCGGGCGACTTCAACGGCGACGGAAAGAACGACGTCCTGGCCAGGGACGCCGGTGGAAACCTCTTCCTCTACCCCGGCAACGGAACATCTGGATGGCTGTCCCGCAGTCAAGTCGGATGGGGTTGGGGAGGTTTCACTTCCCTTCCCTGACAACGAAGAAGGGAGGGCCCGGACACCAAGCGTCCGGGCCCTCCCCTCTTTCAAGAGACTTCTAGTTGCGTTCCTTCATAGGATGCATGGTGGGCCTGTCGGGGCTCGCCTGAATATCCAGCTGGAGGGAAACCAACAGCATCTGAACGCCAAGGACAAACGGCACCACAGCCAACATCACCGACCCGGCGGTAGGCGACCCAACGCTGGCAGCGAGCACCCAGATGCCGGCCACCAAGCCCATGACAATGAGGACGAGCCCGGCAATCAGCAGCAGAGCAACCGCGGAGAAGGACCACACCATGTACTTCCACCAGACCCGGCGCCAGAAGCCACCAAAGAGCATGGAAAGAAGCTCGGGAATGACCTTCCGAAGCTTGATGCTGGAGACCTCGTTGCCATAGACCGCCGGGATGGGCACGTCAACGATCGGTACATCAAGAATGTTCAGGTGGATCAGGAGATCGTTTTCGAAGCTGTAGCGGGCTGCCACTTTGTTCATGGGGAGGCGCCGGAGAACTTCGGTCCGGATGGCTGTATAGCCGTTCTGCGGATCGAAGATGTGCCAGTATCCTGACGCCAGCTTGGTCATGAAGGACAGCACGATGTTACCGAAAATGCGGTAGCCGGGCATGCCCGCAAAGGACTCACCGGAGAAGAAACGGTTGGCCTTGGCGAAGCCATAACCATCCACAACGGGGTCCAGCAACTGCGGAAGGTAATTGGGATCCATCTGGGCATCGCCGGCCATGACCACGTTGATGTCGGAGCCCAGCTCCATGGCAGCCTTGTGGGCCGTCAGCACTGCACCGCCAACGCCTTGATTGACCTCGTGCCGGATCAAGGTGACGCGGCCGTCGTCGGCACGGCGGGCAGCACCCGATGTGTCATCAGGGCTGCAGTCGTCAACGATGACAATGTCATCAACGAAGTCAGGCATCGTCTCGATGACCTGCGCGATGTGGTTTTCTTCTTTATAGGCCGGTACTACCGCGGCAATTCGAACGCCTCGATACATCGATTATCCTTCGCTGCTGTTAGGTGTGAGTTTCTGGGCTGGCGCGCCGGTCTCCGACGGGCCTTCTGACTGTTCGCTGGCGCTCTTCGGTTGCTTCTTCTGCGGGAAGATCCAGTGCTTGTAAATGAAGTAGTTCCATCCCATCGTCACGATCGTCGCAACTACTTTACCCACCACGTACCCAGCTCCGAGGAACTGGAACAGCTCCACAATGCCCATGACCGCAAGGGTGTTGAAGGCCAGGAGCCCCGAGTACCTCAGCACGCCGCCAAGCGCGGTGCCTCCGCCGTTGAAGGCAAAGTGACGCTGCAGGAAGTAGTTAAAGAAGAAGCTGCCCCAGAACCCCGCGCCTGTGGCCAACCACAACGGCCAGCCAAATACCTGGAAGCACAGCGCCAGTAGGCCAAGGTCCACGAGGAAGCTCGCACCGCCGACCAGCAGGAACTTGAACAGGCTCGATGCCATGAACTTTTTCACGAAAGCCTTCATGATCAGCAAATCCTTCCAAGCGGTGCTATTCCGTCCGGGTTCCGGTTCTCCAGGATTCCCGAAACCCCGTCGAGCTGGACACGGTCCTTCGCGGCGGCGTCGAACGCCTCCTTGCCACCTGGCAACTGCGACCAATCGATCTGGTAAAGGGCAGCGTTTCCTTCGCGCACCACGAGCTTAAGGTACGGAATGGAGTCTGGCTGCGTCAGCCCCGCCTTGGGTTCATCCCATGCACGGATCCGGCCGTCAGCGATGTAAACCCATTCGATGCCCAGCTCAGCTGCGGCATCGCGCGCTTCAGCATCCGATGCCAATTCAGGAAGTTTTTGCAGGACCAGCAACTGACGATTCGTCGGAAGGATCTCAAAGTGCCGGATCATGGGCATTCGGTTGCCGAGGGCATACATCCACACGGAGCCGTCGCAAGAATCGTTGAGCACGGTGGCATCTTGCGGCACGTACTGATCCATCTTGCTGAGGAGTCCCACCTCAGAAGCGCTCAGCGTGGCGCCATCGACCTTGGTATTGATGTTGATCCGCTGGGCATTCTGCTTGAAGTACGGAATGGCTGCGATCCCGCTGACCAGGAGAACCGCGGCAGCGGCCACCGCGGTGATCACGTGACTTGTCCTTCGCGGATCTGCTGTGTGGGTCGACCGGCTGCGGATCTTCGCGACCAGCCACGCGACTGCTTCGGCCAGCTGGGCCACTCCCAAACCGGCGAGGGGCACCAAAAGCATGACCAAAATTCCAAAAATACGCCACTGGTCGTCGTAGAACGGAGCCGTCAAGGTCATGAACCGCGGGTTGTCAGTACCCATGGTGTAAACCGAGAGGAAGGCAAAAGCCAGCACCGGGCCGAAGTACCACCACATCCTGATCCTCAGGACGACCGCCAGACAACCAAATGCCACGAGGGCAGTCAGGATGGGCATTGCCATCGATCCGTGGTTCAGGAAAATGATGTTCTGTATGGCGCCATTGCGGTCTGTGTCCGCTGCCCAGACCTGCTTTGATACGCGCTCGGATTCCTTCAACATCTGGGAAATAATGGGCAACCCCAGAATGACTGCCAGCAAGCCTGAAACCGCCAGGTAGACGGTAATGCCCAGAATTCTGCCTTTACGGCGGATCAGGGCCGACACCAACCAGAAGAGAAGAATGGGCAATACGACAAAAGCCAAGGACGGGTGAACGGCTATGAGTCCCACAGCCCCGAAGGCGATACCGGGAATCCAGAACTTCTGCCGCTCCACTGATCCCTTGATCGCCAAAAATGCGAACGGACCCACAAGCAGCATGCCGGCAAAGAACGGAATGAGCGGACCGCGCCACAAGAGGTCGTAGGGGTAGACCGTAAACCATCCTGAGACTGCCGCGGCTGCTGCCACAGCAATGGGACGACGTGTAACCAGCATTGTCAAAGCCATGGTGCTCAGAGGCAACTGCACGGCCATCATCACCAGGACGAATACGTTGAGGAACACCGGAATGCTGACCCCGCTCATCGGCCAGAACAGGGAGAGTACGGCGTGGAAGGCGATGGGGTAGCTCCGGATCGGAGCCTCAGGAATATTTGTGTCGTAGTAGGCGAAGTTTCCCGCGATGCTGGGGTCCCACTCGTGGTTCACCGAGATCAGCCGGATCATGTTGGCGTGCCACGGAATGTCCCAGTCCTGGTTAATGCCTTGGAGGCCTTCCGTACCAACAATCCACGACACAGCTGCCACGGCGCCCCCGGCTACCAAACCGGCCAGGAGAATCCACCACGAACCCGCGAACCTGTGCTTGCCAAAGATGCTGGGCTGCGTGCGGATCGGCGCCCCGAACTTGTCAGGGAAATAGCGTCGCAGTGTAAGACGGAGGCCAAACAAGACTGCGGCCAACAGCAACAGGACGGCCGTTACCGGGAGCAATTGCCAACTCAGTCCGAGCGAATTGCCCATCACCCCGATGACCGTCAGCACACCCATGCCCAGCAGGGGCGCTACGACGGGCAACAAAACACGGCGGACGCCCAGCGCTTCGCCAAGAATCCAACCCGGGCCCCACCACAACACAACGATCAGGAGTACACACAACAGCAGCGGGCCGATACCCATTCCTACGATCGCCTTTCTTAGATGCTTCCACTAGCCATCCGTTGACAGACGACTCATTGCAATTCAATTGCAGGTTAGTTGCGTTCCCTCAGCCAAGCCACGGCTTGGTCTGCCGGTCCTTCGAACTGGACAGTACCGGAAGAGAGCACCACACCTCTGTCACAGATTCGAGAGATCATGTCGAGGTCGTGGCTGACCACTACCAAGGTCCGGCCTTCATCAGAGAGTTGCTTGATTTTGGCCAGGCATTTCCTCTGGAACGGCTCGTCCCCCACGGCCAGAATCTCATCCACCAGGAAGATATCAGGCTGGGTATGGACTGCTACCGCGAAGGCAAGCCGAAGGAACATCCCTGAGGAGTAGAACTTCACTTCGGTGTCAATGAACTGCTCAATTTCGGAGAAGGCAACGATGTCGTCGAACTTCTCGTGGATCTCCTGTTCAGACATGCCAAGGATGGCGGCATTGAGGTAGACGTTCTCGCGCCCGGACAAATCCGGGTGGAAGCCGGCTCCGACCTCAATCAGGCCGGCTACCCGGCCCTTGGTGCGCACCGTTCCCTGGTCAGGCAGGATAACGCCCGAGATCAGCTTCAGCAGAGTGGACTTACCGGAACCGTTGAAGCCCAACAGGGCCACAGTCTCCCCAGGTTGAATCTCGAAGCTGACATCGTGCAGGGCGTCGAACTTCTTGGTGAGATCCCCCTTCCGGCCTTTGACAAGCCAAACGAGCGTCTCTTTCAAGGAGTGGGAGTGGCGAAGGTTGAACGTCTTTTTCAGGCCTTTGACGATTACTGCGGCGCCCATCTAGACCTCCTGCGCAAAGTGGCCCTCGAGCCGTCGGAAGACGATCTGGCCAATAACAAGGAACAACGCTGCCATTCCCAAACCGATGAATCCCGTGACCAAAAGGTGAGGCGGGAGTTCAACGGGTTGATCGACAGTTGGATACCAGAACGCCCAGTGGAACAGCTCCACAGCGACCGTAATGGGGTTGAGCTGGTAAATCGTCAGAACCCACGGTGCTGCCAAACGGCGGATCATGGTCCAGTCGTAGAGGACAGGCGATGTCCAGGTGACGATCATCATCAACATGTCCACGATGTTTTCGGCATCCCGGAAGAACACGTTGATGGCACCCGCCAACAGTCCCAGGCCCGTTGCCGTTACAGCAACGATGATGAAGCCCAGCAGGGCGCCAAAGAGCTGCATGACGTCCGGATGCCAGCCACTCAGCAACGCGGCAGCGAGCAGGACAATCAATTGTGGGAGGAAGTGAACGGCCGCCACCCACACTGAAGCCACGGGAAACAGCTCACGGGGAAGATAGATCTTCTTCACCAACGCCGCGTTGGACACAATGGACCGCGTGGCATTCGAAAAGGCTTCGGAGAAGAAGTTAATGACGATGACACCCGAGAACATGTAGAGCGCATAGTTGGGAATCTGGTCCCCAACCCGCAGGACAATGCCCAAGGCAAAGAACAGGACTACGTACTGGACAAGTGGCTTTACGTAGGACCAGGCCAGCCCAAGAACTGACCCTCGGTAGCGAACACGCAGTTCCTTGCGAACAATCAGTTTGAGGAGGTACCGGCGCCGGTAAACATCGAGCAGTCCGGCACCTACCCCCGGAACAGCATAAGTATCAGTGGAGTTCGACATCGCTAGTTGCTGGGCTCCGAAGCATCAAAGGTTTTCCGCCATGACTCCATCGAGGTGATCTCCGGAAGTGCCTCGCGGTACTGAGCCCGGAGAGTCTCCCAGTTGGAGAAAAGCTGGGCATGCAGCTTGGCTGATTCGACCACCAGTTGACGCGCCATCTTGGGGTCACGCAGATGCCATGAAGCTCCCGTGCCATCGGCATTGGATACCACCGCGCTGTCCAGGTGTGCCAAGCTCCACCACTTGCCGTCCTGATGGGCCACCTGGGCCTCAGGGTTTTCCTTGGCTGAGTCGCGAACGGGGGCCAACGTCTGCTTCAAGACAGTCTTCACGGCCCACGGAAGCAAACCCAATGCCCCGGGCTGCTTGTAGGACTGGGGCTTCTTGGGCGGACGCTTGCGGAAGACCTCAGGGAAGGCCCCGGGATCGGTCTTGACCTGCGAGTCCGGGAACTCTTCGCGCATTGCCCGGAGTTTGGGCATCGTAGTGGGCAACTGCTCATGCAGGTTGCCCGGTCCGGCAAGAACATCCCGCAAAGCCATGATGCGCGCCTGCTCGGGGTAGTACTGCATGGACACCAAGTGTTTGACGTCGGTGTTCAGGCTCTCGCGCAGGATGCGTCCGCCTTTGGGGAACGGCGAGTGCAAGAGCGTAGCGATGAGCCGGTTGCGCTCGTGGTAATAGGCCTGCCAGTCCACGGAGTCGTCTTTATCTGCCCACGAGACGTGCCATACTGCCGCGCCGGGGAGCGTCACCGTCGGGAATCCGGCGGCACGTCCGCGCAGGGAGTACTCAGCGTCATCCCACTTGATGAAGACAGGCAGCGAGAGGCCAATGGTTTCCACGACGGACTTGGGGATGAGGCACATCCACCAGCCGTTGTAGTCTGCGTCCCAACGCCTGTGCAGCTGCGGCGTCGAACGCAGGCCCGCGGCAGAGAAGTCGTGGTTACCCAAGCCTTCCACGGGGCCCCACAGGAACCGGTAGAAGTTGACCACCTCGGAGTAGGCGTGCAGCACAGACTTGTTGTACATGTCGAACATGTGGCCCCCCACGATGGTGGGCTTCCGGCAGAGGTCTGCGAACGCCACAGCGCGCATAACACCCTCTGTTTCGAGCTCAATGTCGTCGTCCAGCAGCATGACGTAGTCGCTCTTGTCGGAAACGACCATCTCGTACATGTTGCGGGCGAAGCCGCCCGAGCCACCGAGGTTGCCCTGGTTGATGATGCGCAACTGCTCGCCCATCGACTCGGCTACGGCGTCAAAGCCGTCTTCGTCCGCCACTTTTTTGTTGCCTTGGTCGACGATGATCAGCTCTGCCAGGATTTCCCGCAGACCAGCGTCAGCATCGATCGACTTGATGGTCTCAAGGCAGTAGTCCGCGCGGTTGAAGGTAGTGACACCGAGCGTGACGCGGCCCTGGGGACGCCCCTCATCCGGAACAGACCAGTGCGCGCCTTTAAGCGTCATGCCCTCGCCACCGGCGATGAGATCGAACCAGTACCAGCCGCCGTCGCCGAATGGAGCCAGCGTCAACTCAAAGTCATTGCTGGATGTTCCTTCGACGAGGATGGAGTCGACGCGCTGGGAGGCACCCCGGGCGTTGGAACGGTAAACAATGACCGTCCCTTCGCCTTCTGTTTCAAGATGCAGAACGGTCTTCGTAGCGACAGTCCACTTGCGCCAGTAGCTGGCCGGGAATGCGTTGAAGTAGGAACCGAATGAGAGTCGCTCACCGCGGCGAACCAGCACAGAGCCCCGGTCAAGGATGTCTTCAGGGTGCAGCTTTCGCGCCATGCCAACAGCTTGTACGACGGCGGTGCTTCCGCCTTCTTCCTTCTGCACCTTGTTGGTGTCAGGGTCGACGTACAGCGGAAGGGTATCGAGGTCGCGGTTCGCGGGGAAGATCACGCGCTGTACGACGCGCAGGTTATCTTCGCTCGAAGTCCGGGTTTCAGTGGTGGTCATAGCAGTCGTCTGGCTTTCGTTTGTAGTAGCCGTCATGCGTCCACTCCCCCGCTTTCAAGCTTGGCGCCGCCCGTGAAGTGCGGCTTGATCTTGTTGTCAAACATGGAAAGGGCAGACCCAATCGCCATGTGCATGTCGAGGTACTTGTAGGTCCCCAAGCGCCCACCGAACAGAACAGACTTCTCGCCTCGGGCGAGGTCACGGTAGGCAAGCAACTTCTGGCGGTCGTCAGAAGTGTTCACGGGGTAGTACGGTTCGTCACCCTTTTCCGCAAAACGGGAGAACTCACGCATGATGACAGTTGCATCTTTGGTGTAGTCCCGTTCGGGGTGGAAGTGCCGGAATTCGTGGATGCGCGTATAGGCGGCGTCGGCATCCGGGTAGTTCATTACGGAACATCCCTGGAAGTCCTCGATGGGAAGGACTTCCTCTTCGAGGTCAATGGTGCGCCACGAAAGGTCGCCTTCAGCGTAGTCGAAGTAGCGGTCCACAGGACCCGTGTAGATGACCGGCACCTGGCCGAGGACCGAGGACCTGCCGTATTCGCCATCGTCGAAGAAATCGGCGTTCAGGATGACTTCGATGTTCGGGTGATCAGCCATACGTTCGATCCAGGCGGTGTAGCCGTCAACAGGCAGACCTTCGTAGCTGTCATTGAAGTAGCGGTTGTCATAGTTGTAGCGAACAGGAAGCCGCGAGATGATCTCAGCCGGCAGGTCCTTCGGATCCGTCTGCCATTGCTTACCCGTGTAGTGCTTGATGAAGGCCTCGTACAGAGGGCGGCCAATTAGTTGAATGCCCTTGTCGTTGAGGTTCTGAGGATCAGTTCCGGCCAGTTCGCCGGCCTGCTCAGCGATGAGGGCCTTTGCCTCAGTCGGACTCATTGCCGAACGGAAGAACTGGTTAATGGTGCCCAGGTTGATGGGCATCGGGTACACCTCGCCCTTGTGGCTGGTGTAGACCTTGTGCTGGTAGCTGGTGAACTTGGTAAACCGGTTCACATATTCCCAGACTCGTTCGTTCGAGGTGTGGAAGAGGTGGGCGCCGTAACGGTGCACCTCAATCCCAGTCTGCGCCTCGTTCTCGCTGTAGGCGTTTCCTCCAATATGGTGGCGGCGATCAAGCACCGCGACCTTCAGCCCCAACTCGGTAGCGGCGCGTTCTGCAATGGTCAGGCCAAAGAAACCCGAGCCGACGACGACGAGATCAGCGTTCACAAACTCTCCTGTGTATTGGCGTGCGGGCACAGAAATGCCCACGTCTACTGGTCAAGGCTACCCGACAAGGCCCGGGTTCCCTGTATCCGGGGCGGCTTACGGTGGCAGTGGGCCGCCCCGGAAAACGGCAAAGGGAAGCTGGCCAATGGCCAACTCCCCTTTATTGCCTTGCTTGATGTTGCTGCTTCAGAGCGTGATGACTGAGCCGGACTTGGCGGAATCCAAAACGGCTTCTGCGACCCTCAAAGTCTCCAGTCCTTCCGCCATCGTCACGATGTTGAGGGACTTTCCGAGAACTGCGTCGCGGAACGCCTCGTGCTCCATCTTGAGGGGCTCGCGCTTAGCCAAGGCAAAGCGGGTCGAGGAACCCTCCGAAACACCGCGGAAGGCCGCAACGGAATCCCAATCCGTCTGGAATGTCCCGTTCTCAACGAAGGTCAAGTCGGCAGAAATGGTGTCGGCGATAAAGGCACCGCGTTCGCCAAGAACCACGGTGGTCCGCTCTTTCATCGGCGAGAGCCAGTTGACAATGTGATTTGTCACCACTCCGCTCTTCAGATGGCCAATAGCCGTGACCATGTCCTCGTGCTCACGACCGCTGCGGGAGGTGGTGTGGGCAACAACGTTGATGAAGTTGCTCTGGGCAAGCCATGCCGTGAGATCGATGTCATGGGTTGCCAGGTCCTTGACCACCCCGACGTCGGCAATGCGCGCCGGGAACGGTCCTTGCCGCCTGGTGCTGATTTGGTAGACCTCGCCCAAATCGCCGTTCTCCAGCCGGTCCCGAAGACTCTGCAGCGACGGATTGAAGCGCTCAATGTGTCCAACCGCTCCAATGAGTCCCCTGGACTCAAAAGCCTCGGCGATGCGTCGGCCGGACTCGGAATCGTTGGCGATCGGCTTTTCAACGAGGCAGTGGACGCCGGCGTCAGCGAGCTGAAGCGCAACCTCCTCGTGAAGGATGGTGGGCACGGCAGCTACGGCCATGTCGATGCCTTGGGCAATCAGCTCTTCGACCGTGTTGAACACAGTCAGGCCGTCGGCGACGTTGTGGGGGTCCCCGAAGGAATCCGCAACGGCCACCAGATCAACGCCTTCAAGCTCGCGGATAACGCGTGCGTGGTGGCGGCCCATCATGCCCAGGCCGATGAGGCCGGCGCGCAAATTGGCCACTAGCTGCCTGCCTTTGCAATGGCGTTCACGGCAGCAACGATGCGCTCCAGGTCGTCCTGGCTCAGCGACGGGTGTACAGGAAGGGACAGGACGCTCGCGGCGGCTTCTTCAGTAACAGGAAGGTCGTCCGAGGTCTGGAAGGGCGCAAGTCGGTGGTTGGGGATGGGGTAATAGACGCCGCACCCTACGTTGTATTCCTCCCGCAAGGCCTTCGCGAAACCGTCGCGGTCCTCAGCGATGCGGATGGTGTACTGGTGGTAAACGTGTTCGTACCCGGCAGCAACCTTCGGAGTAACGACGCCTTCGATGTTCGCATCGAAGAAGGCAGCGTTCTCCTGGCGGGTCTTGGTCCAGCCATTTACCTTCGTCAACTGAACGCGGCCAATGGCAGCATGGATGTTGGTCATGCGGCAGTTGAAGCCGACCAGTTCGTTTTCGTACTGACGTTCCATGCCCTGGTTGCGAAGCAACCGCAGCCTGCGTTCGACGTCGGCCAGGCCCGTGCTGACCATGCCGCCCTCACCGGAAGTCATGTTCTTGGTGGGGTAAAGGCTGAACATTGCAAAGTCGCCGAAGGTGCCTACCTTGCGACCATTGACTGCGGCGCCATGCGCCTGGGCAGCGTCCTCGAACACCTTCACACCATGCTTTGAAGCAAGAGCACCAATGGCGTCAACGTCGAACGGGTGCCCGTAAAGGTGAACCGGCATAATGGCCGCCGTGCGGTCCGTGATTTTGGACTCGACGGACGCGGGGTCCAGGGTGTAGTGGTCCAAGTCAACATCCGCGAATACGGGGGTCGCGCCCGTCAGCGCCACAGAGTTGGCAGTAGCCGCAAACGTGAACGACGGAACAATAACTTCATCGCCGGGGCCAATGCCGGCCGCCAGCAAGCCGAGGTGCAGGCCAGATGTCCCGGAGTTAACGGCAACCGAAGCCCTGCCGTCAAGGAGGACTTGCGAGAATTCCTGCTCGAAGGACGCAACCTCCGAACCCTGGGCGAGCTGACCGGAGGCCAGCACGGCATCTACGGCCTTGCGTTCCTCATCGCCGATGATGGGCTTGGCGGGGGGAATGAATTCGGGGCTCATGCCTCTACCTCTCGAAGGATCTCGTTCTGTTCAACATATGTAGCGCCGGTCTCAGGACATACCCAGTTCTCGCCGCTGCGCTGCAGCGGGAAACCAGCTTTGCCGACCCAACCATGGCGCTTGGCCGGAACTCCGACCATCAGGGCAAAATCAGGGACGTCTTTGGCAACAACTGCACCGGCGGCAACTGTGGCCCACCGTCCAATCGTCACAGGAGCAACGCAAACTGCACGGGCGCCGATGGAAGCACCTTCACGGATGGTGACGCCGACAGGCTCCCAGTCGTGAGCGCTCTTCAGGCTGCCGTCCGGGCTAACGGCTCGGGGGTAGGTGTCATTTGTCAGCACTACAGCAGGGCCAATGAAGACACCGGCTTCCAGTTCCGCGGGCTCGTAGACGAGGGCATAATTCTGAACTTTGCAGTTGTCCCCCATCTTGACTCCGGTGCCAATGTACGCACCACGCCCCACGATGCAATTGACGCCTAACTCGGCCTGCTCGCGGACTTGGGCGAGATGCCAAATCTTTGATCCATCACCAATTACCGCCTTGTCTGAAACATCGGCGCTCTCCGCAACCACTATCACCGGTGAAGGTCCTTCCTCATTGAGCACACGCGACAACGAGATTCATCTTAGCTGAGACACCATGCCTCAGCGTCAAAGGGCCTAAGCGGCGTGGGATTGCCGGAGTTGTCCACATACACGCTGATGAGAGCAGCGGTCCGGCGCCCAAGTCCATAACGTCGATGGTGACGACCGCCGAGAAACAACACACCCGTTAAATTCGAGATGCCAGGAGGAGTTATGACCTTGGAGTGCACATTGGTGCGTGGCCCGGGTGCTGCGGGGTGGTCAGCCCCGGAAGAATTGACCATCGCCGTGGCCAACGGTGTTTCCGGCCTCCACCTTCAAAGCCTCCTCCAGGAGCATCGCGGGACCGGCAACCTCTCGGTGGACGGACGCGATCTGTCCACTCTCACTGTGGGATTGCCGCCCCTGGTAACAGGCGCCGTCATCGTGGAGGGCCAGGTGCCCCGCGCGGACCGGGAACCGTCGTCCCTCCCGTTGATGCTGTTGACCCATTCCGGCCCCAGAGCCGGTAGCGTGTTCCAGCTTCAGCGCGGCCGGTTCATCATCGGCCGGGGCCTCGTCGACATTCAGGTGGCGGATCCGGGCATGTCCCGTGAACATGCCGTCCTGGAGGTGTCCAGCACCACCCTGACGCTGCATGAAGTCAAGGCCTCCAGCCCTGTGGTGGTGGATGGGCAGCCCAAGCGACGTGAATCACTGACCTCCGGGCAAACGGTTCAGTGTGGAAACTCCACCTTCTCGGTGTTGGCGGAATGTGGCCCATTCCCCATGATCTCGAACGATGCCGGCCGCTCCGTCGCGAACCCTATCGAAGTGCCCTTCGCTCGTAGCACAGGCAACCGAATTAGCCTTGCACTGACGGCAGTGCTCCCTTTGATTGCGGGAGTTGGCTTAGCCGTTGCCACCGGAATGTGGATGTACCTGGGATTCACGGTCATTTCCGCAGTCACTCTCCTTGTTCCCCTGATCACCGGTCACAGGAGTCGCCGGGAATGTAGAAGGGCTGTTGCGCGGGCTGTCCTCGAGGACACCGATCGGCGCCGTCACAGCTCGCCATCTGCCGCCGAGATGGTGATGGCTGCCCACAGGAGGTCTGATGGTACGCGCCAAGCGGTTCCGAATGCCATCCAGGGGATGACCCGTTTGCCGTTGGCTGCAGGCCCCCAGGCCGGAGGCGGTGACGAACCACTGGGTGCGTGGGTCCGGCTGGGCATCACTGCGGCCGTGGCAAATATTCGGTTGGTGCCGGACGATCCTCAGTTCCGTCCGCCGCCCATTGGTGCTGCGGCCATGACGTTGGATCCAGGGCATCCTGTGGTTGGTCTTAGGGGTCACCCTGCCCATGTGGATGCTCTGCTCCGCTTCATTGTTGTCCAGCTGAGCAGCTACCCCTGTGCGGCTGAGTTGCCTGTGATTATCGTCGGGCCTGTGGAGCGGCTGCCCCTGAGCGCACGGTTCATGCCGGGGGTAACCCTGGTTACCCACCAGGGTGCAGCTCTGACGGCCCTCCACCGGCAGAAAGACTTCCGCAGCGGAAGGCTGATCTTTATTGCCGATCCGGCCCGCGACAGGACTGACCTCCCTGAGCCGTTGTTGGACGCCGCCAGCAGCGCGGGATGGCAGGTGATCTATTGCTCTTCTTCGCCCGACCATGCCTGGCCCACCATCGACCTCTCACCCTCAGGTACTTCAGGGCACGTGGTGTTTGGCGGCGAGCGCCAACACTTTGTTCCGGACCTTGTTCCGGACTCCGTCTTTGACGGGTACTGCCGAAATGTGGCTGCGATGTCAGGTTTGGAGGATTCCGCCAGAGACGACGGTGTTCCTGATTGGTGTTCTCTGAATGAGCTGCTTCCATCCGGACAGCGGAGAATCCTTCGACGCTGGGATGAGCCCACATTGCACAACGGGCTCAGGGCAGTACTGGGCCAAGGTCAGGACGGATGGGTGACCTTCGATTTCAAGAGTGACGGCCCCCATCTTTTGGTTGCAGGAACCACAGGCTCCGGTAAGTCCGAACTCCTCCGGACGCTCATAGCATCCATGGCTTTGAGCTATTCTCCGGAACACACAACCTTCTTCTTCCTGGATTTCAAGGGCGGCTCGGGCTTGCGCCCTCTAGCCGGTCTTCCACATTGTGTTGGCTTTCTGACGGATCTTGGTGCCCAGCATCTGGATCGTGCTCTGGCTTCACTCAGGTCAGAGATCCGGTACCGCGAAGAGCTGTTCGCCAAGGCGGGAGCATCGGACCTGGCACACTATCGGCGCTCCCCTGCCGGCCAATCCACGGTGCTCCCTCACCTCGTGGTGGTCATCGATGAGTTCCGGATGTTGATTGACGACGCCCCGGGTGCCCTCCGCGAGCTCATGCGGGTGGCCACTATAGGAAGGTCCCTGGGCATTCACCTTGTGATGGCAACTCAGCGGCCCCAAGGAGCGTTGACTGCCGATATCCGGGCAAATGTGACGTCGAGTATCGCGCTCCGAGTGCAGTCCGACAGCGAGTCCATGGACATCATCAATTCCAAGGCTGCAGCGTCGATACCTGTCGCCGCCCCGGGCCGGGCGTTTCTTGCCAAGGCCTCGAGCAAGCCGCAAGAGTTCCAAGCCGCGACTCTTGCCTTTGATCCTGACCTGCAAATACCTGACGGACCGCTCCGCGAAAACCAATCCCAGCGCGTGCAGGCGACTGCGCAGGCTCTGCAGCAAAACCATGCAGTCAAACCTGTGAACCGTCATCAGGATGCCCTCTCGGATGCATGCGCGCTGCAGCTCGTTTCGGCTGTCCAGGACGCCTGGCAGTTCCTCAGCCGGCCTCTCCCGCGGCAGCCTGTCGCAGCACCGCTGCCCACTTCGATCCCATGGCAGACCCCAATGCCCTCAACGTTAACCTCCCCGACCCTGCAGAATTCCGTGACAGCGCCATGGGCCGTTGGGCCAGTGGCCTTGGCAGACGTGCCGTCCCAGCAACGCGTCGACCCCCTGTTCTGGTTCCCTGCCGAGCATGGCCACTTGGCGATGATCGGCAGTGCCGCAAGTGGCTTACACGATTGTTTCCGGGCTACCTCGGCCATGTTCGCTGCCCAAGGACCCCAACCGCACGTCTATGTTCTGGACGGCGCCGGCTTCATGGGTGAACCTGCAGGACAGGGAAGGATCGGGGCCATCGCGGGCCTGCACCAAGTACAACTTGCCTCGCGTGTGTTAAGGCGCCTTGCTGAGGAAATGGAAATTCGACGTTCCGCACGGGGCGCCGACCGCACCAACAAACCCCTGGGCTTGATTATCACTGGGTGGTGTTCCTGGGCAGCCAGCTTCCGGGCCGGGCCGTTCGCCTGGGCAGAGGCTGTTCTGCAGGACATAGTCAGGGACGGCGGTCCCCTGGGCATCATTGTGCTGATTTCCGGTGAACGGGAACTGGTCAGCTCACGGTTCTTTGCCGCGATTCAGAATCGCGCTTTTTTTCCTTGCGGGTCCACGGAGGAGTCGCGCTTTCACTGGCCGCGGCTTCCGGAGGTGGAAGCCATTCCCGGACGCTCAGTTCTCACGGGAAGCTGGGTTGACGGGCAACCCATGGTGGCACAATTTCGGCAAGCCCCTTACGAAGGATCTTGGCCATACCTCGATCTCACTTCATCGCCACCGCCGTTCAGGGTTCTCCCGCTCCCGGATCACCTCAGCACACGGGAATTCCAAGATCGGCTCTTGGAAGCCCGCACGGACCGACGCCTTCCAGAACCGGCCCTGTCGCGTCTTGACCGGGGTCTGGTGGACCAGGATGCGGATCCCGTCTTGTGGATCGGACTTGGTGGTGACGAAGGTACGCCTGTATCGCTGCCGCTACGGGCAGGAGGAGTGAGCACGATTCTTGGAGGTCGAGGGACGGGGAAGAGCTCAGCGCTGGGGTCGCTGCAAACCCTCAATCCGTTGATTCCCTGGATAACCCCCGGTGACCGAACCTCCCACGACGAATTCTGGGCATCGGCCCAACACGAAGTAGTTGCCGGAAACCTGGACCCAAAAAGCGTGCTGCTGGTGGATGACGCCGATTCCTTGGATATCCAGGGGCGACAGGCTTTGGCTGCCTTATACGGAAAAGTACATGGAATCGTGCTGACAGCCACGCCTGGACCAGGTCTTCTGCATCATTTGCCGCTGGCCCGGGAAGTGCAGAGCATCCGGATGGGATTGGTTTTGGCTCCGGGTTCACCACACGACGGCGAAATGCTCGGAGTGCGGCTTGACGTCGATTCAACAGTACGCCCGGGCCGCGGCTTCATCGTGAACGGAACGGACATGCGGCCATTTCAAGGAGCATTCTCAAAGGACTTCCCACCCCGCGGCTTATCCCGCTATTGAGATGCCGGCCTGCATGAGGCGCACCTGCTCACAGCGCGCGGGACGACCCGCCAACGCGCGACGCAAAGCCAACGACGTCCTTTTGGAACAAGAACACGATCGCAGCCAAGGCAGGGACGATCATCGCCAGTCCTTGCAGCACCAGCCCCCCGGTCATCGTCGGGAAGCCAATAGTAAGAACAAACAATTGGGCCACAAGCGCTGCCGCGCGAGTCCACCTGTATCCACGGAAAAGGAAATGGCCTACAGCAAACAACCACGCTGAAAACGCAACAAGGAGGCCGAGCGTGAACACGGCACCCCAGAAGTTGAGTACCGGAGCCCCCGTCAGCAGTTCGTATGCATACCAGGCAGCGGCGCCAAGGAGCGCAAGCGCTTCCAGCACCACCACCACTGAGATGACCACAATGCCCCTCGGCCGGCGGCTGTCATTGGCAGCGTTGCTTGTGGCATGCGCCTGCTGGTTGGAATCGTCGTTTCCATCGGGTCCGGAGGCAGGCTGGGCAGGGTTTATGGGAGGTCTTGACACACTGGCACACTACCGGACATAGTCATCTAGCAGTGAGGGCACTGGCGGCTGATGTGATGCATCGCTCACGGATTCCGGGCATTTCGACCACTAACACCCCTTGTTTACAAGGCGTTAACATGAAACGCTTGACTCAGACGACCAAGGGGGCCCATGCGGGCCCCTTTCCTTTGGAGCCTCTCGTGAATGTTTTCACAAAAGGCCCTATCTAGTTCTCACGAATGGAGTGACTGATCAGCATGGATTGGCGTAATCGCGCAGCCTGCCTCGACAAGGACCCGGAGCTCTTCTTCCCAGTCGGCAACACCGGACCAGCACTTCTGCAGATCGAGGAAGCAAAAAGCGTCTGCCGCCGCTGCCCTGTCGTGGACACTTGCCTGCAGTGGGCATTGGAGTCAGGTCAGGACGCCGGTGTTTGGGGCGGCATGAGTGAAGACGAGCGTCGTGCACTCAAGCGTCGTGCCGCACGTGCACGCCGGGCTTCCTAGCTCACAGGATCACGAAAGGCCGCGGACCATTGGTCCGCGGCCTTTCTGTGTTTATGGCCAGACCCCGGAATCGCAGCTCGGTAGGTTTGGCTTCTGGAAACTAGACCCGCGCCAGGTTCAGGACGATCTCCACGGCAGTGCCTCCGCCCTCGCGTGGGCTCCACTGGATCGATCCGCCAAGCTCGCTGGTTACCAGCGTGCGAACGATCTGCAAGCCAAGGCCCTCTGTGTACTGGCCTTCGGGCAACCCGACGCCGTCGTCGGCAATAGTTACGGTAAGGAATTCGTCATTTCCGTCCCCATCGGCCCGATCGGCCAGCAACCACACGGTTCCAGTACGCCCCTCCAGTCCGTGCTCAACAGCATTGGTGACCAGTTCGTTGATAACCAAGGCCAAGGGAGTAGCAAAATCGCTGGGCAACTCGCCGAACAGGCCAGAACGTTCCGTGCGAACCTGCTGTGACGGCGAGGCCACCTCAGCGGACAACCGGAATTGGCGCCCGATCAATTCGTCAAAATCGACGCTCTGGGTGAGTCCTTGCGACAGGGTCTCGTGGACGAGCGCGATGGTGGCGACGCGACGCATAGCCTGTTCCAGACCTTGTTTCGCTTCGTCGCTCACCATCCGCCGTGACTGCATTCGCAGGAGGGCTGCCACAGTCTGAAGGTTGTTCTTGACCCTGTGATGGATTTCGCGGATGGTGGCATCCTTGGTGACCAGCTCCATTTCCCGACGCCGCAATTCCGACACGTCACGGCATAGGACCAGTGCACCAAAACGGTGCTGCTCGTCGCGCAATGGAATGGCCCGCAGGGAAAGACTGACGCCCCGCGATTCAATCTCGCTGCGCCATGGCATGCGGCCGGTGACAACTAGTGGCAACGTCTCATCGACCATGCGCCGGTCTTTGAGCAGGCCGGCAGTTACTTCCGCCAATGAGCGACCCTCCAACGACTCAACTTCACCTAGGCGACGGAAGGCAGAAACACCGTTGGGGCTGGCGTACTGCACGATTCCGTCGGCGTCGAGCCGGATGAGCCCATCACCAACGCGCGGCGCGCCGCGGCGGGACCCTGTTGGAGAAGCGAAGTCCGGCCACAAACCCAGTGTGCCCATCCGCAAAAGGTCGTAGGCACACTGGCGATAGGTCAGCTCCAGCCGCGACGGCATCCGGGAGCTGGACAAGTCCATGTGGGACGTCACAACGGCAAGCGTCCTACCGTTGCGCACCATGGGTACGGCTTCCACGCGCAGCGCCATCTCGCTGCTCCAACTCGTTTCACTGGAGCGTTCAATAGCGCGGCTGTTCCACGCCTTATCAACCAAGGGCCGAAGATCCGAGCGGATGCCCTCCCCCACGAAGTCCGCATGGAACACCGTGTGGGATGTCGACGGACGGACGTGGGCGAGGGCAATATATCCGTATTCGGGGTGCGGAAACCAGAGCGCCAGGTCCGCGAAAGCCAAGTCAGCGACCATTTGCCAGTCACCGACGAGGAGGTGCAGCCATTCGGCATCTCCAGGCCCGAAATCAGCGTGTTCCCTGATGGGGTCCGTAAAGATTGCCACTGCACCTCCATTTGCGACGCCGGGACGTGTCCCTAGCGTCGGACGATTGACCTCAAGAGCCTTAATGCTACCGACAGTGAAGCCATGTCGTCGGCCTCGAGTGCGTTGACCTCATCAAACATGGTCTTGGCACGTCCGAGTTGCTCGGCATTTTGCTCTTCCCATGCCTTCAGGCGATCTTCTGCCAAGGCTCCGGATTCCGTCGACTCAAGGACCGACGTCGTCATATCTGCCACCGTTGAGTACAAATCGTCCCGAAGGGCGGCCCGTGCCAACGCCTGCCAGCGATCATCGCGTGGCAAGGAACTGATGCGTTCGAGCAGCGAGTCAACGTGGAAACGGTTGAAAACGGTGTAGTAGACGTGAGCGACGTCCTCAACGCCCTCATTGCCTGTCTGGGCAATGCGGGCGATGTCCAGAAGGGCGTAGCTTTCGAACAGTTCCGCCCATCGGTGGGCAAGGTGCTCGGGCAGTTCCCAGCCCTTGGCTTTATCCAGCCAGCCGGAAATACGGACCTTGTCCTCACCCCGGAGGTAGTCAAGAAGCTTTGCCCGCAACGGGGCCATCATCGGCTTGAACGATTCCACCACGGCTGAAATAGGCTGTGACGCCATCCCCTGGCCCAGGACCCACCGAACCGCCCGGTCAAGCAGGCGGCGGATGTCCAGGTGGACTTCACTCCAGTGCTCTGTGGGGAAGGAGGCGGGCAGGGCGTTCAACTCGGCAACCATCGGATCGAGGTCATAGATTTCACGCAGGGCCACAA
The DNA here is from genome assembly GCF_900108925.1 of Arthrobacter sp. yr096. NCBI lineage: Bacteria > Bacillati > Actinomycetota > Actinomycetes > Micrococcales > Micrococcaceae > Arthrobacter > Arthrobacter sp. yr096. The sequence continues at coordinate 772,472 of NZ_FNYI01000001.1, read as the reverse complement.
AGGCCTTCGCAACGGCAACCTCATTGGCTGACGTTTCTTCTATGGCACGGAACGCGAACGTAATACCGCCAAGGTTGATGATGTCGTTGGCGACAACAGTAGCGATGATCTCTCGCCGCAAGGGGTGCGTGTCCAGCTCTGCGTCGAACTTTTCCCTCAGTTGCTTTGGGAAGTAGTTGCGGATGGTGTCCGCAAACCAAGGATCATCTGCAAGGTTGCTGTCGCGTAGCGCTGCACCCAATTCGATCTTCGCGTAGGCAGCCAGGACTGCCAGCTCCGGCGACGTCAGGCCTTGCCCGTGCTCCAACCTTTCGCGCAGGGTGTCCGTCGTGGGCAGTGCTTCAAGATCGCGCTTCAGGTCGGCGGACTTCTCCAGCCAATCCATGAGTCGCTCGTAGCTCGGACTCCAGTCAGCAACCCGGGTCCGGTCATTGAGCAACAGAATGTTTTGGTCGATGTTGTCCTGAAGGACCAGCCGTCCCACTTCATCGGTCATATCGGCAAGGAAGGACGCCCGCTCAGCGGCCTCCAGCTTGCCTGCCGCCACCATACGGTCAACGAAGATCTTGATGTTGACCTCGTGGTCCGAGCAATCAACACCAGCGGAGTTGTCGATGGCATCCGTATTAAGGATGACTCCTTGCAGCGCGGCCTCAATGCGACCCCGCTGGGTCAAACCGAGGTTGCCACCTTCACCCACTACCTTGACCCGCAGGTCCCGGCCGTCAACGCGAATCGCATCATTGGCTTTGTCGCCCACGGCTGCATGGGTCTCGGTGCTCGCCTTGACGTACGTGCCGATACCGCCGTTGTAGAGAAGGTCTGCCGGAGCCAGCAATATCGCGCGGAGAAGATCCGGGGGGCTTAGCTGCGTGGTTCCCTCAGGCAAGCCCAAGGCCTTGCGGACCTGGTCCGAGACCGGGATACTCTTCGCTTGCCTCGCATACACGCCGCCGCCATCGCTGATGAGCGAGCGGTCGTAGTCGTCCCAGGAAGACCGGGGCAGCTCGAACAGCCTCTGCCTCTCAGCGAACGAGGCTGCAGCATCCGGTGCCGGATCAAGGAAGATGTGACGGTGGTCAAAAGCGGCAAGCAGGCGAATGTGCCGGGAAAGTAGCATTCCGTTGCCAAAGACGTCACCGGACATGTCTCCGACACCCACCACGGTGAATTCTTCGGTCTGGGTATCCAGATCGAGTTCACTGAAGTGCCTCTTGACCGATTCCCAAGCGCCGCGCGCCGTGATTCCCATGGCCTTGTGGTCATAACCGACGGACCCGCCTGAGGCGAATGCGTCACCAAGCCAGAAACCATACTCGGCTGCCAGCCCGTTCGCTGTATCGGAGAACGTCGCCGTGCCCTTATCCGCAGCCACAACAAGATACGAGTCGTCGCCGTCATGTCGAACGACATCCGACGGCGGTACCAGCCGTTCGCCTTCCGCTGACGTCACGAGGTTGTCAGTGATGTCCAACAACCCTCGAATGAAGGTCTTATAACTCTCGATTCCTTCAGCCATCCATGCCGCGCGGTCCACTGCCGGGTTAGGCAGTTTCTTGGCAAAGAAGCCACCCTTGGCACCGGTGGGAACGATGACAGCATTCTTCACTGTCTGGGCCTTGACGAGGCCAAGGATCTCCGTGCGGAAATCTTCCCTCCGGTCCGACCAGCGGAGGCCGCCACGGGCCACCTTGCCAAACCTGAGGTGAACACCCTCCACCCTCGGCGAGTAGACCCAGATCTCGAACATCGGCCGCGGGAAGGGCAGGCCATCGATCGATGTGGGGTCCAGTTTGAAACTGAGGTAGTCCTTGTTCTGGAAGTAGTTGGTCCGCAGCGTCGATTCGATGAGGTTCACGAAGGTTCGCAGCACGCGGTCCGCGTCCAGGGTGGCAACTTGCTCAATCGAGTCTGCCAGGGCTGCCCGTGCAGCGCCTTGGCGTTCTGCCCGCAAATCCTCAGGCACAGCAGGATCGAAGCGCGCGGAGAAGAGGTCGTTGAGACCCCTTGCGACGTCGGGATTGGCCAGCAATGTGTCGGCGATGAATCCGAACGAGTTGGTGTTGCCCATTTGGCGCATGTACTTGGCATACGCACGGAGCACCACCACCTGGCGCCAGTGCATGCCTTCGCGGAGAACCAATCGGTCAAAGTTGTCCGACTCCACAGCTCCCGTGACGGCAGCACCAAAGGAATCACTCAGCAGGTCACCGGTCGCGAGGGGATCAACTCCCGCGGGATACTTGAGGCCGAGGTCGTACAGGAAGAAATCGCGATGATCGGCGGTCTCGATCTCGAAGGGCCGCTCATCCAAAACCTCAAGTCCAAGGTTGTGGAAGTACGGGAGGATCTGGCTCAGGCTCTTGGGTTCCATCAAGTAGAGCTTGACGCGGGCATCTTCTTCCAGTGCCTCGCCGGCACCTTCAGGCAGATATACGTGAACACCCGGTTTTACCTGCTTGGCAGCTTCACCGATCCGCTCCGCCTGGGCGCCATACTTCTCGAAGCGCTCAATGTCTTCAAGGGCGTCTTCAACTTCGTAGTCCACCCGGTAACCCGCAGGGAACGCTTCCGCCCAAAGCGCAGACAGGATGTCTGCATTCTCGGCAGGACGGTGCTCCCGCAGGACCTCCGCAACACCTTCGCTCCAGGAGCGCGAGGCCCTCATCAGGCGGTGCTCGAGTTCTTCGACGTTGACTTCTGCCAATTCAGCGGTGCGCGGCAACCTGATCCTGAAGAACACACGGGCCAGCGCCGACTCAGTGATCCGGGCCTCGTAATCGATACTTTCGGCATGGAAAGTTTCCCGGAGTTCCTGCTCGATCCGGAGGCGGACACTGGTGGTGTAACGGTCGCGGGGCAAGTAAACCACAGCCGACATGAAACGGCCGTAAATGTCAGGGCGGAGGAACAACTTGGTCCGCCGGCGTTCCTGCAGTCGCTGAATGCCCGTAGCCGTAGCAGCCAGGTCGGGAATCTCGATCTGGAACAGTTCGTCGCGGGGGTAGGTTTCGAGGATGCCCAGCAAGTCCTTGCCCGAGTGGGAGTCAATCGGGAATCCGGCGTTCCGCAGAACGGCATCGACCTTGTCGCGAACAATGGGGATGCTGCGAACAGATCCGGTGTAGGCGCTGGTCGCGAACAGCCCAATGAAACGACGTTCCCCATTGACGTTGCCCAAGGCGTCGAAACTCTTGACCCCGATGTAGTCGAGATAGGCAGGCCTGTGGACGGTGGAGCGGGAGTTCGCCTTGGTGATCACCAAAGCCCGCTTCTCCCTGGCGCGCTTCCGCCCTGCATCTGTGAGGTGCTGGACCTGACGGGTGGAGTCGCCTGCACGGAGGAGTCCAAGTCCGCTGTCTTCACGCAGCTGCAGGACGTCCTCGCCGTCTTCGTCAACGAGGTCGTATTCGCGGTATCCAAGGAAAGTGAAGTTGCCGTTGTCCAGCCACCGCAGGAGATCCTGCGCCTGACGGAGTTCGGCGACTTGTTCAGGATGGGATATGCCGCCCAGGGCCTCGGCCAATTCGAGGGCCTTGCTTCTCATCTTCGGCCAGTCCTCGACTGCGGCCCTGACATCTCCAAGTACGCGCTGCAGGCCGGCGATCAATTCCCCGCGGGCCTCATCGCTGACCCTGTCAATTTCGACCGCAATCCATGATTCCATGTGCGATGCGTTGTCACCGTCGCCCAGGAGGTGCGCAACGCTGGGAAGCGCAGCCGTATCACCACTGGAAATTCCAACGTTTGAAGGGACCCTCGAAATCTTACGGAGTTCTCCGGAGACCCGGTCGCGGGTGACCACAAACAAGGGGTGCATCACCAATCGGATGGCGCAGTTCTGGCGAACAAGCTCCGCGTTAACAGAGTCCACCAGGAAAGGCATGTCGTCCGTGACAATGTAGACGACACTTCTGTCGGCTTCACCGGCGATTTCAACAACGGCGTTGCCGGGGAGTCGGGACTGGGCAACGTCCCTGTGGTTGGATGCCCGCGATATCAGGAGTTCAGCCGAATACGCGCGGGAGTCCTCCTCTGCGAGGTGCTCATAGTAGTCACCGAAGAACCCTTCACGAACAACTGCTGCATCGGACCGATCCTCCACGCTGGATCCTGACGACATCGACAAACGCCTCCATCACATGTTGATTGCTGCGACTCTGCAGCCCACAATTTGAGCCTAGCGCTTATGCAGTCCCAAAGCTCTGGTAGTTCGACCAAAGGAATTCCGATTTTGCTGGACAGGCGCACATACGAGCCCAGCGATGGCCATCCGTAGCTCCGAGTCCGGCGCGACTTCCAGTAGTACTGACCCAGAGAGCAATGCGGCATCGCACGCCGCCGGATCGGCCGGGAGGTACGCGTCTATTCCCATTCCCGGGCCATACCGGACCCACGCATCTTCCAATTGCTGGCGCGGCGAACGCCCCGCGGCAGCCCTCCTTACCTTGTTCAGCACCACACGAGCACTGACCTGAGGCACTACAGCTTCCAACTCCGCCAAGCCCCGGACCAATCGCGGCACCCCGATAGCGTCCGCCGTACCCACGGCGAACACGACGTCGGCCAGCTCCAGGCTGCGCAGCGTGGCCGCATTCCGCCGGGGAGCCATACTGTCAAAGCTCAGCTCTTCGTCCGCTTCGAGGCAAAAGCCCACATCCACCACAATGACGTCCGCTATTTGCCGGGCTTGTTCCAGTACTGCGGACAGTGCTGCCGCCCGGAGTTCTGTCCACCGGTCAGCACGCGTCGTCCCGGTGAGAACGCGGAATGAGCCGCGCTTGGTGAACACCTGAATGGCCGCCCCCTCAAGCGCTTTGACGTCGAGCAAGCCTTGATCCGCCAGCCGGCATGCCAAGGCCAACCCTGCCGATTCGTCCAGCAATCCGAGGGCGGCAGCCACACTTGCACCGTAGCTGTCCGCATCCACGAGGATGACGGATTGTCCATCGGCCGCCAACTCCGCTGCCATATTGACGGCCAGCAGTGTCCTGCCCGGCGCACCCACGGGTCCCCATACGGCATAGATCTTCCCTGGGTTCTTCGACCAATCCTCGGCGATGTCAGCGACAGGCGCCGGCAATGGATCCGCACCGGCATCAGAGAAGCCCGCATGAAGCCCCGAGCCCAGTCGCCCGCGCGATTGGTCACGGCCAACTGCCTCGGAAATTGTGGAAGCCAGCGCAGCCGGCTCAATCCCGGAAGCTGCCGCTACGACGCCAATGGAATGCAATCGAGCCATCTCGACGGGGTCGTCCGTCAGGGCCACGATCATGACGCCAACTGCGCCGAGCCGATCGACCAACGTGGTTGTGAGTTCCCCGCTGCCTTCCGCCACAACGGCCGCCACGGCGAGGCCGCTTTGGCAGGCAGCAATGAGTTCAGTCAGTTCCTCACACCGGCGCACCACAGTAACTGGACCTTGAAGACGCTCCAACCCTTCAACCACGGCTTCTTGTGATGGGCCAACAGTGACTACTGGAATACTCATTGACGTGAACCTGAAGGGTTCCAAACAACGGAGATTTTGGCCTTGTTCGCAAGCGCCCCGAGCAATTTGGGCATCTGATCATTGGTCACCAGCACGAGAACCACAGTCGTCTTTGAGGCCCCCAAAGTTGTGGAGCCGGATGTCACCTGTGCAATTTCGGCACCCGGAAGCAGCAACTGCGGCGCTTCATACGCACTGCTCGCCCCAGGATTTGCGACCCAGACGTCCACCCTGGCGCCGGCGACTGCCTGCTCAGGCAGTTCTTCCTCCATGGAAATGGCAACGGGTTTTCGGTTCAGAGCATCGGGCTCCCCCAGGCTCTCCTGCGGCACGAGCTGGTTCTTCGCCACTCGTTGTAAGGCCACTTTGCCTTCAGAGAGGCCTCCTTCAACGGTGAGGTAACCGGACTCGAGGTCATCCAGGCGGACGTTGGCGATTGACAAATCACCCGCTGTGACCGCCTGCCCAACCCCAATGTCTTCCTTCGCGATGTAAACCTGCTTCGTCTTGTCTGCGGCACCCACCAACCCAATCACGCCGGCTATGGACGCGAGCACCAGCAGAAGTCCAACAAGAAGCCGAGGGTCCTTCCATGACGGCTTCTTTAACCTTGACGCCGCTACAGTTGCCGTTGGCCCCATACTTCTGTTCCCCATTTCGAATTCAGGCATGGCCCAAAGACCAGCCTTCCCATTCTGACCGCCGGGTTCTTTGCTGCCAAAGCGATCGACCCCAAATGGGATGAAACTGTGGATAAGTGCCTCAAATAGCGGCAACGGTGGCAAAATGGATCCATGCCCCGATTCCTGACCCTTGCGGACGTCGCCGAACAGCTCCAGATCAATTCACCCCAGGCATACGCACTGGTTCGAAGCGGCGATTTGAAAGCCATACAGGTTGGAGGCCGGGGGCAGTGGCGGATTGAAGAAAAAATGCTCGAACAATACATCCAGGACCGCTACGCAGAAGCCAGCCGCATGATCGAAGAGGCTAAGTCCAAAACAGGACAGTCCTAGTAGCTCCCACCCTGAAAGTCATTGCCAGTCGCCGAGGATAGGGCAGCCAGCGAACCAAATGGAATGGTCATGACGGCTGCAACGTTACCGGCTCGCCTGACTTCCCCGTGGGGCACTACCGCGAGATCAAAATGATCACGGCCAACCCGGTCTATGACTCCCTGTAATTTAGAGCCATTTTCAGTTTTTGCAGCCAGGTGAACCACCAGTTCAGTGCGATCCCTGGCCAGAGCTCTCATCGCAGCAGCCATTCCCAACGCGAGCCGCATTCGCGAGGGCGCGGGCATGGCCAGCCTTCCCAGACCTTGATACCTGAGCACGGCCGGGCAAGGAACCAGCCACTGCCGGATTCCTTCGGTCAACACCAGCCACTCACTGCCGACGTGGCTGAGCACTCCCTTTATGGCGCTGCCGTCAACGAGCTCGACTTTGATTTGTGTCCCCGCCGCGCCCCGAAGTCGATCGCCCAACTCTATGCCTGCCAGCTCAACCCGGGCACGCTCTGTTATCTCGGCTTCTCGATCCAAGGCACGCTCGGCCAGAAATTGTGTCTCCAAGTCGCTAAAGAGAGAGTCCCATCTCATGTCGTCAGACTAGGCTGCAGTATGGGGGTAGCGCGAACTCAGCAAGACATTTGTCCCTCGACTGGACATTCTTTCCCAAGTGTGTTCAAAATAGGGCAAATAAAGCAAACAGCATCAAATGACATCAAACGAGTCTTGGGGGCACCGAATGGCACGAACCTTGCGTGGAGACGTTGCCCTCGCAGCATCGATTCTTGGGCTCGGATTGTTCCTGGTCTTCGAGGGGAACGTCCTGATGAAGCAGTGGCAGGCCGCTGTGAGTCATCGGCAGAGCTCCTCGTTCGAGCACCTTCTCGGCATTGTCGCCGGCGCCTCGGGAACTGCGATAGTAGCTTGGTGGGTGTTGTCATTAACGATCGCCCTCTTGGCGTCGTATTTGCAACGGCGCAGGCCGCGGGCAGGCGCGCACTCGCTCTCCAAATTCAGCCCGGCCTTCATGCTCCGGCTGGCTGTAGCACTCATGAGCCTGAACCTTCTGGGCTTAGGCGCTGCACAGGCATCAACGGCCCCACCGGACCCTTCGTGGAAGTCCACCACCGCAAGCACGGATCCAGCGGTCGCCAAGTCGGGGACGCCGATGTCCCTTGCCGGAGCCATGCAGACTTCATTGCCACCCGAAACCACGACAAAGGGGAGGGAGCCAGCAGATCCAGCATGGCGGCCTGGTCCCCCGATCGTTGATGCGGGCTTGCTAAGCCGCCAGTTTCTTCGGGAAACCCGCACGCCATCCGAGGAAAGTGTAGTGGTCAATGCCGGCGATTCTCTGTGGTCAATTGCCTCATCCAGGCTGGGCCCTCTCGCCACCGATTTGGACATAGCCATGGCTTGGCCAAAGTGGTACATCGCTAACCGGGCCACCATTGGAGCTGACCCAACTGTTTTGCTACCAGGTCAACTCCTGAGGCCTCCCCTCCCCGGCTAATATGCCCGGTTCGTAGAAAGCACTAGCTATTTCGCTGGACGCCACCCACTCAGGGGCGGCGTCCACGCATCACCAACAAGTCCAACGTCATCCCAGCAGAAACCACCCGAGTTCAGCGTCTTCCCCCGCGCTCAGCTCATGTAGTGAATGCCAGAGGTATGACCATGATCGTTGCAACTGCAAGCCGACCCGCGGGACGCCAAAACGACAAACGCATAGCCGCCACTCACGGTTCAACCCGTGCGGATATCGACGTAAGGCTAGTGGCGCGGAGTATTGCCCAGGCGGCCTTGGAGGTGCTTGCAGGAACGCGCCCAGTAAGCCAACTTTCCCGCTCACTGGATCCAGAGTGCTACTTGTCTCTTCAACACCGAGCCGTTCTCACTCGTAAGCATGCAGCCAGGCTCCGGGGAAATTCGCAGCCGCATCGGAGCCCTATGGTCCGCTCCGTACGGGCCTGCTCGATATCCGAAACAATTTGCGAAGCCAGCATCGTAGTGGCCGAAGAACAACGGTACCGTGCAGTAGCCATGCGTCTGGAACGATTCGATGGAGTATGGCAAGTGACAGCGCTCGAAATTGGCTAGTACTTCCGCATCTGTCCCGCTTCGTCGAGAAAAGAAAAAGGGTGAGCCCGGACGACTTGTACAGGCTCACCCTCTAATTAACTATCCGTTTGGTAACGGCTCAGCGGCGCTTCTTTTTTGCCTGCTTGCGAGGCTCTTGGCTTGCTGCCTTCGCAGGGTTGCCTGATCGGCCGGAAGAGCGGCCCTCAATGCGCGTCTGCGTGGCACCGTCCTCACCCGGAGCTGTGTACTGCAACTGTGCCGGTTTCTCCGGTGCCTGCAGTCCAGCTGCCCGGATTTGGGGATCATGATGCTCAGTGTGTACTCCCGCTGCAGAGTCGTCGGCCACTACAACGTCCTCGGCCGGCGTTACCTCCACCTCGAGGTTGTACAGGAATCCGATGCTCTCCTCGCGGATGGCCTCCATCATGCTCTGGAACATGACAAAGCCCTCGCGCTGGTACTCCACCAGAGGATCACGCTGGGCCATGGCCCGGAGTCCAATTCCCTCTTTCAGGTAGTCCATCTCGTAGAGATGTTCCTGCCACTTACGTCCGAGAACAGAAAGCACAACCCTGCGCTCAAGCTCACGCATACTCTCGGAGCCAATAGCCTCTTCGCGGGCCTGGTACACGAGGCGCGCGTCCGAGAGAATTTCATCCCTCAGGAAGTCTGCGGTCACTTGCGACTTGCCACCGGCTTCTTCAATGATTTCCTCAGCGGTAACAGTGGCCGGGTACAGCGTTTTCAGATTGGCCCACAGCTGGTTGAAATCCCAGTCATCGCCTGTGCCTTCGGCCGTAGCGGCGTCAATGAGGGCGTTGATGGTGTCTTCCAGGAAGAACTGAACCTTCTCATGGAGGTCATCGCCTTCGAGAATCCGGCGACGGTCACCGTAGATGGCTTCACGCTGGCGATTGAGGACGTCGTCGTACTTGAGGACGTTCTTGCGCTGTTCGGCGTTGCGGCCTTCGACCTGCCCCTGAGCCGATGCGATGGCACGCGAGACGAGCTTGGATTCGAGCGCAACGTCATCCGGCACAGAGCTGTTCATGAGCCGCTCCGCCGCGCCTGAGTTGAACAGCCTCATGAGATCGTCAGTCAAGGAAAGGTAGAAACGGGATTCCCCGGGGTCACCCTGACGTCCTGAACGGCCTCGCAGCTGGTTGTCGATGCGTCGGGATTCATGGCGCTCGGTTCCGAGAACGTAGAGCCCACCAAGATCGAGGACCTCTTCATGCTCGTCCTTGACTGCCTGCTTGGCAGCCGAAAGAGCGTCGGGCCATGCGGCCTCGTACTCTTCGGAATTTTCTTCAGGATCGAGCCCACTCTTGGCAAGTTCAGCAATGGCTGTGAATTCAGCGTTGCCGCCCAGCATGATGTCGGTTCCACGGCCTGCCATATTAGTTGCCACCGTGACGGCACCTTTTCGCCCTGCCTGCGCCACGATGGACGCTTCCCGGGCGTGGTTCTTGGCGTTCAGTACCTCATGCCGGATACCTTCCTTGGCAAGGAGCTTGGAGAGGTACTCGCTCTTCTCAACACTCGTGGTACCTACCAGTACAGGCTGGCCACTCTCGTGCCGCTCAGCGATGTCCTGAACCACAGCATCAAACTTGACCACTTCGTTCTTGTAGACGAGGTCAGGCTGGTCAATGCGCTGCATGTCGCGGTTCGTGGGGATGGGAACGACACCGAGCTTGTAGGTGCTCATAAACTCCGCGGCTTCAGTCTCGGCCGTACCGGTCATACCGGCAAGCTTTGAATACATGCGGAAGTAGTTCTGCAGGGTGACCGTGGCGAGAGTCTGGTTCTCTGCCTTGATCTCAACGTTTTCTTTAGCCTCTATGGCCTGGTGCATCCCTTCGTTGTAGCGTCGTCCGGCCAAAATGCGGCCGGTGTGCTCGTCAACGATCAGCACCTCGCCGTCGAGGATGACGTAGTCCTTGTCCCGTTTGAAGAGCTCCTTGGCCTTGATGGCGTTGTTAAGGAAACCAATCAGCGGCGTATTGGCAGACTCGTAGAGGTTCTGGATACCGAGGTAGTCCTCTACCTTTTCGATTCCAGCCTCAAGCACGCCCACGGTCCGCTTCTTCTCGTCGACTTCATAGTCGACTTCAGGCTGCAGACGGAGGACGACCTTGGCGAATTCGCTGTACCAGCGGTTGGTGTCGCCCTGTGCCGGGCCGGAAATAATAAGGGGGGTACGGGCTTCATCGATCAGGATGGAGTCGACCTCGTCAACGATCGCGAAATTGTGGCCGCGCTGCACAAGTTCGCTGGAGTCCCAGGCCATGTTGTCGCGCAAGTAGTCGAAGCCGAATTCGTTGTTGGTGCCATAGGTAATGTCCGCCGCGTACTGCTGCCTGCGCACCGCAGGATCCTGGTTGGAAAGGATGCAACCGCTGGTCAGGCCCAGGAATCGGTAGACACGACCCATGAGTTCGGACTGGTATTCAGCGAGGTAGTCGTTCACAGTCACCACGTGGACGCCCTTACCGGTGAGCGCGTTCAGATACGCAGGCGCGGTAGCCACCAGGGTCTTGCCTTCACCGGTTTTCATTTCTGCGATGTTGCCAAGGTGCAATGCGGCGCCGCCCATCAACTGGACATCGAAGTGACGCATGCCCAAAGTACGCGCAGAAGCCTCGCGAACAGCGGCAAAGGCTTCAGGAAGGAGGGCATCCAGCGTCTCGCCGTCCTTATGCCTGGACCTAAGGTGATCCGTTTCCTCACGAAGTTCGGCATCTGTGAATGACTTGAAGGAGTCTTCCAGGGCATTGATGGAATCGGCATAGTTCCGCAGTTGCTTGAGTGTCTTTTTGTCACCCGTGCGGAGAAGTTTTTCGATTAGTGATGCCACGTGAAATTGCTCCCAGTCTCATGCTGCCGAATTCTGGCTGTTTCAGTCTACGGGAGAGACCAATGCCACGTTGTCGGGTTCACCTCTGAGCGGACTAGCCGGCCGACCTTGTTGTCCAAGACCGTCAGCACGGCAGTTCACCTCCAGCGATAGATCGGCGGCAAGGTCCCCCACGGGCCACACCACGACTTCCTGCAAGCCCAGCCAATTGGCCATAAGGTCAAGTTCTGCTGCAAGCTCGACGGCGGTATCAGGCGGAGCACCCACCTCACCATAGGCAGAACGCACCAGAAGCTGACCAGCCGCCCGATCGGCTTTCAGGTCCACCCTGGCCACAATGGCCTCCCTCAGCAAGAACGGGAGGACGTAATAGCCGAATTGCCTCTTGGCGGCTGGGGTATAAATCTCGATCCGGTAGTGGAACCCAAACAGCTCTTCAAGGCGGCGCCTTTCGAAGACCAGGGAGTCAAAAGGACTCAGCAAGGCGCGCCCCTCGGCCCTCCGTGGCAACTTGGCCCCGACATGTCTGTACGTGGCACGGTCCCACCCGCGGACCGTGACTGGTTCGAGGCGGCCTGCCCGGATAAGGCGCTGGACCGAATCCGCGCCGGCTTTCAGCGGTGTCCGGAAGTAGTCAGAGAAGCACCGCACTGTCCCAATGCCGTGGGCTTGGGCCGCTGCGTCCATGAGTCGATCAAGCGACGCCTCGGCATCCAGTGTGGACAACGTCATCTCGGGAAGGACCCTGGATGTCAGGGTGTACTGTCGTTCAAATTGCGGTGTACGCGATGCGGCCGAAATACGGCCCTGTTCGAACAGGTGTTCCAGCACGCGCTTGACGATATTCCAGTTCCAGCCCCAATTGTCGCGCTCAGCTTCCTCGTCGTGGCCGAGCCTGGCAGTAAGCTCCGACGCGGTCATGGGGCGCCCCGCGCTGAGGGCCGCCAGTATCCGGTCTTCCATGTCCCCCCGAACAAGCGGATCGAGGTTATGCGCTCCAACCCATGCCCTTTTTTGCCACAGGAGCAGGTCGTGGAAGTGCTCGGGACGAATGAAGCTGGCCTCATGGGCCCAATACTCCATCATCCTGCGTGGCTTACGGCCTGCCATCGCTTGGAGAATGAGGGGATCATAGTTGCCGAGGCGGGAAAAGAACGGAAGGTAATGGCTTCGCGCCACGACATTCACGGAGTCGATCTGGACGAGCTGGAGTTGGGCAAAGGTACGGCCCACCGCCCGTGGTGTCACGGGGCCGGCGGGCCTTACCTTTGCCAATCCTTGAGCTGCCAATGCGATCCGCCGTGCCTGTGACAGGCTCAGCGAAGCGGTCATTGAAGTCCCTTCATGCAGGAGTTGAGGCCTTATTTGGCCGTGGAAGCCTGGTCATCCGAGCGGTAGGCGTGGATCTTCTCTTCGACGGCTTCCTCGCCGGGTTCGCAGGTGGAATCAAGGGTAATCACACCGTACGTCCAACCACTTCGCCGGTAAACGACCGATGGTGCGTTGGTTTCCTTGTCCAGGAACAGGTAGAAGTTGTGCCCAACAAGTTCCATGCTGTCCACAGCATCATCGAGTGTAAGCGACGCCGCGGGAAATACCTTCCGGCGGATCAGGACGGGTGAATCGCCCGCCGGAATATCGTTCTCGATTTCGTATGGAGAACGCTCGTCGGCCTGTGGCGCGGGCTCTTGGTGGTTGCTGGCCTCAACGTAGAGCGGCTCGCTTGCACTGGCTGGCTCGAGGGTGGCCGTGGCTTCCCGGACTGCTTTGGGAGTGTGGCGGCCGTGGTGGACCTTTTTCCGGTCTTTCGCACGACGAAGCCTTTCAAGGAGCTTGTTGTACGCGAGATCGAAGGCAGCAAATTTATCAGCGGCTGTGGCCTCGGCACGGATCACGGGGCCACGGCCCAGGACGGTCACTTCAACGGTGAGCTGCCCCGGTATCTGCCGGGGGTTGGTTTCCTTGGAAACTTTGGCGTCGACTCGCTGGACCTTATCCCCCAGCGATTCAATCTTCGAGATTTTCTCGCCGGCGTATTCGCGAAAGCGGTCAGAAACTGTGAGATTTCGTCCGCTGATCATGAACTCCATGGTGCCCTCCAAATAACTCAGGTGACACGACAACGACGCTGTTAGGGGCTTGTCTGACGGACAGTCGAGCCCCTTTCCGAGCCGCTATCGACAGGTACATCTGTTCTTGGTACCCACAACCGACGTTAGTTCATCACCACCCGTTATTCATCCTTTAGCCACTTATTTTTTGATTGAGTCTTAATGACGCCGTGCGGGTCGTCTTCGGCTGCGAATGGGGCGTAGGCTGGTGGCCTCGTGGCCGCAAGCACAACGGCGCCGCACACCACACCACCAGCAGCCTTAACAGCGCGCGCCGCCTCCGCGAGGGTAGCTCCCGTGGTCAGAACGTCGTCGATCAGGATGCATTCCCTCCCCCGGATGTCCTTGATGCGTCGCCGCCGCACCCGCATGGATCCTCGGACCCGTCTGGCACGTTCGCCCCGGCCCAGGCCCTTTTGGCCATTTCCCTGCACCAAACTTTCCCTGCCCGGCAGCACATCAGCCAACCGTCCTGTCAGCATGTGGAATACAGCTGTCGGCAGGCGGTCCATAGGCCAACTCCTTTTCTTCTGAAGCGCGTCAATGCTGGCACAGTGTGGCAGGAGCCTGCGCAGACGCACCCACAGCAGCAGGAGATGGACCGGGCTGAATCCACGCTTGCGGTAAGCCCGCCCATTCGTCGGGATGGGTACCAGGAGAAACCCGGTGCGGCCACCGATGGCGCTCTCCACTGCTTTCGCGAGGCACGGAGCAAGAACATCCGCCAAGCGCCACTGACCGGAGCGTTTAAAAGACAACAAGCATCGTGCCAGTTCATCCCTGTAGGCACCTGCCGCCACGACCTGGAGCGTTGCGATGCCGTTGACGTCAACCAATGAGGGCGACTCCTGCTCTGCGCGAAAAGGTTGCTTGCATAGGTGGCGCACATTTTGTGCGCAGACGCCGCACAGCACGGTGTCCTCAACCTCGCAGCAGACGCATTCCACAGGTATCAACAAGGCCAGCAATTCCGCGAGAGCCCCTTGGAGTTCGGTCACGAGCCTGCCGATAAGTCTCTGGTCCGTAGCCCGACGCCGTGCCCTGACTGGATCGTAAGCATCGTGATCTGGGTCGAGGCGGCGGACCCGCCCACCTCGGGGTAGGTTGTCGGTATCAGAGGAGGCCACCATCTCAGCCTGCCTCTTCGCCTTCGCAGGCAATAGCCATGCGGCGCCACATGTGGACAACCGGAGCACCCCACTTGACGCTGATCAGCCTGGGAAAGCCGGCTCCGTGGGTCCTTTCAACTGGAGCTCCCAGCCGTTTCCAACGCGTTGGAAGATGCCGGCATCAGACTGCCCGAAAATTTGCTCGGAACCGTTTCCAGCGCTGAGGCTGGTCAGACCGTCCCATGGTGCCAGCTGCTGCGGTTCACCGGATGACAGGGACAGCAATTCCGGAACCACCGTGGCGGTCGCCGAACTGGCCATCACCGCAACAGTAGAGCCGTTGACCCACGCTCCTTGGTCAGCTGCCACACTGCTGAGCAAGGTAATAGGCGTAGTGAGATCCTTGGGAACGCCATCAGGATTCCGGACTATTCCAGTTACCTGTACCGCAGACTTCCCGTTCGCCTCGGAAATCACCAGCGCCCTTGTGCCCTCGCGGGAAACCCTGAAGTCTTTGACGGTCCTGCCGGAGAGCCACGAAGGGGTCATGGTGACACTGGGAACAGCCATGCCGGGTGCGACGCCAGTTGGCTTAAACACCACAACTTCGGCGGCCCCGTTGGCTCCCGGTCCCGCAGTCCAGACCCAGTCGTGGGGGCTGAACGAAGGACCCGTCAAGGTACTCCTGGTAGTCAGCTGCCGGGCAGGCTGTCCTGGCTCGATCGAGTACAACGTGGTCTTGTCGCCGTTGAGGAATGCAGCCGTTTGGGAAACGGGCGACTCCGCTGGCGCATGCGGTCCCAGTCCCACCACCGACTGGATGTCCGGCAGCGGAGTAATCCTGTTGTTCTCATAACGCGCCAAATCACCGTTGCTGACCGCGATTTGGCGGGCAGGAACACTCTTGTCCACAACCGGGGGCAACACCGTCCCGTTGTCTTCTACGCGGACAAGATCCTGGTCGGCGCGCAACTGGACATTGATGACGTCGGGCTGGCTCCGGAACGTCAGGGCCAATTGGTTCTGTATTCTCTGGCGATCCTCTGCCGATGCGTCAAAAAGTTCCTTGGCGGACAAGTCCACCTGGGCTGCGCCGGAAACCACCGGCACTGATTCACGGGCCAGCTTCATCCCCGACGGGAAGGCACTGACGACGGCACCTCGCAGATAAGGTGCCGGGCCGGCAAGCAGGGCACTGGTCATGGACTTAACGGTGTTCTTCTTGATGAACCACCTGTAGTCGGGCACCGCATAGGTGAACGTCGGGTCATAGAAGTAGATGGGAAACGCCCCGTAAATCACCTTGAATGTTTCCTCCGGAATGGCCGTGCCATCCGGCACCTTGGAGATCCTCCACTCCCCCTCCACCTGTTCAAGCGTCAGGGGGATGGTCTCCTTGGTTCCCGGAGGGAACTGAGTAGCAACGCCGTCGGCATCCACCGAATAGGCGAGGTCCAGTTCGTAGAGATATTCGTTTTCTCCCGCAGCCTTAACGACCTGTGCCTCGCGGAAAACGATGGCTCGTTTGTCGGGTTTCCACGTCACGGATTGTGCTTGTGTCAGGTACTGGCGAGCCACGGGGTAATCGTCCTCATAGCCGCTGCCGGCCATGTAGAAATCCTCTATCACAGTCTCCGGGCTGGAGCCCGCGCGCGGGGCAGCAGGAAAGAAGACCGGTGCGTTGGGATTGCCTGCGCCTTCGTCTTTACTCTTGCCGACGGGGCCTGAGCGGGGAATCTGCGCGCAGGAAGCCAGGAAGACCAGCAACAACGCCATCATGGCGACGACGGCGCGCTGGCGCCGGATACGCACCATACTCACCTGTCCTCTCCTTCGACAGCGTCCGGAGTGTCCAGTCCCGCAGCAGCCTGGGATCTTTGAGGCGGAGTCCCGGGGTCGGTACCCAGAACGAGCATCTGGCGCTCGCGAGCAGTACCCGGGAACTCAATGTCAGCCGGTTCGAGCTGCAGAGGTGACTTGACGATAGTGCCTCCTTGCCGGAGAGGCAGCGTCAACCGGAAGTTTGACCCCGATCCTTTTCGGCCCCATGCCTGCAGCCAACCGTTGTGCAGCTTGGTGTCCTCAGCCGCAATCGAAAGGCCAAGCCCGCTGCCGCCCGTGGTGCGCGCCCGTGCAGGGTCTGCCCGCCAGAAACGGTCGAAGACCCGGGCGGCTTCGGCCTGGCTCATACCTATGCCATGGTCCCTTACCGAGACGGCAACGGCGTCGTGGTTTGCCGCGACAGAAATAAGGATCGGCTTTCCCTCGCCGTGTTCCAGCGCATTGAGGAGCAAATTGCGGAGGATGCGGTCTATCCTTCGCGAATCCATCTCCACCACAATGCTCTTCTGCCTGGCATTCAACCGGACGTCCGAACCGTACTCCGCCGCCACAGGCGATGCACCTTCCATGACGTGCGAAATCACTTGGAAAATGTCCTGCGGTTCTGCGTCGAGAACAGCGGCACCGGCGTCGAATCTCGAGATCTCGAGGAGGTCGGACAGCAACGACTGGAAGCGCTCCACTTGGTGATAGAGCAGCTCTGCCGATCTCTTGTTCATGGGGTCGAAGTCCTCCCGCGCTTCGAACAGGACCTCAGCTGCCATCCGGACAGTGGTGAGCGGCGTGCGCAGTTCATGGGACACGTCGGAGACGAACCGCTGCTGCATTTGGGAGAGTGTGGCCAGCTGCGTGATCTGCTCCTGGAGACTGGCAGCCATGTGGTTGAAGGAGGCACCAAGCCTGGCAACCTCGTCTTCGCCCTTGACCACCATGCGTTCCTGGAGTTGGCCCGCCGCGAGTTTTTCCGAGACCACCGCAGCATGACTGACGGGACTGACCACATTGCGCGTCACGTACCAAGCAATCGCACCGATCATGAGGACCAGGGCCGCACCGCCCGCCCAGAGCACGTTCTGGATCTCGTTCAGCGTTTGTTGAGCCGTATTGAGGTCGTAGATCAAGTAGAGCTCATAAGACGTGCCGTTGAAGGTCACCATGTTGCCCACGGCTATGCCTGGACGGTCCTCATTGCCTACGGGAAACTGTGTGGACGCCCAGAACTGTTGCTTCCCACCTTCCTGGACGGCCTTTCGCAGCTCAGGCGGAATGACGCGGACCGTGAGTTGATCCGACGCACGGGACTCTACCCAACGGTTTCGTGGCTTGGTTTGCTCCGGTTTCGCCTCAAAAACGTATCGGCGCTGGATCACCGAGCCACGGCCCTCGACTGCGGTCAAGGTGTCATACACCAACGTGATGACGCTGGACTGGTCGGTGACTTGTGCGCCGTCGAACGTGTCCTGGACTTGTTTGACGTTGTAGCGCGACTCGGACTCCGCCTGCACAAGACGCTCTTGGAAGAGGTTGTTGGCGATCTGATTGGACAGATATGCACCAACAATCGCGAAGGATGTCACCGCCAGAAGCAATGTGGTCAGGACTGTCCGAAACTCCAAGGACCGCCGCCAGCGCCGTAGCAGTGAGCGCCATAGATAGCGAAGACCCGGCCTGATCTGCCTCACACCGATGGAGACCAACCGTGAGACCCTCAACACGAGGATGAGTCCCCGGCGTGTCCAAATCCGGGCCCGGGACAGGAGCCAGGGCATGTTTCGAACCTGCCGGGCAGGTCGCTCAGGAGACGGCTGGGGGGTCGTTGACTGAGCCGGCGTCACCTGCTGTTCGCCGGCCGGGTCTGAACCTCCGGGGCTGAGGTTCTCATCCACCGTGCCGGCCTGTCCGGCCGGGGACTCAGGAACCTGCTTTATATCCGACACCACGCACCGTCAAAACAACCTCGGGCGCTTCCGGATCACGTTCAATCTTGGAGCGCAGGCGCTGGACGTGAACATTGACCAGGCGTGTGTCAGCGGCATGGCGATACCCCCAGACCTGTTCCAGGAGAAGTTCACGGGTAAACACTTGCCACGGCTTGCGCGCCAAGGCCACCAGGAGGTCGAACTCAAGGGGCGTCAGCGAGATACGTTCGCCTCCGCGGGTCACCAAGTGACCTGCGACGTCGATAGTCACGTCAGCAATCCGCAAGGTTTCGGGGGCCTTCTGGTCGCCGGGGCGCAGCCTGGCGCGAACGCGCGCCACCAGCTCCGCAGGCTTGAAAGGCTTGGGCACATAGTCATCGGCACCTGATTCAAGGCCCCTGACCACATCCGAAGTATCGGACTTCGCGGTGAGCATGACGATGGGAACGTCCGACTCCCCGCGGATCTGACGGCACACCTCGATGCCGTCTGAGCCCGGCAGCATCAGGTCAAGCAGGACCAAGTCCGGCTTGGAAGAGCGGAAGATCTCCAGAGCCTGGCCGCCATCTGCGCAGAACACCGGCTCGAAGCCATCATTGCGCAGTACGATGCCAATCATCTCTGCGAGTGCTTCGTCGTCGTCAACTACCAGAATGCGTGCCTTCATAGTTATATATTCCCTTATCACCAAGTCTTTGTCCCGTTGGGCACGGCGCCCGGCATGGCGCCCCAAGGGCAATTCCACCGTACTGCACTGCGCCGCGGACCCGTCTGCCGAACCAACCTGGCGGCAGGCTAGGAGGGACGACGGCGGGACTATAGGCTGGGTGCGAAGGTCCTGTGGGGGACGTCTGACGCCGGTGGACCGGGTCATATGGGGAGGATAGCGTGTCGCAACCAGAGCATCACCAGAATGCAACGCCAGGCGGTCAGCCAGCATGGGGCAACCAACCCCAGCCAGGCGGTCAGCCAGCATGGGGCAACCAACCCCAGTGGGGTGGTCCGCCTGCCTGGGCAGCTCCGCACAGTGGTGGACAGTTTCCCCAGGGCCAGTCTGCGCAGGGGTGGCCCCCGGGACCTCCCTATGGACAGCCCCTTTACGTCGCTCCCCCCAAGCCGGGCGTGATTCCCCTGCGTCCGCTCCAGTTTGGTGAAATTCTGGATGGCTCCTTCCAGACGATCCGCCGCAATGCTGCCTCCATGTTTGGATCCGCCCTGATCGTGCAGGCCCTCGGGGCAATCTTTGCAGGGGTCGTCACCCTGGGAGCCTTCCAGTTATCGATGTCCATGGAAGCCGTCAGCACGGAAGAGGAGTTCACCGAAGCCATGGGGCCCATCCTTGCCTTCGTGGCTGGAACTTTGGGTGTCTCAGTGCTGGTGGGTTTCCTTGGCTCGGTCCTGCAGGGCGTGCTGGTGGTTCCAGTGGCCCGGTCCGTCCTCAATCGGCGGACGGGGTTCAAACAGATGTGGAAACTTGCCGGACGCAGAATCCTGCCCTTGCTGGGCGTTGCCGTGCTCTTGACCCTCGGGGGCCTGTTGGCCGCAGCTGCAGTGGTGGGGATAGCAGTACTTCTGTTTACCGCAATGGGTCCTGGGGCACTGCTCATTGTCCTGCCCCTGGGGCTGGGTTCCATCGTGCTGTTCGTCTGGATCGGACTAAAACTGATGTTGGCTCCGGCGGCCATTGTGGTGGAGCGGACCGGCGTCTATGACGGTCTCCTCCGCTCCTGGCAGCTGACAAAGAATAATTGGTGGCGCATTTTCGGTATCACTCTGGTGGTGGCCATCATGGTGGCTGTCATTGCCCAGATTGTGCAGATCCCTGTTTCCTTTGCTGCAACCGCGATCGGTGGAGTTGTGTCGCCGCACCCGGACCAGGAATCGCTCGCTTCCGCTTTAGTGCTCTCCACAGTGATTTCGTCCGCGGTTGCAGCATTGGTGGGCTCTGTGACGTTCGCCTTCCAGGCCTCCGTTTTCGCATTGATCTACATGGATCTGCGAATGCGCCGTGATGGCTTGGATGTTGAGCTGCTGCGCCTGATGGAAACCGACGCAGATCCGGACGGAATTCCAGGTGCACCGTCCGTCCATCCCGGCAATGTTTGGCCCCCGAACGGTGGACCATTTCCGTCCGCATTCCCCGGGCAGCGGCCCCCCGCATGAGCGGGACGATCCGGGATTTCACCGCACCTTTGGCAGTCATGGAACCTCCCGTAACCCCGGACCGCGAGGAAGCGCGGCGCTGGGCTGCTGAAGAACTTTCCAAGCCCCAATACCCTGATGCCCGGCCCGGCTGGCTGGACCAGCTCTGGCGCGATTTCATGGACTGGTTGTCCTCTTTGGAGGGAGACGGAACCGGCGCCGGCCCTAACTTTGCGATTCCCCTTATTGTTGCTCTGGCCGTGGCCCTGCTGGTCGTGGCCATTGTGGTGGTCCGTCCACGCCTGAATGTCCGCCGAAAGGCGGCCACGGCGGACATCTACGGGGAAGACACAACTCTCGACGCTGATGCTTACCGGACACGGGCAGCACAGGCAGCCGACGACGGCGACTGGCCTGCCGCCGTCGTCGATCAATTCCGCGCGGTGGTCCGCTCCGCCGAAGAGAGGGACGTCATTGACGTCCGCGCCGGGAGGACTGCCGATGAGGCTGCCGGGCAACTGGGGACGGTGTTTGGCACCGCCCAATCCCGGCTCGACTCCGCCGCGCGCGTTTTCGATGCTGTGCGCTACGGCGAACAGGGCGCAACGAACGCCGATTACGCGGCTATCCGCCAGTTGGATGCCGATATCCTCGCGCTGAAGCCCGAGTTCGCAGGCCGTGCCACCACCGGATTCGCGGTGCCCCGATGACAGTGGCTGCGAAGGAGGCAATGACGCACCCTGACGAGGCAACTCCCTTGAATGGCCCAGGCCAGGGTTTCAAGTCCTGGTTCAGGAAGCGCCTGGCGTGGATTGCGATCTGTACCCTGCTGCTTGGCCTGGTGGCTTACCTTGCCATCGCCAATCTTGCCGGCACCAAGGATGCACGGACGTTGTCTGCCCGTAACCCAGCTCCGGATGGGGCCATGGCCGTGGCCGAGATCCTGGGCAGACACGGGGTCAACGTCACCCCGACAGACTCCCTCGACGAGACCTTGGCAGCGTTGTCGGGAAATGCCGAATCCACAGTCCTTCTCTATGACCCCCGCGGATTTTTGGACGGCTCCCAGATCGCGGACTTGACTGCGGCGGCTGATCGCTTGGTGGTGATCACGCCACGGCTCAGGACTCTCAACGGCCTCGAAGCGGAATTCCGGCCTGGTGGCGTGGTTCCTGAAGCAACCAGCGAACTGGAGCCTGCCTGCGCCCAGGACGATGCGCAGGCAGCAGGGCGTGTGTCGGCGCAAGGCTCAATCTATGCCGGCCCAACAGTCTGCTATGCCGTCAGGGACAACGGGCCCGGACTCTACGCATCCTCATCCGATGGCCGGGTGATAGTTCTCGGCAGCACCGATCTGGTAGACAATCAGCACCTCGCGGAGTCAGGGAACGCCGCCCTCGCCTTGCGCACCCTGGGCAATAACACTGACCTCGTCTGGTACACCCCGGGAGTCCGGGATGTTGCGGCGAACGATTCCACACCCACCCTCAACGAACTTGCTCCCCGCTGGCTGGCCTTCGCCGGTCCATGGTTGGCGGTGGTGGCGCTCTTGGCCATCATGTGGCGGGGCCGGCGTATGGGTCCTCTGGTTTTCGAGCCCCTTCCGGTGTTTGTCAAAGCCGCGGAGACGGCGGAAGGCAGGGCCCGCTTGTACCAGGACTCGAGAGCTGTTGATCGGGCTGCCGACAACCTGCGTGCCGGAACCCTGGCGCGTCTTGCCCGGCACTTCAATCTCGGGGCGGATGCGGGCAAAGATTCAATCGTGGCCGCGGCAGCCCAACACCTGGGCCGGCCAGCCCCGGAAGTGCGATCCATCCTGATCGACTTCATGCCTGCCGACGAAGGACAACTGGTGCAGTGGGCACAACAGATCGAACGAATAGAACAGGAGGCGACCGCCCGATGAGCAACCAGCCGAACAGCTACACGGACAGCAACAGCCAATACACGGGCGGTGTGGCGGCCCAACAGGGCACACACCAGTACGGCATGCCCCACCATGGCGAAGCCTCGCACAACGGGCACCATGAGATGGTTGACGATCCCGCCCGGCAGTCGTTGCTCAACGTCCGGGCGGAAGTTGCCAAGGCTGTGGTGGGACAGGACCCCACCGTCACTGGCATGCTCATCGCCTTGCTCTGCGGCGGACATGTCCTCCTTGAGGGCGTTCCAGGTGTCGCGAAGACCTTGTTGGTGAGGGCGTTGTCCACCGCTTTGAGCCTGGATACCAAGCGGGTGCAGTTCACACCGGACCTCATGCCCGGCGACGTCACCGGGTCCCTCGTCTATGACGCCCACTCGTCCGAATTTACGTTCCGCGAAGGCCCTGTCTTCACCAACATCATGCTCGCGGACGAGATCAACCGGACCCCTCCCAAGACCCAGGCCTCACTTCTGGAAGCCATGGAAGAGCGACAGGTTTCAGTGGATGGCGTATCCCGTCCGCTTCCGGTTCCCTTCATTGTGGCGGCCACGCAAAACCCCGTTGAATACGAAGGCACCTATCCACTGCCAGAGGCCCAGTTGGACCGGTTCCTCCTCAAACTGACCATGCCGTTGCCGGGAAGAGCAGAGGAAATCGAAGTCATACGTCGCCATGCCAGCGGCTTTGATCCGCGGAACCTGTCGGCCGCCGGCGTGCGGCCGGTGGCTGGCGCCGTCGAGCTTGCCGCCGCCCAAGCGGCAGTGGCGCAGGTGGCTGTTGCTCCGGAAATCCTTGCCTACATCGTGGACATCGTTCGCGCCACCCGGTCTGCTCCGTCGTTCCAGTTGGGGGTCTCTCCCCGTGGCGCCACCGCGCTGCTGAACACGTCCAAGGCGTGGGCGTGGTTGTCCGGAAGGTCGTTCGTGACCCCGGACGACGTCAAGGCTTTGTCGTTGCCGTGCCTTCGTCACAGGGTTGGCCTGCGTCCCGAAGCGCAGATGGATGGAATCCAGGTGGATGACATCCTGGGCAGCATCCTCGGATCGGTTCCGGTACCGCGGTGACACGGCTGTTGGTGTACAGAAGGGTGCCCTGAATGGCCATCACGGGGCGTTTCGTGGTGCTGGCGCTCGTGGGTTTAGTGCCCTTGATCATGTTTCCTGCATGGATCACGGTTCTGTTGGTTGGCCTGGGTTTATTGCTCCTGCTGAGCGTTGACCTGCTGTTGGCGGCATCGCCGGCAAAGCTGGATCTGACACGCCGGCAACCCGGCAACGTAACGCTTGAAGGCAAAGCAGAATCTGTTGTGACAGTCACCAACCCCACCCGGAAGAAGCTTCGGGCGACGGTCAGGGATGCATGGCAACCATCAGCCGGTGCTATCGGACCGGCACAGCCGCTTATGGTGCCACCGGGCGAACGTCGCCGAATGACCGTTGGTTTGTTCCCCCGGCGCCGGGGCGACCTTGAGAGCCCGCACGTGACCATCCGCTCTCTGGGTCCGTTGGGTCTGGCCGCCCGGCAACGCACCCGTCCGCTGCCCGGACAGCTGCGGGTCTTGCCGCCGTTCCATTCGAAGCGCCACCTGCCCTCCAAGCTTCGCAAGCTCAGGGAATTGGATGGCCGGGCTGCTGTGCAAATCCGCGGAGCCGGGACAGAATTCGATTCCCTTCGAGACTACGTCCGCGGCGACGACGTCCGGTCCATCGACTGGCGAGCCACTGCCCGTCGCACCTCCGTAGTGGTTCGGACATGGCGCCCCGAACGTGACCGGCGCGTTGTCATCGTGCTGGACACTTCACGCACTGCCGCAGCAAGAATCGAGGATGAGCCACGCCTCGACACCGGGATTGAGGCGGCTCTGCTTCTTGCGGTACTGGCCGAACGCGGCGGAGACCGCGTGGACTTCCTTGCCTATGACCGGCGGCTCCGGGCGCGCGTTGAGTCGGCGTCCAAAGGCAATCTGCTGGGTCAGCTTGTCCAGGCCATGGCCCCTCTGGAAGCTGAACTGATCGAACTGGACTGGCAGCAGATTCCGGGTCAGGTCAGGGCCGTGTCGGCGCACCGGTCGTTGGTGGTGCTCTTGACGGCGCTCGACGGCGGCGCCCCCGAGGAAGGTCTGCTCCCCACCGTGGCTCAACTGTCCCGGCAGCACGTCGTGATTGTGGCTTCGGTTCGGGATCCCTTGTTGGGGGCGATGAAGGAACAGCGAACCACGGCAAGCCAAGTGTTCCGGGCAGCGGCCGCCGAACGTGCCCTCTTGGAACGCGCCGCCGTCACAGCGCAGCTGCGTCAGCTTGGGGCCGAAGTGGTGGACGCCGAGCCCCTGGACGTTCCTCCACTGCTCGCTGACACTTATATCCGGCTCAAAGCTGCCGGTCGACTCTAGTTCCCGGACTCCAGGAAAGGACTGCCATGAGCGCACCCATTTATCAGTTGGCACTCGGCGACGATTTCGCCAAGCTGGCCCCTGAGCTGCAGGAGTATTTCTCGCTGGCCGCCGGTTCCGGAACCTACGGCATCGGCCAAGGAACCTTCGACGTCGTGGGTTGCCGCCAGAAATGGCTGCGGCCACTGTTGGCGTTGACAGGAAGCGAGGAGGCTTTCTTTCCGGAGTACGGCGAAGGCATTCCGTTCCGGATAGAAAACCACGCGCATGTGGACCCGTTCGGACGCCCCGCCTTGACGGCCCGGCGGGAGATCTACTTCCCCTCAGTGACCAGGCTCTTCCATGACACGACAAGTGCCATCAGGCCGGCCGGCGACGGACAGGGTGCCCAAGGGCGGGCACGCCTGGTGGACCACGTGGGACGGTATCGCAGGCTGGTAACCGACTTGGACGTAACTGTCACCGCCGAAGGCCGCCTGCGTGGGGTGTCCAACGCGAGCAGGCTGCTCCTGGGGCCGTTGCGCCTCCCGTTGCCCGCAGCCCTCGACGCCCGCGCCTATGCGGAACAATGGTGGGACGGGGTGGAACGCAAGCACCGGATCCAAGTCAAGGTCATCCAACCCCAAATCGGCCTTGTACTGGTGTATGCCGGACGCTTCGACTATCACCTGGCGCCCTATCTTCCAGGAGCCGCACCCGGCACAACGCTCCCCCGGTATGCGGAACCGGAACGCTGGGAAAAGAGAATCTGACGGCCCATGCGTCAGCCTTGAGCCAACTGGTCCAGTCCGTCAGCCACGTGCGTCAATTTGGTCAGGACGTCCTTCGCCGCCGAGGGCTTGAAGCCCGCGAGTCCTGTCGAGGGAGTGACACGCAGACCTGACAGGGCCGAGGCCGGCAGGCCAAGTTGGCGCCACGGTTTCCAAATGCTTTCCACCACATCGGATGTCCGGGGCAGAGGCGCCTGGGAATCATAGGTGGGCAACGCTCCCGCCCACACCCGCTTTCCATCTTCCACAGCTGCAGCAAGGTGTTCCCACTGCCTGGTAGTCAGGGCACGGAGCGGGACGGACACTCCATCGGCCCCGGCCGCGAGTATCCGCTCGATGGGCGCCTCAACTTCCGGGACGGACAGGACAGTCTCGACGACGCCAGCAGCCTTGAGCGCATCGATCAGCAGCCGCCAGGCAGCGGTCACTTCTTCCCCTGGAATGGAACGCAAGGTTCGGTATCCACTGGCCGTCGGGATGGTTCCAGCCATCACCGAGGCAATGTCCGGCTCGTCCACCTGGACTACAATCCCTGCCCCTGGGACGGCAGCCGAAACACGACGGAGGTGATCCGCCACACCGGCCGCCAAGGACTCCGCAATATCCCGGCGGGCACCATAATCCAGCAGGGCGCGTTCGCCGTTGTGCAGGTGGAGACTTGCCGCCAGACTAAGGGGGCCCAACATCTGGACCTTGAGTTCCCCTGCGGAAACTTCTTCGGCTCCGGCGACGTCGGCCAGGATGTTGATGTCCGTTGCTAGCGCGGAGCGTGCCCGCTGGGCGTCTTTCCCCGGCCGGTCCACAAGCCGCCAGCCATGCGGCTGGACATCGATGGCCAGGTCAACAAGCAAAGAAGCTGACCGGCCTACGGCATCCGAGCCCACACCGCGGTCCGGAAGTTCCGGCAGGAAAGGCAGGTGCGGGTTCCCCAACTCCCCCCGGATAATCCGGTTGGCCTCTGCGGGATCGCCGCCCGGCCATGGCCCCAGACCGGTGGCGCTGGCGCGCAGGTCATTCACTGACGACATTGATCAAGCCTGCTGGCTGGAAATCTGGTGATCCTCGGCGATGGCCTCGTGGTGACGGATCACTTCACTGATGATGAAGTTCAGGAACTTCTCGGCGAAAGCGGGATCCAGGTGCGCATCCTCCGCAAGCCGGCGCAAGCGCGCGATCTGGGCGGCTTCGCGGCCCGGGTCACCGGCGGGAAGCTTATGGGTTGCCTTGAGAATGCCAACTTTCTGTGTGGCTTTGAACCGCTCTGCAAGCAGGAAGACCAGTGTTGCGTCGATGTTGTCGATGCTGGACCGGATGGACAACAACTCATCCATGACGGTGCGGTCCACTTGGCCGGCCAGGGAACTCGCAGCCGGGTTGAAGGAATCGGCGTCATGGGGAAGGGCGTTGTTCTGCTCGGTCATGCACCCCAGTCTATGGTGATTCCCAGTTCCGCTGCGGGTGTTACCTTCGTCCACGGGAGCCGCAGCAGGATCAAGGCCGCAGGTTAGTATCCCCCGGGCCTCCATCGGAGCACAATGGCATCATCACTGCTGTTCCGGCAAAGGAGCCTTCATGAAAATCGCTGTTCTGGGCACGGGGATGGTTGGGCATGCACTCGCCGGGAAGCTCGTATCCCTGGGGCACGAAGTCACCATGGGATCCCGCGAGTCCGGCAATCCCAAGGGCGAGGCATGGGCCGGGCAGTCCGGACCGAATGCACGGGCGGGCTCCTTCGCCCAAGCGGCAGCCTTCTCTGAGTTGATCGTGAATGCCACGCCGGGCACCGTGAGCCTCGCGGCACTGGCGGAAGCCGGTACTGAAAACCTCAACGGCAAGGTGTTGCTGGACGTCTCAAATCCTCTGGACTCTTCGGGCGGTTTCCCGCCATCTCTGACGGTGTGCAACACGGACAGCATCGCCGAGACAATTCAACGGAGCTACCCTGAAGTTCGTGTGGTCAAGTCCTTGAACACGGTCAGTGCCCCGGTCATGGTGGATCCTGGCATGCTCCCTGGCGCCCATGACATCTTCATGGCGGGAAACGATCAGGGCGCCAAGTCGATCGTTTCCGGGCTATTGCAGGAATTCGGCTGGTCTCCCGGGCACATCCGGGACCTCGGGGGCCTCGACGCTGCCCGCGGAATGGAGATGTGGCTACCGCTGTGGCTCCGTATCTTCATACAGCAGCCACAAGGAAAGATGTTCAACATCGGCATCATCTCTGAATAACGCCGTTTCACCGCCAACGCAGAAGTGGTACGCCCCTCCGGCGAGGGACGCACCACTTGCTGTGGCGTCCGGCTTTGCGTGCCCGGGCCTAACCGCCCAGCAGCGCGCGGTGGGCTTCCCGTCGTCGTGCTTGTTCGTCAGGGTCCGGTACCGGCAGGGAGGCGATCAGCCGCTTGGTGTAGTCGTGCTGCGGTGAACCCATGACGTGGTTACCGATGCCCTGCTCCACCAACTTGCCCTTGTACAGAACGCCCACCCAGTGCGACAACATGTCCACCACTGCGAGGTCGTGACTGATGAAGAGCGCCGCGAAGCCGAACTGCTCCTGGATGTCCTTGAAAAGATCCAGGACTTTGGCCTGCACCGAGACGTCCAGGGCGGACGTCGGTTCGTCGGCGATCAGCAGACGCGGGTTGAGCGCCAAGGACCTCGCCAAGGAGGCGCGCTGCCGCTGCCCGCCGGACAGTTCATGCGGGTAGCGCTGCGCATACGACGCCGGCAGCTGGACTGACTCAAGCAGCTCGCCTACCTTCTTCCGCGCCTCAGCCGCACTCGGTTTGGTATGGATCATCAGCGGCTCGGCCACGCACTCACCTATGGTGAGATGCGGGTTGAAGGACGCCGCAGGGTCCTGGAATACGAAGCCGATCTCCTTGCGAAGCGGCCGGAAAGTCCGCTCCTTGAAGTCGAGCATCTCGTAGCCGAGTACTTTCAGGCTGCCCCCCGTTGTACGGTTCAGGCCTGCGATGGCACGTCCGATGGTGGATTTGCCGGACCCGGACTCACCCACCAGCCCAAAGACCTCGTTCTCCGAAACCGTGAAGCTGACGTCGTCCACAGCTTTGAATCCGTGCCTGCCGAACCGGCCCGGGTACTCGATGGTGAGGTTCTTTGCTTCCACCAGGATCTTGCCGTCCTGATGGAGGCGGCCACGGGCACCTTCCGAGGCCGAATGACGGCCAAGGTGAGGCACGGCAGCCAAGAGCTTCCTGGTGTACTCCTGTTTGGGTACGGCGAAGAGCACCCTGGACGGAGCTTCTTCCACGACATCGCCCTGGTACATCACCACGACGCGGTCCGCGAGGTCTGCCACCACACCCATGTTGTGGGTAATCAGCACAATCGAGGTCCCGTAGTTGTCCCGTAAATCGCGCAGGAGCTGCAGAATCTCCGCCTGGACCGTGACGTCCAAGGCCGTTGTTGGCTCGTCTGCCACAATCAACCCGGGGTTCAGTGCGAGCGCGGCTGCGATAACCACGCGTTGTTTCTGGCCGCCTGAGAACTGGTGCGGGTAATAGTTGACCCGGGTTTCGGGGTCCGGAATACCCACCTTGCGGAGTGCCTCAGTTGCCCGTTGTTTCGCTTCCTTGGCGGAGATGCGTTTGCCGTCCGTTGCATGTGCCCGGATGCCTTCGGCAATTTGCCAGCCCACGGTAAAGACCGGATTCAGTGCTGTGGAAGGTTCCTGGAACACCATGGCTACATCGCGCCCGCGGATCTTGCGCAGCGTCGACTTGCTGACACTGATGACGTTGTTGCCGTTGATCACCACGGCGCCCGAACTGATGGCCGTTTCCGGAAGCAGGCCCAGGATGGTCTTGGCGGTAACGGTCTTGCCGGATCCTGACTCGCCCACGATCGCAACGACTTCACCGGCCTTTACGTCGAGGCTGACGTCCTTGACGGCGTGAACATCACCGCCGTCCGTGGCGAATGTGACCTGGAGCTGGTCAATGGTGAGAACAGGCTGACCACTGCCGGCCTGGTCTGAAACATGTCCAAGATTGGTGGTCATGGCTTACCTGCCTCTGCCGGGGTAGACGGCGTTGTTGGTGCTGCCGGAGTCCCGGGTGCGGGTGTTCTGCCTGCGCGCTTGCGTCCACGGATGCGGGGATCGTTGAGGTCGTTGATGCTTTCGCCCACCAAGGTCAGTCCCAGGACCGTGAGGACAATCGCGATACCCGGGAAGACGCCCGTCCACCAAATACCGGACGACGTGTCAGCCAGGGCCTTGTTGAGGTCGAAGCCCCATTCAGCAGCCGACGTGGGCTCGATGCCGAAGCCCAGGAAGCCCAGGCCGGCCAGCGTCAGGATTGCCTCGGAGGCGTTGAGCGTAAACATGAGCGGCAGGGTCCTGGTGGCGTTCTTGAAAATATGGCGGCCTATGATGCGCATGCTGGACGCTCCCAGCACTTTGGCCGATTCGACGAACGGCTCAGCCTTGAGGCGGATGGTCTCTGCACGGATGACCCGGAAGTACTGCGGGACGAAGACCACAGTGATGGAGAAAGCACAGGAGAAAATACCGCCCCAGAAGCTGGATTGCCCCCGGCTGATCACAATGGAGATGACGATGGCAAGGAGGAGTGTGGGGAAGGCGTAAATGGCGTCTGCGACAACCACCAGGATCCTGTCCAGCCACCCGCCAAAGTAGCCGCTGAGCAAGCCAAGAGCCACACCGAGGAACAGGGACATCGCTACAGACACGATGATGACCGTCACGGCCGTTTGCGATCCCCAGATAACGCGCGACAAAACGTCGTAGCCGCCCACTGTCGTTCCCAGCAGGTGTTCACTGCTTGGGGCTTGTTGCGTGGGGAAAGAACCCGAGGCATCACTGAGTTGCGAGTAGCCATAAGGAGCCAGCAGTGGCGCGAAGATACTGGTCAGGATGAACAATCCGCTGAGGACGACGCCAACGACGAGCATGCCACGCTGAAGGCCCACGCTCTTCTTGAGGTGTGAGATGACGGGCAGCCGGGAGAACAGTGGCTGCTTGGGTGCTGTCAATGCAGGAGTGCTCATGATCAGTACCTCACTCGGGGGTCGATGAGCGCGGCGATAATGTCCACGATGAAATTGGTGACGGCCACGATGATGGCCAGCAGTACAACGATTCCCTGGACAGCCACGAAGTCACGGGCATTCAGATATTGCACCAGCTGGTACCCCAGGCCCTTCCATTCGAACGTGGTTTCAGTCAGGATTGCGCCGCCCAACATCAGCGCGATTTGAAGGCCCATCACGGTGATGATGGGAATCAAGGCCGGCTTGTAGGCGTGCTTGGTCACGAGTCGGTACTCGCTGACGCCCCGGGATCGTCCTGCTTCGATGTAGTCCTTCCCCAGCGTTCCGATCACGTTGGTGCGCACCAGCCGGAGGAAGACACCGGCGGTCAGGAGGCCGAGGGCTATTGCGGGGAGGACGGCGTGCGCGGCGATGTCTCCGAGAGCAGTGAAGTTTCCGCTGCGGATCGCGTCAAGCCAATAAATCCCTGATGGCGCAGCCAGCCCGCTCATGGTCAGTTCCGTCCGCGTAGAGGCACGGCCGGCAACGGGGAACCATCCGAGCCACACGGAGAACGTCAGTTTCAGCAGCAGTCCCGAGAAGAAGACGGGAGTGGCGTAGCAGAGGATTGCGAAGAACCTCAGCAGGGCATCGGGGGTCTTGTCGCGGTGTTGAGCGGCGATGAGGCCGAAGGGGATGCCGACAGCGAGGGCAACAATCAAAGCGTTGATCGAGAGTTCCAGTGTGGCCGCGCCAAAGGTGGTCAGCACCTCTACCACTGGCCGTCGGTCGGTGATCGTGGT
Organism: Arthrobacter sp. yr096; assembly: GCF_900108925.1. Lineage (NCBI taxonomy): Bacteria > Bacillati > Actinomycetota > Actinomycetes > Micrococcales > Micrococcaceae > Arthrobacter > Arthrobacter sp. yr096. Next base: position 741,005 of record NZ_FNYI01000001.1, on the reverse strand, counting down.
GCCAAAGTTGCCGGTGATGAGCTGGCCAAGGTACTCAAAGTACTGCACCAGAACCGGCCTGTCGTAGCCGGCGTCATGAATTCGTTGTGCCAGGACGTCCGGGGGGAGCCGGCCGCCTTGGGATGCCGTGATGGGATCGCCGATGACCCTCATCAGGAAGAAAACCAACGTCACCAGGATGAAGACCGTGGGAATGATCAGGAAGAACCTGATCACGATGTACCTGCCCAGACCTCCCCCGGCCTTGGACTTGCTCTTGGGAGCAACAATCCCGGGCTCAGCCTCGGGTACCTCTATAAGTGTTGTCATTTGTTACCTGCATTTCCTGCCCGTGGATTACGCGGGGTTTTGTCTCATGCGTGCCGGCCATCGTGGTGGTCAGCAAAGGAGGCGGGACACCGGATCAGTGTCCCGCCTCCCCCGGGCGTTTTTACTTGGAAATTGTTCCGAGTCGGAACTTGAAGGACGGATCCAGAGTCTTGTCGACGCCGTTCACGCCGCTTCCGACCACCGCCACCTGGGCACCCTGGAGAAGGGGCAGGGTGGAGATGTCCTTGGCCAGTGCGTTCTGGACTTCCTTGATGTCCGCTTCGCGCTTGGTCTTGTCTGCTTCGGTGAGCTGCTTACCGATGAGGTCGTTCACCGTGGGGTTGTTGTAGTGGTTCTTCAGGAAGCCACCCTCCGGGAAGAACGGGGTGAGGTAGTTATCGGCATCGCTGAAGTCCGGGAACCAACCAAACTGGAACAGTGGGTATTCGTCGGCTCGGCTTGCCTTGCTGTACGTGACCCATTCAGTGGACTGCAGGTTAACCGTGAAGAGTCCGGATTTCTCCAGCTGCTCTTTGACCATGGCGTATTCATCGCCGGATGATCCACCGTAGTGGTCCGGGTTGTACTGCAGGTTGAGGGCAACGGGTTCGGTGATTCCGGCATCCGTGAGGACCTTTTTGGCCTTGTCCAAGCTTGGCTTTCCTGCATCGCCGTAGGCATCCTTGAAGGACTCGTTGGCGCCCAGGAAGCCGCTGGGAACGTTGGAGTACAGGGGCAGGTAGGTGCCCTTGTAGACCTGGTCTGCAATGGCCTGACGGTCAACAAGGTTTGCCACGGCCTGGCGAACAGCGAGTGCCTTGGCAGGGTCTGCCCCTGCTGCCTTCGTGCCGTACGGCATGGTGTCGAAGTTGAACGTGATGTACCGGATTTCGCCACCCGGCCCGGTAAGAACCTTGACCTTGGAATCCTTGCGGAGGTCGTCGATGTCCGTGGCGCTGAGGCTGCGGAAGGCAACGTCGATTGCTCCCTGCTGGATTTCCAGCTTCAGGTTGGTGGGGCTGGCGTAGTACTTGATGGTGGCCGCATCGTTGGCCGGTTTGCCCAGCACGCCCTGATAGTCGGCGAAGGCCTTGAAACTGACAAGCTCGTTCTTCTTGTAACTGTCAATGGTGTACTGGCCGTAGAAAGCATTCGCCTTGATGATCTCGTCGTCCGAGAGGATCTTGTCGGCCGGGAAGACTTCATCGTCCACGATCGGCGCTGCAGGGCTGCTCAGGATCTGGCTGAAGGTTTGGTCGTTGGCGTTCTTCAACTTGAACACCACCGTGGTGGCGTCGGGTGCGCTGACACTCTCAATGTTGGTCAGCAGCGACGCGGGTCCTGCGGGGTCATTAATGGCTACCTGGCGGTCGAAGGAGAACTTGACGTCCTTGGAGTCCAAGGTGTGGCCATTTGCCCATTTCAGCCCGGACTTCAGCTTGACCGTGTACTCGGAAGGAGCCGTGAAGGACGACGACTCGGCGAGGTCCGGAACCGGCTCCGCTCCCCCGGGCTTGGAGTTCAGGAGGAAGGAGTAGATCTGGTTCATCACCATGAATGAACCGTTGTCATAGGATCCTGCGGGGTCCAACGACGTTACTTTGTCAGTTGTGCCGTAGGCGATGGGGCCTGCGGCGGCCGGCGCGGATGAGGAGCCACCGCCGGAGGGTCCCGTGCAGGCCGTCAAGGCGAGCGCGGAGATGCCCGCCAGCGCGATAACGCTGTGCAGGGCCTTCTTGTTCAGTGCCATCTGGTGAACCTTCTGTTCGATGGATTCGGCGCGCCGCCGTGGGATATTTGTGACGGCGCACACTCTTAGTGCCTCGATTCAACCAGACTTCGGAGACGACGAACCCCCAATTCAGTGATTTGAGACACAAAATTTACTTTCCAGTAGCTTCGTTCTTCCGCCGAAGGGCCATTGCCCCGGAGGGTGTGCCGGAATATCGTTGTGTCCGAGTCTTCAATCGCTGAAGGACGGCCCAAAGGACAGGCACATGAGCAAGGCAGCCCTCTGTGTAGGGATCAACAAGTTCAAGTATCTTCCTCAATCAAGTTGGCTCAACGGCTGCGTCAATGATGCCGAGGACCTGGCGGCGCTGCTTGAGGAAAAGTACGGCTTCGATGCCTCCAATATCACTGTGCTCCGCGATGCCAAAGCCTCCAAGAAGTCGGTCATGGCTGAACTCGGCAAGTTACTGGACGCCGCCATCACGGGAACAGCCACACACCTCGTCTTCACCTTCTCCAGTCATGGGACGCAGGTGCCGGACACCAGTGGAGATGAAAGTGACAGCCTTGATGAGGCCTTCGCATGCTACGACATCAATAATTCCGGAGATGCCTGGGATCCGGACACGGTGATTTCCGACGATGAGCTGGCAGCACTGTTCGCCCGCCTTCCGAAGGGCGTGCTCATGGATGTTGTGCTGGATACTTGCCATAGCGGCACGGGGCTCAAGTCCCTGGACCTGCTTCCGGGCCGCCGTCCCCGCTTCCTCCCTGCGCCCACGCCCCGGGCGGTGATCGCCAACGAATCCAAAGACACGCGAAGTCTGCGGGACATGGTTAGGACAGCCAAGCTCTCAACACCGGTCCTGATGGCGGCGTGCCGCTCTGACCAGACAGCGGCCGATGCCCTGATCGACGGACGCTATAACGGCGCCTTCACCCATCATTTCGTGAAGACCGTCCAGGACGACGGCACCGCAGGACGGGCCGAGGTGTTGAAGCTTGTCAGCAAGGGACTGAAGACCGGCGGCTTTGACCAGATCGCCCAGTTGGAAGGCACGACGGCGGCACGCAAGGCTGCGTGGGGTAGCTAGGCTCCGCCTGTGTGGTGAAGTCAGTCGCCACTAATCTCCCGTGCCGTGAAACTTATTACGGACGCCGGACGACGCTTCTTCCTCTGCGTCATGATGCTGGTCCGAACCAAACAGCAGCGCCTGGCGCTCCCTGTCCATCACAGGTTTAAGGGCCGCGTACACCAAGCGGCCGCCTGCGTCGAAACGCAGCAAGCCTCCCCCGCGGACATCCACATAGTCCCGCCGTGTCTTGATCCCCAGGCGGACGTACGCCTCCCTGCGGCTCATGCGGACTGTTTGAATGAAGGAGGCCCCTATCTCGGAAATGATGAAACCGTCCGGGGTAACGCGCTCCGAGGTCCGGACACGGGTTGAACTGAGGGGCGTACGCCTCTCAAGCCGCGCCGCTTCCAGGAGCCGTGGATTCTCCCAGACGAAACGCTGAACCTCCTGGGGGTCCGAGCCGAGCGCCGAAAGCCGGACGGGATACCGGAGTCCTTGGTACTTGTCTACGCCGCTGATGTTGTTCATGGACACCCGCCTGATCCCGATGGCGGAGAACTCTGCCTGGAGCGCTTCACGGTAGCCGTAGTTGTCTTCGGGAACCATGTCAGTATCCGCTGCGATGATGCCGCGGAGCAGGTCCCGCCAGGACACATCCACCGGAGGCATGTAGGAGAGTCCCCGGATCACCATCCGCAGGACCCTGGTGGCAACGATCGATCCCGATTCGGCCTTCTGTTGCAAACTCTGGCCTTCCCCAAACCGCGCGTTCCTTGCCGACCACAATCGCTGCACGCTTCGGAGAATCGCTCCCACCACGACGGCGCCCCGGGCATGGGGCTCGGGCAACGATTGCCACCCGTCCGGTACGGCACCAACAAACGGCTCCCGCAGGGGCCCCCGGGCGAAGAGGTCACGTGCGAAGTCGAAGAGTGAACGCATCAGAACCGCGTCATCAACCACTTGCCCCGCTTCGAATCCGCCTGCCGCCGCTTCGAGCTGCCGATACACCACCTCGCGGGAGGAAAATACCGAAAGGATGGCGACAGTGTCAGCCAGAGCCTCGTGCAAGGCCAGTTGCTCCATGGTGGCCATGTGGTCGGCCCACGCAGGCCGGAATCCGTCCAGGATGGCATGCGTGACCTCATGGGCCACGATGTCCCGGTACAAGGCGGTGGGCACTTTGTATCCCATTCGGTCAACGGATCCGAAGCGGATGATGTTGGTTCCGCGCTCATAGCCGGTGTCCGTTGCGGTGACGAGGTCCCTGGCTTTGAGAACAACCCGGCCTTCCGGATTCCACGGCATGCGCCTGCCCAGCGTGGACTCGAAAATGTCCAGCGTACCCATGGCAACGCCATACACATGCTGGGCCAGGAACCGGGTGTCATCCAGGAGTTGGCGAAGATCCGCGGGTGGAGGCTCGGACACCAGTTGCCATGGATCTCCCTGCAGGGTGAGGGTTACCGGTGACACTGTGGTTCCCCGCCACTTACGGATATGAATCGCGTAGCGGTGCCCGGTGGGACCACGCCTTAGCCGTTCCACCGGAATCCGAACTTGCGCTGTCAGCGGAGGGGCGCCCGCAGTACCAATCGGCCCTTCGGCCAGGACAGTCACAGAGACCATTTGACCGGCCCGAATATCCCCCGGACTCTTTTTTGGAAATGCCACAGCCATCGCCGTCCCGAGTGCGGAACCCCAAACACCGCAGCGGAAGCGCTGCTTAGCCCAGTATGGAGGCGGCGCAACCCCGAGGCAATGGCTCCTAGAGGGCTACGCGCTGCAGGGAGCGGGCGGCGTCGATGGTCGCCTGTCCCAGTACGCGGCTTCCCTGGTAGAGAACCACGGTCTGGCCCGGAGCCACTCCGCGGAGGGGATCTGTCAGAGTGACCACCAGCTGTGTCCTCTCAACACCGGACTCGTCTTGTACCGCTTCCACGCGCGCAACTGCCGGCACGGGGTCGCCGTGTGCCCGAACCTGCGCATGGCAGTCGAACTCAGCGCCCGTGGCAACTTCTGAGATAGGCAGCCCAGCCCAGGAAACCTTGATGCCCCGGATCTCGTCAATGGCCAACAAGGCCTCCGGACCGACAACAACCTTATTTTCCTTGGGTCGGATCTCAAGGACGAACCGTGGCTTGCCATCGGCTGCGGGGGTGCCGAGCTTCAGGCCACGACGCTGACCGACGGTGAAGGCATTTGCGCCCGGGTGTTCGCCCACCTTGGCCCCGGTCTCGTCCACGATGTCGCCTGTAGTCATGTCGATCTTTTCGGCCAGCCATCCACGAGTGTCGCCGTCTGAAATAAAGCAGATGTCGTGGCTGTCCGGCTTGTTGGCTACCGAAAGGCCACGGCGCTCCGCTTCGGCACGAACCTCGGCCTTGGACGGTGTGTCTGCCAGCGGGAACATGGAGTGCTTGAGCTGTTCATGGGTGAGGACACCCAGGACGTAGCTCTGGTCTTTTGCCCAGTCTGCAGCACGGTGCAGTTCCCGGTTGCCGTCGGCGTCTTCGATGACCTTGGCGTAGTGCCCGGTGCATACGGCATCAAAGCCCAGCGCAATGGCCTTTTCCAGCAAAGCGGCGAACTTGATGCGCTCGTTGCAGCGCATGCAGGGGTTCGGGGTGCGGCCAGCGGCGTACTCATCGATGAAGTCCTGGACTACGTCTTCTTTGAAGCGTTCGGAGAAATCCCACACGTAGTAAGGGATTCCCAGGACGTCGCAGGCACGCCAAGCGTCGCGGGAGTCCTCGATAGTGCAACAACCCCGGCTTCCTGTTCGCAGGGTGCCTGGCATCCGCGACAACGCGAGGTGGACTCCGACGACGTCGTGTCCTGCCTCAACGGCTCGGGCGGCGGCCACGGCGGAGTCGACTCCGCCGCTCATTGCTGCAAGTACTCGCATGCTGGCTTTCCGTGTATGTGGGATTGGGCAACTGCTCCGGCCAGAACTGCCGGCGTACCCGTCCATTCTAGCTTGCATTACCACGCGTGGGCTAAAAACGCTTGACGGGCCTGCCCGACGCTTCTAAAGTCAAAATTACTGGTTTTAGAATCGAGCTGACATGGCACAGGATCGCATGGTCATTGCCGGTGGGGGGCTTGCCGGGGCCAACGCGGCCAAAACCCTCCGTACAGAGGGTTTCACCGGCCCCATCAGCCTCATAGCGGCCGAAGACCACGTCCCGTACATTCGCCCTCCCCTGTCAAAAGAGTTCCTCTTGGGAAAAGCCGGCGAGGAGTCCGTGCTGGTGGTGCCGGCAGGCTGGTACCGGGATAACGACGTCGAACTCGTCCTGGGGAGCCGAGCCGTCGCAATGGAACCGGCGGACCACATGGTCCGCCTGTCCGACGACCGGAGGCTCCACTACGCCAAGCTGCTGCTGGCAACCGGCGCGCAGCCGCGATCAATTCCAATCCCGGGCGCAGGGCTTGATGGGGTCATGACCTTCCGCACTCTGGCGGACAGCCTGCGGCTCCAGTCCCTTCTCAAGGACGGAGGACGCCAGGTAGTCATGATCGGGTCCGGATGGATCGGCATGGAGCTGGCTGCTGCCGCACGCACCTACGGCAACGACGTCACGTTGATCGGGCTGGAAGATATCCCCCTCAGCGCCGCCATCGGCCCCGAGCTTGGCAGCTACTTCCAGCAGATCCACACGGCCCGCGGGGTCAAGTTCGTCCTCCCGGCGAGCGCGGCAAGCGTCGAAGGCCGGGATGGACGCGCGAGTGCGGTCCGCACCACCACAGGCCAGACGCTCCCGGCCGACATCGTGATCGTTGCCGTCGGAGTCGTCCCGGACACCTCGCTCGCGGAAACAGCGCAGCTGGCCGTTCGCAACGGGATCCTGGTGGATGCGGGACTCCACACCAACGCACCGGACGTGCTGGCAGCTGGAGACGTCGCGAATGCTCTGCACCCCTTCACCGGCGAGCATCACCGAAGCGAACACTGGGCCAACGCGCTCAACGGCGGCAAGGTGGCCGCAAAGTCCATGCTGGGCCAGGACGCCACCCTGGATGTGGTCCCCTACTTCTATACCGACCAGTTCGACGTCAGCATGGAGTATTCGGGTTTCCCTTCCCTGGCCTCCGGAGTTGCGCCCACCATCCGCGGTTCATTGGACGAGGGCAGCTTCATCGCTTTCTGGTTGCGGGATGGAGCCGTCGTAGCCGGCATGAACGTCAACCAGCACCGGGTCCAAAAGCCCATCAAGGCCCTGATCTCGGGTCGGTTGCACGTAGATGTCACAAGCCTCACTGATCCGGACGTGCCGCTGGAAAGCCTGCTGCCCAGCTAGCAGCGGCCCGCTAGGCGGGTCAGGTTGAGCCCTGCCGCGCGACTGTTGCTGCCGTTTGGATGGTGGACTCATGGCCTGCCATGCCGGCCTGCCGTGCCCGCGAGCAAGCCTCGGGAAGTGCCTTCAACAGGGCATCGACGTCCGCTTCCGTGGAACTGTGACCCAGAGTGAAGCGCTGGGCTCCACGTGCCGTGTCCTCATCCAAGCCCATGGCGAGGAGCACGTGCGAGGGACGTGGCACCCCCGCAGTACAAGCGGAGCCAGTGGACGACTCAACGCCTGCCAGGTCCAGAAGGAAGAGCAGTGAATCGCCTTCACAACCAGGAAACGTAAAGTGCGCGTTTCCAGGCAGCCGCCCGTCGCCGGGGGCACCTCTCAACACAGCGTCCGGAATCGAGTGCAGGACCCCACGAATGAGGCGGTCCCGCAACAAGCCAAGGCGCTCCCGCTCTCCCGACAGCTTTCCTGTGACGGCCTCAGCGGCTGCGGCAAAAGCGGCAATCGCGGGCGTGTCCAGCGTCCCCGAGCGGACATCGCGTTCCTGGCCACCGCCATGCTGGACCGGGGTCAGCTTCACAGACCTCCCCAGGAAAAGCGCACCAACCCCCACCGGGCCACCGAGCTTGTGCCCCGAGACAGACATAGCTGAGAGGCCGGACCCGCGGAAATCAACGGGAACAGATCCGAAGGCCTGCACGGCATCGGAATGGACGGGAATTCCGTGGGGCTTGGCCAGCTCCACGATGTCAGCGATCGGCTGGATCGTACCAACTTCATTGTTGGCCCACATGACGGTGACCAGGGCAACAGAACCGGGATCCCTGTCGATTTCCTCCTTCACAGCCGTCCGCCGGACGAGTCCGTCGCCGTCGACGGGAAGCCAGACAACATCCGCACCTTCGTGTCGCTCAAGCCACTCCACGGTGTCCATGACCGCGTGATGTTCGACGGCGGAGCAGAGAATGCGGGTCCGCCTCGGGTTTTCGTCGCGGCGGGCCCAATACAGGCCTTTGACCGCCAAGTTGTCGGCTTCCGTTCCACCTGAGGTGAAAATAACTTCTGAGGGGTGGGCACCGGCCGCGGCCGCCAACGTCTCACGGGCATCCTCTACCGCCCGTCGGGCCCGGCGGCCCGCGCCATGCAGCGAGGACGGGTTGCCCGTTCGCGCCAGCTCGCGCGTCATGACGGCGAGCGCTTCAGCCGACAGGGGCGTGGTGGCAGCGTGATCGAGGTATACAGACACCTTGCCATTCTACCGGCGGAGACCTTCAGGACCTCTGGCCCTCCACGGTGGCGATGCGGGCGCAACAATGGCCAGGACCAGCATCAGGAACCACTGCTGCCGGGTTCAGCCCGGAGGCCACCGCCGCTCCCTTTAAGAATGCCCCGTTCATGGCGCATACAACGTCCTTGTGTTCTTGCGACAAGCGATGAAAGGGGCAGTTAAGAAGCCGGTATCCCCCGCCTGGATCCGGGGACGGCTGATACCCGAGTCCGGCCAAAACTTCCAGGAAATCACCGGCCCGCCCCATCAGTTGCCCCTTGGCGTCGGCAACCGTGAGCAATGCCTCGCTCACGGGAATTCCTTCGGCCAGCGACTGCGAGATGCCCGACGCCAAGAGCTCACCGGCAAGGTCATAGTTTCTCTCCGGCACCGAGGCACTGACTTCTGCCAACGCCGGCCTGTAGAGCTTGGCGGGACGCCCGGAGCCGGGGCCGGCTTTGTCCGGGGCTTTCCTGAATTCGATGCGTAGAAGCCCTTCGCGCACCAACCGGTCCAGATGAAACGAGGCCGTGCTACGGGGAAGATGCATGGCCGTGGCCGCCTCATCACGGCCGACAGCGTCGCCGGCGCCCAGGACATACTCAAAAAGCTTTCGACGATTCACGTCTCCCAGGGAGGCGAGGGCCGCAATCCTGCGCGACCAGGGGAGGTTGGAAGTGCCCATAACCACAGGGTAGCTCTAAAAGTAAGATCCACTGTTTAACAGGCACCCAGCCCAAGACCGGCCGATGGGCGGCTCAGGACTGTGGGACCACCACCAGCTGGGCCTCCATCTCCGCCCGGGCCTTCGCCAGAGCGGCGGCATCCGGGCAGGCCACCGAGATGTAGACAGACGACTCGGGGGCACTGAACAATCTGGCCAGCACAACAGCAGCCGCCCCGCCGGATGCAGCCGACGATTCCACGGCGAGGAATTCCACACTGTGCTGCGGCTGGTTGGACTCCTGGCCCCACCGGAGCGCCGCGGTCTTCAGCTTGTCCACAGCTATCCCTGCATCAAGGTAGCGGAAGAGTTCCTTGGTTGATGCAGCGTCATCGCCCGCTACTACAAGGGGGCCCTGGTTGACGCTGACCCGAACAGCGAGCGTGCACCCGTCAGTCTTCCGGTACCGGACCTCACCCTGCAGCGCCGCGTGGACCACTGACCATCCCGGGACTTCCTCCAAGCGGCTGGACACCGTCACAGGATCTCCCGGAGCCAAAGTTCCGCCCGCCGATAACGGCAGGTCTTTCGCCGCCACGGCCGCCGCATCATGCCCCGGCGTAATCGTCGGCGTCGCCATAGTTGATTCCGAGGGTGACGGTTTGGGTGCGGCAGGGTCCGGAACGTTGACACTGCAGGCGGCCAGCACGACGCCAAGGGTTGCCAAGGCAGTCAACCCAGCCAATCGTCGACGAACGTTTCGCATCACTTTCGCTCCCAGCCCCATTTATCTGTCGCTACCTTCTGGCGCGATCGAGTCTAGCTGCCCGCCTTGAAACGCAGGCTCCCCAAGGGATTCCCGCCTAGGCAAGGACACGCAAGCCACCAGGTATGACGTCCACCTCAACGGGCAGGCTGGCGAGGCGCTCGCCGTCGGCGTACGCCACCACTCCTGCTGCCTCCAACCGCACGTTTCTGACACGCTTGATCTCAACGGCGGGGTGACTCGTGTGCTTGCCGGCAAACACCTTGGGAAACACCGCAAGAAAACGCAGGCGGGACAATGGCCTGACCACAAAGAGATCCAGCCATCCGTCGTCGGGCAAAGCATCCGGAGTGATCTGCATACCGCCGCCGATGAACTGCCCGTTCGCCACTGAGATAAGCAACGCAGGCTGCTTCCACGTTGTGCCGTCCGCCGTCACCGTATACTCGATCCGCCGGAAAGAGCCGAGTTCCCTCAACATTGCCAGGTTGTACCGGCTTTTTCCGCGCGGCCAGCGCCAGGAATTCGCCCGTTCATTGACGGCAGCGTCGAAACCCGCTGACAGCACACCGGCAAAGCGCGTGGTCCGGCCCGCCGCGGTGACCCGGCCGACGTCGATCCTCCGTCCGCCTGTCGCCATCGCTGCCAGCACCCGGCCGCAGGCGGCCGCAGTGTCAGCCAGCGGCAAAGACAACAGCCGTGCCACGTCATTGCCGGTACCGCTGGGAACAATGCCAAGAGGTATCTCCAGCCCTGCGAGCGCGTTGACTCCCAGATGGACCATGCCGTCGCCGCCTACCACCACCAGAGCCTCCACCGCGGAACCGGGTGCCAAGGCATCCCGGACAATCCTCCGCAGGGCGTCATAGCTGTCAGCCTCCAGCACGACGACGTCCCGGCCGGCGGCGCGGAAGTACTGTGCGGCATGGTCCCCGGCGTCGCGGGTGCGGCCAAAGGACGCCGCTGGATTGATGGCCAGTGCGATCTTCCCCGGTTTGTTGGAGGGATGCGCGGGTTCCGGTGAAGTCACAGCGTGAATTATGCCAGCAGGGAACCCGGCACCCCGGTGCCCACGTTCACATTGTGGATGGATAAACTTCCAGTACCGCGCCAGCTCTGGAGCGGATCATCACCTTAGAGAAGGGCCCGTGCTTGGCCGAGGGCAGCAGTTCGCACTATCAGGTTCTCCGTGTCTCCGTCACCGCGACCGACAAGGAGATCAAAGTGGCCTACCGTAAGGCTGCCCGGAAGGCCCACCCCGATCACGGTGGAGAAGCCGAAATGTTCCGGCGGGTCACTCTCGCGTACGAAACACTCATCGACCCTCAGCGGAGGGCCGAGTACGACCGCCGGTACGCCAGCGGAGCTGCGAGCCGTGGCCAGGCGCGCCCTGGCGACTACACGGGCACTCCGGCGCCGGGCCCCACGGCCACTGCCAATGTCAAGCGACCCTCGGCGCCACGCAACACGGCCGGTGATCCACCGGTCTATGTACCGGCCTTTGACGATCCCAACGAAGTCCCGCTCATCTCGCTGGCGGAAGCGGCCCAGCAGGTCCACGGACTTCCCCGCAAGCGCGGCATCTTTGGTGCCGAAGCGCGCATCCAACGGGAGATGCGTACGGTTCAACTCATCAGCCGGCAGGTCCTGCCCGCCATACCGGCAGCCCGGCTCATCAACGGCCTCCGTTCCCCTTCGGACAACAACCACATCGACCACGCGGTGCTCTCCGGCTACAGGCTGGCGCTGGTGGGATCCATGCTGCTGCCCAAAGGCGCTTATGCATGGGACGGCCAATCACTCCGGCACGGTGGACGATCCGTCGCTCCCCCGCAACTGGCCCATATTGTCCGGCACATGCAGGACATCTTTCCCGAGCTCAACGTCACCGGCTGGGTGGTTCTGCACGGCCCCGATGGCAATCTTCATGAGCCCGTCATTGACCAGTACGGCAAGGGACAGTCAAGCCTGAACTCCGTGGAGGTAGTCAATGGCGCTGGTTTGGTCCGGGGACTCAAGCAGTTCCTGAGCTCAGGTCCGGCCCCAAACACCGTGGTGGTGCCGGTCCTGGCCCGTCTGCTGCGCGGCATGCACTAGCCCCACCTCCAGGCGCCCTGCGTGCATCAAGTGCAGCGCGAGGGAAGCAAGGGTGCGGCCTGACTAAGATGTAACAGTGTTCCGCATCCTCTTCCACACCCCAGAAATCCCGGGCAATACGGGCAACGCCATACGACTGGCCGCCATCACTGGAGCCGAGCTCCACCTGGTGGAGCCCCTCGGCTTCGACTTTTCCGATGCCAAGCTGCGCCGCGCCGGCCTTGACTACCACGATCTCGCGGTAGTCACGGTCCACAAGGACATCGAGGCGGCCTGGACTGCCCTGCAGCCTGACCGCGTCTTTGCCTACACCTCCGATGGCGAGACCTCCTACACGGACATCAACTACCGCGAGGGCGATGTCCTCATGTTCGGTCCCGAATCGGTCGGTTTGCCGGACTGGCTCAAGCAGGATCCACATGTGACCGCACGGGTTCGTCTTCCGATGAAGCCTTCGTTGCGTTCACTGAACCTGGCCAACGCCGCCTCCATCGCAGTCTTTGAAGCTTGGCGCCAGAACGGATTCTCCGGCGCCAAGGTCTAGCCCATCCAACGGGGCATCTGCGCCGAATACCTTATGCAGGAACAAGTCCTGCCTTTGATATTTATCGAGGGAGCCTACGTGAGCGCGCTGCAGACCAGGGTGAAGGCACCAAGCCGATACGCCGCCGCGCCCGCAACGTCAGCCGGTTGTGCTGCCGGATTCAAACGGGACGACATATGCTGGACGGTGATGGACACCCCCAACAACCCCGGCCCCCCGGTTTTCGAGGCCACCGGCACTGCGTCAGATTTGAACTCGCAACTGGCTGGCTTGATCGAACTCGTGGCAGCAGGCGACCAACAGGCTTTCGCCGAGTTCTACCGCCTGACATCCCGACGCGTCTTTGGCATGGCCAGGCGCGTCCTGATCGATCCTGATCTCAGCGAAGACGCCACCCAGGAAGTCTTTATCCAGGTATGGCAAGGAGCAGCCAGGTTCGACCGCGCTTCAGGAAGCCCCTTGGCCTGGCTCATGACCATCGCACACCGGCGGGCCATCGACCGCGTCCGCGCTGTGCAGGCCGCGACAGACCGCGAAGCCAAATATGGTGCTGCGAGCCAAGACCCCGACCGTGATGTGGTGGCGGAAGAGGCCGACACAAACTTTGAGGCCGAGGCCGTCAGCCGGTGCCTGGGCACACTGACGGACACCCAGCGTGAATCAGTCAGGCTCGCCTACTACGGCGGACTGACGTATCGGGAGGTTGCCGAGCACCTCGGCGCCGCCGTCCCAACCATTAAGTCCCGCATCCGCGACGGACTGCTGCGCTTGAAGACCTGCCTGGGGGTGGGTTGACATGAGTGAAAACACCGGTGGAGGCTTTATCCGCAGAATGTTTGCCAATGACATCGCTACCGACCTTGCCGAGGGCCGGGTCCTTGAGTTGGCGGAAATCTACGCCCTGGACGCCGTCAGTGACGACGAACGGGCTATGATCGACGACTACATCAAAGACGCCCCGGAACGCCCCGAGTTCCTGGAGCGGGTTGGCCAAGCCCGCGAGACCCTGGCTGTCAGCTTCGTTCCCGAAGAGGAACCGCCTGCGGGTCTCTTCGACAACATCATGGAGCGCATCACCAAGGATGCTGCCACGCAGCCCCCCGTACAGCCGGAAGCGCCCACGGAGGCCAGCCCCGCAGTCGACGACCTCGCTGCTGCGAGGATGAGGCGGGAAGAACGTACGCGCGCCAGCGGCGCACGCCGGTGGATTGTGGGGGCAGCGGCAGCGGCCGTGATTGCGCTCGGGGGCATCGGAGTTGGCACCTACGTGTCGGCGCAGAACGACCCCGTCAATCAGGTGTTGCAGGCCCAGGACGTCCAGAAGAAGTCCGCACCCGTTCCCGGTGGCGGTACTGCCACCATCTCCGCGTCATCGGCGAAGGATTCCTTCGTGGTCCTGATGGACGGTGTGGCTCCCGCACCCGACGGCAAGGTCTATCAACTGTGGACACTGCCCAAGGACGGCTCGGCCCCCGTACCCCAGGGCACCATGGACGCCCAGACGCTATCCAAACCTGCAGTCGTGAAGGGCTTGTCCTCGGCGTCATCCGTGGCCATCACTGTTGAACCCACGGGCGGGTCGAACGCACCCACCACCGCTCCGGTCCTGGTAGTGGCGCTTACCGCCTGAGTCGCAGACGTTAAAAGCCCGACGGCGGCCGTCCCACCTGCGGGGACGGCCGCCGTCGGGCGTTTCCGTGGTTTCCTGGGGCTACAACACGAGCGACAGAAGCATCACAAAGCCAAAGCCCACAACGGAGATCAGTGTCTCCATCACTGACCACGTCTTGAACGTCTGCCCAACGGTGAGTCCGAAGAGTTCCTTGACCAGCCAGAAGCCGGCGTCATTGACGTGGGACAGGAACAGCGAGCCTGCACCGATGGCCAGGGCGAGCAAAGCCGCGTGTGTTGGGCTCAGGCTGCTTGCCAACGGTGCCACGATGCCCGCTGCGGTCACCGTAGCGACAGTCGCTGACCCAGTGGCCAGGCGGAGTGCCACGGCCACGATGAAACCCAGGACCAGGACCGACATGTTGGCGCCCTCGGCCCACTTCTTGACGGCGTCACCCACGCCCGCACCGATCAGCGTCTGCTTGAACCCGCCACCGGCACCCACAATGAGGAGGATCGCCGCAATGGGTCCCAGGCTTTCGCCCAATTTCGCAGTGATCCTGCTGCCTGTGAATCCGACGGCGTATCCGAACGTTACGATCGCCAGAAGGACTGCCAGTGTCATGGCCACCAACGGCTGGCCCACGAAGTCGAAGAAGATCCGGATGGCGGGCGCTGTTTCAGGGTTGGGCCAGATGATGCCGCCCAAAGCCTTCAGCAGCATGAGGACCACGGGGAAAATGATGGTCAACAGGGTCACCAGGAACGACGGCTGGCGCTTCACTTCGCTCAGGTCCGCTGCGTGCTGGGTGTCGATGCCGCCGGCTACGGCGGGCGCATCAACAGGGACCCAGCGGGCAGCCAACCGTGAGAAAAGCGGACCACAGATGATCACTGTGGGAATCGCTACGAGGATGCCCAGGCCCAGTGTTGTTCCCAATTCCGCTTTGACTGCACTGATCGCGATCAGCGGTCCCGGATGCGGCGGCACCAGCCCGTGGAGGACCGACAGTCCAGCCAGCGCCGGGATCGCGATGCGCATCAGTTTCATCTTGGATCGCTGGGTCACCAGGACGATCACCGGAAGCAACAGGACGAGCCCGATTTCGAAGAACATCGGCAGGCCGATGATGACGGCTACAAGCGTGATCATCCAGACCAACTTGTTTCCGCTCGCCTTGGCCAGCAACGTGTCCACCACACGGTTGGCGCCACCGGAATCGGCCAGCAGCTTGCCGAGCATGGCCCCCAGCGCAATAAGCAGGCCAACTTCCTTGAGGACTCCCCCAACGCCGTCCTCGAAGTTGGTGATGACCTTGCCCAGCTCCACGCCTGACGCCAGGCCAACAAAAGCCGAGCCCAGAACCAGGGCCAGGAACGGGTGCAGTTTCAGTTTGGCGATCAGCACCACAATCAGGGCGATGCCCAGCGCTGCGACCACCAGCAACTGGGTGTCATGCGCCGTCCATTCCTGTACCTCTGTGGCGGTCTCCAGGAGCCTCACGAAGCGTTCGTTTCGGTACCTGCAACTACAGGGCGCAGACCAAGACGTTCAATGACTTCGTCCGCTTCTTCGGCAGGAGACGCCGAAACACACAACGAGATGTAGCTCTCGTCCTCCGTCGGTTCCTCGAGAGCGTCGAACTGCGATTCCAAGAGTGACGGCGGCATGAAGTGGCCGTGCCTGGAGGCGAGCCGATCGGAGATCTTGTCCTTGCTCCCCTGCAGGAAGACGAAAACAACGTTCTCGCCGCGGAGCACATCGCGATACTTCTTCTTCAGTGCCGAACACGTAATGATTGCCGGAGTTCCGGCATCCGCGCGCTCACGGATCCAGTCCGAGATGATGCCCAGCCAGGGCCACCGGTCGTCATCGCTGAGAGCCAGCCCCGATTGCATCTTGGCCACGTTGGCCTCTGGGTGCAGGTCGTCGCCTTCGGCAAGGTCCCACCCAAGCTTCCCAGCGAGAACGCCTGCCACGGTCGACTTACCGGAACCGGAGACTCCCATAATCACCAGTACGGGTTGTTGCGCAGTCTTCGCCATCAAAGTCTGCCTTCCTCGAATAAATATGATTTAACCGAGATCAAGCATATGACACGGGTTACACCACGGCAACGTCAGAAACCTGCGATGGTGGTGGATCCGTTGACTGCAACTACGTGGAAGAACTCAGCGCTCGCTCCGCCGGGCAGGCCGGCCCGCTCACCATTGCCCAGCATCATGTCCCTGACCACGCGTTCCATTCCCTCGATATCAGGATGCTGGCTCGCATGGACCCTGATAGCGGCAAGCTTCGCGTCGACATGCTCCGAAACATCCACAGAGTGGTTCTCCCTGGACTCCGGGCTGGAGATAAACCACAGCCACGGCAACTTGTAGGCCTCTAGTCCGGCCGCGGCCAGCTCCGGGTAGGCGAACGGATTCTCCACTGCTGGATACACGGCCCGGGTCACCGCCTCCCCCGCTGCAAGGTGGTCCGGGTGGCTCTTCTGGAGGCGGTCCCAGTTCCGTTCCGGGTGCATGGTCAGCACGATGTCCGGACGGATTTCGCGAATCAGCTTCACTACCTGCTTGATGACGCCATGTGTCGGTTCCAGGTACCCGTCCCGCTCGTGAAGGTAGCGGATATCCGTAACACCCACCAGAGCAGCGGCGCGCTTTTGCTCCTCGGCCCGCAGCTCGATGATCCGTTCGCGGTCCGCGGGATCGAAGCCGCCGGCATCGCCGTCAGTCATGATGCAATAACTGACTTGAACGCCGGCCGCCGTCCAGGCCGCGATGGTCCCTGCAGCACCAAAATCGATGTCGTCGGGATGGGCAGTAAAACAAAGCACCCGCTCAACGCGCTCCGTGGAGGCGTCGAACGGGCTCTTTGCTGACGGAACGTCAGTGGGCAAAGGGATCAGCCTTTCCGCTTCTTGATTTCGGCAGTAGCCTGCGGGAGCACCTTGAAAAGGTCTCCGATGATGCCATAGTCCGCGATTTCGAACACCGGTGACTCGGCGTCCTTGTTGATGGCCACGATGACCTTGGAGGTCTGCATTCCGGCTTTTTGCTGGATGGCACCTGAAATGCCGGCAGAGATGTACAACTGCGGGGAGACCGTGACGCCGGTTTGGCCAACCTGTGCGTCGTGACCAATCCAGCCCGCATCTGTTGCAGCACGTGAAGCACCCACAGCTGCACCCAAGGCGTCAGCAAGCTCTTCCACGGGTCCGAAATCGCCGTCTACGCCGCGACCGCCGGCTACCACGATCCTGGCTTCGCCAAGGTCCGGCCGGCCGCTGACGGGTTTCTCGGTGCGCGTGGCGATGCGGGCGGAGTTCGCGGCCGCATCAGCCGGGACATCTACAGTTGCGGTAGCCGGAGCCGTAGCCACGGCGGCCGGTGCGGGCTCAACATTGTTGGCCTTGACGGAAAGAATCGTCACCGGGGTGGTGGCCTTCGCGGTGGTGGTGTACGAGCCTGCAAGAACCGACTTATGTGCAGTACCGTCGGGCTCCACGCCCACAACGTCAGTAATAACGCCGGCATTCAGCTTGATCCCGAGCCGGCCCGCAATTTCCTTGCCCTCCGGGGAATTGTCCACCAGAACGGCTGAGGCACCGGAAGCTCCCACAGCGGCGGCCAGGTAGACGGCCTTGGGGCCCACCAGATAATCGTCAAGGTCGTCGGCCGACGGCCGGTACACGGCGGTGACGCCATAGGCACCCAGGGTGGCGGCGACGTCGTCGTTCAATTCACCGGTGAAGGCGACGGCGGTTTCACCCAACGAACGGGCGATGGTCAGGAGTTCCAGGCTACTCTTCTTGAGAGCTGCTCCGGGATTGTCAATGAAAACAAGTGCATGTGCCATGGTTGGAGTCCCCTTTAGAGCAGCTTCTGTGCGGCGAGGAAGTCGACCAGCTTGATGCCGGCGTCGCCGTCGTCGGTAATGATGGTGCCGGCTGTCCGCGGTGGCCGGGCATCAGCGGATTCCACTACCGTCCAGGAGCCGGCCAGGCCTACCTGCGAGGCATCCACGCCGATGTCCGCGAGGGACAGGGAAGCGATCTTCTTCTTCTTCGCGGCCAGAATGCCCTTGAAGTTGGGGTAGCGGGGCTCGTTGATCTGGTCCGTCACCGAAACCACGGCAGGAAGCTGCGCTTCGACGGTCTCCGAGTATGCTCCGGCGTCGCGGCGTGCAGTGACCTGGCCACCCGCAATGTCAAGGCTGGAAGCAAAGGTCACCTGCGGGAATGACAACCGCTCCGCGAGCTGCGCGGGAATCAGCGACGTCTCTCCATCGGTGGATGCCATGCCGGTCAGGACCAGGTCCACCGGACGGCCGTCAGCCGAAAGGTGCCGGATGGCGGCGGCAAGGGCCAGCGAGGTGGCGGCTGCGTCAGAACCTGCCAGAGCGTCATCGCTGAGGTGAACGCCAGAATACGCGCCGATCTGCAGCGACTTCTTCACCGCGTTGACCGCACCGGCCGGACCCATGCTCAAGGCTATGACCTCGTTGCCGGCCTTCGGACCACCACGCTCTTCCGCCAGCTGCAAGGCTGCCTCAAGTGCGTACTCATCGAGTTCGGACAAGATGCTCTCGTCACGGTCGGTCGTGTTGCCAGGTCCGGTGATGTGCCGGTCGAACTGCGCGTCCGGGACGTGCTTGACCAGAACGACAATCTTCAATGTCTCTTCCACTGTCTTCGAAGCAGCCTTCCATGCTTGTGGACGGCCAACCGCAAGAGCGTGGCCGCGAATTGCCCAGCGCGTGGGCTCGTCCTAGCTAAGCATATTGCCCGCAGAAAACCACTCCCAGCGTTAACGCCTGTTTCAGCCGGGCAATACCGGGGACGCCACGACGACGGGCAGCACCCATGAGGTGCCGCCCGTCGTCGTGCGTTGCCTGTACCGACTACTGTTGAGCGGCGTCGAGGGTGACCTCAACCTCTTGTGACTGGCCACCACGCAGGATTGTTACCTTGACCTTTGCACCGGCCGGCTGTTCCCGGACGGCTGCGGTCAGCTGGTTGGGATCACTGACCGTGTAATCACCGAACTTGGTCACGACGTCGCCAACTTTAAGCCCGGCCTTGGCTGCGGCCGATCCGCTGGTCACCGAGGCAACCTCAGCTCCCACAGAGAAGCCGGAATCGCTGCCAGTGGAAGACTTCGAACGAACAGATACACCGAACTGTCCATGGCTTGCCTTGCCGTTATCAATAATCTCCTGCGCCACACGCTTTGCGTGGTTGATCGGGACGCTGAAGCCCACACCGATGTTGCCGGCTGAAGACTGGGACGTGCTGCTGCCAGCCGATGCGATGGCAACGTTGACGCCAATGACTTCACCCTTGCTGTTCACCAGCGCACCACCGGAGTTGCCCGGATTGATGGCCGCGTCGGTTTGGATGACGTTGATCGCGATCGAGCCCTCATTGGCCGTGTTCTGGCTCTGGCTACCGTTCGGCGGTGCGAACTGGAAGCCCTCGTCACCACCCTGGCTTTCATCAGGGGTGCCTTCCGGAACGGCGGACGACGCGACGCTGATGGTGCGGTTGAGCGTGGAGACGATGCCGTCCGTCACCGTACCCGTCAGGCCCAGCGGCGAACCGATGGCGACGGCGGTGTCCCCCACGTTGATCTTGGAAGAGTCACCAAGCGTTGCCGGTACCAGTCCGGAGGCATCGCTGACCTTGATGACTGCCAGGTCAGACAACGGATCCGTGCCAACAACTGTGGCTTTGAGGACCTTGCCATCATTGGTGCGGACCTCGATGGTTGCGTTGGCAGTGGCGCCGTCAAGGGTCACCACGTGCGTGTTGGTGAGGATGTGGCCTTGGTCATCCAGGATGATGCCAGAGCCGGTCCCACCTTCGTTGCCGCTGGTTGCCTTGATGGTCACCACGCTGGGCGACGCCTTGGCGGCGGCAGCCGTGATGACGTTGACGTCGTCCTTGTTGTTCACGATCACCGTGCTGGATTGTCCACTCGTGGAGGCGGCCGGAGCAGGGTTGTCCCAGAGCATGTTGGTTCCGGCCACTACACCGCCGCCAACCAGACCCGCTGCCAGCATGCTCGCAACCAGGGTACCGACGCCGAATGCCGGCTTGCGCTTGGTGGCTACCGCCGATGAGTGCCCTGGAGTGTGCTGCATCCCAGGACCCTGCTGGCCTTGAGCGCTATTGAACTGCGCGTTGCCGTCGCCGGGATTCGAACCGCCGCCGTAGAACGGCTGGTGCTGGGGGTAGCTGGGGCGATGCGCCGGGTCCTGCTGTTGCGGAGCGCCGTAGTAGTGCGGCTGCTGCGCGGTCGGGTTCGCCTGTGCGGGAGCACCGTAGTGTGGCGCGGTGCCCTGCTGGTCCGGCGTGCTGTGCTGGTCCGGCGTGCTGTGCTGGGCCGGGGTTGCAGGTGGCTGGAAGGCCGGCATGGGAGTTGTTGGCTGTGTATTCCCGGCCTGCTCGGTATTCCCGGCCTGCTCGCCCGCGCCCTGCCCTGAAGACCAGGCAGGCTGCTGCTGGGTGGCGGCGGCATCATTGTGCTCTCCCGTCACGTCCCGCGGCTCAGCAGGCTCGCGGTTCTCTGGTGCGGTGCCCTGCGCTGGGTTCTCCGTCATGGGGGTTCCTTTCGTCCTCGTCTTCAACAACTATGTACCCAATTACTGGAACAAAAGCGGACGTTCGCTGGGAGCTTCCTGAAAGGCGTGGGCGCCTGTGGCCGGCTCTCCAAAATTCCCTCAACGGCTGAACAATCCGGCTCTCTCCTATATTTCGCTGGTGGCATATTCACTGCTGTGGACGGGCCATGGGGTGCACCATAGAATCAAGAGGAATTGCCACAGCGACCTGCGGCTTTACACCATGCGTGGGGGCGCTGAGCATTCTGTGACGATTGGTACGCCTTGTTCCAGTCGCAGACGTGCTGAAGGGTTGCACATGCGGTCAATATTTAAACGCGTACTCGCCGGAATTGGCGTGGCTGGACTGTTGGCCTTCCCGGCCTCAGCTGCCTGGGCCACCGATCCGGTGACCATTCCGTCCGGACAAAACATCGTGGACGACGCCAACGTGCTGGGCAGCCGAAAAGGCGAAGTCCAGGACGCCATCCAAAAAACGCTCAAGGATCACAAGTACAACCTTTACGTGGTCACCGTGGACTCCTTCACCAACCCGTCGGACCCCAAAGAGTGGACCAAGGCCGTTGCCGATAAGAAGCTCATGGGTAAGCCGGACGCCATTCTGGCGATTTCCACGGCTGGCCAGTACAACTTCGCCCTGAACTCGGGGAGCTCCATCTACTCCAAACAGTCGGCAATCGCTCAGAATGCCGTTGTTGCCAATCTGGCAGGCGGCAAGAAGGACTATGCCCAAGCAGCCATAGATACGGCTGCAGCCATCGGCGACGCTGCAGGCGGTGGAAGCGGGACAGTGCCCAGCGGCAACGCCGGAGTTGGCGTCCTCGTTGGAGTCGGTGTTGTAGCCGCCGGTGGCGCAGGGACATACCTGTACTTGCGTAACCGCCGCAAGAAGGGCAGCCAGGCCACCAGCGCCAGTTATGGACCGCAAGGTGAGCAGCTTGACCCCTTGGCTGGCCTCAGCATCCCGGAACTGCGGCAAAAGAGCGGCTCGCTGTTGATCGAGGCGGACGACGCCATCAAGTCCAGCGAGCAGGAACTCGGATTTGCCCAGGCACAGTACGGCGACTCCGCAATCGGGAACTTCACCAAAGCCCTGGAGGAAGCCAAGGGCCACATGACGGAATCCTTCAAGCTTCAGCAGCAGCTTGATGACCACATTCCGGACACTGAAGAGCAACAGCGGAGCTGGCTCGGCGAAATCATTCGCAGGTCAGAGGCAGCACTTGCGTCACTGCGCGACCAAAAGGCAGACTTCGACTCTTTGCGGGAGCTTGAAAAGAATGCCCCCCAGGCCCTGGCAGCGGTGTCCGCTGGAGCCAAGGACGCGGACTCAAAGATCGCAAACGCCGAGCAATCACTTGAGGGCTTGCGCGCAAAGTACGCTGAATCCGCCTTGACGCAGGTCTCCGACAACATCCTGCAGGCTAAAGAGCGACTCGCATTCGTGCAGAATGCTGTCACCGCTGCACAGGAGAAATTGGCGGTCGGCGAGAACAGCTTGGCCGCAGTAGCCGTTCGCGCGGCCGAGGAAAGCCTGCACCAGACGAATGTGCTGATCGACGCGATAACAAAGACGGCTGGAAGCCTGGATGAGGCCCGCACATCGCTTGAAGGCGCAGTTGCGGAGACCAGCCAGGACCTCGCCCAGGCCAGGGCCATGATCCAATCGGGCGAGCACCCTGAACTTGCCGGCCCCGTAGCTGGTGTCGAAGCCGCCTTGGCACAAGTGAAGACCGAGATCCAAGGTGGAAAGATCGATCCCATCGCGACCCTCAGCCGCGTGGAGTCAGCCCATCAGGCTTTGGACCAGTCCCTGTCCGGTATTCGCGACCAGCAGGAGCAGGCCCGCCGGGCACAAGCATCTCTGCAGCAGACCATCATGGCTGCCCAGGCCCAGATCAGCGCCACCTCCGACTACATCACTGCCCGACGCGGCGGCGTGGGCACAGAGGCAAGGACCCGGCTGGCCGAAGCTCAACGCAACCTCGATTACGCACTGTCCATCTCGCGCAACGATCCCGTCACGGCCCTGACATATGCCCAGCAGGCGCATTCACTCGCCGCCCAGGCGGCCCAGCTTGCGCAGTCGGACGTCGACCAGTTCGGCTATGCAGACCAGGGCCAAGGCTACGGACGCGGTGGCATGTTCGGCGGTGGCGGCGGAGGCGGCGGCCTCGGCGGTGCCATCCTCGGCGGCATCCTCATCAATTCCATCCTCAATGGCGGCGGGGGCGGCTGGGGCGGCGGCAATGACGGCGGCGGAGGTGGCGGCTTCTTCGGCGGTGACTCCGGCGGCGGAGGCGACTTCGGCGGCGGTGGCGACTTCGGCGGCGGAGACTCCGGCAGCTTCTAGCCAGACAGACTACGTGGGGTCCATGCCCCGCATAGAAGCGGTACAACAACTGATCACTGACTTCAGTGGCACCACTGAGCAGGACGAAAGGCATCACCATGGTTAAGCAGTCCATTTTCGGTCGGATCTCACAGCTCGCCAAGGCAAACATCAACGCCTTGCTGGACCAGGCTGAGGACCCGCAGAAGATGCTGGACCAGATGGTCCGCGACTACACGAACAACATTGCCGAGGCCGAGTCAGCCGTGGCCCAGACCATCGGTAATCTCCGTATGCTGCAGGCCGACTACAACGAGGACGTCAAGAACGCCCAGGACTGGGGAAACAAGGCCCTGGCAGCGTCCCGGAAGGCCGACGAGTACCGCAACGCAGGCGACACCGTGGATGCCCAGAAGTTCGACAACCTTGCCAAGGTAGCCATCCAGCGCCAGATGACCGCGGAGTCCGAGGCAAAGTCTGCAGAGCCGAGCATCGCCTCACAGACCGAGGTCGTGGACAAGCTCAAGACCGGGCTCGACCAGATGAAGAACAAGCTCAACCAGCTCACCGCAAAGCGCAACGAGCTGGTGGCCCGCTCCAAGACTGCGGCCGCGCAGTCCCAGGTTCACGATGCTCTCAAGAGCATCGACATCATGGATCCCACCAGCGAGGTGGGCCGCTTCGAAGAGAAGATCCGCCGTGAAGAGGCCAAGGTCCTGGGCCAGCAGGAACTTGCAAGCTCCAGCCTTGATGCCCAGTTCAACCAGCTTGAGGACCTGGGCGAGCAGACCGAAATTGAGGCTCGCCTTGCCGCTCTGAAGTCGGGCGGCTCCAAACCTGCCATCGGCGCCGGCGCCACCGCATCAAGCGGGGCAACCGTCGACGAAGCTGATTTCGACAAGCTCTAAGCTTGGGGCCGGCGCATTGCCGGTATCGTACCGCTGAACCACGGAAGGGGCCGGATTCTGACAAGAATCCGGCCCCTTCCTGCTGTGCAGCTACCCTGCACCGTGAACTGCGGAGTCTTGGATAGGGCTGGCATCCGTTGCCACCTCGGCCCGGATTTCAAATCCTTTGGGGTGAAAGTACGTCACGGTGCACTCCAGCACCTCTCCATGATCGCCCAGCGTAGTGCGCTCCAGACGCGGCACCATGGCGAACCCACGGACGTTCAGGGCATCTGCCAGGTGTTCCGGCGGGGCATGCATGGTCACAGTGATTTCAGCCCGCTGCAGCGGCTTCAGCGTCCTGTCTTGGATGACCTGATAAATGGAGTTGCGTTCGGCGTCCGCCAAACTGATGTGGCGCCCGATATGGGAGGGGATGAAGATTTCTGCAATTGCGTAGGGCCAGCCAGCGCTTGAATAGGAGCGCCGGATCACAAGCACAAGGTTGTCATCGGAAACCAGTTTGGCCGGAACCGATGTGTCCTTTTCCATCCATTTATATTCGATGAGGCCCTTGACGGTTTTCATCCCTGCCGCCGTAAACGTCTCCATGAAGGGTGCCAGACGGTTCAACATTTTCACTGGACGCTGGGCCATCACGAACGTCCCTTTGCCCTGCCTGCGGACCAGCAGGCCCTTTGCCACGAGCGTTTCGATCGCTTTGCGGACCGTGGTCCGGCTGATGCCGTACTGGTCCATCAGCGACTCTTCAGTGGCTATCCGGGATCCAGGCTCCAAGCGGCTGACCTGCTCCGTCAGAACATCGGCCACTTGCTGGTAGACAGCAACAGGACTGTCCCGCTGAAGAACGTCGCGATCGGCCCCGGCAGTGAAGTCGTCGTTGACCATTGGGCGTCCTATCCATCGTTCGTGCCTCAGTAAATCCGGGTTTGATGCTAGCACTGGGTTGCCCGACAACTGGCTCATCAAAAGTTCCCGGCTGGACACGAGGTCCGGGCTTAAACAAAAGGTCCGGATCAGTAATTACTGATCCGGACCTTTTCTCCAGTTGCGGGGACAGGATTTGAACCTGTGACCTCTGGGTTATGAGCCCAGCGAGCTACCGAACTGCTCCACCCCGCGTCGCAAGAACAACTCTACCGCACCCGCTGGGGTGCTCTTGACCATAAGGTAGCAATGGTGCCGTAGATCACTCCATAGCATCCGAGGGACCTGAGAACCCGTCTAAACGCACTTCCGCCGTTTACTGAAGAAGAACCGGCGGGATGGGAATTCAGGCTCGCAGGAATGTCCTGGCTGCTTTCAAGATTGCGGATGGGAGATCACTAATAATTCAAAGTGTGCCATTCGGGAAAAGCAAAAGGTCCGGATCAGTAATTACTGATCCGGACCTTTTTCCAGTTGCGGGGACAGGATTTGAACCTGTGACCTCTGGGTTATGAGCCCAGCGAGCTACCGAACTGCTCCACCCCGCGTCGCAAGAACAACATTACCGCCCGGTGAATGCCAGACCAAATCCTGACTGCGTGATGTGTGTCTCCCCCGCAGAAAAGGCCCGTGTCGACTACCCCTTGGCGGGAGTCAACACGGGCCTTTTCAATCAAGCTGTCGCGTCAGCTACTCGGCGAAGGCGACGGAGTCGCACTCGGAGTAGCCTCCGGAGTCGCAGCCGGCGTGGAGGTCGCACCCAAACGGCCTTCAGCGTCCAGCGCCTTCTTCAGCGCTTCAGACAACTTGGTCTGCTGCGCGCCGTAGCCGGCAAAGTCGCCCTTGGCCAGCGCTGCCTGACCGTCCTGGATGGCCTTGTTGGCCTCGTCCAGGGCTGCCTTCAGGTCAGCCTTGGCGTCGGTAGGTCCGGCCGGTGGCGTGGTGGTACCGGGTGGTGCGGTGGGTGTTTGGCCATTGTTGTCCGCGTCGCCGGCTGTGGCACCGGAGTTGCCGCCGAACAATTGGTCCAGTGCTGCGTCCAAGGTGGGCGCGAATCCGATCTTGTCACCGAACGCGACCAGCACGCGCTGCAGCGTCGGGTAGGACGTTTCACCGGTGGACTTCAAATAAACGGGCTGCACGTAAAGCAGGCCGCCACCCACGGGAAGTGTCAACAGGTTTCCGTTCAGCACATCGGATGCACCTTGGCGCAGGAGGTTCAGCGCCTGGGACACGGTGGGATCAGAGTTGAACTTGTTCTGCGCTTGTCCGGGTCCAGGCACCTGGGTGTCAGTCGGGAGTTCCAGCAGCCGCAGCTTTCCGTAGCTCTCCCCCTTGACGCCCTTCACGTTGCCAGCGTCGGAGTCAGCTGCCAGGAATCCGTACAGGATGTTACGGGCACTGCCGTTGACTGTTTGCGGAATAAAGGACGACGTCAGCTGGAAGGCTGGCTTCTCCTGATCAGGCATCTGCAACGACATGTAGAAAGGCGGCTGTTTTACGGCCTCCGAAACGGTGGGATCGTTCGGAACGCTCCACGCGTCATTGTTCTGGTAGAAGCTGTCCGGGTCCGTTACGTGGTAGCGGCCGAGCAGTTCACGCTGGACCTTGAAGAGGTCCTCCGGGTACCGGACGTGGCTCATGAGATCGCCCGACATCTCTGAGTAGGGCTTGATGGCAGTTGGGAAGACCTTCTGCCACGCCTTCAGAATCGGATCCTGGTCATCCCAGGCGTAAAGGTTTACTGAGCCGTCATAGGCATCCACTGTGGCCTTCACAGAGTTCCGGATGTAATTCACGGAGCTGTTCGGCAAGGCAACGGTGCGTCCGGCGTTGGTCTGCGAATCAGCAGTCGCGTTCTGCAACTGCTGCGGCTGCGAGTACGGGAAGTACTGGCTGGTGGTGTAACCGTCGACGATCCACTTCACCCGTCCGTCAACAACTGCCGGGTAGGCGTTACCGTCAACCGTCAGGTACGGTGCCAGCTTCTCGACGCGTTCGCGGGGATTGCGTTCGTACAAGATCTGAGACTCAGCGTTCACGCCGTCGGACAGCAACAGATCCGATGACTGGAACTTGATGGAGTACAGAATCCTGTTGAGCCAGTTTCCAACGTTGGGTCCACCGTTGCCGCTGAAGGTGTACTGCGTCTCTCCCCCGCCTTCACGGCCCGCGGGCCGGTCCTGCTCACGGTTGGGAGCACCGTCGGGTGCACCCACAATGGAGTACTCGGGAGAATTCTCGCCGAAGTAGATACGGGGCTCGTAGGTGGTGTCGTTTCCGAGGACTCCATTGGACGGGATGCCCGACTGGAGGAACTCCGGCTTGCCGTCGGCGGTGAACTTGTTGCCCTTGGCCGCCACTACGCCGTAGCCGTGGGTGTAGACAATGTGCCGGTTGACCCACGTCTGCTGGTTGGCGCTTAGGCCATCCGGGTTGAGTTCACGAACGGCGATAACCGTGTCCTGGACCTTGCCATCCACCACGTAACGATCAACGTTCAGCGTCTGGGGGAACTGGTAATACGGGCGGTACTGCTCAAGCTGGGCAAATGCCGAAGAAATAAGGTTCGGATCCAGAAGGCGAATGTTGGCGGTGGTCTGAGCGTCAGCTGCCAATGCACCGGTCGTGGCGGTGGTTGTGGCGTTGTAAGCGGACACATCGATCTTGTCCAGGCCATAGGCAGCCCGCGTCATGGTGATGTTGCGGTCTATGAATTCCTTTTCCAAGGTGTTTTCCGACGGACGCACCTGGAACTGCTGGATCACCCATGGGTAGACACCGCCGGCCAGGATGGCCGTAATGACGAGCATCGCGGTACCAATCACGGGCAGGCGCCAGCGTCCGATGATCGCAGCAATGATGAAGAGGATTGCCACCAGACCTGCCGCGACGGCAAGGATGGCTTTGGTTGGCACAACGGCGTTGACGTCTGTGTAGAGCGCACCGGCCCAACGGCCGGAGTTGCTCTGGACGGTCGTGTACCGGTCAAGCCAGAAGTTGATACCCAGCAGGATCAGGAACAGGGCGCCGGTCACAGCGATATGGATCTGCGCCGCGCGGCTGGTGAAGATACCGCGTTCCATGAGGCGGATGCTGCCGTAAAGGTAGTGGGTCAGGATGCCGGCGATACCGGCTACCACAGCGATGCTGATCAGGAATCCCGTGACAAAGCCCAGGAACGGCAAGGACATGAGGTAAAAGCTGATGTCGAGGTTAAACAGGGGGTCCGTCTGACCGAACGGTTCCTGGTTGAAGAACAAAAGTGCCTTCTGCCACTGGCTGGCTGCGGCGCTGCCGGCAAAGAGACCGAAGAGAATGGGGAGACCGATCATGACCACGCGGCGCACAGGTTCAAGCTGCGCCTGGTAGCGGTTCAGGTTGTCCCGAGACTCAGCATCAGGTGCATAGACCGGACGGGAGCGGTAGGCGATTCTGATGGCAAAGAAAACAGCAGCAAACATCATTGCGAAACCAACCAGGAAAGTAATAATCCTGGCGAGGTTCTCCCGAAGATAAACTTCGAAGAACCCAAGCTGCTGGTACCAGAGGACGTCAGTCCACACATTGGCGAAGAAAATAAACCCGACGACGGCCACCGCCACGACGATGAGCGTCGGAGTCAGGGCACCTCGTCTCAGCGGTGATCTTCCGGGCGGGTTGGAGCTGGCGGGACGGGACAAACTCTGTACCTCATTGGTGTCAGTGGACAGTCGGTGTGCGAGGGTTGACAATCTCAGCCGCTGGGATATGGCGGAGGCCGTCATATATGCCACGAGTGGCGGTGAAGCTAAGTTCCACCGTCAGTCTAGTTGTTTGTGCAGGTGGGAAGGCCTGCCGTGTCGTCCCCGGTCCCGAGCCGCTCCACGGCCGAGGTGGCATCAGCCAATGTTTCCACTTTCACCACCTGCAAACCGTCCGGAACATGGCCCACCACATCCGCACAGTTGGCGGCCGGGGCGAGGAACATGGTGGCCCCCTGCTGACGGGCACCGATCATCTTCTGGGCGATGCCACCGATGGGTCCCACGACGCCGTCGGCCGTAATGGTGCCGGTACCAGCCACGTGCTTGCCGCCCGTCATGTCCCCTGGCGTGAGGTTGTCCACGATGCCCAGGGCGAACATCATTCCAGCGCTGGGGCCGCCCACATTCTCCAAGGAAATACGCACGTCGAACGGGAATGTGAAGTCACTGGCCAAAAGAACACCCAGTACATAGCGGTCGGCCGAATTCTTGGTGGGCGTAATAGTTTCCGTCACTGGGGCGCCGTTCCTGTCCACTACAACCACCGCCGGGGCTCCAGCCCCCGCGGCAAGTTCGGCCTGGATCACGCTCATGGACGTAATGGCCTTGCCGTTGATGGACTTCAGGAGATCGCCTGCCTGGATTTTTCCGGCAGAGGGTGACGGGTCTGAGAGGCCTGCGACATTCAGCCGCTGCTCAAACGGAATATCCAACTCCCGCAACGCTGCAGCGAAGGCATTCTCCTGTGACGTCTCCATGGCAATCTCGCCCTCTTGCACCGTCTGCTCTGCAGTGGTGCCCTTGGGATAGATGAGTTCTTCCGGGTAGATGGCCTTGGAACTGTCCAACCATGCTCGGAAGACATCGAAAATCGTTGCGGGGCTCTTGGGGCCTCCGGTCATCACGACGGTGGTGAGGTCCAGGTTGCCCTTGGCCGGAAAAGACTCACGGCCGGAGATGCTGATGACCGGTTTGTCTCCGTCTTTGCCCAGCGTATTGAAGGTGGGTCCCGCCGACTCGATGACATACGGGACCGGCAGGGCCGCCGCGCCTATGCCCAAACCAAGCGCCACCAGCCCTGAAATCACCATGATCATGTACCTGGTGTCGCGGGGAGGTGCCGGAGGCACTGAGGAGGGATCGGCGTCGGGCGTCCGACGCGGATCCAGTGAGCCCTCGGGGCTGGGCGAAGTAAGCATTGAGGCCTCTCTATGCCGGCGTTACGTGACCGGTTCCACGGCTCGTGCCACCGAACACGGTGGCGGCACATACCAAACATCAACACTACGCGGTCAGACGTTGCGGGTCTGCTTTGCCTACAGCGAACGACGCAGCATCCGGGCAGACAGCCCACCGGCTGCGGGGTACGGTGAAAGAGATCACCAGCCAGTTCGACGATCGGCGGCACCATGACATCCAACCCCAACAACCCGTCCAACGACGACGAAACCCCAAAGGATCCGCTGGCAGAAATGCTGCAGAACCTGATGGGCGGCCAGGGCATGGGTAACATCGATCCCGCCGAACTGGCCAAGGCTGCGGGCCTGCCCAATGACCCCCAGCTTCTCCAGCAGATGTTCGCCCAGGTCCAAGCCATGATGAGCTCCACGTCAGAAGGCCCTGTTAACTGGCAGCTTGCCCACGAGAATGCACGGCGGGTTGCGGCCGCTGGCAGTGATCCCTCGGTCAATGCCCAGCAAACCAGGGATATCGATGAGGCCCTCAGGCTCGCGGAACTATGGCTCGACCCCGTCACTGATCTCTCGGCAACCGGTCTGATCGGCCGCGCTTGGTCGCGGGCTGAATGGGTTGAAGCAACCCTCGGTACCTGGAAGCGCCTGACTGAACCCGTGGCAAACAGCATCGCCAATGCCCTGTCGAATGCCCTAACCCAGCAAATGCCCGAGGAAATGAAGTCCATGATGGGCGGCGCATCCTCCATGCTGCAAAATATGGGCGGCGCCATCTTTGGCATGCAACTTGGACAGGCAATCGGCGCGCTTTCGGCAGAGGTTGTCAGCTCCACCGACATCGGCGTTCCATTGGCCGATTTGGAAATGGCGCTGCTGCCGGCCAACGTGGCCAAGTTCGGCGAAGGCCTCAGCCTCCCCGAGAACGACGTTCGACTCTTCCTCGCTGTTCGCGAAGCCGCCCACGCGCGCCTCTTCGTTCAGGTCCCTTGGTTGCGCGGACACCTGCTCGGAGCCATTGAGGCTTATGCCCGCGGCATCCACATCGACATGTCCCGCATTGAAGACCTGGCCAGGGATCTTGATCCCAGCAACCCGGAAGGCATCCAGGAAGCGTTGTCCCAGGGCGTCTTCACCCCGGAACGTACCCCCGTTCAGACAGCCGCATTGGAGAAGCTCGAGACAGCACTCGCGCTGGTGGAGGGCTGGGTGGACGAGCTGACGGCCGAAGCGACGGCCAAGGTCCTGCCATCCGCCACGGCACTGCGTGAAACCGTACGACGACGTCGTGCCACCGGCGGGCCCGCCGAACACGCGTTCTCGTCCCTCGTGGGTCTGGAACTGCGTCCCCGCAGGCTCCGGGAGGCAGCCACCTTGTGGGCGACGTTGAAGGAAGAACGCGGCATCGAGGGTCGCGACGCCATCTGGCACCACCCGGACCTTTTGCCAACCGGAGAGGACCTGGATGATCCCAAGGGCTTCTCGGAACGCCGTCGGCTTGCCGAGGCCAGCGACAGTGAGGTTGACGACGCCCTGCAGAAGTTGCTCAGTGGTGGATACGAAACCGATGATGCTCAGGGCGACGCCGCGGGCGACGAAGCGGAGTCCACCGAGGAACCGGACTCGGACGGCTCAGATCCTCAAGATCCCGGCAAGTAGGCCGACAGACAGCAAAGGCCGCCGTGTCACACGGCGGCCTTTGCTGTTCTCTCAGGAGTCCAGATCTACAGCTGGATGATCGATGTCCGAGTCCGTGGGGAGGCCCCGCGACGTCGCAAAGGCAACGCCTTCCAGGAATGCCTTGGCGCGCTGCGTCTCGGGATACGCCTCGACCAATCTCCAAAAGTCTGCAGTGTGCCCCGCCACCACCAGGTGAGCCAATTCGTGCACGAGCACGTAGTCGATGACCCATTGCGGCATGGGCTGCAGCTTGTTTGAAAGCCTGATGGTGCCATCGGCAGGCGTCGCGGAACCCCACCTTGAGTTCTGGTTGCCAACCCAGCGGACCGACGTCGGAACGGCCCGTCCGCCAAGGTAGGTCCGCGACAGGTGAGCGGCGTGTGCAGCGAGGACTTCGTCTGTGGCTGGGCGCCGCTTGTTCCTGCCTGACCCTTGTTCGCCCTGGCGCTTTAGTTTCGCCAGCATGCGCCGGACCCATTCCTGTTCCTGGGATTTGGTAAAGCTGGCCGGTATGGCCACCACCGCCTTGCCATCCTCCCAGAACGCAGCCACGGTCCTGCGGCGCCTGGCGGATCGGCGCACCACGACAGGAGCGCCGTCATCTGTGACCAGCGGAACGCCAACGTCATTGGCCCGGAGGCGGGCCATCAGAGTTCTGTACTCTCAGCCAGTACTTCCAGGACTGCTTCGCCGTAGCGTTCAAGTTTGGAGGGGCCAATTCCAGCCAGCCCAGCCAGTTCTTCAAGGGATGACGGCTTGGCCTCAGCGATCGCCGTGAGCGTGGCGTCGGTGAAGACTACGTAAGCCGGGACATCCGCGGATTTCGCTTCGTCCTTGCGCCATTGCCTCAGTGCATCAAAGGTCTGTTCCTCGTAAGACGGCGGGCATTGGTTGCAGCGCCCAACCTTGCGTTCAGCACCACTTGCCAGCATGCTTCCACAGACCCTGCACGACGCCGGCGCCGCAGCTTTTCGGCGCGTGGGGCCTGTTTTGCTGCGTGCGTTTGCGGACGCGACGGAATTGGGGCGCAGTCCGTCAAGGAATCGTGAGGGCTTACGGTTGGCCCGGCCACCCGGTGTACGGGCCGTGGACCAGGAAAGATTCAAGTGCTCCCGCGCCCGGGTGATTCCGACGTAAAGCAACCGGCGTTCTTCATCTACGTCTTCGGGGCTGTCCGCGAAGGAAATCGGCATGAGTCCTTCGCTCAAGCCCACCAGGAACACGGCGTCCCATTCCAAGCCCTTGGCCGCGTGGAGCGAGGCCAGCGTGACGCCTTGAACCGTGGGGGCATGCTGTGCCACGGAGCGTTCTTGGAGCTCATTCACGAATTCCGCCAAAGTAAAGGACTCACCACGGCTGATGGCGAGCTCATCAGCCAAGGCGACGAGCGCGGCCAAGGATTCCCACCGCTCGCGGAGCGCTCCACCACTATGCGGCGCGGCATCGGTGTAGCCAAGTGATGCCACAATGTCCCGAACGATTTGCCCCAGTGCTTCCTGCGGTCCCTCCGCCACAGCCCTGGTGGCGGCCCTGAGCTGGAGGATGGCATCGCGGACTTCCTTGCGGGCGAAAAACCGCTCTCCACCACGCAGTTGGTATCCGATGCCTGCAGAAGCCAAGGCCTGTTCGTAGGCTTCGGACTGGCCGTTGGTGCGGAACAGTATGGCAATCTCACTCGCCTTGACGCCCGAATTCAACAACTCCTGAATCCGGCCTGCCACTACTGCGGCCTCGGCCTCGTCATCCGGGCACTCCATGAAGCGTGGCTCAGGCCCCGAGGGACGTTGAGCGACCAGCTTAAGTGGCGGCGCCCATGCCGCATCTGCTACAGGCCCGCCGCTGCGCCTGGAACCGAGGAGTTCATTGGCCAACTTCACCACCTGCGGAGTGGATCGGTAATCGCGGATGAGTTTAACGACAGTCGCCTCCGGGAACTGGGCCTTGAATCCCAGCAGATGCTTCGGTGAGGCGCCGGTGAATGAATAGATAGTCTGGCTGGCGTCGCCCACCACGCATAGTTCGTTCCGGCCGCCCAGCCACAAATCCAGGAGCCGCTGCTGCAGCGGCGATACGTCCTGGTACTCGTCCACCACGAAATGGCGGTACTGTTCGCGAACCGTGGCCGCCACTTTCGGGTCCTCCTGAAGGATGCCGACAGTGATGAGAAGGACATCCTCGAAGTCGATGACGTTCCGGTCGGTCTTGATGTCCTCATAGGCCTGGAAAACCCGCGACACCGCAGTGAGGTCAAAGCCTCCGGGTGTTCCGCGGTCCTGGGCGTTTTCAAGATAGTTGGCGGGCGTCAACATGGATACTTTGGCCCACTCGATCTCAGCAGCCAGATCTCTGATGGAGGCGCGGTCGGTGCTGAGGCGGAGCCTGCGGGACGCTTCTGCAATCATGTTGGCCTTGTGGTCCAACAGGTTGGGCAAAGTGCCGCCGATTGCCTGCGGCCAGAAGAACTGCAGCTGCCTCAGGGCGGCTGCGTGAAAAGTGCGGGCTTGGACGTTTGCCACACCCAGGTCGCGAAGCCTGCTGCGCATTTCCGCTGCGGCGCGCGCCGTAAAGGTGACGGCCAGCAACCGTTGCGGGCTATACACACCAGAGTGGACTCCGTATGCGATGCGGTGGGTGATGGCCCGGGTCTTCCCCGTGCCTGCACCTGCAAGTACACATAAGGGGCCCGTCAGGGTGCTGGCTACCTCGCGCTGTTCGTCATCCAAGCCGCCGAGGATACGCTCCTCCAGTGAACCACCGGCGTCGAAAATGTCTTCTGTCACGGCTGGAGGTCTTCGATGACGCCGCCGTACCAATGCTCAATCAACGAACGCGCGATGGACAGGCGCGTTGAGATGGTGATCTCGCCGCTGGACACCGCTGCCTGCAATTCATCGCGGCTGAACCAACGCGCCCGAGTCACTTCGACGCCGTCCGGCCGGGCCACGGAATCTTCAGTGGTGGCGGTGAACCCCAGCATGAGCGAGGCAGGGAACGGCCACGACTGCGAACCGAGGTATTGGCAGGCGGACACCCGGACGCCCACTTCCTCGCCGATCTCCCGAACCACAGCCTGTTCCAACGACTCGCCAGGCTCCACAAAGCCGGCAAGCGTGGAGTAATTCTTCGCATCGGTGGGGCCACCCCCACCCAGGAGAAGCCTGCCATCCGGTCCCACGACTGTGACGATGATCGCCGGATCCGTGCGGGGGTAATGCTCTGAGTTGTCTTTGGGGCAACGCCGCACCCAACCACCCGCCTCAATGTCTGTGGGGTTACCGCACTGGGGGCAATGGGTATGGGTGGCGTGCCAGTTGGAAATTGCGCTGGCCTCGATGAACAATGCGGTGTCGTTCGCGTCCAGGCGTCCAGCGACTTCCCGGAAGCCGGCCCATTGAGCGTCCCCAGGTACCAAGGCTGTACCCTGCGCGGGTGGTTCCGGAACAGTAAACAGCAAAACGGGCGTCCCCTGCGGCAAGGAGGACGGGCCCAAAGTAGTCCCCAAATAGATGGCGGCGGCAGCACCGGCGTCGGATCCGTTCAAGGCATCCCACAGCCGCGTGGCATCGCCGAACCACAGTCCGTCAGCGGTCACCAGCGCCTTGCGCTGGGAGATCACCATAGCCTTGGCTGTGCCCGACGCGATGAGGTCCTCAACCATCCCGGGCTTCATACGGGCGCCTGAGCCGCGATCCACCATGGCAGGGCGCACTGGAAGAACAGTGTCCATCAGGTGGTTGGCCAGCGCCGGTGACTCCGTATAGCTCATGTATCTACCGTACTGACTCGTACCGACAAAAAACATTTGGAAGGGTCCCGCCTTGTGGACGCATTCCCTTGAACGGGCAAGGGCAGGCAGAATGGCCTTGTTTTGGGGCCGATATGAAGACTCGCCGCACTGCATCATGGCCACAGGCCGCGCTCACTCTACCGTGGAGAACGTGAGAAGAACACCGCTAGAACTGGCCGCCATAGCAACCGCGGCGGTGCCCGGCCTGGCGCCGACGGCCACAGCCTATTCCCCGGACGACGACGCCGACTTCGACTCGGCGTTGCTGCTCGACGCGGAAGGCAAGCGCTGGCGCGTCCGCTCGCCGCGGCATCCGGAAGCAAGCACACGGTTGGAGACCGAATTCATGGTGCTGCGTGCGTTCGCCCCGGCCACCCGGGCTGAACTGCCATTCCATGTGCCCACGATTGCCGGCACGGTCCGCCAAGGTGCGCTCACCACGTTTGTCTATGCCCACTTGCAGGGCTCCATGCTCTCCATCGAGGAACTCTCTGCGGGCAGCCCTGCCTTGGCACAGGAAATCGGCACAGCCTTGGCAGCCATTCATGACCTTCCGCTGACCTTGGTCACCAACGCCGATCTGCCAAGTTATTCGGCCAATGAGTTCCGCCAGCGCAAGCTCAACGAACTCGATCAGGCCGCCATTACCGGCAAGATCCCGGCTACGCTGCTGCGCCGCTGGGAACATGCCCTCGAAGACGTAGCGCTCTGGCGTTTCAACACCTCTGTTGTCCATGGGGATCTCCACGAAGACAACCTGATGGTCCAGGACGACTCCGTGACTGCCTTGACAGGATGGACGGACCTCAGAATCGGCGACCCCGCCGATGACTTTGCGTGGCTTGTGGCATCCAACGAATCCTCCTTTGTTGAGGCCGTCCTGGGGCAGTACACACAGGCACGCAGGGAGACCCCTGATGTCCACTTGCTTCGCCGGGCCGCTCTGTTGGCCGAATTTGCCTTGGCCCAGTACTTGGTCAAGGCCATGGCCGCCGGGCACCAGAGTATGACGGCAGAGGCGGAGTCCATGCTGCAGACCCTGTCCGACGACATCGACGAGCAGGCACGACGCGACGCGGCCCAGGCCGCAGAGGACGAAGCCGCGGAGAACGAGGCTGCGGCGTTGCAGGCTTCGGAGGCGCCGGCCGGACAGCAGCCAGCAGTCAGCGTCACTGCCATTCCCGACGCCGGTCCGACCGTTACAGTGGCCGCCATACCAAGCGATTCGCAGGCCAGAGATGATTCAGTTGAAACTCATCACGAGCCCTCCCCCGAGCCATCATTGAATGGAAACGAAGAGGCGGAGCCGGCAGCTAGCGATGGAACGGCAGAACGGCGCTCACAGGCAGCGGACGGCGACTTTCCCGCGGCCGCCGATCATGACGACACCTCCACCGCCTCGATCAGTGTGGTTAACGTGACGCCGCTTCATGCTGCTGATCGTTCCTGATTCCCTGGTTGTTGTCTGCCAGGGCCCTCGCCACGATCTGCTCCAGTTCTTCTGCGCTGCCCAGGTCGTGTGGACGAACCACTGAGTCATCGGCGACGTAGTAGAAGGCTGCACTGACGTCCTCGAGGGGCACATCCTTCAGGCGTGCCCAGGCGAGCCGGTAGACGGCCAATTGCACGGCCCGGGTTGCCAGTTGGCGTCCGGCCGGGCGTCGGCCGGTTTTCCAGTCGATGAGCTGCCAGCGACCATCGGCATCGCGGAACACTGCGTCGATGCGTCCGCGGACGACGACGTCGCCTATCCGGGTTTCGACGGGAACTTCGACAAAGGCGGGTGCGCGCTGTGCCCACTCGGACTGCTTGAACGCGGCCACCATCTCATCAAGTCCATAGGCCTCGTCGATATGGGAGTCGGAGCCAGGTGCTTCGTCCAGGTCCAGCATGCCCGTTGTCCCGAAGTACTCCTCAACCCAAGCATGGAAGGCTGTCCCCTTGCGCGCCGAAATGCCTGGTTCGCGGGGAACAGGCCTGCGTAGTTGGGAGAGAACGGCGGCTGGGTCAGCGCCGAGGTCTACGAAAAGCGAAGCAGAAATATGGCTGGGCAGGTGGACATCCTGCACTGACTTGCGCTGCCGCTGACGGTCCAGCAGGAGTTCCGCTTCCTGGGACCATTTGAGCGCCGCACCAGCTGTCTCAACCAGCTGCGGCGCCGGGGCGGGTTCCGCAATGTATCCCCGCACCGTTGCCGCCGCTTGGTCCATGGCAAGCCGACGGCCCGGAACAAGCCGGAGTCGGGCGCCGGTGCGGGGGTCCACAGGGCCTTCAAGGGGATCGTAGGGGAACCGGGCAACCTCAAGCGCTGCGGTGAGCGGGCTCTCTTCCGGCAGTGCTTCCTCAATTACCGACTCCGCATGAACGACCGCCATACCGGACGGACGCGGCCTCCGTATGTCGTTTTCCTCCCCCTCCCCAGCGGCGAGAGGTGCAAGTTCGGCAAGGAAGCCAGACATCGCCGCCATACCCGATCGGGAGCCATTCCACGCTGCACTGGACGCCCACAAAACGAACTTTGCGCGGGTGTAGGCGACATATGCCAGCCTGCGCTCCTCTGCTTCACCATGATGCTGGACCTCGGCTTTGAAGTCTTTCTCCGCGTCCAGCCATCCCTTTTGGTCTGGCTGATCGAGGTCCCACTGCGGGAGATCCGCACGGTCCCCCCGCAGAGGCCATGGCAACGCCGCGGCGCCGCTGCTCCAGCGTGAATCCCGGTTGCTGGGGAAGGAACCGGCGTTCAGCCCGGGAACAAAGACAACATCCCATTCCAGCCCCTTGGAGGCATGGACCGTAAGCAGCTGAACGGCTTCCCGGTTGGTTTCGACCGGAGCAACGTCCAAGCCGCCTTCTTCGGATGCCGCCGCCTCCAGCCAGGACAGAAAAGCCAACAGGTCTATCCGCTGGGACGTCTGCAGGAAGCCCGCCGCGGCGTCCTGGAACGCATCAAGGTTACGGCGTGCCTGATGAATACTGGTGCCTGGTTTGGCTGCCACCTCGATATCAAGCAGCATGGCGCGTTCAACCTCGCCAAGGAGCGTTGTGAGGTCATCACCGATGTAGCTCCTCAAGAAGCGAAGTTCCGAGGCGAGGCCGGTCAGGCGATCCAAGGCCGCAGCGCTCAGGCTCCGGCCGTGCCCCGAAGTCCAGCCAGGCTTGGGCAGAAAGTCCAGTGCCTCCACAAGGCTTGCGGCATCGGTGATGTCGCTTTCAACCACCACCGCCGCCGGTTCCTCGTTGGCATCCGTGGCATCAGGGTGTGTATCAGGTGCGGATCGACGGCGGGCAAGGAAACGGGACCAGTCGCTGAAGGCCATCAAGTCTGCCGGGCCAATCCGCCAACGTGCCCCGGCAAGAAGCCGCATCAGGGCGTCGGACCGCCCCGGATCGGCAAGCACTCGAAGTGTCGCCACCAGATCAACAATCTCCGGCGTGTCCAGCAGGCCGCCAAGTCCCACAATTTCGTAGGCGATTCCCTGAACTTCGAACTCACGCCGGAGGCACTCCATCTGAGCCCTTCTCCTGCACAGAACAGCCATGGTCGGCCTGACAGGCGTGCCGTCCTTTTCCTCCTCGAAGACGGTGCGCTGGTAGCGCCGGACATCGCGGGCTATGACGGCGGCTTCGTCCTCATCCGTCCCAAACCGCCCGATCACCACACTGCCGTCCACGGCCGCTGGGCTGGGGACCAGTGCCGGGACTGAGACGCTGGCGGCTGTACCCCTCTCCCCCGCCGGACCTTCCGATGCTGCTGCTTTATTCAACGGCGAGGCGATGGTGTTGGCGGCCTCAAGAATGTTGCGGCCATTCCGCCACGCTGTGGTCAGGTAAGAGGTGGGAGCTACGGTGTAGGACTCCGTGTCGCCTGACCCAGCTAGGTGCCTCACCGGAAACTCCTGCACAAAGTGAAAGAGCTGCCCTGCCGAAGCACCCCGGAATCCATAGATGGACTGGTTGGGGTCACCCACCGCCGTCACCGCGTGGCCCTGCCCGAACAGACGCGAGAAGAGCACCAGCTGGGCATGGGAAGTGTCTTGGAATTCGTCCAACAGCACCACCTTGTAGCGGGCCCGCTCAGTCTCCGCCGCGAGAGGAATATCGCTGGCTATCCGGGCAGCAAGGGCCACGAGGTCACCGAAGTCAAGGACGCCCCGCTGCCGCTTGGCTTCCTGGTAGCGCACCACCATATCCGCGACACTGGCGCGGGTACGGAGCATTGCTGCCAGTTCTGCGGC
Source organism: Arthrobacter sp. yr096 (assembly GCF_900108925.1). NCBI lineage: Bacteria > Bacillati > Actinomycetota > Actinomycetes > Micrococcales > Micrococcaceae > Arthrobacter > Arthrobacter sp. yr096. The sequence goes on along the minus strand of NZ_FNYI01000001.1, from coordinate 701,209 downwards.
GGCCTGGGTGGGGTTCTTCTTGGCAGCGGCCAGATACGGAAGTGCCTCGAAGGTCTCCACCCGTTCCAGAACCCAGTCACGTACTTCGGCCGGATCCTGAAGATGCTCGGCGCATTCGCCCGCCAACTGGATGACGGCGTTGACCAGGGTGGACTTGGCTGCGGTGAAGTGTTCGTAGTCACCGTCGTAGGCCTCCACCACTTCGCTGGCCAACTGCCAGGATTGCGCGCCACCGAGCAATACGACATCACGTTCGATGCCTAGTCGCAGTCCGTAATCCGACACGATACCGCTGGCGTAGGAATGGTAGGTGGATACTTTGGGCTCGAGGTCGTCTTCGCCCAGGAGTCCTTCCGGAAAACCGATACTGCCGTTGTCCTCAGCTGCAATCCGTTGAAGTGTGGCCAGCTTGGTCCGGATCCGGCTGGCCAGTTCACCAGCCGCTTTCCGTGTGAAAGTCACGCCAAGCACTTCCTCAGGACGCACCCAGCCGTTGGCCACCAGCCAAACCACCCGGTCAGCCATGGTGGCCGTCTTGCCGGAACCCGCGCCGGCGATCACCAGCCGCGGTGAAAGAGACGAGGCAATGATGCCCGCTTGTTCAGCGGTGGGATGGTTCTTCTCGCCCAGGATATCCGCCAGTTCCGTGGGCGAGAACCGTGGTTGTGGAACTCCTTGAAGGTCAACGGAGCCGGAAGCAGAACCGTCCAAAAGCTCTGTTGTCATTCGGTGACCTGCTTTCCTCTGGCGCACAATGGGCAAATATCCGGAAGCCGGCAACCGTGGCCGCCGTGGCCGCTCTTGCTGGGATCGTGCCTGGCATCGAACGTCGCGCCAGCCATGAGCGCAGCTGCCTCATTCACCAGGCTCTCCGCCCAATTCTCCGCAGGGTCCAATGGTGCCTGTTGCTGCACCGCGGGACTCTTGGTTTTGGTTCCGAGCTGGGCCAGCACAGCCCCGCCCGGAACTACGTCCTGGGCGGGCTGGGCCACCGGACCGGCGTCGGGTGCTTCCTCGTTGGTTCCTGCGTCCTGGAAGGCTCCCTGAAGGACTGCCGCCTGATATGCGCCCAGTTGTGGGTGCCGGGCAACCTCGGCTTTACCAGGTTGGCGTTTGCCGGTCTTGAGGTCAACAATGACCAGCCGGCCCTCCTGGTCGAGCTCCAAACGGTCCACCTGGCCACGGAGTACCGCATGGCGCATGGTGTCGGCCTCGGTCTCCTCAGCGGGGGCCGCATCAACCTGAATGTCAGGAAGCTGGACTTCGAAGTCGCGTTCCACGGCCAGCAGGCTCCTGCCTTCGCTGCGCATGATGAGCACATATTGTGCCAATTTGCGGACCATCAGTTCAGCACGCTGGAAGTCGAGCTTGCCCTCCCAGTTGTCCTTCATGCCCAAGGTTGGCCACCGCCGGACTAGTTCCGCGACGTACTCGGCGCCCGAAGCGTCAGGGAGCTCCTGGGCGATGCTATGGACCAAGGTCCCGAGGCTGCGAGCAAAATCGGTGGCAGCCTCACCGCCCGCTGCTTGAACAAACCAATCCAACGGTGACTTGTGGACGGATTCCACTTTGGAAGGCGACACCGAGACCGTACCCCCGGGCGGGACCACGGCCTCGTGGGAGCTCAGCGGCGCCAAGCCCCACCAGGTGTCCGGATGCGCGCCAGGTACAGGCGGCTCCGCTGTGGCGAGACGGGCCAGGATCCGTGCCGCCTCCTGCGAGGAACCATTGCCGGCTGCATCATGGGACTGAGCATGCTGCCGCAATTCAGCAACCAGCGCGCGAAGCGTCATGGGCCGGTCCACCGGCGTGTAATCGCGCCGGTATTCACCTGGTCCCAGTGGTGCCGCGTAGTCCAGGAAGGCCGAGGGCTGTTCATCCTCAGAGGAAACCGCTGTGCAAATCAGGACCTCGCGGGCACGCGAAACTGCCGTTGAGAAGCTCCTCAGTTCGTCGTAGCGGATATCCCGGAGCCGGCTCAATGGCCCGCGACGGAGTGCGTAGTCCACTCCGTGCTCCACGGCATCGGCGTAGAGCGTGCTGCCGAGCAGTTCACCACGGAGGCGGGTGTTGGGCCAGACTCCCTCTTGGAGGCCAGCGACGATCACCATAGGCCATTCACGACCGGCTGCACTGGCTGGAGTCATGATTTCAACGCAGGCTTCCAGTTGCGCCCGCGCGGCAAGGGTGTCCATGGGAAGCTCCTGGTTGAGCAAGTACTCCAGGAACTGCTCCGGACCGGACCCCGGCAATTGGTCCACGAAACGTTCTGCCGTATGGAACAGGGCCATCATGGCATCCAGGTCCCGATCTGCCCGAGCTCCGAAGGTTCCACCTTCCAGAGCCGCCTCGGCCCATCGTGAGGACAGGCCAGTAGCTTGCCATAGGGCCCAGAGAACCGACTCCGCGTTGGCCCCCGGTACGCCTGCAGCTGCGGCGCCTGCCGCAAACATGCGCGCCAGCCGTCGCGCCGAGCTGCCTTCGATTCCGATCGAGGCCAACGCCCCCGGTTGAAGCAGGGCCTCCACCAGCAAGGCATCGCTGGAGCGGCCGCCGCCGCCAAGAAGTTCCTCCCGGCGCAACGACTGCCGGAGCCTGCGCAGCTCGATGGCGGTGGCACCACCAATGCGGGACGTCAGGAGCGACACTGCGGTCTCCGGCGTCAGCTTGGAGGGATCCAGGACAATCGCGAATGCCTCCAACAGCGGACGCACGGCCACTTCATCACGGACGGCAGAATCCGCCACGGGTACGCGCACGGGGATGCCCTGACCGCTGAGGTAGCGCTGCACTTGAGAAATTTGTCCGCCGTTTCGAACGATGACCGCGATGTCGCTGAACTCCCGGCCTTCACGGAGCTGCGCTTCCAAAATGCGCTGCGCAACGTATCGCAGTTCGTGCACAGCCGACGGAAGGACGTGCCCCTCCACGCCTCCGTCGCCGGACAGCCCAAGGGTGTCCTTGTCCTGCTGGGGCGGTTGCTCCAGGCGCCGGGCCAATTGCCCCCCGGAGCGCTGGGAAATCCGGGCCGCAACCCGCGTCCACGCTTCAGCAACCCTTGGCGTGTGCCGGTGCGTGACCCAGAGGGGAAGCTCAAGAACGTCCTGTTCCGCGCCACCCAGCAAGGACGGCAATTCTGCAACAAGGTCCGGGCGCGCACCACGGAAGCCCTGAACCACGGTATCCGGTGAATAGGTCACCACGACGTCCTTGCCCTCGGCGATGTCCGCGAGGAGCTCGAATACTGCGGGGTTCGATTCCTGGGCGTCGTCAACCAGGATGAGCTTGAGCCGTTCGCGTTCCGCGGCCAGGAAAGCCGGAGAGTCCTGAAAAATTTGCCGTGCGGTGGTAATGATGCCCGCGGGGTCGAAGGCCTCCGGCATCCGGAGATCCAGAACGTCCCTGTACTCGCTGTAGAGTTCGGCCGCAGCCATCCAGTCCGGCCGACCACACTCATAGGCGAGGCCAACCAAGTCCTCGGCGGTGCGTCCAGACTCAATAATGCGGTCGAACAATTGGCGGATCTCGTGGCGGAAGCCGCGCGTGGGAAGTGCTGCCGCAAGATCCTCCGGCCAAGGCAACCGGGAACCGGGACGGGAGTGCCCCTCCAGCAGTTCCTTGATGATGAGGTCTTGCTCGGGACCCGAGAGGAGCTTCGGTGGCCGGGTCAGCGGCAAGATGCCTTCTGCCTTGGCGCGCCGGATTACATCAAAAGCGTAGGACGCCCAGGTGCGTGCCGGCGTCGTACTGAGGCTGCGGTCCAACCGCCCCGTGAAGGTGTCCCGCAAAGCTGCTGCCGCGTGACGACCCGGAGCGAGAATGAGAATCTCTTCAGGATCAAGGCCATCCTGGCGTACACGGCGGACAGCAGATTCGACGAGCACCGTGGACTTGCCGGTGCCCGGGCCCCCGGGAACGAGGATGGGGCCACTTCCCTGCGCGATGGAAACCACTGCGAGTTGGTCCTGGGACAAATCAGGTGCCGCGAAGTGGGTCTCTCTAGGCGGCAGCAGGCGAAGGGCTGCGGGAGCCTGCCGGGTTTTGGTGGGAGTCGCGGTCACACAGTCATTTCATCATTGGGCACCGACAAAATATGGAGTTGACGCTCCAACTGGTCAGAGATCACATCAAGTTGGTCGAAGTCAGTGTCGGTGGGCGCCCAGCGAGCGGTTGTCAGGTCCACACGCCATCGGCCCTCGCCCGTCCGCATGAATGCCTCGTAGGCGCCGTGCAGTGGAGTGGATTCCGCCAGGTAGTGCCGCAAGGCATCTGCTTCATGGCCCGGAGGTGCCTCGCCGCTTGCGCGCAGCACCCGCCACCAGGCTACGGAACTTCCATAGTGGCTCATCACTGCGCCAACCTGCCGCGGTCCCCCGGCTCCGAGCAGCTCGGCGACATCTCCGTAGGACACTGCAGAACCAGACGGTACGAGGTCCACGACGGCCAGCACCGCCGTCACATACTCCATCCGCATGTGTTCAGCGTAACGGCAGGAGTGTCGTGCCCAATAGTGTCGGAGCCAGCCGGTAGCTTGAAGTCATGAGTTCCTGGAACACCCTCTCCCGCGCCGCATTCGACCTCGAGACCACCGGAAAGAACTCACGTTCGGCCCGGATCGTCACCGCTTCGATCACGGTGGTGGATGCTCATGGCGAGCTCATCGCAGAGCACGAGTGGCTGGCCGATCCCGGCGTGGAGATTCCTCTTGAAGCAAGTGAAGTGCACGGGGTCACCACGGAGAAAGCCCGTGCAGAGGGCCGGCCGGCAGCGGATGTCACCCGTGAGGTCGCGGAGGTGCTTCAGCGGCTGTTCGACGACGGCACTCCAGTTATCGCTTTCAACGCCAGCTACGACTTCACGGTCCTTGCGGCGGAGTCCGCTCGATATGGTGTCCCCCAGCTGACCCGCTTTCCAGTATTGGACCCCTATGTGATGAACAAGCAGGTGGACCGCTACCGCAAGGGCAAGCGCACCCTGACGGCCCTGTGCGAGGAATACGGTGTGGACTTGAGCAACGCGCACACGTCCGCGGCTGACGCACTGGCCACGCTCCGCGTCCTTGACGCCATGGCCGGCAAGTTCCCCAAACTGCAGATGCCCGCATCCACCCTCCACCAGCTGCAAGTAGACTGGGCCGCATCCCAGGCTGCCGATTTCCAGCAATACCTGCGGCGCAGCAAACCTACAGCAGTCATTGAAGGCGAATGGCCCGTCCTCCCACCCGAGGATGCAAGCCGGGGTGGCTTCTAAGCCGGGAGCACTCCCGCAGGTTACGTACTGCGACGCAAGTCACATGAAATTCGGGAACCCCCCATTCAAAGCTGAGTCGCGCGGGGATTTCATCTCGAAGGCAACAGTCGGAACAGACCAAGGCGCATAGCGTCATCCGCGGGAACTTTATTCGGTGAAATCGAGTGCCGAAATCCGTTTATTCGATTCACCATGCGCCGGTGGGCTGGTGACATAATTAAGTTTGGCGGGTTGAAGTCTGCTAGGGCAGCCAACCTTCTCACGGTTGCCACATTCCCCGCCCACCCGCGAAACGTCTCAGTGACCCGATGAAAGTGATTTCTTTATGAAATTCAAAGCCCCTAAGTGGCTGTCTGTTGCCCCGGTGGCCGCAGCCTTGGTGATTTCCCTGGCAGCATGCGGCGGAGGAACCTCCGAGCCCAGCGGCTCGCCCACCGACGCCCTCGCCGGCAGTGACCAGCAGACCCTGGACAAGTTCACCACCGCTGACGTCACTCCCCTGGACAAGATCGACAAGTCCAAGCTCGGCCTCATCACCGACGGCACCCTGCGCGTGGGCACCCTTTCCGATGCCCCGCCGAACATCTTCATCGATCCCTCCGGCAAGTTCACCGGTTACGACAACGAACTCCTCCGCGCCATCGGCGACAAGCTGGGCCTTAAGGTCGAGTTCGCCTCCACGGATTTCTCGGCCCTCCTGTCCCAGGTAGCCAACAAGCAGTTCGACGTCGGATCCTCCTCGATCTCCACCACTGACGCACGTCGCAAGACCGTCGGATTCACAAATGGCTACGACTTCGGCTACATGGCCGTCGTGACCAAGAACGATTCCGCTGTCAAGGGTTTCGCGGACCTCAAGGAAGGCCTGCGGGTTGGTGTAGTCCAGGGCACCGTCCAGGACGACTACATGACGAACACCCTCAAGATTGAGCCGGTTCGTTTCCCCGACTACAACACCGTCTACGGCAACGTGAAGAACGGCCAGATCGACGCTTGGGTTGCACCGTCGCAGCAGGCTGAGGGCCAGGTCAAGGAAGGCGACAACACCAAGATCGCCGAGAAGGTTGTCAACACCCAGAACTTCACCGCCTACGCCGTGAACAAGGACAACCAGCCGCTGATCGACGCTTTGAACTCCGGCCTCGACGCAGTGATCGCTGACGGCACGTGGGCCAAGCTCACCGCCGAATGGTACAAGGACCGTCCGACTGCTGCCGAGCAGACCCCGCAGGGCTGGACGCCGGGCAGCAAGGCCGTCCAAGTCCCCGCAAAGTAACCCGGGCGTTCCATGGATATCCTCAATCAACTTGCCGACACCTTCTTTGACTGGGAGGCGATGGGCCAAGTCATCCCCAAGATGTTCGCCATCGGCCTTCCGAATACGCTGATCCTGGCTGTTATATCAGGCATCATCGGGACGGCGATCGGAATGCTGCTTGCCCTGATGGGGATCTCCCGGAACGCAGCAGCACGGTGGATTGCCCGCATCTACACGGACATCCTGCGTGGCCTTCCGCCCGTCCTGACCATCCTGGTCATCGGATTCGGCTTCGGCCCCGTCATCCGTGAACTGACCGGTTCCACGAGCCCGTACCCCATGGCCATCGCGGCGTTGTCCTTGATGTCCGGTGCGTATATCGGCGAGATCTTCCGCTCAGGTATTCAGAGCGTGGACAAGGGCCAACTCGAGGCAACCCGCGCTTTGGGGTTCAGCTACGGTTCGTCCATGCGTCTGGTGGTGGTGCCCCAGGGCATCCGCCGCGTCCTTCCGGCGCTGGTCAACCAGTTCATCGCGCTGATCAAGGAATCGTCCTTGGTCTTCATGCTTGGCCTGCTGGCAACGGAACGTGAGATCTTCCAGATCGGCAAGGACGCTGCTGCCAACAGCGGCAACCTGTCGCCGTATGTAGCTGCAGCCATCTTCTATCTGGCATTGACCATCCCGCTCACTCACTTCGTGAACTGGATTGATGCCCGCATGCGAGCCGGTCGCCCGGAGAAGAAGGAACCGGACGAGGCAGCAGCCGTCGTTGGAAAGGGAGCCCAGGCATGAGCGAATTCGCTTCAGGAACGCTGTCTGCGAAGAACATCCACCTGTCATTTGGCAGCAACCATGTGTTGCGCGGCATTGACCTTCACGTGGAGAAGGGCACCACGGCCTCTGTGATCGGGCCTTCGGGCTCCGGAAAGTCAACGCTGCTCCGTGTGATGAACCGGCTCATCGAACCGGACCAAGGCGACATTCTCCTCGATGGCCGTTCAGTTCTGAAGGACAACCCGGACGAACTGCGCCGCCGTATCGGCATGGTGTTCCAGCAGTTCAACCTCTTCCCGCACAAGACAGTGGCTGAGAACATCTCCCTCGCCTTGCGCAAGCTCCGTGGCATGTCCAAGGACGAAGCACGGGACGAGGCCCTGGCCCAACTCGACCTGGTCGGACTGAAGCACAAGGCCGATGCCCGTCCTGCCAACCTCTCCGGTGGCCAGCAGCAGCGCGTGGCGATCGCCCGCGCGCTGGCTATGAAGCCGGAGGTCATGTTCTTCGACGAAGCAACCTCAGCGCTGGACCCTGAACTGGTCAAGGGCGTACTGGCCCTCATGACGGATCTGGCGCAAGGAGGCATGACCATGGTGGTGGTGACCCACGAGATGGGCTTCTCCCGCAATGTCTCGGACATCGTGACCTTCATGGACGCAGGCGTTGTGGTGGAATCCGGTCCGCCGGAAAAGCTCTTCACCGATCCTCAAACGGAACGTCTGCAGGGCTTCCTTTCAGACGTCCTGTAGCCACCGCCAGCTTCCACTGAAACCCCGTCTTTCCGCGCATCAAGCCTCGTGCTTGATCAGGAAGGGCGGGGTTTCCCCGTTGCGCTTATTGCCCGGCTTTGACTTTAAGCACCGTCAGGGCAGCGGCATCCACCTTTGCCAGGAACCCGGGATCGGATTGCGCTTTCTTCACTACGGCCTGGTGCATTGATGGAATGGCCGCGGGATCGGCGCACACCAGCATGGTTCCACCGGCGCTAAAGAAGTTCAGGGCCCGGTCCGCATCAGACCAGGCTTCCAGTTGAGCGGCACTGCAGAGGTCATCCGAGAGAACGATGCCTTTGAAGCCCGCGTCTGCCCGCAGCATAGTGTCCATGACCATCGGGGAGAACGGCGCAATGTTGGCAGGATCGATCTTGTCGTAGAACGCGTTGGACACCATGACCCACTGCGTGCCCGACTCGATCGCTGTGTGGAAAGGTTCCAGAGCGGGATCGTTCCGGGTTGTTACCGTGTCCCTGACATCGCTGGTCACATCTGTGTTGGGGACAACTCTGCCCAGACCGGGAAAGTGCTTGACCACTGGCGCGACACCGGCGTCCTTCATGCCGTCGGCAAAGGCGTTGCCGAGTGCAGAAACTGCCGGCGGTGCGTAACCGTATTCTCGCTGGAAATGCCCGATCGGGGCGTTGGACGGCGCAAACTCCGGGCTGGTCACCGTGTCCAAGACCGGAGCAAGGTTGACGTTCACGCCGACGCTCCGCAGCTCTTTACCCCATACGGCGGCGTCAGCGCGGAGCTTAGCCGCCCCGGACCCCGCCTGGACCAACGCGGTGGGGATCGTGGAGAAACCGGGGCCGGAGAGGACTTGGACGTAGCCACCCTCTTGGTCCGTGGCTACAAAAAGGGGCACACCACCTGTGGTAGCTGGAGAGACCGTGCCCGTCAGGGACGAGACAACTGACGTGGTGGCCCCGGTTCCTGCCTTGCTGCGCCCGCTGAGGTAGACGTTGCCCGTGTGATACTTCTTCAGTGCTTCCATGGTCCCCGGCTCAGCACCAGTTGCCTTGGCCGCCACCATGAACAATTGCCCCACGCGCTGTTCCAGGCTCATGGCCGCAAGTTGCTGGTCCGCCACGGACGGCGCGCTCGTCCCTGATGCAGGGGCCGATGGTGGCGTGGAAGGAGCCGGGGATCGCGGTGGTGACGTCGCCTGCGCGGTGGTGGGAACCGGAGTGCCTGACGACGCAGGGGCAGAGGCCGACGGCGTCCTGTCCGTGGCAGTCGGTGCGGAACTTCCACTCCCGGTTGAGCAGCCGGACGCCATGGCGAGGAAAGCTCCAGCCGCCGCGATGCTCATACGGAGGGATGCAATTGTCTGGGTCTTGCGCATGGTAAACCGTTAATTCGTTGGGGTTGGGTTTCCATCTACGAGCCTACCCCGTGCGGGCGCCACACTGCCCCGGGCAGCGGTCGCCCGGGGCATCAGCGATCAGGCGGAGGCTGCGGCAGCCGCCTTCGCAGCTGCCGGGAGGGCGTCCACAATGCGGTTCATCGCGGCGTCGTCGTGGGCCGCTGACAGGAACCAGGCTTCGAAGACGGACGGCGGAAGGTAGACCCCGGAGTCCAACATGGAGTGGAAGAACGGCGCATAACGGAACGTTTCCTGGCCCTGGGCATCGGCGTAGTTGTGCACGCCGTGGGCCGAAGTGCCGAAAGCAACGGAGAACAGGTTTCCCGCCCTTTGGATGGAGTGGTCCACGCCAGCAGCGTCCAGGGCCGCGGACAGAGCTGCAGAGAGTTCCAACGAACGGGCATCAACATAGGCGTAGACGTCAGGAGTTGCGTGAGTCAGCGTTGCTACACCAGCGGCCATGGCCACGGGGTTCCCCGAAAGGGTGCCTGCCTGGTAGACCGGGCCAACAGGAGCAAGATAGTCCATGACGTCGGCGCGGCCGCCGAGTGCCGCCGTCGGCATTCCGCCACCGATGACCTTGCCGAAGGTGAGCAGATCCGGTGCCCAGCCTTCCTGCCTGCCCGTCAGCCCCCAGTAGCCGGCGTAGCCGGTGCGGAACCCGGTGAGGACTTCGTCGAGGATGAGGAGGGCGCCGTGTTCTTTGGTGATGCGGGACAGCCCGGCGTTGAAGCCCTCCCCCGGGGTGACTACGCCCATGTTCGCCGGAGCGGCCTCGGTAATGACGGCAGCGATGTTCTTGCCGTGGGCAGCGAAGGCGGCCTCAACGGCGTCGAGATCGTTATACGGCAGAACCAGAGTTTCCGCAGCCGTAGCTTCGGTGACGCCGGCCGAGCCCGGCAATGCCAGTGTGGCGACGCCGGAGCCTGCGGCGGCAAGCAGGCCATCCAGGTGGCCGTGGTAGCAGCCTGCGAACTTGATGATCAGGTTACGGCCGGTGAAGCCGCGGGCCAGCCGTACCGCAGTCATGGTGGCTTCAGTGCCCGTGGACACCATCCGCAGCCTCTCTACGGCGGCGACCCGCTCCTTGACGATGGCTGCCAGGTTGGCTTCATCCGGTGTCGAAGCACCGAAGGACAGCCCGCGGTCCACAGCCGCGTGGACGGCGTCGAGCACAGCGGGGTGCGCATGCCCCAGCAGTGCCGGTCCCCAGGAGCACACCAGGTCCACGTATTCTTTGCCATCGGCGTCCGTGAGATAGGCACCCTTGGCCGAGACCATGAACTTTGGGTTTCCACCCACGGAGCCGAAGGCACGGACCGGGGAGTTCACACCGCCGGGCATGAGGGACCGTGCACGGTCAAAGAGCTGATCGGAGACAGGGGTGTTGGAAGTCATGGTTCCTATTCTTTCAGTGATTCATCGGCGGCAAGGCCGCAAGTTATGAGGCGTCAGCCAGCAGTTCAGCGACGCGTGGGGCAACCTCGGTGCCGTACAGCTCGATGCAGCGCATCATGGACTGGTGCGGCAGCGTCCCGTTGCTGTATTTGAGGTCGAAGCGGTCCACTCCAAGGTTCCTCTTAAGGAGGGCGATCTTTTGCGCGACGGTTTCCGGCGAGCCCACGTAGAGCGCACCTTCAGGACTGCACATGGCATCGAACTCGGCCCGGTTTCCCGGTCCCCAGCCACGCTCGGCACCGATCCTGTTGCGCTGCTCAAGCCAGTGCGGGAAGAGCTCCTCCCGTGCGGCTTCATCGGTATCAGCAATGAATCCGGGCGAATGGGTTGCGATCTGGCGCATCGGATGGCCGTACTTGCCCATGGCTTCGCGGTACAGATTCACCAAGGGGGCAAAACGGCGGGGCTCACCACCAATGATGGCGAAGATGATCGGGTACCCGTATTCAGCACAGCGCAGTACGGACTCCGGTGTGCCGCCCACGCCGATCCATGCCGGCAGCAGGTGGTGCTGCAACCGCGGATAGACCTGAAGTCCACTGACGTTCGGCCGGGTGCGCCCTTCCCAGTGGACCGGTTTCTGCGCGCGCACCTTGTGGAACAGCTCCAGCTTTTCCTCAAAGAGGACCTCGTAGTCTGCCAGATCCAAGCCAAACAGCGGGAAGGACTCCACGAACGATCCTCGCCCCAGCATCACCTCGGCCCTGCCGTTGGCGATGGCGTCCACGGTGGCGAAACGTTGGAAGACGCGGATGGGATCATCCGAGCTGAGGACCGTGACGGCCGATCCCAAGCGAATCCGGGAGGTCACTGCGGCCGCGGCCGCGAGGAAAACTTCGGGCGCGGAGACGGCAAAGTCCCGCCGGTGGTGTTCGCCCACGCCAAAAGCATGGATCCCGACGGCGTCAGCCAGCTTTGCTTCCTCCAGCAGCTCGCGCAGCACGAGGGCATGTTCCTTGGGGTTCCCCTGGGCGTCCAGGCCTGCGTCGCCGAAGGTGTTCAGGCCCAGCAGGATCTGGTTTGACGCTACCGGCGCCGCGGGATCGGAGGGAACGGAGGTCATCAGGACTCCTTCAGCCAGCCTGCCAGTTCGGAGGCCCAATAGGTCAGGACGGTATCGGCTCCGGCACGCTTGATTCCAAGCACCGATTCGGTAATGGCCCCACGCCTGTCGATCCAACCGTTGGCCGCAGCCGCTTCGATCATGGCGTACTCGCCTGAAATTTGGTAGGCCGACACCGGGACGGGACTCATGGCAGCGACGTCGGCCAGAATGTCGAGGTAGCTCATGGCCGGCTTGACCATCACCATGTCCGCACCTTCTTCGAGGTCCAGCTCAACCTCCAGGATGGCCTCGCGGCGGTTTGCCGCGTCCATTTGGTAGGTCCGGCGGTCGCCCGTGAGCTGGGAATCGACGGCTTCCCGGAACGGTCCATAGAACGCTGATGCGTATTTGGCGGCATAGGCCAGGACCGCAGTGTTCTTGTTGCCGGATTCCTCCAGCGCCTGGCGGATCACGGCGATCTGGCCGTCCATCATTCCCGAGGGCCCCAGTACGTGGGCTCCGGCTTCGGCTTGTGCAACAGCCATCTGGCCGTAGATCTCCAGGGTAGCGTCGTTGTCCACGTAGCCGTCAGCGTCCAGCACACCGCAGTGGCCATGGTCGGTGAATTCGTCCAGGCAAACATCGCCCATGATCACCAGGTTGTCACCGACCTCCGCTTTGACGTCGCGGATGGCTTTGTTGAGAACACCGTCGGGTTCAAGGGACGCCGTACCCCGCGCATCCCGTACCGCGGGTACACCGAACAGCATGATGCCTCCCACGCCCAGCTCCACGGCTTCGGCGGCCGCCCGCTTCAACGAATCGGTGGTGTGCTGGACCACTCCCGGCATGGAGCTGATGGGGCTGGGTACAGTGAGTCCCTCCCGGATAAAAGCGGGCAGGATCAGGTCTGCGGGTGCCAGTCGGTTCTCAGCGGTGAGCCTGCGCATGGCGGGAGTTGTGCGCAAGCGGCGGGGACGATGGTTTGGAAAGCTCATTGCGGGTTCCCTTCGTTGACGAAAACAGATTCCAAGGCGGCCACGATGCCGTCCGGGGTTGGTTCTTTGGCTGTGGCAGCGACGGTGAGACCCAGGCGGGAAGCCTCTGCCGCCGTCGGACGCCCTATGGCAACCAAACGGCAGGCACCCAACGTCGGAAACACCGTGGCGATCCGCCGGACGGCGCTGGGTGAGGCAGCAACCACAGCGTCCACTGTCCCTGCTTCGAGCGCCGACAGTACGTCTTCAGGGGTGAGGCTTGGCGGTAGTTCGGATTCGGAATTGACGACGGCGGCAGGCAGTTGCGCTGTCAGCCGCCGCTCCGGCCGGGCCGGGTAGTCGACGGTGCGGTACGCGACCACGGTGGTCACGTCCGCACCCTTCGCAGCCAAACCGTCCCGCAGACCCGCCGCAGCAATGTCGGCCTGCGGCAGGAGTACCCGCACCGGGGCAGCCTCCCACACAGCAAGCAAGCCTTCGGCGGACTGGAGGTCCGTGGGTGCCAAGGCAACCGCGAGGCCAAGGGATTCGAGGACGTCCCGGGAAGATGGACCAATGGTCGCCACCTTGGTTCCGGCAGGAACGATGTCCGCGAGGGATTTTCCAAACCCCGCAGCCTTCTGCAACAGAACCCGCACGGTGGTGACGCTGCTGAGCACCAACCAGTCAAAATCGCCGGCGGCCAGTTGATTCAGGTACGCATCAAGGGGCGCCTGGTCCTCCGCCGTCTCAAAATCGATAAGCGGCAGAACCAACGGCTCTGCTCCCAAGCTGCCTAATAGCGAAGCCAATGGCCTGGCACGGTCGGCGCTCCTGGTAATCAGGACGCGCCGACCGTTCAGTCCCTGGCGATCATGCAGATCAGGATGCGGCAAGGTCCGCGATCTCCGCGGCGCCGGCAGCGAGTAAAAGCTCCGCCACTTCGATGCCGAGCAACGTGGCTCCAACTTCGGTCAGGCCGTCCGTGGCCTTTTTCTCGCGGACAGTTTTAGTGCCGTCCACGGCGCAGACAACGGCTTCCAGATGCAGCATGCTGCCCTTACGGAAGGAATACGCGCCGACGGGTGCGGCGCAACCGGCTTCGAGCCTTGCCAGGACGGCCCGTTCTGCTGTTACAGCCAGCCGGGTATCGTCGTCATTCAATGCTGCGAGTGCTTGTGCCAGCACACCGTTGGAGCCCTCAGTGGTTCCCACCTGGCGTGGAGCGTCCTCTGTTCGGCACTCGATGGCCAGGGCGCCTTGTCCGGGAGCGGGAAGCATGACGTCCGTGGCGAAGAACTCGCTCACAGTGTCCAGCCGGTCGATTCGTTCCAAGCCGGCGGCGGCCAGCACCACGGCGTCCAGATCGCAGGACTTGCCGGGAACAACTTCATCGGTGGCATTTCCGCTCAGCCCGGGTACGCGGCCAAGGCGGGTGTCCACGTTTCCGCGGATGTCCAGCACCTCAATATCCGGCCGCGCCGCACGGAGTTGCGCGGCCCGCCGGGGTGAGCCTGTGCCCACCCTTGCCCCACCCGGAAGCTCCGCGAGGGTCAGTCCATCGCGGGCACAAAGTACGTCCCTGACATCAACGCGCTTGGGCGTCGCTGCAATGCTGAGGCCCAGGGCAGCCCCAGTGGGCAGATCCTTGAGGGAGTGCACGGCGACATCGCAGCTGTCAGCCAGCAACGCGTCACGCAACGCGGCGACGAACACGCCGGTACCGCCCATCTGGGAAAGTGACCCGGTCTTGACGTCGCCCTCGGTCTTGATGTGCACGAGCTCCACCGGGAAGCCGCCAACGGCAGCCAAGCGGTCCGCTGTTTGCTGCGTCTGCGTCAGGGCAAGTTTGCTTGCCCTGGTGCCGATGCGTACCGTCACTTGGCAGCCTCCGAAGCGGGGTAGGCATCGTGACCGATACCGATGCCGACGCCAACTTCGGAAATGACGGGTTTTGCCCCGCGGAAGTTTTCGCAGCAGTTGGGACGGCAGACGTCATACCAAGGGCCCAGGTCCGTCACGTGGGGACGATCGGCGATGTTGTTTTCCACCGTGCGCTCACAGATAAGGTCCACCAGACCGGACACGAACGCCGCGTGCGTCCCCGGGGTGGGAACACGGGTGGCCTCGATGTTGAGGTTTTTGCAGGTTTCCAGCGCCTCGGTGTCCAGGTCCCAGGCAACTTCCATATGGTCGCTGACGAACCCCAGAGGAACGATTACCACGCCGCGGACGCCTTCGGGGGCAATTTCCTCAAGGTGGTCGTTGATGTCCGGTTCAAGCCAAGGAATGTGCGGGGCGCCGGAGCGGGACTGGTACACCAGGTCCCAGGCAACGTTCGGTGCCACGGTGTCCATGATGGCCTGGGCGTTGGCAAGATGCTGCGCGGCATAGGCGGATCCTTCAGCGAACTCGCGCGGCTCGTCCTCGGACCTGCCGGCGGCCTCTGCATCCCGGGTAGGAATCGAGTGCGTGGCGAACAGCACCCGGATCTTCGAATCCGGATCAGCCTCGCCTGCAGCGGCCAGCTTGCCTCGGATTTCTTCCAGACCGGCGGCAGTGCCTTCGAGGAAGGGCTGGACCACGCCGGGGTGGTCAAAGTACTGGCGGATCTTGTCCACTTCCAGCTTGCCGTCCAAGCCCGTCTCCGTCAGGGCAATGCCGATGTCTTCGCGGTACTGGCGGCAGCTGGAGTAACAGGAGTAGATGCTGGTAGTGAGCATCAGGATCCGGCGGTGTCCGGCGTCGTAAGCGTCCTGCAGGACGGGCGCAATGTAGGGATCCCAGTTGCGGTTGCCCCAGAGTACGGGCAGCTCGATGTCCCGCTTGGCCAGCTCGGCCTCGATGGCGGCCTTCAGCTCACGGTTCTGCTGGTTGATGGGGCTGATCCCGCCGAAAGCACGGTAGTGGTGCGAAACCTCTTCGAGGCGCTCGTCCGGGATGCCCCGGCCTCGGGTGACGTTGCGGAGGAAGGGGATGACGTCATCTTGACCTTCCGGGCCACCGAAGGACGCGAGCAGCACGGCGTCGTAGCGCTTGGCTTCCTGGCGGCCGCGCTCAGTGACTTCATTGACGGCCGTGGAAACGACTGGAGTGCTCATGCAAGGACCTCGGCAATCTCGGCGGCGGACACGCGGCGGCCGGTGTAGAACGGGATTTCTTCGCGGACATGGTTGCGGGCCTCGCTGTCCCGCAGGTGGCGCATCAGGTCAACAAGGTCCACGAGTTCCGGTGCCTCGAGTCCAAGAATCCATTCCCAGTCCCCCAGCGCGAAGGAGGAGACGGTGTTGGAGATGACCTGCGGGAATTCCCTGCCCAGCAAGCCGTGTTCGCGGAGCATGGCGCCGCGTTCCTCGGCCGGAAGGATGTACCACTCGTAGGAGCGCACGAAGGGGTACACGCACAGCCAAGTGCTGGGCTCCACGCCACGCGCATAGGCCGGAACGTGGCTTTTGGAGAACTCGGCTTCGCGGTGCACGCCCATGGCGGACCAAACGATCTCGGTTCCCGCGAAGAGCTTGCTGCGGCGAATGGAGCGGACGGCGGATTGCAGGTCCTCCGGCTTGGGTCCGTGGAGCCACACCATAATGTCAGCGTCCGAGCGCATGGCTGAGACGTCGTAGCTACCCCGCAGGATCACGCCGCCTTCGGCGAGCTTGTCCGCAAGGGCTTCGAATTCCTGGGCAGCATCGCCGCTGCGAAGGACGTCGGCCGAGCGCTTGAAGACCGTCCACAGCGTGTAGAACTGTTCTTCAGTTTCAGCAGTTTTAGTGACAGATTCGGCAGAAGTGTGGCTCATGGTTCAAGTTTGCCCCGTGCCAGCCCCTAAGTCGAAACGGATCAGTTCTACAAGCAGTAGAAGTGACGCAAATCACTAAAGCGAGGGCTTGTGAGCAAAAGCCTCAGCAAGCTGCGCCCGGGTATCTGCCACCACGGCAGCCAAGCCATTTCCCGCCAGCCAGCCGCCCACGACAGTCAAACCGTCCACTTCAGCGCATACCTTGCGCACCTGCGCTACACGCTGTTTATGACCGACAGCGGCAAAGGGAAGGGCGCCGGACCAGCGCACCACATCCCAATCCACGATGTCTGAACGGGACACCCGAACTGTCAGCAAGATGGACGCGTCTTCCAGGGCAGCGTCCAAGAGGGACCCTTCATCCAGAACAACGTCCGCTCCCCCGGCAGCTTCACGCCGGCCGTAGGAAAGGCGCAGCACATGGGTGCCCGGGCCGGCCTCTTCGGCCAGCCAATCCCATTTGGCGGTGGCGTGGGTCAGGGCCTTGGCTTTGATTCCAGGAGTCTGCGGTGCCACCAGTATTCCGGTTCCGCGGGGCCGGCGGTCCAGCTCCGGCAGGTCCACCACCATTGTCACCAGGCTCACCAGGGGCCCGGGAGCGGGGCGCAATCCGGATAGCTCCGGCAGGCACGGCTCCAGCAGCCCGACGGCGGCCGGACCGTCGAGCGCTACCACCAGCCGGCCGGCGTCGTACGTGGAATCGCCAGCGGTGACGTGCCAGCCGAGACTCGTCTTCACCACAGCCTCGGCGCGTTGACCCGCCTGCAACTCCACCCCACGCCTCTGCAGATCACCCACCAACGCAGCTACCAGCGTGTTCATGCCGCCCTTCAAGCCTGCGACGGCGGAACCAGCCTTCGCAGGACCGGATGCCTTGCGTTGGGAGACGCTGCGTTGGGCCGCCACGGCAGCAGCAAGCGAACCGTGCTTGCGGATTCCTGCCCTCAACCCTGGCGCGACCATATCGACGTCCAGGAGGCCGGGATCCGCGGAGTGAACACCACCCACTACCGGGGCAACCAAGCGCTCCAGCACTTTTTTACCCATGCGGGAACGAACCAAGGAGGAGACGCTGGTGACATCGACCGAGGTTCCCACTGATGCCGGCAACCAACGGTCCGCGGATGCCCTGATGGCACCCATCAGCCCCAAGGAACGCCGCACCTCGGGATCCCATGGATTGGCTGGAATTCCCAGGACGCCGGTCTTCGGGAGTTCCTGCGGGCCGTCCGGCAATTGCACCCAGGCACCTCCGGGGTGCGGCGCGACGATGTTGTCCGTCAGGCCAAGCTCACGCGCGAGGTCGGCTACGGCGGTGGACCGTGTAGCGAAGGACTCGGCACCGCTATCCAGGTGCAGCCCGGCCACAACGTGGCTCCCGACGCACCCTCCCCACTCCTGGCTTGCCTCAAGGATGGTGACCGACAAACCCGCCACGGCGAGTTCGCGCGCAGCGAGGAGGCCGGAGATACCACCGCCCACTACAACGGCGGACTCCCTGGGTTCGTGCGTCCTTGGACGTGGGTGTCCCCCGCGCATCGGCCCTACTCTGCGGGGATCGAGTGAATGAGCTCCACAACCCGCGTCAGGACCGTGGGATCCGTCTCCGGAGGAACGCCATGGCCGAGATTCAGGACGTGCCCCGGGGCATGGGAACCCGCGCTGATGACCTCGCGCACATGTGCTTCCAGGACCTCCCAAGGCGCCGAAAGCAGCGCGGGATCGATGTTGCCCTGGAGCGGCACGGTGCCACCCAAGCGACGGTTGGCCTCGTCCAGGGGCAGGCGGTAGTCGACGCCCACCACATCCACCCCGACATCACGCATCGCAACCAGGAGCTCGGACGTGCCGGTGCCGAAGTGGACCAAAGGGGCTCCCAAACCACGCACATGGTCGAGCGCGCGTTCCGAGGCCGGGGCCACGTACTTGGTGTAATCGGCCAGACCCAGGGAACCTGCCCAGGAATCGAAGAGCTGCGCAGCCGAGGCACCCGCCTCAAGCTGTGCCTGGAGGAACATGCCGGAGGTATCGGCAGCCCAGTTTGCAAGCGCCGCCCAGGTTTCAGGATCGGCGTGCATCATGGTCCGCGGGCCGAGGTGGTCACGGGACGGCTTGCCCTCAACCATGTAGGCCGCGAGGGTGAACGGTGCACCTGCGAAACCGATCAGCGGCGTCTTCCCCAGTTCGGCGACTGTCAGGCGGACGGCTTCACGGATGGGTTCCAGCGCTTCCCAGGTCAGCGTGGGCAGCGCCGCTACATCTGCAGCCGTACGCACTGGCTTGTCCAACACGGGACCCACGCCGGGGACAATGTCCACGCCCACACCCGCAAGCTTCAAAGGGATGACGATGTCGGAGAAGAAGATGGCGGCATCGACGTCATGGCGGCGGACCGGCTGAAGGGTAATCTCGGCGGCAAGTTCGGGCCGCAGGCAAGAATCCAGCATCGCGACGCCTTCACGGACCTTGAGGTATTCCGGCAGGGAACGGCCTGCCTGGCGCATGAACCATACGGGCCTGCGCGATGGCTTTCCGCCGCGATAGGCCGTGATCAGCGGTGAGTCCGAGGTGCGGCCGTCCTTCAGCGGGTGGTTGGTGCCAAGGGTTCCCGCCGGGGCGGTGGAGGCCGTACTGTTGGATGCTGCCGCACTAGAAGTCATGCCTTCGATTGTGCCGAAAATCCGGGGCAAAAGATAACGACAAGCTGTCACGTTGTGCCCCGCCCGGGCCGTTGTGGCGGGGATCACTCACCTGCGTGTGGATCACCACGGCGCCGTATTGTTCTACCGGGCTACGAAAAAGCTATGATTGGGGTGCTGTGGTTCTTTTCTCATTGGTGGCTACACACGCCGACATCGACCTCGAAACCGTCGCTCAGTTGAGCAACGGTTCCTCTGGGCTTGCCTCTGCGGCGCTCACGGATTCCCCCGTAGTCTCCGGAGCGGTGGTGCTGGCCACCTGCAACCGCTACGAGGTATACGGCGAAACGGCCAACGGGGCTGACCTTGAAGCAGCCCGTTCAGCTCTCGTTTCCCAGATCAGCGAACTGAGCGGCCTTAGCGAGCAACTGGTTTCCCGCTCTTTCGCCACCCACACGGGCTCCGATGTCACCCGGCACCTCTTCGCCGTGAGTGCGGGCCTGGACTCCGCAGTTGTGGGCGAACGGGAAATCGCCGGCCAGGTGCGCAGGGCACTCATCACCGCACAGCAGGAAGGCACAGCCAGCTCCGGCTTGGTCCGCCTTTTCCAGGCCGCTTCCAAAACGGCAAAGGACGTCGGCGCGCAGACCGCCCTGGGCTCCCGCGGCCTGTCCATCGTCTCCGTTGCTTTGGACCTCGCGACGGATCTTGCAGAGAACGACGATTGGGCCACCAAGAAGGTAGTGGTCTTCGGTACCGGAGCGTACGCCGGCGCCACTATGTCACTCCTGAGGGAACGCGGCTGCACTGAAGTCTCCGTCTACTCGTCCTCAGGCCGCGCCGAAGGCTTCGTCGCCACCCGCGGTGGAATTGCGCTCGACGCCGACACCCTCCCCGCTGCTGTTGCTGCGGCCGACGTCATGATTGGCTGCAGCGGTTCCGACAACCGGGTTGAGGCCGCTGACCTTGCCCGTGTCCGGCAAACTTCGGGCAAGCCGTTGATCGCGATCGACCTCGCCCTGACCCATGATTTCGATCCCGCTGTGGGCGAACTGGACGGCGTAGAGCTCCTGACCCTTGAGTCCGTTCGCCTCGCCGCACCCCAGGAACAGGCCGAATCCCTGTCCCAGGCCAGCGCAATCGTCACCGGGGCGGCCGCGTCCTTTGAGTCAGAGCGTGAAGCCCGGTCCGTGGACACGGCCATCGTGGCGCTGCGGCGTCACACCATGAATGTCCTGGATGCGGAGATGGAAAAGGTGCGCGCCCGGCACGGTTGCACGGCCGCAGCCGAAGAAGTGGAGTTCGCTCTGCGCCGCATGGTGAAGCAGCTCCTGCACATCCCCACGGTCCGCGCCCGCGAGCTCGCCGCCAACGGCCAACAAGAGGACTACGTCGCCGCGCTGGAGGCCTTGTACGGAATCCAGGTGGAACAGCCCCGGTCCGCAGCCCCGGCCGCGGAATGCCCCGTGGACCACCAGCAGCTTCGCTCCGAAAGCGCCTGAGGCACACGCTAGGCGAAGGCGTTAACGCCTGTCATCCCGGCGGACAACTCCCACAGTTTCCTTGCCGAGTCCTTGTCCACGGCGTGGGCGTCCACTCCCTGATACCGCGCCAGTGGTGATTCCTTATCCGTGGGATGGGCTACATCGCAGTCCTCGCAGTAAACACCGCCCTTGCCCTCCAGCGCTTTGGACGTCGCTGCCCACACCGACGTTGCAGCCCCTTGTTCCGGTGTCTTGAACCCCTCACGAAGATTGCCTTCGGCGTCCATCCAGCCGGCGGCCACCATTTCCTCCCTGGGCAAGTGCCTTTGCAGTTCGGTCATGATGCCGCCGGGGTGAACTGCAAAGGCCCGCACGCCGAACTCCCTGCCCAGCCGGTCCAGCTCGACGGCGAAGAGCGAATTGGCGGTTTTGGCCTGGCCATAGGCGCGCCACTTGTCGTAGCCGGAAGCGAAGTCGACGTCGTCGAACCGGAGAGGTGACAGCTTGTGTCCAGTGGAAGACAGGGAGACAACGCGGGCGTCCCCGGAAGCCACCAGGGCGGGCCAGAGAACGTTGACCAGCGTGTAGTGCCCCAGATGGTTGGTGGCGAACTGCGCTTCCCACCCTGGCCCCACGCGCTGCTCCGGGCTTGCCATAATCGCTGCGTTGTTGATCAAGATGTCCAGGGTGTCATGCCCGGCAAGAAAGCGTGCCGCAAAGTCCTTCACACTGTCCTGGTCTGCCAGGTCCAGGCGGTCAGTCTCTACCTCGTTTTCCAACCCGGCTTCCGCCAGAACAGCCTTGGCATGCTCCAGTCTGCGGGCCGGAACCGTCACCCTGGCTCCCGCTGAAACCAGGGCGCGCACTGTCTCCAATCCGAGGCCTGAATATCCGCCAGTCACAATGGCCGTCTTGCCAGAGAGGTAAACTCCGGACACAACGTCCATGGCCGTGGAACCGTGTCCGAATTCCGATCCGAGGGGTTCCTGAGGTGTGTCCGTGATTTCACTCATGGTTGAGCTTCGCAGACACACCGGCCAAGCAGCAACGAACTCAGTAGATTGGCTTCTCCGGCTCTACATCCCGGACCCAGGCGAGAATACCGCCGTCGAGATGGCGGACCCGGCTGTAGCCTGCCTTCTGCGCCGCCTCCAGGACAGCAGCGGAGCGCGTGCCTGCCTTGCAGTGGAAGATGATGTCCTTGTCCAGCGGCAAGTCCACCCAGGCTTCACCGGAGAGGATCCTGCCTTGCGGTATGAGGACGGAACCGTCGATGCTCACGATGCTGTGCTCGCCCGATTCACGGACATCCACCAGCTCGAAGTCCCTCTCCCCCGTTTCCCGCTCGGCCAGCATTCCGGCGAGTTCCTTGGCGGACACAGTGTGGTCCTGGTCAGTGGGCGCCAAGGGCGTCACACCGCAAAACGCCTCGTAATCAGTGAGCTCCGTGATGGGGTCGGCTTCCGGATCCTTGGATACCTTGATCTCGCGCCAGCTGCCGCCCAGGGCGTCAAAGAGCGCCACGCGCCCCAGCAAAGAGCGTCCGACGCCGGTAATCAGCTTCACTGCCTCAGTCACCATGAGTGATCCGACCGCTGCGCACAGCATGCCGAAGACGCCGCCCTCACCACAGGACGGTACGGATCCCGCGGGAGGAGCTTCCGGATACAGATCCCTGTAGGTGGGGCCATGCTCGGCCCAGAAAACACTCACCTGGCCGTCAAAACGGAAGATGGAGCCCCACACATACGGTTTCCCCAGAATGGCTGCGGCATCGTTGACGAGGTATCGCGTGGCAAAGTTGTCAGCGCCGTCGAGGATGAGGTCATAGTGCGAAAACAAGTCCAGGGCGTTCGAGGAGTCGAGGCGCACGTTGTGCAGGACCACGTTCACCAAGGGATTGAGCTCAGCGATGGCGTTGCGGGCGGACTCAATCTTTGGCGTGCCCACGTCCTTCACGCCGTGGATGACCTGGCGCTGGAGGTTGGTAAGGTCCACGTCGTCGTCGTCCACAATGCCCAGGGTCCCCACCCCGGCAGCAGCCAGGTACAACAACGCAGGAGAACCGAGCCCCCCTGCGCCTATGACAAGGACTTTCGCATTCTTAAGCCTGCGTTGGCCCACGGCGCCGATTTCCGGAATGATGAGATGCCGGGAGTATCGCTCCACCTCGGCCGGCGTGAGTTCGGCAGCAGGTTCAACGAGGGGCGGCAGGACAGCGGGCGCAGCGGTGTGGGCAGCAACAATTGAGGCCATACCCCAATGTATGCCTGCAGATGCCGCCCGGTCATATTACCCACCGGTAGAGTGGTCATAACTGCAAAGGAAAGGCGGCAGACTGTGGCTGACGGCACACGGGCAAACGATGGGGCACCAGCCAAGCAGGAACGGACTGGTTCAACGCGTTCACCAAGGTTGCCGCGGGACGAGCGCCGCGCACAATTGCTGAATGCGGCGTTGGAAGTTTTCGTCTCCAACGGTTTCCATGGCGCGGCCATGGACGAAATCGCAGAGGCTGCCCACGTGAGCAAGCCCGTGCTGTACCAACACTTCCCCTCCAAGCGCGAGCTCTACATGGCCCTTCTGGACAGCCATCTGGCCACACTGACAGAGCTGATGCTCAGCGCATTGAACTCCACCACGGACAACAAGGAACGCGTCAAGGCTGTGATGCGCGCCTATTACCGGTTCATCGCTGACGACGATCAAGCCCACCGCCTGGTGTTCGAATCGGACCTCATTAATGATCCTGATGTCAGCTCCCGTTTGGAGACTTTCAACAAAACGTTCGCGGATGCGGTGGCGCATGTCATTGCCGAAGACACCAAGTTGCCACCGCTCGAGGCGCAGCTTTTGGGACGCGGCCTGGCCGGAATGGCGCAGGTCAGCGCCCGTTATTGGCTTGAAACGGATGGAAATCTTGACCTCGATGTGGCCAGTGATCTGATCTATCGTTTAGCTTGGCGCGGAATCAGTCGATTCCCCAAAGAGTCCTAGGCTACAAATAGAGGACTGACTTAACACTTGATTGGCTTGGAGGCCTTGCTGTGGAAGTAAAGATCGGCATTCAGAACGTTGGCCGTGAGATCGTGCTCGAATCCTCTTTGGACGCCGACGCCGTAGCCAAGATTGTGGCCGAAGCTGTGTCCAAGGGCTCGGAACTGCGCCTGACGGACGAGAAAGGCCGCCAGATCATCGTTCCCGGCAACGTGCTGGGCTACGTGGAAATCGGTGCTGAAGAAGTCCGCCGCGTGGGTTTCGGCGCCCTCTAGGCCTTTCCCGCTTCACGTCCGCTAAGGAGTCTTGATGCTTTCACTCGTCGTGGTGGTTCTGGCTACCATTGCTACCGGTTTTATTGTGTGGGCCAACGACAAGCGGCACGGTAAGTACGGGATCGCGTTGCCTGCTGGGATCTCTGCGGCCGTTGGTGTGCTCAGCTGGATCGCTTTCATCAGCGCCGGGTTGGGCTACCAGCCCGGTGCGACCTGGATCCCCTGGATCCTGCCGATCGTACTGGGGACCGCCACCGCCGCAGGCGTTGTAGTCTTTCTGGGCCGGACACGCACCAAGCACGATACTGCGGAGCTGACCAAGGCTTTGAGGCTCTAAAAGAGTAAAGGCGTTGACCACCACCCCCAGGGTGGTGGTCATCGCCTTTTAAGGGCATTCACGCCGCCGGATAGCGCCCCGGTTCAGCGGCGGCACCGAGTCTGGCTGCGGCCACGCTCACGGAAACTGCAGCGTCGACATCACGCCGCGTTATGGCTTGTCCGGCGTCGTGGGAAACATAACGGAGAAAGACCCTGTTGTAACGCCACTCCAGATCCGGATGGTGGTTTTGTTCTTCGGCGATCCGGCCAACGGCGGCGATGAACTCCAGCGCGCCGGCCGCCGTCGGACTTTTATATACGGTCACCAGGCCGTCCTGAAACTTCCAGTCCGGGAGGTCCTTCAGGGCGGCGTCGATGTCCGCTTGCGACAGTTGGTCTCCGATGCCCGCCATGACTGCTCCTTGTCTAGTGGAACTCTGCGCCTAGTGGAACTCTGCGCCTAGAGGAACTCTGCACGGCCTTCCATGGCTGACGACGCCAAAGCGTGCTCCCGCCGCGGAATCCGGCCTGCCTGCCTGGCCAGCCTACCGGCGATCACAGCGTGTTTGAAGGCTTGGCCCATCTGCACCGGGTTCTGTGCACGGGTTACGGCAGTGGCCAACAGAACGGCGTCGCAGCCAAGCTCCATGGCGAGTGCGGCATCGGATGCTGTCCCGATTCCGGCGTCCAGAACCACAGGAACGGAGGCCCTGGACACGATCAGTTCAATGTTGTGCGGGTTCAGGATGCCCAGGCCGGTTCCAATGGGTGAACCGAGCGGCATGACGGCGGCAGCGCCAAGGTTCTCCAGACGGAGCGCCAGCACGGGATCGTCGTTGGTGTAGGCGAAGACCTTGAATCCGCGGTTCACCAGTTGCTCAGTGGCGTCTACGAGTTCCACAGCATCCGGGAGGAGCGTGTGCTCGTCCGCGATGACTTCCAGTTTCACCCAATCCGTCTCGAGTGCTTCGCGGGCCAGTTCCGCGGTCATCACCGCGTCCTTGGCCGTGAAACAGCCAGCGGTGTTGGGCAGCACCCGGATGCCGTTGTCCACCAGAAGCTGGAACAGCGAGCCCGTTTCGGCCGGAGAATAGCGCCGCATGGCGACGGTGGTGAGTTCGGTCCCCGAGGCAAGCAACGCTGCGCCAAGCCCGTCCAGACTCGGCGCACCTCCGGTGCCCATGATCAGGCGGGAACCGAATTCGACGCCGTCAATCACCAATGCGTCGGTGCGGACCTCAGTGTTTGCTGCTGTCATTGTTCAGCCTCCTTGGACTGCTGTAACGAGTTCGAGTTCGTCTCCGTCGGCGAGCGCCGTTGCAGACCATTGGCTGCGCGGCACTACTTCGGAGTTGCGTGCGACGGCGACGCCCAACTTGCCGCCGTCGGCCGCCTGCCCGCGGGGGTCCAGGATGCGGCCTGTGATGGCACTGACGAGGGTGCTGACGGATGCGTCGTCCGGCACTGAATGGTCGGATCCATTGAGTTTGATGTTCATGCTGATTCCTTGTTGGGAGCGTGGACTGGGATGAGGTCGTCGGGAGTGGCCGCGTCTCCTGCGAAACGGCCGGGCCGGAAGGGAGCCCATCGGGGGTCCGTCGAACCGCCGATCAGTTCGCCCACGATCCTTGCGGCGATGGGTGTCAAGAGGACTCCGTGACGGAAGAAGCCAGTAGCAATCACCAAGCCGTTAATGTCGCCATTGGTTGCGGCGACGCGTCCCAGCAACGGTGCGTTGTCCGGAGTCCCGGGCCTGGCGCGGGCGGTGGCCTCCAGCAGTTCCAGCTCTGCCACCGCCGGAACCAGCACTTGGGCATCGCGCAGGAGCTGGTAAACGCCTCCCGCTGAGACTGCGTTGGACGACGCGGACAATCCGTCCTCCCGCTGGGTAGCTCCGATGACCACCGTGCCGTCTGCCCGGGGCACGATGTAGACGGGGACGCCACGCACCATGCCGCGCACCGTGGCGGTGACGAGGGGCCGGAGGTGTTCGGGGACGCGGAGCCGGAGGATGTCGCCGTACACCGGACGCAAGGGCAGCGTGAGCCCTTCAGGCAGGCCAGCCAGGCTGGCTGCGCCGAGGCCGTTGGCAACAACCGTCTCGGTTGCCGCCACTGGTGCACCAGATTCAAGTTCTACGCCGGAGACTCTTCCCGATTCCCACAGCAAACCGCGGGCCTGGGATGTCACGGCAAACCCGTTCTCTGCGCCGGGGACCCACGTGGTGCTGCCAGGTGCGTGGAGTGCCAGGCCGGCCAACAGGCATTCAGCCAATTTTCGCGGATCCACTTGGTGATCAGCGGGGATATCGAAAGCACAGGAGATTTGGGGACTGAGCAGGGGCTCGCGGTCCCTCGCCTCGCGCAGGGCCAGGGGCTCCACACCCAATCCTGCTGCCAGCTGTACTGACCTCAGGTCTGCGAGCGCACGGCGGTCGGCCGCGTCGGCACCCACCGCAAGGGTCGGCGTCGTGCGGTATCCGGTGGCTTCAGACCCCTGAGGGAGGCCGGCAGTAAACGAGGGCCACAAACGGGAGGATTCCAGCATCAGCTCGAGGAGGTCTTCCTCCTGATAGTGCAGTTCACTTACCGGGGCCAGCATTCCGGCCGCCGCATAGCTTGCTCCGCTTGCCGGCGCGGGATCAATCAGGGCCACGGAGCGACCCACTCGTCGGGCCTCGTGCGCTATGCCAAGCCCGATCACGCCGCCGCCGATGACGGCCACATCTGCTTGGAGGTTGGTATGGCGGGGACCTGCCATTGGATTCCTTCCCTACGCCGGTACTAGCCGGATCAGGTCAAGCGGTCGGCGCTGAAGCCCTCTCAGCCGGACAGTCATATGACGAACGTCGCGGCTCCCGCAGTACGTGCCCAGTTTAGAGGAACTACTCTGGTTCCCATGACCCAGCCTGAATCACTCGCCTCAGCCCGCCTCTACCTGTGCACCGATGCCCGCAAGCGGCAGGGCGATTTTGAAGACTTTGTGGATGCCGCGTTCGAGGGCGGCGTGGACATCATCCAACTCCGTGACAAGACCATTGAAGCGGCCGAAGAATTGGAACTGCTGGCGGTTCTGCGTAGCGTCGCCGAGCGCCACGGACGGCTCTGGGCGGTCAATGATCGGGCCGATGTTGCCCGTATTTCCGGGGCTCCGGTCTTCCACGTCGGTCAAATGGACCTGCCCTTGGAAGCGGCCAGGACCTTGCTGCCAGGCGGCACCGGCATCGGGCTCTCAACACACACTCCTGCGCAGATTGACGCTGCCATTGCTGCCTCTTCCGGCCAGTACGGACTGGATTACTTCTGCGTAGGTCCTGTGTGGGCAACACCCACAAAACCCGGCCGCGACGCCGTCGGACTGGACCTGGTCACATTTGCCGCAGAAGCGGTCAAGAACGCCAACCAAACTACGCTTCCCTGGTTCGCCATCGGTGGCATTGACCTCAGCAACGTAGAAAAGGTGGTAGCTGCCGGAGCCAGCCGTGTGGTGGTGGTCCGCGCGATCACTGAGGCAACGGATCCGACGGCGGCTGCCAAGTCGCTGCTGCAAGCCCTGGACGCGGTCTAGCGAACGTCAAGCCTGCAGCTGGTCAAACCGTCAAGCCCAGACCGGTCATTCGTCGCCCATGCTTTTCGGCGAGTTCTCCTGTCAACCTCTTGATGGCGGCCCGGGCATCTCCGCCGCTCTTGAGGGTAGGTCCCAGGCGGGGATGTTCCATGCCAACCCGTTGCGCCTGTGTGAGTGCTTCGCCCACTAAACGGCGGCCCCACATAGCCAGCCGCGAGGCGAGCCTGGGGTCATCGGCCAACGCCCGCCTGAGGAGGACCCGGAGGACTTCGGTAGCCTGATCGGGAGAGGCCACCCGCTCAACGAATTGCTGGGTCGCGGAGTCCAGAAAAGCCGAAACTGATCTGTAGAAATCCGATGACACGGTATCGATGACGTAAGCCTTCATCACGGACTCGTACCAGTCTCCGGGCTTGGTCCGCTCATGAAAGTGGTCAAACGATCGTTGAAACGGCAGCATGGCTTCCTCGGGATCAATGCCCATTTCCGTGAGCCGATCATTGAGCAGGGCAAAGTTCCCGTAGGCGCCCACGGCGATTTTTGCGAGCACCGACCGGTCATGAAGTGTGGGAGCGAAGCGGGAATCGAAGGAGAGCCGCCCGAAAGCGGACAACTCACCGTAGGCCATTGCCCCGAGGAGCTCGGCTGCGAGTTGCCCGGCGGGAGGCGAGGCGTCCGGGGAAGTGCCCATGGGTCAAGACTATCCCCGGATGTCCTCCGCTTCTCCGGCCCCCTGTGGCCGCTTCGGGCGTTGTCCCTGCCAGGCTGGCCCAATGTGAGACTATCCGCCCGATTCGGGCTAACCTGACTTTCGTGTCACATCATCGGATTGCTCCCAACGTCGACGACTCGACTGATCAGCTCGCCGCGGCCCTTGCAGCCCTGAGGACTGAGCTTGAACTCCCAGGCGCGTACCCCACAGAAGCCGTGGAGGAGGCACGCCGTGCGGTGGCGACACACGAGATCCCGGAGCGCGACCTGCGGGACGTTCCCTTTGTGACCATTGATCCTGCAACGTCAACCGACCTCGATCAGGCGCTGTTCATTGACCGCGCCGGTGCAGGGTACAAAGTCCTCTACGTCATCGCCGACGTCCCGTCGTTCGTGGCTCCCGGTGGGGCGCTGGATGCCGAAACGCGTCACCGCGGACAGACCTTTTACGCCCCGGACGGCCGTATCCCGCTGCACCCGGAGGTCATCAGCGAGAACGCCGGGAGCCTGCTGGCCGATCAGGACTGCAGCGCCTTCGTCTGGGATTTCGACCTGGACGCGGGTGCGAAAGTGCAGACAGTGTCAGTAGCACGCGCCGCCGTGCGCAGCAGAGCCAAGCTGAGCTACAAAGACGCCCAGCAGCACATCGATGATGGAACAGCCCCGCCCGTCCTGCAGCTCCTGAAGGAAGTAGGACTCAAGCGCGTTGAGCTGGAAAGGCTGCGCGGCGGCGCAAGCCTCAACATGCCGGAGCAGGAAATTGTCCAGGCAACCGACGGCGGTGGCTACAGGATCGTGGCCGTCCCCTCGCTGCCGGTGGAGGACTGGAATGCACAAATCTCGCTGATGACGGGGATGGCGGCTGCCCAGCTGATGCTTGACGGGAAAGTGGGCATCCTTCGCACCATGCCCGCCCCGGACCAGCGCTCCCTGCAGCACTTCAAGAGGCAAACCACTGCGCTTGGCAAGCCTTGGGATGGTCAAATTACCTATGGCGAGTACTTGCGGACGCTGGATGCCTCAGATCCCAAGCAACTGGCCATCCTGCACTCGGCCGGGACACTGTTCAGGGGCGCCGGATATACCCCCTTTGACGGCGAAGTGCCAGACACAGTGATCCAAGCGGCCATTGGTGCGCCATACGCCCACACCACAGCGCCGTTGCGCCGCCTCATTGACAGGTTCGTCCTGGTGATCTGCGAGGCACTCAGCAACAACAGGGAAATTCCACGCTGGGCACGCGAGGCCCTCCCTTCATTGCCGGACATCATGGCGTCTTCGGACCAATTGGCTGGACGTCTTGAGCGGGCGGCATTGGACACGGTGGAAGCAGCCCTCGTGGCCAACCATGTGGGCCAGGAATTCGATGCCGTGGTGATCTCCGGCTCCAAGCCCTCCAATGGGAATGGAAACGGCAACGGAAACGGGAGCGGCCCTTACGGCGTTGTCCAGATTGCGGAACCCGCTGTTACCGCCCGGTGCGACGGCGAGTTGGAGTCAGGAACCGAGGTCCGGGTGCGGCTTGTCAAGGCCGATATTGCCAGCCGTGAGATCAGGTTCGAACTGCAGCGGTGACGCGATGCATCCGGCGATCCGGGCTTTATGGCTCCCAGAGGATAGACTGGGCCTGTAGTAATGGATGCCCGGTCGTTGATTCAGTTAATTTTTGAACTCAACAAGCCCGCCCCTACGCGATCTTGAGATGTACCAACTGGTCACCAGTGCCAGTACTTAGATAGCCCGCGATCGGCTTCCACTGGACTTGCTTGCGCGCCCGTTCGTGCTCCGGTACGGCTCCGCCGCCCCCGTTGAGCATGCAGCGCCAATGCCCAAATGAATAAGGAAACTCCCTGTGAGTGAATTGCATACCCATGAAGTCCTGACGGACTCCACCGGAACTGAATCCATCGAACCCGAGGAAACGATCATCTCGGATGAGACGCCCCACGAGATCGAAGAAAAGTCGTTTGCTGACTACAACGTCCGCGCCGACATCGTCGAGTCCTTGGCCGACGCCGGCATTACGCACCCCTTCCCCATCCAGGCAATGACCTTGCCGGTTGCACTGAGCGGCCACGACATCATTGGTCAGGCCAAGACGGGTACCGGTAAGACGTTGGGCTTCGGCATCCCTGCCCTGCAGCGCGTATCAGGCCGCGATGACGCCGGCTACGAAAAGCTTGCCGTGCCGGGTGCACCCCAGGCCTTGGTGATCGTTCCCACGCGTGAACTTGCCGTGCAGGTTGCCAACGACCTCCAGACCGCATCACGCAAGCGCAACGCCCGCATCGCCACTATTTACGGCGGCCGTGCCTATGAACCCCAGATTGACGCCCTGCAAAAGGGCGTCGAAATCGTTGTGGGCACCCCGGGCCGGTTGATCGATCTCTACAAGCAAAAGCACCTGAGCCTCAAGAACGTCAAGATGGTGATTCTTGACGAGGCCGACGAAATGCTGGACCTTGGCTTCCTTCCGGACGTTGAGACCCTGATCGCCGGCACGCCGGCCGTCCGCCAGACGCTGCTCTTCTCAGCAACTATGCCCGGCCCCGTCATCGCGATGGCACGCCGTTACATGACACAGCCGACCCACATCCGGGCAGCTGACCCGAATGATGAGGGCCTCACCAAGCGCGATATCCGCCAACTTATCTACCGTGCACACAGCATGGACAAGACCGAGGTTGTGGCCCGCATCCTGCAGGCACGCGGGCGTGGCCGCACCATCATCTTCACCAAGACCAAGCGCACTGCCGCGAAGGTGGCCGAGGAACTGGTTGACCGCGGCTTCGCGGCTGCTGCCATTCACGGCGACCTCGGCCAGGGTGCCCGCGAGCAAGCCCTTCGCGCTTTCCGCAACAACAAGGTGGACGTCCTGGTGGCCACCGACGTCGCGGCCCGCGGTATCGACGTTGATGACGTCACGCACGTCATCAACTACCAGTGCGTTGAAGACGAGAAGATCTACCTGCACCGTGTTGGCCGTACCGGCCGCGCCGGAAACAAGGGCACCGCCGTCACGTTTGTTGACTGGGACGACATGCCGCGCTGGGGTTTGATCAACAAGGCTTTGGGACTCAGCGTTCCGGAGCCCATCGAGACCTACTCTTCCTCGCCGCACCTCTACAGCGACCTCGATATTCCCGAGGGCACCAAGGGCCGCTTGCCGCGCAACAAGCGCGTTCTCGCAGGCGTGGACGCCGAGGTCCTCGAAGACCTTGGCGAGACCGGCAAAAAGAACGCCCGCTCCGGCGGCTCTGACCGCAATGCCGGTCGTGACGGCGGACGTGGCCGCGATGGCGGCCGTGGCCGCTCCGGGAAGTCCGGCGACTCAGACTCCAGCGAGTCCAAGGGCGACGGCGGACGCAACCGTACGCGCCGTCGTCGTACCTCTGATGGCGAAGCAGCCCCGGCTGCAGGCGTCGCAGAAGCCCGCACCGCCACCGCTGACAACGCTGAGAAGCCCGCCCGCACGCGCCGTACCCGTACGCGTCGCCGCAACGGCGAAGTGGTTTCCGGTGAGACCGCTGCCGCCCAATCCGGCAGCGCCGAGGCCTAAAACCCTCAATGACTGAAACTGTTTGGGCGCCGGACGGCGGCAATTTGGTGGTGCACGCGGACAACGCGCAGTTCCTCCCTACGCTGCCGGACGGCGCCTTCACACTCATTTACGTGGATCCGCCCTTTAACACCGGCCGGGTCCAACGCCGCCAGGAAACCCGCATGGTCCGCAACGCGGACGGCGACGGCGACCGCGTCGGCTTCAAGGGCCGCTCCTACGACACCATCAAGGGCGCCCTACACAGTTACGACGACGCCTTCAGCGACTACTGGTCGTTCCTGGAGCCCAAACTCGTGGAAGCGTGGCGTCTCCTGGCAGATGACGGCACGCTGTACCTGCACCTCGATTACCGCGAAGTGCACTACGCCAAGGTGATGCTTGACTCGATCTTCGGCAGGGAATGTTTCCTCAACGAGATCATCTGGGCCTACGATTACGGTGCCCGCGCCAAAAACCGCTGGCCCACCAAGCACGACAACATCTTGGTGTACGTGAAAAACCCCACCAAATACCACTTCGACAACGCCGAGGTGGACCGTGAACCCTACATGGCGCCCGGCCTGGTTACCCCCGCCAAACGTGAACTCGGCAAGCTGCCCACAGACGTCTGGTGGCACACGATTGTTTCACCGACCGGCCGCGAGAAGACCGGCTACCCCACCCAGAAGCCCGAAGGCCTGGTGCGCCGGATTGTCTCCGCATCGAGCCGCGAGGGCGATTGGTGCCTCGATTTCTTCGCAGGTTCCGGGACGCTCGGTGCTGTCGCAGCCAAGCTGGGCCGCAGCTTCGTGTGTGTCGACCAAAACGAGCAGGCCATCGAGGTCATGCGCAAGCGGCTGGGCAGCAAAGCCGTGTTCCACGACATCCAGCCTTCGGTGTCCCAAGCCTGACCCGGGATCAGGCGACGCCCTTCACGAAGGCCGTCACGGAGTCCGCGATCATCTGCACGGCAATGGCTGAGAGCAACAGGCCGGCGATCCTGGTGACAAGTTCCACACCATTTTCGCCGAGGACGCGCTGAACCACGCCCGCGAACCGCATCGCAAGGTACAGCGAGGCAAGCACCACCGCAATGCCAAGTCCAACTGCAAGATACTCTGACAGTTCGCTGGACTGCTGGACGAAGACCATGACTGCCACGATCGCACCGGGACCAGCCATGAGCGGAGTCCCCAGCGGCACGAACGCCACATTCTTATATTTGGCGGCGTTTTCTTCGCCACTGGTGGACCCGGTCAGCAGCTGCAGGGCAATAAGAACCAAGAGCAGACCACCCGCACCCTGCAAGGCAGCCAGCGAGATGTGCATGTAGTTCAGGATTGACTGGCCAAAGATCGCGAAAACCACTATCACGCCGGTGGCCACCAAGAGCGCCTGGAACGCGGAGCGGTTACGGTCCTTCGCGGACATCTGGGCCGTTAAGGACATGAAAATAGGCACCGTTCCGGGCGGATCCATGATCACGAACAACGTGACGACTACCGATGCGAGCAGCTGCAAATCCATCAGCGGAGCCCCTTCACCGAATCACCGTAGATCCTGTTGCCAGCTCCTCGATCTGCGCCAAGACCTCAGGCGACGTCGTGTTCTCGCCCAAGAGGTTTGGTTTTCCCGTTCCGTGATAGTCGGAGGAGCCTGTGATGAACAGGCCGTGCTCGGCCGCCAGGCCCCGCAGGAAGATGCGGCCTTCCTCAGGATTGTCGCGGTGCTCCACTTCAAGCCCCAGCAAACCGGCGTCGATCATGTCCCTGTACGTGCGTTCCCCTACGATGCGTCCCCTGGCCGACGCCACTGGATGGGCGAAGACCGGGACGCCGCCAGCGGCCCGGACAAGCTCGACGGCGACAGCAGGGTTGGGCGCGTAGTGCTGCACGAAGTACCGCGAATGTGAGGTGAGGATGGAGGTGAACGCTTCCGTACGGTCGGCCACCACACCGGCGGCAACCAGGGCATCGGCAATGTGCGGGCGTCCAACTGTTGCGCCGGGAGCCACATGGTGGATGACGTCATCCCATGTCAGCGGATAATCCTCGGACAACAAGGTGACCATGTGCTCGGCCCGGGTGAGCCTGGCATCCTTCGACTTGGTGATCTCCTCCAGTAATCCAGGATGTGCGGGGTCGTGGAGATAACTGAGCAGGTGGACGCTGATGCCTTGCTCCGTCCGGCAGGAGATTTCCATGCCTGGAACAAACGCGATGCCATGTTCCAAGGCCGCAGCGGCGGCGGGCTCCCAGCCATCCGTGGAATCGTGGTCAGTCAGCGCGACGGCGTCCAGGCCGGCCGTCACGGCGGAAATGATCACCCCGGCGGGTGTCTCGGTTCCGTCGGAAACATTGGAGTGCGCATGCAGGTCTATCCTCACTTCCCCAGCCTATGGGATGTGCGGCCCCTTGGAGCGTTGCGCCGTTGGCCTCCTCACGGAACTGGTGGGACGATGTAACGGTGAACGATGCCGAAAACACCCAAAACATGGACACCGCAAATTCCCAGCCCCTGGAGGAGCGTGTCAACAACCGCTCACAGAGGCCCACATCAGATGCCTTCAAGGCATTCATGGCCAGCAATTGGGCGCCGGCGCCGCAGGTGACCCCTGCGCGAGACGCCGTTGCAGACCATGCCGCGCGCCGCCGTCGTACCATCTCCGAACTGTTCAAAGGCGAACGGCTTGTTATCCCGGCCGGTCCGCTGAAGGTCCGCTCCAACGACTGCGACTACCGCTTCCGCCCCCACTCCGGTTTCGCCCATCTCACGGGGCTGGGCCTGGACCACGAGCCTGACGCCGTCCTGATCCTGGAGCCGGTGGCTGAAGGAAAGGGCGACGACGGCGGTCACCACACTGCGACGCTCTACTTCCGGCCGCTGGCCGGCCGCGATACCGAACAGTTCTATGCTGATTCCCGCGCCGGTGAGTTCTGGATCGGTGCACGCCCCACACTGGCCGAGTTCGAAGCCCGCCTGGGCCTGCCCACCGCACACATTTCCGAGCTTGAAATGGCGATCACCAAGAACGTCGGCGCTCCGGAAATCGGCGGCATCTCCATCCGCCTGGTCCGCAAGGTGGACGAGAACATTGACGCCCTGGTGGACACCGCCCGCTATAACACCGCCAAGGACCCCGAAACCCTGGACCTCGGTGAACTCGACGCCTTGGACGAAAAGCTCAGCGAAGCGCTCTCCGAGCTGCGCCTCCTGAAGGACGAGTGGGAAATCGAGCAGATGAAGATCGCTGTCGCGGCCACCGTGGAAGGCTTCGCCGACGTCGTCCGTGCACTCCCCCGGGCGCTGACCCACAAGCGCGGCGAACGTGTTGTTGAGGGTGCCTTCTTTGCCCGCGCCCGTGAGGAAGGCAACGAACTCGGCTACGACACCATTGCTGCCTCCGGCAATAACGCCACTGTGCTGCACTGGAACCGCAACTCGGGAACCGTCAACGCCGGTGAGCTCCTCCTGCTCGACGCCGGTGTGGAAGCCGACTCCCTCTACACCGCGGACGTCACCCGCACCCTGCCAGCCACCGGCACGTTCACCGATGTCCAGCGCAAGGTCTACGAGGCTGTCCTGGATGCCGCCGACGCCGGTTTCGCCGCCGCCCAGCCAGGTGTCCGGTTCCGCGACATCCACACAGCGGCAACCACCGTGTTGGCCGAGCGCCTCGCTGAGTGGGGCCTGCTGCCGGTGTCGGTCGAGGAAGCCATCAGCCCTGAGGGCCAGCAGCACCGCCGCTGGATGCCGCATGGAACCAGCCACCACCTGGGCCTGGACGTTCACGACTGCGCCCAGGCAAAGCGCGAACTCTACCTCGACGGGATCCTCACCGAAGGCATGGTCTTCACCATCGAACCCGGCCTGTACTTCAAGGACGAAGACCTCGCCATCCCCGCTGAGTACCGCGGCATCGGCGTCCGGATCGAAGACGACATCCTCATGACCGCCGATGGCCCCGTGAACCTCAGCGCCGCGTTGCCGCGCAAGGCAGACGACGTCGAGTCCTGGATGGCCGGCATCTACCAGGAGGCGCAGGGCCAAGCCAGCACCAAGGCGTAGCCCGCCGCGAACGCATTCCGCCGCGAAGGCCACCGGATCATGGATCCGGTGGCCTTCCCGCAATGCTTTGCTCCGGCTGTTACTGCTTGGAGGAGTCTTCGGAGCTGGACTGCTGTCCGTCTTCCCGGGGTGCATTCTGGCCCTCTGTCACGCGTACACCGTACTGCGGACGACCATCCGGAAGGTCCGGGTAACGGACCGCGGCCGGTGTGGGGTTTTGTGCAGGCTGCGGGCCGGGTGCCGCCGCGGCTGCAGGAGCCTGCTGGCCCTCCGGCGCGCCGGACTCCGGGCCACGTTGGCCGTAGGGGTCGTTCCAGGTGGTGGGACGCTCAGGAGCTTGGCCGGGCTGCTGGAACGGAGTGTTCTGGGGGTTGTAGTTGCTGCCCTGCGGCGCAGCTGCCTGCGAGGGGTTCATGGGCAATTGCTGCAGCAGGCGGCGGGCCTCATGGGATGCCTCGACGGCAACAATGACGTCATAGTTGGTGGCCACCACCTGGCTGGTGGAGGTGAAGTCACGCTTACCCCTCTGGGTGGCGTAGGTGACGATGCCGAACAGCATGAAGAAAGCCGCGCCCATCAGCACCGAGGTGATGATGGAGAACGGACCGCCGGCTGGAGTGAAGAAGGAGAGCATCACACCGACGAACAGGCCGAACCACATGCCGCTCAGAGCGCCGGACAAGGCCACCCGCGGGTAGCTCAGGCGGCCGGTCACCCGCTCAACCATTTTGAGGTCGTTGCCCACGATTGACACCAGCTGAACCGGGAACTGTTGGTCCGCGAGGTAGTCCACCGCCTTCTGGGCATCCAAATAAGAGGTGTACGACCCCACGGTGTCTCCTTGGGGGACGCTGCGGGATTCCTCAATGGCTTTGGGACCACCAAAAATGTTAGACATAGCCCCATTGTGTCTCATGGACATGTGAAGAGGCTGGAATTCAGCTAAAAGAGAGCAGACTCGGTAGCCTGTAAACATGAGCACACATCCTTCACGCGTCTTTGTCGCGCGCCTGCTCGGCTTGGACGTCTTCGACCCCTTGGGCGACCGTCTGGGCCGATTGCGCGACGTCGTGGTGCTCTCGCGCGGGACCCGTGGTGCCCCGCATGTGGTGGGCATCGTGGTGGAAGTGCCGGGCAAGAAGCGGGTTTTTGTACCCATGACCCGGATTACGTCCATCGACCAGACGCAGATCATCTGCACTGGCTTGGTCAACCTGCGCCGTTTCGAACAGCGTGGTGCTGAAACGCTGGTGGTGGCGGAAATGTTCGATCGCCGGGTCACGCTTGCCGACGGCAGCGGAGACGCCACGATCGAGGACATCGCCATGGACCAGCACCGCTCCAAGGACTGGTTTGTCAGCAAGCTGTTTGTCCGCCGCGGACATTCCCTGTCGCCATTGAGCCGGCTGCGCCGCAACGAAACCTTGATCATTGACTGGGCCGACGCCCAGACAGGCGCCCACAACGAGCCTCAGGCCGCCACACAGTTCGTCGCCACGCACGAAGACCTCAAGCCAGCCGACTTCGCAGAAGCCCTGCAGGAAATGAGTGACAAACGCCGGTTCGAAGTAGCCAGTGAATTGCAGGATGAGCGCCTCGCCGATGTCCTTCAGGAACTCCCGGAAGACGACCAGGTGGAGATCCTGTCCGCACTGGACGTGGAGCGTGCAGCCGACGTCCTTGAGGAGATGGATCCGGACGACGCCGCCGACCTCCTCGCCGAGCTCCCCTCTGCCCAGGCCGAAGAGTTGTTGCAGCTCATGGAGCCGCAGGAAGCTGAAGACGTACGCCGCCTCCTGGAGTACGACGAAGACACCGCCGGTGGCCTCATGACGCCTGTCCCCGTCATCCTGCCGCCCGAGGCCACTGTGGCCGAGGCCCTGGCCCATGTCCGCCGCGAGGAGCTTTCCCCCGCGCTGGCCTCCTCCATCTTCATCGCCCGTCCGCCGTTGGAAACGCCCACCGGCCGCTTCCTCGGCGTGGTGCATATCCAGCAGCTTCTCCGGTTCCCCCCGCCGGAACCCTTGGGCAACCTCGTGGACAAGAACCTGGAACCGCTCTCGGACCAGGCGCACATCAGCGAGGTAGCCCGGACCCTGGCCACATACAACTTGAATTCCCTTCCAGTCGTCGACGACGACGGCCGCCTTGTGGGGGCGGTGACTGTTGATGACGTGCTGGATCACCTGTTGCCGGATGACTGGCGCGCCCACGAGGACGACGCCCCTATAAGGAAACTTGGAGGCCGCATTGGCTGATAACAACGCCACCCGATCCGCCAAGTCCACGGGACGCTCGGGCAGCAGCCTCGATACGCCGCTGAGTGGCCGCCAACGGATCCTCCCCAAGTTCTCGCCCAACCCGGATGCCTTTGGCAACGCGACGGAAGGCTTCGCCCGTTTCATGGGTACGCCGACGTTCCTTGTGTACATGACGGTGTTCTGTGTGTTCTGGCTGGCCTGGAACTCCTTTGCTCCCACCGACTGGCAGTTTGACCGGATGGAGTTGGGGTTCACCCTGCTCACTCTGATGCTCTCCCTCCAGGCCTCCTACGCCGCACCCCTCCTTCTGTTGGCCCAAAACCGGCAGGATGACCGCGACCGTGTCTCGCTTCAGCAGGACCGCCAGAGGGCCGAACGCAATCTCTCCGACACCGAGTACCTCACCCGGGAACTGGCGTCGTTGCGCATCGCCCTGCGCGAGGTGGCCACCCGTGACTACGTCAGGGCCGAGCTCCGTAGCCTCCTGGAGGACATCATCGATGCTCAGGAGGAACTCCGCGACAATGAGGCGGCCTCTGACGGCACCGAATCGGCCGGCGACAAGGTGAAGGAAAAATTGAAGGAGAAGCGCGACAAGTCGCGCGGTCCGCGGACGCAGCAGATCCCCAAGGTCCGCCCTCCGCGGAACACCGGGCCACAGCATTCCTCTGCGAAACCATCCACTGAGAACCCTGAAAGCCGGGCCTGACCGTATGAGCACCGCATCTGCCGAGGCGCTTCAGGCTGCCTTGGCAACTGTCATTGATCCCGAACTCCGCCGCCCCATCACGGAACTCGGGATGGTGGAATCGGTTTCTGCCGATGCTGCCGGAGCCGTCCAACTGGCTGTCTTGCTGACCATTGCCGGTTGCCCCCTCCGTGACACCATTACAAACGACGCCACCGAGGCCCTCTCACGGGTCCCTGGGGTCACCAGCGTGGATGTTGAACTCAAGGTGATGACTTCCGCCCAGCGCGAGGCCCTCAAGGAGCAGCTCCGCGGCCCTGGTGGACAGCGCGGCATTCCGTTCACCAAGCCGGGATCATTGACCAAGGTGTACGCCGTAGCCAGCGGAAAAGGCGGAGTGGGCAAGTCCTCCGTCACCGTCAATCTCGCCTGCGCCTTGGCCGCCCAGGGTCTCCGGGTGGGCATCGTGGACGCCGACGTTCACGGCTTCTCAGTACCGGCACTGATGGGGATCACGCAAAAGCCCACGCAAGTGGACGACATGATTCTGCCGCCCGTGGCTTACGGCGTTAAGGTCATCTCCATCGGAATGTTCGTGGCCGGCAACCAGCCGGTGGCGTGGCGTGGTCCCATGCTGCACCGGGCCTTGGAACAGTTCCTCACCGATGTCTACTTTGGTGACCTCGATGCCCTTTTCCTGGACCTTCCCCCCGGCACCGGCGACATCGCGATTTCCGTGGCGCAGTTGCTGCCCAACGCTGAGATCCTGGTGGTGACCACGCCGCAGGCAGCTGCCGCGGACGTCGCGGAGCGCGCTGGAACAATTGCCACCCAGACTGGCCAGAAGGTGGCTGGCGTCATCGAAAACATGTCGTTCCTGGAGATGCCCGACGGCGGTCGCATGGAACTGTTCGGAAGCGGCGGCGGCGCCATCCTGGCTGAGAGGTTGACTGCCGCGGTGGGCAGCGAGGTTCCGTTGCTTGGCCAGATTCCCTTGGACATCCGTTTGCGGGAGGGAGGCGATGCCGGGAAACCCGTGGTCCTGGCAGCACCGGAAACTGTAGCTGCAAGAGCTATGGAGACGATCGCTGAGGCCTTGGCATCACGGCCGCGCGGACTGTCGGGCCTTCCGCTGGGAATCCAACCCCGCTAGGCAGGGACAACTGCGGACAACCGCCCAACAACGGGTTTTAGGTGGCCTCAGAGTCGAAGGGTGCAGGTTCTCCCTCGGCCAAGCGCTCGATCACCCTGGTGGGTGTTTGTGGCTTCGTCTGTACCGCTGCGGCGGCAGCGGTCGCCGCTACAGCCGGCGCTCCCGGACTCACGGGTTTGGCGTCATCGTCCAGGAGTGCATCCTTGATGATGCGCCGGGGATCGTACTGACGGGGATCATATTTCTTCCAGTCGACCTCATCGATATCGATGCCGACTTCTTCCTTGATCTGCTCGCGGGCACCCGAAGCCATCCGGCGGACTTCCTTGACCAGATTTGCGAGCTTTTGAGTGTATTCGGGCAAACGGCTGGGACCGATGACGAGCACGCCGATAATCAGAAGGAGTATGAACTCCGGGCCGTTGATTCCTAACACGCTACGAAGATTACCTTGTCTGTGGTGTCGCTCATAAACCGGCGGGCCGGAGAAGGGTCCGGAGCCCGCGCAGCAGTCTGTCGTGCCAGGCTTCGGGACTTTCGTTGGTTGGTATGGCTCCCAGGGACTCGCCGGCGCGGACGATTTCGGGGACTGCATCATCAGCGGTGTCCGCGGGGAGGTCTGACGAGTAGCTGATCACGGCTGCAGGCATTGTGTACACGGCTTTCCAAGGCATCCCCTGGGTAACGGAAAGCCGGGCAGGCGTCGAAGTACCCACGGCAGTGCGATCCTCCGGCAGGTGCTCTTCCACGATGGTGGCGTAGTGTCCGTTGCTCTCCAGCTTGATCTCAACCGCCGCGTGGCCGTTATGCATGGTTGCTTGGGCTGACACGACGTGGAAACCCATCGCCGACAGCTCGGGGCACGCCCATCCTTCTTTCCTCAGCGTATCCAGCTGCGCAGAACTCAAGCTGACTGTGCTGCCGGCCCTGAACGCCGGTCCCACCATGGTTTCTGCCGGGCTTCCCGTCCAGGCTCCGGCCAGGGCACCGACGTCGCTTGTCCCTCCAAACGCCTGCTTTTCGTCATCACCTGCCACCACATAAGCGGACACAGCAAGGGCTCCGGCGCTGACCGCCAGCGTGCTGGCCGCCACGGCCGCAAGGCGGACTGCCCGCCGCCCTCCGCGAGGGGCCTGCTGGGTGGCAAACGGCTGGCTTGGCTGGTTGGCAAGCCGTTCCGTGTGCTGGATGAGACGCGCTGCGAGATCGTGGCTGGCCTCAGGCACAGAGGCACACCGGAGACGTTCAAGGTACTGACGTTCCCGTTGCAGGGCATTGCGGCACTCCGCGCATACCTCAAGGTGTTCGGGGGCTCGCGTGTGGCGCAGCGCAACCAGTTTGCGCCGGGACAGAAATCCCGGACGACGTGGATGTCGAGGCATCGACGTCCTAAAGAATGCTGGCGATGCGCGGCATCTTCAGGCGTGGCTTGCGAGCCTCCGCCGGACGAGGATCGCGGTGGGCAAGCTTCTCGCGCAGCATGGTGCGGCCGCGGTGGATACGGGACCTGACAGTGCCCAGCTTGACCCCCAGGGCCTCTGCGACCTCGTCATAGGACAGGCCTTCGAGATCGCACAGCACGACGGCGGCGCGGAAGTCGGGCGGTAACTCCTCCAGTGCGCGCTGAACGTCAAGATCAAGGTTGTTGTGCTCGAAGCTCTGCTCGGGTCCGGGTTCGCGGCCCGGCAGGCGGGATTCCGCATCCTCGGCAAGCGCGTCGAAGCGGATCCGGCTCTTGCGGCGGGCCTGGTCGAGGAACAGGTTGGTGGTAATACGGTGCAACCAGCCGTCGAGAGTTCCCGGCTTGAAGTTTTCAAGCGAACGGAACACGCGGACAAAGACCTCCTGGGTCAGGTCTTCGGCGTCGAACTTGTTTCCCGTCAGGCGATAGGCGAGGCGATATACCTTGGCGGAGTGGTTCGCTACCACTTCCTCCCAGCTGGGCATGACCCACTCAGCAACGGCCTCAACGCTTTCCGATGTTTGGACTGGCGCAGCATGCGATGCCGGCATCGTCCACTCCCCTCAAACTGTGATTCACCAAGAATTCGGCGCCGCCCACCTCATGGATGACCGGAGCATTATCATCCCAAGGTTGTCTGGGAATTTCCTGACTGGCGGGCATTTTTCCCGCAAGGCTGAATCCGACGTCGGACACAACCGCTGGGCGGTTGACCAACAGCGGGATTACAAGGGCGGACCCAGTAGTCTGGTACAAACACCCCTACCCGCGGAAAGCGAAACCCTTCATGAGTGCCGACAAGTCAAGCAGCTGGTCCTACGCAGAAGATCTGCCGGCTGAGGATGACGTCTTGTTGCGCGCCCGCGAGCGGTCCTTCGAGCTGGGCGTCACGCCCATCAGTCCCGGCGTGGGTGCCGTGCTGACGGTCCTGGCTGCCGCATCCAAGGCGCAGACCGTGGTTGAGGTGGGCTCCGGCGCCGGAGTGTCCGGCGTCTGCCTTCTGCGGGGCCTGAGCCCGCAGGCAGTCCTGACCACCATCGACGTCGATGTGGAACACCTCAAGGCGGCCAGGGAAGCGTTCCTTGAGTCAGGGAGCCCAGCCAACCGGACGCGCACCATTTCGGGCCGCGCCGCTGACGTGTTGCCTCGCCTGACGGACTCCGCCTATGACCTTGTTTTCATTGATGCCGATAAGCCGAACTTTCCCAAGTACGTGGAACAGGCGATCCGTCTGTTGAAGTCCGGTGGCACCTTGGTCATCAACGATGCCTTGGACAAAGACCGCGTAGCCAACCCGGCCGCCCGGGACTCCACCACCGTGGTGTTGCGCCAGATTGGCAAAGCCATCCGCGATGACGAGCGGTTGGCCTCGGCAATGCTGCCCACCGGCGATGGGTTGCTGGTCGCGGTCAAGAAGTAGGCGCAGCGCTTGCAGTATTCAGCGCGGAACGTTCCTTAAACAAAAAGCAGGGCCCAGCTCCCGCCGGGCCCTGCTCCTAAATCTATTCGGTCACACCTACGAGGCATTCCTTGAGGTTTTCCGCTTCGGCGGCATTAAGCTCGACGACAAGTCGCCCTCCGCCTTCGAGTGGCACACGCATGATAAGGCTGCGTCCCTCTTTGGTAACTTCCATAGGGCCGTCGCCAGTACGTGGTTTCATAGCCGCCATTAGGAAAATCCCCTCCATTTGTCCCAAGTCACGCCCAACCCGGCCGGGCTGGATCCGCTTCGCAATTGCAGCCGGCGGCACCGCTTGGGAGGCCGCCTTGGCCGGGCACTTTTAGGTGCTTTGTCCTTGCTCGTAGTCCATTATCCCGTACTTACCCGTCCGTAGCGAATCAGCGGGCTATTTGTCCGGGCTTTGTACATATTGTGTTTCCCGGGCAAAGCTCCACGTCAGGGCGGATAGTCGCCCCCACCGGGCAACGGAGCCCAGGCCCACAGCCATACCACCCAGACGATCTGGAGGAGGACGAACAGCACCACCACGGTCCCCCGGTAAGCCTTG
Organism: Arthrobacter sp. yr096; assembly: GCF_900108925.1. Lineage (NCBI taxonomy): Bacteria > Bacillati > Actinomycetota > Actinomycetes > Micrococcales > Micrococcaceae > Arthrobacter > Arthrobacter sp. yr096. The sequence goes on along the minus strand of NZ_FNYI01000001.1, from coordinate 657,327 downwards.
GACTTGGACAGCAACGCCGCACCCAAGGCCAGCGGGAACAGCGGTAACAGCATCCGGAAGGTACTGGTCTGCGGATGCAGGAACACCAGCAGATAACCCATATAGCAGGCACACCACAGCCGGAGTTCCATTCCAATGGCCCTGACGGGCCTGGAAATCATCAGCAACACGAAAAGCGCTGTGAAGACAAAAGGCGCCAGCACTCCTAGAACGGGGCCGAACAGCATCCGGCCGGTATCGAACCACGGTTTGAAGGGGACAAGATCGTGTCCCCGCCAGGCGGTCTCGGTACGCGTGTAAGCGGCAGGGTCACCTGTCACGGCCCAGGCGATGGTCGGCCACGCCAAGGCTCCGAGCGCGGTCGCGAACACCAGGACGGCCAGTGACACCAAGCTGCGTGTCGACGTCGGGCGTGTTGCCGCGCCGCCTTCTGGTGGCTGGGCAGACAACGACGGCCGGAGCCTGCCCCACAACCGCCAGAGGAACAGCAGCCCGAGCATGGCAGCGAAGGGCACTCCGGTGGGCCTGGACAAGCACATCAGGAGGACCACGGGAATGGCGGCGAGATAGTGCCGCCGGACAACCAGCAACAATGACGCCGCAAGGAGCAACAGGTTCAAGGACTCTGCATACGGGACCTGCAGAATAGGGGATACCGGAAACGTGGAAACAAAAATGACGCCCCACATGGCCGTTCGCCTGCCCGCGAACTCCCTGAAGAGCTGGAAGATGACCAACGCTGCGCCGAGACCTGCCACCATGGCGATTGCCGTCAGTGCGGGCAAAATTCCCATCCCGGTCATGGCGGACAAACCCCGGGCGAGGAAAGGGAAGAGTGCGTAGAAGGCCCACGCGTTTTCCTTGACTACGCCATTCGCGTCCACGGGCAGGACCGTGGGATAGCCTTTCTCAGCGGCTTCCTGGTACCAGCGGCCGTCCCAGATGGTGACAAAATTCCAGTAGTCAGGCGCAGGCGGGAACCAGGGGTTGGTGCCTTGGTGAATTGCTGCCGCCATGAAGATGCAGGCGCTGACAAGGCGCGCAACAACAAAGACCACAGCGACCTGAAGCCACCACGGCCATCCCGCCATTCGTGCCCCGGAAGAAGACACTGCGCGCGAAAGCCGTGCCGTGAGTCCTTCCCCAGCCGAAACCGGGCCTTGTGGGCTCACTGCTTGGTCCGGCTGGTCTCGCCGTCCTCCAGCCCGGGCTGGGCCAAAGCCCCGAGTCTTTCGATTTCACGGTCCTTCGCCTCAAGCTGGTCCCTCAGTTCATCCAGGACCTGATCAACCTGGTCCATCCGATAACCCCTCAGTCCCAAGGCAAAGCGCAGGGAATCCACGTCGGAAGGCTTGGCTTCGGCAGGCAGGAGCACAGGCGGCAGAGTGGGACCGGGGTCATCAAACCCCGCCCCTATAGAGCGCCCCCGGACGATTCCTGCACCGAAATACAGTGCAGCACCAATAAGAACGATCGCGAGAAACACCAGGAAAAAGCTCACAAGGTCCATCGTGCCAGATGCGCCTGGCTACTCCGGGCGCTGGTTGCCGTTGGCGGCCGGCGGCAGGGGTGCCCCGTGCAGGACACGGTGCACGGCGTCAGCAGGGTCATCCACGAGCTGGATCAAGTCCAGATCCTTCTCCGACACCATGCCCTCCGCCACCAGAGTTTCCCTGATCCACTCGATCATTGGGCCCCAGAACCTGACGCCCAGAAGGACGATCGGGAACGATGTCACCTTGCGGGTCTGCACGAGCACCATGGCCTCGAAGAGTTCATCCAAGGTTCCGAGGCCGCCCGGGAGCACAACGAATCCTTGGGCGTACTTGACGAACATGGTCTTTCTGGCGAAGAAATACCGGAAGTTGATACCCAGGTCCACCCACTGATTGAGGCCCTGCTCAAAGGGAAGTTCAATACCCAAGCCAACGGAAACTCCGTTGCCTTCCACGGCGCCCTTGTTTGCCGCTTCCATGGAACCAGGTCCACCGCCGGTGATGACCGCTACGCCGGCTTCGGCCAGCTTGCGTCCAACGTCCACGGCCATCTCGTAGTACTCGGTCCCGGGCTTGGTGCGCGCCGAACCGAACACACTGACAGCCGGTCCCAGATCCGCCAAGGCTCCGAAGCCTTCAACGAACTCACTTTGAATCCTCAGGACACGCCACGGATCAGTGTGAATGAATTGCCCGGCACCACTGGTGTCCAGCAAGTGCTGGTCAGACATCCCCGTATCCGCTTGTTTGCGGCGAAGCTCCAAAGAGCCTTTGTGCTTGGCCGGTGCAACCTCCGAGGGCAGGGGCACATGGGCTGCCCTGACGTGGCCGTTGGCATCCGGGTGGGGTACTGGGTGCTGGCTGATGCTCATTGCCCAAGGCTAGCGCCTATGGATGCCTGCTCAGTCGCTGCGACCCGCTTCTTGCATTGCAGTCTGGTATATCGCTGGGGAGCAGGTTTCTGTTCAGTCACGATCTTCAGGAACTTGGCGTGACCGTGGTCATATTTGCTTCTTTGTTCGCTAGATTCGTCGTATGACTACTCAAGCGTCCGGCGATGCCCTCGTCTCCCTGAACGGCGTCAATAAGCATTACGGTCAATTGCACGTCCTGAAAGACATCAACCTCCACGTCAAGAAGGGTGAAGTCGTGGTGGTTATCGGACCCTCCGGTTCCGGTAAGTCCACCCTGTGCCGTGCGATCAATCGTCTGGAAACGATCGACGACGGCGACATCGCCATTGACGGGAAGAAACTCCCCGAAGAAGGCAAGGATCTGGCGCACCTGCGCGCCGACGTCGGAATGGTCTTCCAGTCCTTCAACTTGTTCGCCCACAAGACGATTCTTGAGAACGTCACGCTGGGACCGATCAAGGTCAAGAAGGTTGCCAAAGGAACCGCCGACAAAGAGGCCATGGCGCTTCTTGAACGCGTCGGTGTCGGACACCAGGCTCCCAAGCTTCCCGCACAGCTCTCCGGCGGCCAGCAGCAACGTGTGGCCATAGCACGCGCTCTTGCCATGAAGCCGAAGGTGATGTTGTTCGACGAACCGACGTCCGCGTTGGACCCCGAAATGATCAACGAAGTCCTGGACGTCATGATCCAGCTGGCAAAAGAAGGCATGACCATGATCGTGGTAACCCACGAGATGGGTTTTGCCCGCAAAGCTGCCGACCGCGTGGTCTTCATGGCCGACGGTCAGATCGTGGAAGATGCAACCCCCGAGGAATTCTTCACCAACCCGAAGAGCACCCGCGCCAAGGACTTCCTGTCCAAGCTCTTGACCCACTAGCTCTCTATCGCCCCCACCCAAGACTGTAGAGACCGCACCCAGGCCCTAAGACGGCCAACCTAAGAAAGGAATGTCATGAAGGCTTTCATTACCCGGAGGAAGTCGCTGCTGGTGGCCGCTTCTGCCGTGCTCGCCCTCTCACTGAGTGCTTGTGGCGGCAGCAGCACCACCACTCCCCCTGTTGCCTCGGCAAGCTTCGAAGCCGGCACCACCATGGAGAAGCTGAACAAGGCCCAGAAAATCACCATCGGCACCAAGTTTGACCAGCCGCTGTTCGGCCAGAAGGGCCTGGACGGCAAGCCTGTCGGTTTCGACGTTGAAATGGGCAAGGCAATCGCCGCCAAGCTGGGAATTGCTGCAGACAAGATCGAGTGGGTAGAGACCGTCTCCCAGAACCGCGAGTCGTTCATCGAGCAGGGTCGCGTTGACCTCGTCATCGCTACCTACACCATCAACGATGCCCGTAAGGAAAAGGTCGCTTTTGCTGGCCCGTACTACGAAGCCGGCCAGGCGCTGCTGGTGAACAAGGACGATACCTCCATCACCAAGCCTGAGGACGTCAAGGGCAAGAAGGTCTGCTCCGTGACAGGTTCCACCCCGGCAAAGACCATCGCCGAGAAGTACGGCGCAGAGGTTGTTCCGGCCGCCACCTACACCGCTTGCCTGGAGCCGTTGCGCAACAAGCAGGTTGTGGCTGTCACCACTGACAACGTGATCCTCGCCGGCTACGTGGACAAAGAACCGGACGCTTTCAAGCTTGCTTCGGACGAAACCTTCACCAAGGAGCCCTACGGCATCGGCCTGAAGAAGGACGACACCGTCTTCCGCAACTGGATCAACGACCAGCTCGAAGCATTCCAGAAGGACGGCGAGTACAAGAAGGCTTGGGAAGCCACTGCAGGCAAGGTCATCAAGACCACTCCTGAACTTCCCGCAGTCAACCGCTACTAGTCGGGATCAGTTAGCTGCCGCCGCCCCGTCGGGCGGCGGCAGTTGATGACTCCAGGACCCTGTTCCCTGATTAGCTGCAGCCGAAGGAAGCCATGGACGCCGTCATAGCAAGCCTCCCCGAATACTGGGACGGATTTCTCCGCACCCTCTATCTCTCCGTAATTTCAGGAATCATTGCCCTCATCGTCGGCACACTCCTGGCGGCCATGAGGGTTTCCCCCGTGGCTGCACTCCGTGGTTTCAGCATGTTTTATGTTGAAGTCGCACGAAATACCCCACTGACCATCATTTTCTTTTTCGCAGCCATTGTCCTGCCCCGACTTGGCGTCAAATTCGAGCAATTCGAAGTGGCCGCCATTATTGCGCTGAGCAGCTACACGGCCGCCTTCATTGCCGAAGCCGTCCGTTCAGGCGTCAACAGCGTGCCCGTCGGTCAAGCAGAAGCCGCCCGCAGCGTCGGCATGACCTTTACCCAGGTTCTGGGGTTCATCGTCCTCCCCCAGGCAGTCCGCACAGTCATTCCTCCCTTGATCAACATCCTGATCGCACTGGTCAAGAACTCCTCCGTGGCAGGCGCGTTCTTCGTCCTGGAGCTGTTCGGTTACGGCCGCCAGCTCTCCAACGACTACGGCGACCAAGTCCTCTGGATCCTTCTAGGGGTAGCGTTCTTCTACCTCCTGATTACGGTTCCGCTGGGGCTCCTGGCTCACTTTGTTGAACGAAAGGTGGCGATTGCCCGATGACATCGGTCCTGTACGACGTCCCCGGGCCGAAAGCCCGCCTCTACTCGCTGATAGGATCAGCCGCCGGAATTCTGATCATCCTCGGAGTCCTCGCAATCGCCGTCGTCACTTTGGCGCAGCAAGGCATCTTCGACGCGGACCGCTGGGAAATCTTCTACGGTCCCCTGGCGCCGGACGTCTGGAGCCTGATCGGCCAAGGCATCCTGTCCACCCTGGCTGCGGCCGCAGTGGCAGCCGTCATTGCTTTCCCGTTGGGCATCGCGCTCTGCCTGTTGCGCATCTCCTTGATCTCCTGGATTCGCATACCCACACAGGTGGTCCTTGAGTTCCTTCGCGGCATGCCCGTGGTCCTTATGATGTTGTTCGTTCTGCTGGTCTTCGCCACCGGACAGTTCCAGGCGGTCGTGGTTGGCTTGGTGCTCTACAACGCCGCCATCTTCGCCGAAATCCTTCGAGCAGGCATCCAGTCCCTGCCCAAGGGACAACGCGAGGCCGGGCTGGCCATCGGTTTGCGCAGCTTCCAGTCGCGCATGTCCATCGAGTTCCCCCAGGCCGTACGACGCATGCTGCCATCGTTGATTGCGCAGCTGGTGGTGCTCCTCAAGGACACCTCGCTGGGCTACATCGTCGGTTACGAAGAACTCCTGCGGAAGATCCAGATCATGGCTGACTTCCTGGGTCCGGACTTCCTGTTCCCAGCGTTCTTCGTGGGCGCCGCAATTTACATCCTGATCAACCTGTCCGTTTCCCGGATTGCGATCATGATCGAGCGTCGCGGCTCCAAGAAGGCCGCTGGGGGCGTGGCTCCGGCCAGCATTCGCACAGGCCTTTCAGCCGGCGGTAATGATCCCGTCGCCAAGGACTCTGTGGAGGGACCGGGCACGAAGTAGCCATCCTGCACCGCACAAGGAAGGTCCGCAGCCAACAGGCTGCGGACCTTCTCCCTTTTTAGGGGTTGGCTTTTTAGGGGCTGGCTCCGCCGTGAGAGCAGCGTGGCGCTGTGTCTTGAATTTCCTCGCGGACTGAGGGGCCAGCCGGAATCGGCTGGCCCCTCAGGTTGTACAAGCGGTTCAGGTCATTCAGGAAGACGCCGCCAGAATGGCCCTGGCCAGATCGCGGGGTCGGCTCCACATGGGCCAATGGCCCGTTGGGAGGTCAATGACATCGAGGGTGACGAGGTTCGCGACTTCGGCAAACATGGCATGGCCTGCGCGGGCCAGTTCCAGCACCTGGGCGCTCGGGATCGAGCAGCACACCAGAGTTGTCCGGACCGTGCGGCGGGCATCGTTCGTGAGCTCGACGGGCTGACGAAGCACGGGGCCTGGCTCAGGGACTGCCCGGCTCCGGAAACGCTCCAGGACGTCTGCGCTCAGGCCCTCGAGGCTGGCCTGCTGTGCCAGCGCACCGAAGGGCGGCAGCGGAAGCTCCTCCAACCCCTCCGGGAGGTCTGCGGCAAAGACGCTGCCCGTCACCACAGGACCAGAGTCCACCCATACCACCCGTTGAACAAGCTCAGGCTGCCGGTCCAGGACAAGACTGACGGGAGCATTTGCCCCGCTGTGAGCGACGATTACGGCAGGCTCGTCCTCGGAAACCCCAAGCCGGACCATGAGGTCCATGACCGCTGCGGCTTGATCGTCGAGAGTCTTCGAGGCACGCTCAGGATCGTCCCCCTCCAAACCAGGCAGTGTCATGGCCATAGCACGGGTGTGGTCGGTTTTCAGGTATTCGAGGACTTCATCCCACGCCCAAGCGCCCAGCCAGTGGCCGGCGATGAGAATGATGTGCGGATTGCTCGTTGCGATTGTCATATCACTAGCTTCGTAGGCGGTGCAGACAGGAGTATGTCACTATTTATGTCATGAATTTGCTGCAGGCAGAAGGGTGAAGCGAACAGAGCGACTGCATGCCCTGTCCGAAATGCTGCGCCGCAATGGATCCCGGGGTTGCTCCGCCGAACGGCTGGCGAGAGAGTTCGGCGTGTCCGTGCGCACAGTCAAGAGAGACCTCGCTGCGCTCGAGAACAGCGGAGCGCCCGTCTGGTCGCGCCCGGGTCCGGGCGGTGGCTACGGATTGGCCATAGGCGCGTCCCTGCCGCCTGTCAGCTTGTCCCCAGCGCAAGCTGTTGCGCTGATGGCGGCCGTGTCCGCTGCACCTGACGCCCCGTACTCCGATCTGGCAGCGGCCGGGATCCAGAAGATCCTGGACGTCCTCGATCCAAAAACACGTGCAAGAGCCGAGCAGCTGGCCGGCCGCGTGTGGGTCAACCCGCTTCCATCATCTTCACGCACCATCAGGTCGGCTCTGGAGGCGGCGATGGCCGAGCAGCGGGTGGTCCGCATTCGCTACACCTCGGGAGACGGGACCACCACTACCCGCGACGTTGAACCAGTTCTCTTCGCCTCCACGAACGGCCAGTGGTACCTGGTTGGGTGGTGCCAACTACGCGATGCAATGCGATGGTTCACCGTCTCGCGCATCGAGCGGGCCAGCGCAACCGGAACGCCTTGCAGCGGCCATACCATCCACGAAGTCGGCGAACCCCCACCGAACGCCAGACCAGTGCATGGTAGGGGCGGGCCAGGCCACCCAAGCAACCCCTCGGGTCAGTAGAGCCAGCTACGGCGCCAGCCACGTCCTCAGTGCCCGGAGGCACTCACGGACGGCATCGGCGTCGACGTGTTCATTGTCCTTATGCGCCAGCAGCGGATCGCCGGGGCCGAAGTTCACCGCCGGGATGCCCAGCTCACTGAAGCGAGCGACGTCGGTCCAGCCGTACTTGGGCTTCGGCTCGGCCCCGACTGCGGCAACAAAGGACGCGGCAGCCGGATGGTTGAGTCCCGGACGAGCGCCGGCAGCTGCGTCGGTCCGAACGACGTCGAAACCCTCCAGCAGCTCCCGAACATGGGCCTCGGCCTGGTCAGGAGTCTTGTCAGGGGCAAAACGGTAGTTGATTTCCACCACGCAGCGATCGGGAATGACGTTACCGGCTGTGCCGCCGTTGATCTTCACGGCATTAAGGCTTTCGCGGTAGTCAAGGCCGTCCACGTTGATGGTCCTGGGTTCATACGCAGCCAGCCTGGCAAGGATGGGAGCCGCAGCGTGGATGGCGTTGCTGCCCATCCACGCACGCGCGGAGTGGGCAGTCTCACCGATGGTGGTGGCTTCGAAACGGCTGGTGCCGTTGCACCCACCTTCCACGGTGCCGTGCGTGGGCTCCAGGAGGATCGCAAAATCGCCGTCCAGCAGGTCGCCGTGATTGCGTACCAATCTGCCAAGGCCGCTCTTCACTGCCTCCACTTCCTCATGGTCGTAGAAGACGAAGGTGACATCTTTGTCCGGCTGCCGTCCGTCGTCGAACAGTGTTGCCGCCAGTGCGAGTTGCACCGCGACCCCGCCCTTCATGTCGGTGGTCCCCCGGCCGTAAAGCACGCCTTCCCCGGGAACGCCGGACTCCCACGTCGCGGGAACGGTGCCCAACGATCCCTCAACCGTGGGCAGTGGAACTGTGTCCAGGTGCCCGGCAAGGATGACGCGTTCAGGACGGCCAAGTTCGGTTCGCGCAATGATGGCGTCACCGTCCCGGACCACGGTGTAAGCGGGGATGGCACGCAAGGCGGCCTCCACCGCGTCGGCCAGTTCGGTCTCGTTACCGGAGACGCTGTTGAAGTCGATGATCGCGGCCGTCAGCAAAGCAACGTCCTGGCGCAGGTCAAGGAGGGCGGGAGCAGGGTTCAGGGTCACCCGTCCAGCTTAATCCCCGGACACAACGTCAAATGCGACCTTCACGGCGTGAGACGGGTTTTAACCGACCTCCGACTGCTGGATAGACTTGGCCCATGACTGAAACTGCTGCTTCTGCTGTGCCCGCAAACGCGCCCGCCACCGACCGTTCGGCCTACGGATTCGGCCTCGCGACCATCGCCACCTCGGCCTCCGGGGAAGCAACCGTGCTGGATGTCTGGTTCCCGGCGCCTGCGCTTGGCGTAGCGGCCGAGTCGCTGCGCGACATCGAAAACGCAGACCCCTCACTCACTGCACTCGCCGATGAAGGCAACGACGCCGATCGTGGCACCGAGCAGAAGGTGGTCTTCGCACAGATCGACCTCGACGCCGCGCCGGCAGACACCGCTGACGCCTACCTTCGCTTGCACCTTCTCTCACACCGCCTGGTCAAGCCCAACAGCATCAACCTGGACGGTGTCTTCGGCAAGCTGCCCAACGTGGTGTGGACCAACTTCGGCCCCGCCGCGGTTGACGGCTTCGAACTGACCCGTGCACGCCTGCGCAAGCGCGGCAACGTTGTGGTCTATGGCGTGGACAAGTTCCCGCGGATGGTGGACTATGTTGTCCCCACAGGCGTACGCATTGCCGACGCCGATCGCGTTCGCTTGGGTGCCCATCTTGCCGAAGGCACCACCGTGATGCACGAAGGTTTCGTCAACTTCAACGCCGGTACGCTGGGCACCTCCATGGTGGAAGGCCGCATCTCGGCAGGCGTCGTTGCCGGTGACGGCACGGACGTGGGCGGTGGAGCATCCATCATGGGCACGCTCTCCGGCGGCGGCAAGGAAAAGATCGCCCTGGGTGAGCGCGTGCTGCTCGGCGCCAACTCCGGCGTCGGCATCAGCATTGGCGATGACTCAGTGGTCGAAGCCGGTCTCTATGTCACCGCCGGAACCCGCGTGCGCGTCCCGGGACCCAAGGACGAGAACGGGGAGGACACCAGCAAGATCATCAAGGCGGTGGAACTCTCCGGCGTTCCCAACCTGCTGTTCCGCCGCAACTCCACCACCGGCGGCGTGGAAGTTCTGCCGCGCAAGGGTCAGACCGTGGAGCTGAACGAGGCTCTGCACGCCAACTAGCAGGAGACGTTCAATGCGCCGGTTCCGCCGCGCCATCGTTGCGGTGCTGGCTTTGGCCCTCGTAGCAGGTGCCATCTACGCGATAGTTGCTGTACTGCAGCGCTCCGAGACCCTGGTCACGGAGCGCTGCGTCGCCGTCGCAGGTTCCGACACCCACGAGCTGGCCACAGACCAAGCTGCCAACGCTTCACTCATTTCGGCCATATCCGTGCAGCGGGGGTTGCCGCCCCGGGCGGCGAGCATTGCGCTGGCCACCGCTATGCAGGAATCCCGTCTCCGGAACATCAACTACGGCGATGAAGCGGGACCGGACTCCCGTGGCCTGTTCCAACAGAGGCCCTCACAGGGCTGGGGCACCGAGGCCCAGGTCATGGACCCCGTCTATGCGAGCAACGCGTTCTATGACGGACTGGTCAAAGTGCCCGGGTTCGAGACCATGGAAATCACCCAGGCCGCCCAAGCCGTCCAGCGATCGGCATTCCCACGCGCCTATGCCCAGCATGAAGCCATGGGTCGTGCTTTCGCCTCCGCCCTGACCGGGCACTCCGAATCATCGTTGAACTGTGAGCTGCGTATGCCCGAAGCGGCAGGCGACCCTGCCGCCGTCGTCGATGGCATCACGACGGCGTTCGGCGGCCACGCGGCCACGGTTCAGGGCCGTTCGGTCCAGCTGGAGGTCGCTGGAACACAGGCATGGGCCATTGCCCACTGGGCCGTAGCAAACGCGAAATCCCTGTCCATCACCCAAGTGGACGCTGCCGGCCAGACGTGGAACAGGGAGAAAAGGGACGGCTGGCATGCTTCTGCCGATCCGTCCGAGGGAGTCACTATCACGGTGTCCGCCCCCACCACCTGACTCAGGCAAGCAACTCCACCACTGGCTGGACATAGCTGCGGAAGACATCTGGCTCGGCCAGCAACCGGTGGCTCATGATCATAGTGCTGGGTTCCAAATACCAGGCGCGGGGTTCATTGAGGGGTAGCTCAATGATGGTGAGATCGAAGTCCCGGGAACTGCGGCCGACTTCTAGCAGCCTGTCCTCCACCATTTCGTTCAGGACCTGTGTCACGCCGTTTGCTTCGCGGGCAGCCTCAAGGCTTGCATACTCGTCAATGCGATCCGTCGCCCACCCCAGGGCCGATCCGAAGTGGGCCTGCAGGACGCGCTGGAGTGCCGGCGAATTCCCGAATGCCTTGAAGCTGGGAGGCGCCAGTTCCGATGCCGGGTTGGGGTAGGACTTAACCAGGTTCTCCCACCACGCTTCCCATTCCGTCTTGAGAGCGTGAATTCCCCCCACATCGGAGGTGAGGTGGCTGTGATCGGCATGCCGGACCTTGGGAGCTGCGTGCGACAACACAGGTTTGCCAGCACCATCCAACCCCGCGACATCGCGCAAATAGAGGGCGATGAGCATCGGCCCGGACGTGTCCATGGTGATACGCCATCCCGGGCCGCATGACTCATGCATCCGAATTCCTCCCTTGGCAGGTTCCCGACTTCTCCCAGTCTATTCCCGATGAGTCCAGACGGTAGTGGCGCGGAGGCACTGCTTGGCAGAGGCCTCGGTGGTTCAGGACGAAGCAGGTGCTCCAGCCAAAGAACGTAAGTGCGCCGTCAGGACGTCGCTGCACATTTCCGCTGTCATCCACTCCGGTTGCAGCAATGCGTGCATGCACAGCCCATCCATGGTGGCCAGGAGCCTCTCCGCTTCCGCTACAAGGGTTTGTTGGGCCTCAGCCTCTTGGGGGCTCAACATCATGATCAAACGCCCGACGACGGCCGCCACAGCGCGGTGGCTGCGCTCAGCTTCGGCTGCCAGGACAGGCTTGATACGTGCAGCGTGGCGGAACGCCATCCATACGCAGGCATCCACCGCGAGTTCTTCGTCCAGGGGAAGGAACTGTCCGAGGAGATTCAGCACAGCGGCCTGCTGTGCCGAGCCGCCCGGACGTTCCGCCTCTACTGCCGTCATGGCGGACTCCAAGCGGCCGACAATCCGGTCGATCACTGCGCCAAAAGAGAAGACCAGGAGTTCGTCGCTGCTGGCGAAATAGTGCCGTACAGAGCCGACTGCCAGTCCTGCCTCATCGGCTACTTCCCTCAAGGATGCCCGTTCCAAGCCATCACTGGCGATGATCCGGAAGACGGCTTGGACAACTTCCTGGCGCCGGGCTTCGGCATCAACAATTTTGGGCACCAGTATTTTTTAGCACGAACGTGCTTCAACACCGCTCAACACAGAGCGGCGTGGCTCCGATTTCCGATAGCGTAGGGACCATGAAAATTCTTGTCACGGGCGGCACCGGCTACATCGGTTCCCACACCGTTCTGTCCCTCCAGGAAGCCGGCCACGACGTCGTCGTGCTGGACAACCTCGTGAATTCCAGCGAGGAATCCCTCCGCCGCGTTTCCGAGCTGACCGGCAAGGCTGCCGCCTTCCACCAGGTTGACCTGGTGGACGAGCCCGCAGTTGAGGCTGTGTTCGACCAGCACCAGATCGACGCCGTGATCCACTTTGCGGGTTTGAAGGCCGTGGGGGAATCCGTCCAGGAGCCGCTCGCTTACTACTACAACAACATTGTGGGCACCCTGAACCTGCTCCGGGCCATGGACAAGCACAATGTGCGATCCATTGTCTTCAGCTCTTCTGCCACCGTGTACGGCGAACACAACCCGATCCCCTACATCGAAAAGATGGAAATCGGCGCCAACAACCCTTATGGCCGCACCAAGGAACAGATCGAGGACATCCTCTCTGACCTGGGCAACGCTGACGATCGCTGGCATATCGCACTGCTGCGCTATTTCAACCCCGTGGGGGCCCACCCGTCCGGCCGCATCGGCGAGGACCCGCAAGGGATCCCGAACAACCTCGTGCCCTTTATTGCGCAGGTAGCAGTGGGACGCCGCGAGAAGCTGATGGTCTTCGGCGGCGACTACGACACCCCCGATGGCACCGCGCAGCGCGATTACATCCACGTGGTTGACCTGGCAGATGGCCACGTAGCAGCCCTGAGCTACATCGCAGAACGCGCAGGAGTGCGCCGTTGGAACCTCGGCTCGGGCCGCGGCTCCTCGGTCCTGGAGGTCCTGCGCTCCTTCGAGAAGGCCGTCGGCCAGCCGATTCCTTACGAGATCACGGGTCGCCGCGCCGGCGATCTTCCGGCTTTCTGGGCCGATGCGTCCTCCGCGCTGGCGGACCTCGGCTGGTCCACCACCAAGACCGTGGACCAAATGTGCGAGGACCACTGGCGTTGGCAGAAGAACAACCCTTACGGGTACAACGCCGCTGAGCCTGCCGCGGCAAACAACGCTTAGGTCACCAACCACAGCAACAACGACGGCGGCCGCCCACCTCGCACGAGGTGAGCGGCCGCCGTCGTTATTGACGCTGTTACCGTGTCAGTTGGCCGGGTAGTTGCGCTCCGGCTCCCCTGTGTAGAGCTGCCGCGGACGGCCGATCTTGGTCTGGGGATCGTTAATCATTTCGCGCCACTGGGCAATCCAGCCCGGGAGGCGGCCGATGGCGAACAGGACCGTGAACATCTTCTCCGGGAAGCCCATGGCCTTGTAGATGAGGCCGGTGTAGAAGTCGACGTTCGGGTACAGCTTGCGCTGGATGAAGTAGTCGTCAGCCAAGGCCTTCTCTTCCAGGCGCATGGCGATGTCCAGCAGTTCGTCGTTGCCGCCGAGCTTGCCCAGAACTTCGTGTGCCGTTGCCTTGATGATCTTGGCGCGGGGATCGTAGTTCTTGTAGACGCGGTGCCCGAAGCCCATGAGGCGGACGCCGTCTTCCTTGTTCTTGACCTTCTCCATGTAGTCCTCGGGCTTGATGCCGTCGGCCTGGATCTGGCGGAGCATCTTCAGCACGGCCTCGTTGGCGCCACCGTGTGCGGGGCCGAAGAGGGCGTTGATGCCGGCGGAAACCGACGCGAAGAGGTTGGCGTTGGAGGAGCCCACAAGGCGCACGGTGGACGTGGAACAGTTCTGCTCGTGGTCGGCGTGCAGGATGAGCAGGAGGTCCAGTGCCTTGACTACTACCGGATCCATTTCGTACTGCTCGGCCGGAAGACCGAAGCTCAGGCGCAGGAAGTTCTCCACGAGGTTCATGGAGTTATCCGGGTAGAGCATCGGCTGGCCGATGGACTTCTTGTGCGCGTAGGCGGCGATGACCGGCAGCTTGGCCATCAGGCGGATGGTGGAAACTTCCACGTGCTCCGCATTGAAGGGATCCAGCGAGTCCTGATAGAACGTGGACAGCGCAGAAACAGCCGAGGAGAGCACCGGCATGGGGTGGGCGTCACGCGGGAACCCGCCGAAGAAGCCCTTGAGCTCTTCGTGCAGGAGAGTGTGACGGCGGATCTTCTGATCGAACTCTTCCAACTCAGTGGGGGTGGGAAGGTTGCCGTAGATCAGAAGGTAGGAAACTTCGAGGAAGCTCGAGTGCTGCGCGAGCTGCTCAATGGGGTAACCGCGGTACCGCAGGATGCCTGCGTCGCCGTCGATGTAGGTAATGGCCGAGGTGGTGGCCGCTGTGTTCATGAAGCCGGGGTCATAGGCAACGGCGCCCGTCTGCTTCAGCAGCTTGGAAACGTCGTAGCCTTCGTTTCCTTCTACAACCTGGATGCGCGGCAGTTCGAGTTCGCCGCCGGCATGGCGCAGTGTTGCGCTGGTGGTCTCAGTCATGGAGTCCCCTTCATGAGGCCTTTGGGCCTCTATCGAACGCTTGTCCAACCAACTTCTGGTGCCGCCGCCTTCGGCCCTACTGTTGCAGGGCTCCAACGGCCGAAGTGCTTTCTTAGTGAAGGCCACCATTGATAGTCAGTTAAAAAGCTACCGCCAGTAACCCTGCGGAACTAATCCGTGCCGTCCGGTTACTGGCGGAATGACGCTAATCGTGGTGCAAGTCACAGCATTGTTATGCGCCGTGTCCAAGTCGCTCAACCGCTGCATCGATGCGTTCGTCACTGCCTGTCAGAGCCACGCGGATGAAGCCGTTGCCCGCATCCCCGTAGAAAACCCCAGGTCCAACCACGATGCCAAGCTCAGCGAAACGGGCAACTGTGTCCCAAGTAGCCTCGCCCGCCGTGGACCACAGGTAAAGCCCAGCCTTGGATTCCTGGATCTGCAATCCGAAGCTTTCAAGGGCGGGAACGATTCGCTCGCGCCGGCCGCGGTACAGGTCTTTCTGCGCCAGGACGTGCCCGGAGTCGCCCAAGGCAACCCGCATTGCTTCCTGCACCGGGTAAGGGACGATCATGCCCGCGTGTTTGCGGCTGTTGACCAGATTGGCCATGATGGCCGAATCTCCAGCGACGAAGGCGGCACGATATCCGGCCAGGTTGGATTGCTTGCTCAGCGAGTAGACACAGAGCAGGCCATCGGTGGAACCACCGGTAACCCGGGGATCCAGGATGCTGGGCACAGCTTCTCCCCCGCGTTGGACATCCCATTCGCCCCAACCCAGCTCGGCGTAGCACTCATCCGAAGCCACAACGGCGCCGAGCTCGCGGGCCTGGCCAACGATCCTGCGGAGAGACTCGACATCACGGACGCTGCCCGTGGGATTGCCGGGCGAGTTGATCCAGATCAAACGAACCTTCGCGCGGGTGGCTGCATCAAGTTCGTCGAGGTCATCCGCAGCAACCGCCGTGGCACCTGCAAGTGAGGCGCCGATATCGTACGTCGGGTAAGCAACGGTAGGCCTGACAACAACATCGCCGGCACTCAAACCGAGCAGGAACGGCAACCAGGCCACGAGCTCTTTGGAGCCGACGGTTGGCATGACGTCCTTGGGGTCCAGCCCCGGCACTCCACGGCGGCTGGCGAACCAGTCCGCCACGGCTTGGCGCAGGGCCTCGGTGCCATGCACCGTGGGGTAGCCATGGGCGTCCGAGGCCGCGGCCAGGGCCTCACGGATGAGTCCGGGAGTGGGGTCCACCGGCGTGCCAATGGAAAGATTCACTGCGCCACCGGGGTGTTTAGCGGCTGTGGCAACATACGGCGCCATAGCCTCCCACGGGTAGTCAGGCAGGTTCAGGCCGAAAGCCGGCGCCGCGGAAATCAATGAAACAACCGCCCTTAGTGGTCTTGGTTCTGCGGGGGCAGTGCGGAGATGAACGGGTGGTCCTTACCCGTATTGCCGATCTTGGCCGCTCCACCCGGGGAACCGAGGTCGTCGAAGAACTCAACATTGGCCTTGTAGTAGTCGGCCCATTCTTCCGGGGTGTCATCCTCGTAGTAAATGGCCTCAACAGGGCACACGGGTTCACAGGCACCACAGTCGACACATTCATCGGGGTGGATATAGAGGGAACGCTCACCTTCGTAAATGCAGTCGACAGGGCACTCTTCAATACATGCCTTGTCCTTGACATCCACACACGGCTGCGCGATTACGTACGTCACGTCCCAGACCTCTCCACGGTTTGTCCCGGCGATGGCCGGGGTAATACTGCCGGCATCATGCCGGGCACTCAACTTCCGAGCCTATTATCCAACAGTGCGCTGACGCCAACCTAGCCCGCGTCTTAGTATGAATCAGTGACTCCCCCGCATTTGCCGCCCAGACAATTCCTACTCACTGCACAGCCCGGCGTGCGGGTGGTGGTCCGGTACAGAATTGACGGCGGCCTCACGGACGCGTTGGGTTACCTGCTGGACGCCAGCGAGAGCAGTTGCACCATACGAACACGCAACGCCGACGTCGAAATTCCGTTGGCGATGATCATCGCGGCGAAGGAGGTTCCACCGCCACCGCCGCGGCGGCAGGCCGTCCCGCGCGGAGACGGCTGGCTGCCACCAGCATCACCACAGTAACCGCAGCGATACCGAACACCCACACGTTGCCCACGGCGTCGCCCAGCACCAACTGCTTGGCCGGTCCTGCAGATGAGAAGACGCCGACGGCGGCATAAGTCACCACGCCGGCCACCGCCGTCGGGACCACCGAACGCGACCAGGCGGCGAGCCACAACTGGACAGACGCGAGCAGGAGCAAAGCCCCAGCTACGCCCCACGGGACCTCGACGCCGGACCAAGGCAGCGCTTGGCGGTGCAGGGCGGTTCCTGCCGCAGCAACGAAAAGAGCCGCCAGCACGGCCGTGGCGATGCCACGGACCGTACCGGCGACCCCTCTCTTCATTCAGCTATGCCTGACCGTGTCAGTCAGTTCAGGCTAGGACTTGGCGCGGGCGCGGTTAGCCTTGGCGCGCTCGTTGGAGTCCAGGATGACCTTACGGATACGGATCGATTCCGGGGTGACCTCAACGCACTCGTCCTCGCGGGCGAATTCCAAGGACTCTTCGAGGGTCAGGTCGCGCGGCGGCGTCAGGTTTTCGAAGGTGTCAGAGGAAGCCGCACGCATGTTGGTGAGCTTCTTTTCCTTGGTGATGTTGACGTCCATGTCGTCAGCGCGTGAGTTCTCGCCCACGATCATGCCTTCGTAGACCTCGGAGGTGGGCTTCACGAAGAAGGAACCGCGCTCCTGCAGGTTGATCATGGCGAACGGTGTCACAACACCGGCGCGGTCGGCGATCATGGAACCGTTGGTACGGTATTCGATCGGGCCGGCCCACGGCTCGTAGCCTTCGGAGATGGAAGCAGCAATACCGGCGCCGCGGGTGTCCGTGAGGAACCGGGTGCGGAAGCCGATCAGGCCACGCGCAGGAACGATGAACTCCATGCGGCACCAGCCGGTACCGTGGTTGGCCATGTTGGTCATGCGGCCCTTGCGGGCAGCCATGAGCTGCGTGACAGCACCGAGGTACTCTTCCGGCACGTCGATGGTCATGTGTTCCATCGGCTCATGGAGCTTGCCGTCGATGGTCTTGGTGACAACCTGCGGCTTGCCCACGGTCAGCTCGAAGCCTTCACGGCGCATCTGCTCAACCAGGATGGCCAGCGCGAGCTCACCACGGCCCTGAACTTCCCAGGCGTCGGGACGCTCGGTGGGGAGAACCTTGATGGACACGTTACCGATCAGTTCCTTGTCCAGGCGATCCTTCACCTGGCGGGCGGTGACCTTGGCGCCCTTGACCTTGCCGGCCAGCGGCGAGGTGTTGATACCAATGGTCATGGAGATCGCGGGATCGTCCACGGTGATCAGCGGCAGCGGCTGCGGGTTCTCGGCATCCGTGAGGGTTTCACCGATGGTGATCTCCTCGATGCCGGCGACAGCCACGATTTCACCGGGACCGGCCGATTCGGCAGGAACACGGGTGAGTGCCTTGGTGGCCAGCAGTTCGGTGATCTTGACGTTCTTGAGCTCACCGTTTGCGCGTGCCCAAGCAACGGTCTGACCCTTGCGGAGCGTGCCGTTGTAGATGCGGAGCAGGGCGAGGCGGCCAAGGAACGGCGAGGCGTCCAGGTTGGTCACATGTGCCTGCAGCACGCCGTCCGGGTTGTACGTCGGAGCGGGGATGTGCTCGATGATGGTCTTGAAGAGGGGCTCAAGGTCCTCGTTCTCCGGGGCCGAGCCGTTGGCTGGCTGGTCCAGGGATGCGCGGCCAACCTTGGCGGCTGCGTAGACAACGGGAACTTCGAGGACCTTGTCCAGGTCCAGGTCCGGAACTTCGTCCGCGAGGTCCGAAGCGAGGCCAAGGAGCAGGTCCATGGACTCGTGGACAACCTCGTCGATGCGGGCGTCGGGACGGTCAGTCTTGTTGACCAGGAGGATAACCGGCAGGTGCGCGGCAAGGGCCTTGCGGAGCACGAAGCGGGTCTGGGGCAGCGGACCCTCGGAGGAGTCAACCAGCAGGACAACTCCATCAACCATGGAGAGACCGCGCTCTACCTCGCCACCGAAGTCGGCGTGGCCGGGGGTGTCAATGACGTTGATGGTGATGGTCTCGCCGTTGGACGACGGGCCGTTGTAGGCAACCGTGGTGTTCTTGGCGAGGATGGTGATGCCCTTTTCGCGCTCCAGGTCACCGGAGTCCATGACGCGGTCCTCAACCTCACCGTGGGAAGCGAAGGAGTTGGTCTGCTTGAGCATGGCGTCGACCAGGGTGGTCTTACCGTGGTCAACGTGTGCGACGATCGCGACGTTGCGCAGATCGCTCCGCGACGCAGTGTTGGTGATGGTTTCAGACATGCGTTAATGACTCGTTTCAGTGGTGAAGTCAGCTGTTTGTATCCGCGCGCATACCTGATCTACTTGATCGGAACACACAGCGAAAAGACCCCGGGACACAGGGCACCTGCATCCAGTCTAAACGCAGTTGCATTTCTGAGCCTAAAAAGCAAGCCATTCTCGTCCGGGATGTGGTGCGGCTCACATGTCATTACGCTTTTGTAACCGCAAGTCCAGATGCTGGATTTTCCCGGCTTCGTGCCCCATGATTGCTGCAGAACCAGTGCCACACGGAGACCACACGATGCGCAAAGCCTCGGCCGCGATCCGCATGCTCGCACCTTTGATCGCCGTGGGCGTTCTGTCGGTGGGCTGCGGAGCAAACCAAGCCACCACAGTACCCGTCCCCACGCGCTCAGCCGCGCCCGCTCCTGCCCAGACGGCCGCAGCCGGCAAGCCGCTCCAAGCTGCGCCCACACCCAGCTCACTGGATTTGCCCGTGGGATCGCTATACAAGAACCCTGCCAACAACCGCAACGAAGTGGTGCTGGCTGACGTCCGCCACACCGCGGTGCTGATCGGCGACTCGCAGGCGATGCCAAAAGATTCCTGGCCCCAGCAAGGCATTGCAGCTTTGGGATACAAGCTGCACGTTGTGGGCATGGGCGGCACGGGATTCGTGGCTTCCAACGGCAAGACGGGCAACTACATTGACGCGTTGCAGCGTGGCGACTGGATCCTGCCCTACGGCGATCCGCCCTTGATAGTTGTCCAGGGCGGCGGTAATGATGCCTCGCAGAAAGCTACTGATACTCAGATCACGAGCAACGCAGACCGCTTGCTGGCAGCGCTGAAGAAGCGCTACCCCGGCGCCCAGCTCGCCATGATCGGCACCTTGGCACGCGGTGCAAGCAACGGAGGCGGCCGCCGCACCGAAGTGGATGCCCTGTTGGGCCGGGTCGCAGCCAAACACAGCATCCCGTTCGTCAGTACGGGCGACTGGCTCACCCGGTACGACGCAGTGGGTGATCTCCAGGATGGCGTGCACCTGAAGCCCTCAGGACACAGCAAGCTTGGTGCAATCCTGGCGGGCCAGCTCACGGCCCTGGGCCTCACGTCCCGTCAGGACACTTCCGAGCCAGCTAAGTAGCCCGCGGCGTCGTCATAACGGGCGTTGCGGGGTCCGCTCTGCGCGCTTACTGCGCTCTTTGGCGCGCAAAGCAGGCCCCACAACAAATGTGTTAAACGGCTAGAGCCGGTAGTTCCCTCGTGGGAACCACCGGCTCTTGCGCTGAACGCGTTGTAAAACGTACGACGCCGGGTCAGGCCACCGCAGGCGGCAGCAGCAGCGAACCACCGGGGATAGCATCCAGGAGAGCCTGGGTGTAGGCCTCACGGGGATTGTCAAAGACATCATCCGTGCTGCCCGTTTCCACGAGCTTGCCCTTTTCCATGACGCAGACGTGATCCGCGATCTGGCGCACTACCGCGAGGTCGTGCGTGATGAACAAGTACGTCAAGCCCAGGTTGTCCTGAAGGTCAGCCAGCAGGTTGAGCACCTGCGCTTGGACCAGAACGTCGAGTGCTGAGACAGCCTCATCACAGATGATCACTTCGGGATCCAAGGCCAAGGCCCGTGCGATCGCGATGCGCTGACGCTGACCACCTGAGAGCTCGTTGGGGTACCGCTGCATCATGGACTGCGGCAGGGCTACCTGGTCCAGCAGTTCCCGAACCTTCTTTTCACGGCTGGCCGCGTTACCGATCTTGTGCACACGCAACGGTTCTTCGATGGTCCTGAAGATGTTGTACATCGGGTCCAGGGAACCATACGGGTCCTGAAAAATGGGCTGCACACGGCGGCGGAACTTAAAGAGTTCCTTGCCCTTCAGCCCCGCTGTGTCCACACCGTCAAAGACGATCTGGCCCTCAGTGGGCTTTTCCAGCTGCAGAACCATCTTGGCGACAGTTGACTTGCCCGAACCGGACTCGCCCACAATTGCCGTGGTTGTTCCGCGCTTGACGCTGAAACTGACATCGTCAACAGCCGCGAAATCGGACGTCTGGCCGAGTCCCTGACGCAGTTTGTAGATCTTGCGCAGGTTCTTGATCTGCAGAACCTCATCCTGGGAGCGATCCTTCGCGGCCGCTACAGGTGCCAGCAGATCACCGGCTTCCACGCCCTGCTCTTTAGCCACCTGGATACGCCGCGAAGCCAGGGAAGGTGCCGATTCGACAAGGCGACGGGTGTACGGGTGCTGGGGATTGCGCAGCAGATCCAACGAGGGACCTGCTTCCACAACGTTCCCCTGGTACATGACGATGACCTTGTCCGCGCGTTCAGCTGCAAGGCCGAGGTCGTGGGTGATGAGCAATACGGAAGTACCCAGCTCAGTGGTCATCTTGTCCAGGTGATCCAGGATCCGGCGCTGCACCGTAACGTCCAACGCAGAGGTTGGCTCGTCAGCAATCAGAAGCTTGGGCTGGCAGCTGAGGCCAATGGCGATGAGCGCGCGCTGGCGCATGCCACCGGAAAACTCATGTGGATACTGCTTGGCACGCCGCGCAGCATCCGGTAGGCCGGCTTCCGCCAGGACGCGGGCTACGTCCTCGGGGCCGTCCGGACGACCATTGGCCTTCAAGGTCTCCCGTACCTGGTAGCCGATCTTCCATACCGGGTTCAGGTTGGACATGGGGTCTTGCGGAACCATGCCGATGTGGCTGCCACGGAGTTCGATCATGCGCTTTTCCGACGCGTGGGCGATGTCCTCGCCGTCGAGCAGAATCTGACCGCCCGAGACTCGACCGTTGTTGGGCAGGAGGCCAATGGCGGCCAGCGCCGTCGTCGACTTTCCAGAACCCGACTCCCCCACAATGGCGACCGTTTCGCCCGGCATGATGGACAAGTGGGCATTCTTAACCGCCTTGACCTCACCGGAACCGGTCTTGAAGGTGATGGCCAGGTCCTTGATCTCCAGGATGGGCCGTACTGGTGCCGTGGCTTCATCAATTCTGATGTTGGCAGAAGTCATGTTCGCCTCCTTAGCGCTGACGGCTCTTGGGATCAAGAGCATCGCGGACGGCGTCGCCAAGCATGATGAAGCTCAGGACGGTGATGGACAGGGCGGCTGCCGGGTAAAGCAGAATTCCCGGGTTGGTGCGGATGGACGCGTTGGCCGCTGAGATGTCGTTACCCCACGACATCACGCTGCCGGGCAGACCGACACCCAGGAAGGACAGAGTGGCTTCCAGGACGATGAACACGCCCAGTTCCAGCGTGGCCAAGACAATGACGGGAGCCAAAGCGTTGGGCAGCGCATGTTTGACCAGGGCACCAAACTTGGAGACTCCCAGCGATCGGGCCGCAGTGACAAAGTCCGCATTGCGCACCTCGATGACGGCACCTCTGGTGATGCGCGCCATTTGAGGCCACGCAAGCAGGGATATCGTCAAGACCACCGTCCACACGCTCCTGTTCTCGCGGAACAAAGGCAGCTGGGTGATAACAAGTGCGCCGAGGATGATGGGCAACGCGAAGAAAATATCGCCGAGACGTGCCAGGACTGAGTCCAGCCAGCCGCCGTAGTAACCGGCCAGCGCACCAAGGGTGACGCCAATGAGTACTACGGCCAGCACGGACAACACACCGACAGACAAGGAAGCCTGCGTACCGTGGATCACGCGGGAATAAACGTCGCAGCCTTGCAGGGTGAACCCCAGCGGGTGCCCGGCAGTGGGCGCACCTTCGGAGTTGGCCAGTTGGCAGTCGTTATTGGGTTCCACGCTGGTGAAAAGTCCCGGGAAGACCGCGACGATCACCAAGAGCAGGATCAGCAGCGAGGAGACGATGAACATGGGCCGGCGGCGAAGCTTCCGCCACGCATCGGCCCAGAGGCTCAGAGGCGCCTGATCTGTTTTGACAGCGTCAGTGGCCAGAAGCGGCGTCTCCTCTACGGGAGCCACGAAGTGTTCAGTATTACTGGTCATAGCGGATCCTCGGGTCAAGCCAGGCGTACAGGAGGTCAACCAGAAGGTTGGTAATGACAAAGACTAGAACCAGGACACTCACAATCGCGACGATGGTTGGACCCTCGCTGCGCTGAATGGCCTGGAAGAGCTTGTTACCCACTCCAGGGACGTTGAAAATACCCTCGGTAACGATGGCACCACCCATGAGTCCACCCAGGTTGGCACCCAGGTAGGTCACGACGGGGATCAACGAGTTCCTGAGGATGTGGGCCATCACGACTCGGGGACGCGAAAGGCCCTTTGCTGTTGCCGTACGCACGTAGTCCGCATTCATGTTCTCGCTGACGGAGGCGCGGGTCAGGCGCAGCACGTACGCGAAGGACACCAGTCCCAGCACGACGGCGGGGAGGATCAGGTTGCCCCAGTCGGCGTTAGCGCCCACAGTAGGTTTGGCCCAGCCGAGCTGGACACCGAACACAAGCTGGAAAACGAAGCCCAGAACGAAAGTCGGGACTGCGATCACCAGGAGCGAAACGACCAGAACGGTGGAGTCGAAGAGCTTGCCCTTTTTGAGGCCCGCGAAGACGCCGAAGGCGATGCCAAACACGGCCTGGATAATCAGGGCTTCAATGGCGAGCATTGCCGTGACAGGGAACGCCCTTGCCAGGGAATCGGCAATTGGCTGCTGGGTGAAGTCGACGCCAAGGTTGAACGTGAACAAGTTCTTGATGAAGAGCCCGTATTGAACCCAGAATGGCTGGTCCAGGTTGTACTGGGCCCTGAGAGCGTCGATGACGCTCTGCGGTGGCTGGCGATCCCCGAAGAGGGCAGCAATAGGGTCGCCGGGTAGTGCGAAGACCATGTAGTACACGAGGAGCGTGGTCCCCAGGAATACCGGGATGACCTGGAGGAGCCTACGGAAGATGAAGCGAACCACGGGTCACCCCTCTCCGTTGGTCGGGTGTTGCTGTGTCATGTGTGCCTTCCTGCCAAGCAAGCAAGGGGGGCCCGGCGCTGTGGCCGGACCCCCGATGCCCTAAGGCAAGTTCAGATCCTGAGGACTACTTGGCCTCGATGTCGAAGTAACGGATGCCGCCGTTCCAGCCGGTTTCGGCTGAGACAACGTTGTTGCTCCAAACAATCGGGGTTGCCCGGTACCAAAGCGGCAGGCCGGGGAGGTCCTTGAACAGGATCTCCTGTGCCTGGTTGAACTTGGTGTTGGCGTCTTCCGGAGTCTTGGCTGCAAGGCCTTCCTTGAGGAGCTTGTCGAACTCAGGGTTCGAGTACTTCTCGTAGTTGGACGAAGCGTTGGTTGCCCATACAGGTCCGAGGAAGTTGTAGAGCGACGGGTAGTCACCCTGCCAACCGGCGCGGGTCAGGCCCGGGAGGGACTGGGACTTGCGCAGGTCCAGAACTTCAGCGAACTTAGCGAACGGCTGGATTTCTGCTTCGATGCCGAGGTTGTTCTTGAAACCGTTGGCAACGGCGTCGATCCATTCCTTGTTGCCACCGTCGGTGTTGGAGGCGATCAGCAACGGCTTGGATCCGTCGTACGGCTTGATTTTCTCGGCCTGTGCCCAGAGATCCTTGGCCTTGGCGGCGTCGAACTTCAGGACATCGCTGCCCGGGATGGCGTCGTTGTAGCCATCGAGGACGGGAGCCGTGAACTCGGTGGCCGGAGTACGCGTGCCGTTGAAGATGACCTTGGTGATCTCATCGCGGTTGATGGCGTGGGACAGAGCCTGGCGACGCAGAAGACCGGCTTCACCCTGGAAGTTCGGGTTGTAGCCCGGGATGTTCAAGGTGGAGTTGTTGGCGTTCGGACGAGTGGAGTTACGGTCCGGGAAGTCCGTGGTGTAGGTCTTCAGTGCGTTGGACGGCACGACGTCAGTGATGTCGAGGTTGTCGGCCTGAAGATCCGTGTATGCGGGGCCCGGATCGGTGTAGAACTTGAAGGTCACGCCACCGTTCTTGGCAGCGCGGGGACCGGTGTAGTCAGCGTTCTTGACCAGGGAGATGGACTGGTCGTGTACCCAGGCACCTTCCTTCTCGAACTTGTACGGTCCGTTGCCGATCGGGTTCTCACCGAACTTCTTCGGGTCCTTCAGAGCCTCGGAAGGCAGCGGGTAGAAGGCGGAGTAACCCAGGCGCAGCGACCAGTCAGCTTCAGGCTGACCGAGCTTGACCGTAATGGTCTGGTCGTCAGTCGCTGCCAGACCGGACATGGTCTGCGCCGTCGGGGCCGGAGTGGAGGTCTTCTTGCCGTCAGCACCGGTGGTCTCGGTGACTGCACTGACATCGGCGTAGCCTTCGATGGACTCAAAGAAGAAGCCGTTGTTCTGGAGGTTGGTGCTCAGCGCGGCGAAGTTCCAGGAATCAACGAACGTCTTGGCCGTAATGGCCTCACCGTTGGTGAACTTGGCGCCGGACTTGACCTTAATGGTCCAGTTCTGCGAGTCGGTGGTTTCGATCGACTCCGCCAATGCGTTGACGGGCTTGCCGTCCGAGTCGTAGGCGCGAAGGCCTTCGAACAGCAGCTCGACGACGCGGCCACCGTACACCTCGTTGGTGTTGGCCGGAAGCAGCGGGTTCTGCGGTTCGTTGCTGTATGCGGAAATGACCTTGTTCGGGTCAGCCGCGGCAGAGCTGTTCGTATTGCTGCCGCCACCGCCGCCGCAACCGGTCACTGCGAGGGCGATGATCGCCGCTACGCCTAGAGCTTTGGAAGTGCGCGAGAAACGCATTCCGCCTCCTATGAGTCGTGGAGTTGAGCAGGGAAAACTCGTGATTCCCCCAGGCGCGGGCACAGTTTCCTACTGTGACGTTGCCTACATGTGAGTGTAAGCCTACCCACATTGCGTCCGGATGTTGGGACATGCTGGCCAAACTGTAACCGTTCCGCAACCTACAGATGCCTAAATTGCCGGGAATTTCAAGTCAAACACTACTCGGTGGTAGCATTCGCTGTCTGACAGCAGGACAGGACGTTTTTGGCACCAAAAAAGGGTCCTGGTTCTTTCGAACCAGGACCCTTCCAGAAGCTGAGGCGCTCAGCCTTGACTAGACGTTGAAGCGGAACTCCACCACGTCGCCGTCGGCCATCACATACTCTTTGCCTTCGATCCGGACTTTGCCGCGGGACTTTGCCTCGGACATGGAACCGGCGTCGATGAGGTCATCGAACGAGACAACCTCGGCCTTGATGAAGCCACGCTGGAAGTCGGAGTGGATCACACCGGCCGCCTGGGGTGCGGTGTCGCCTTGGCGGATGGTCCATGCGCGGGTTTCCTTCGGGCCAGCCGTCAAATAAGTCTGCAAGCCGAGGGTGTGGAAGCCAACGCGGGCCAACTGGTCCAGGCCGGATTCGCTCTGGCCATTCATTTCCAGCATCTCGCGGGCTTCTTCCTCATCCAGTTCCACGAGGTCGGCTTCTAGCTTGGCATCAAGGAACACTGCATCAGCAGGGGCCACCAAGGCACGCAGTTCGTCCTGCTTTGCCGGATCCCCCAGGATCCCTTCATCTGCGTTGAAAACGTAGATGAAGGGCTTGGCAGTCAGAAGTCCGAGCTCTTTGAGGTGAGCCATCTCCAGCTTGTCGCTCTTGATCGAGGAGAAGATGGTGTCGCCGCGTTCCAGAACCGCTTGGGCTGCCTTAATGGCGGCCAGCTCGGCTGCTTCACGCTTCTTGATCTTGACTTCTTTTTCGATACGCGGGATGGCGTTTTCGATGGTCTGAAGGTCTGCCAGGATCAGCTCGGTGTTGATGGTCTCCATGTCGGAGCGCGGATCAACCTTGCCATCCACGTGGATGACGTCGGGATCGTCAAAGACGCGGACGACCTGCGCGATGGCCTCTGCTTCACGGATGTTGGCCAGGAACTTGTTGCCCAGGCCTTCGCCCTCGGAGGCACCCTTGACGATGCCGGCGATGTCCACGAAGGACACGGGAGCCGGCAGCAACTTCTGCGAACCGAAGATCTCCGCCAGCTTGGCCAGACGCGGATCCGGCAGGTTGACCACGCCGACGTTGGGTTCAATCGTTGCGAACGGATAGTTCGCAGCGAGCACCTGGTTACGGGTCAGTGCGTTGAAAAGAGTTGATTTGCCGACGTTGGGCAGTCCGACGATGCCAATAGTAAGAGCCACGAGCATTGATTCTACCCGGTGGAACCACGTCCGGCGTTGTCAGTGCCCGCGAATGGGGCGCAGGCATACAGCCTCTCTAAAACTGTCGTACCCCTGTGACAGGGTTGCCACATGGATGGATTTGGATTGGTATTGGCCCTGCTCATGCTGCTGATAGGTGCCGCGGTTGGTCTCGCGGCTGGATACGTCGTCTTCCGACGCCGGGGGGCAGGGTTGGAAGAAGACTTCGACGCCGTTTCGTCGCGGCTTTCAGAGGTGACCGCACAGCTGGCAGCAGCCGACGCCGAGCGGCGGCTCTTGTTCACACAGAACCGCGAGCTGAGCGCAGCAAGGAACTCGGATGGCAGCGTTCTGCGTGCGCTCGCTCCAGTGGCCGAAAAGCTCACGGCGGTGCAGCAACAGGTATCGCTCCTTGAGCGGGACAGGGTGGAGCAGTACGGACAGCTCGCCCAGCAACTGCAGGACGCCCGCCTGTCTGACGAACAGCTCCTGCGCTCCACCCACGCTCTTGCTTCAGCGCTGCGTTCCAACAGCGCCCGGGGCCAGTGGGGCGAGGTTCAGCTCCGCAGGGTGGTGGAGGCCTCGGGAATGCTCCGGCACGTGGACTTCCACGAACAGGTTCATTCCGGCAGGAGCGAGAATACGCTCCGTCCTGACCTGGTGGTCCAACTGCCTGGCGGCAAGCAATTGGTGGTGGATGCGAAAGTGCCGCTGGCTTCCTACCTCTCTGCGCAGGAACAGATGCACGGCGATGGGGCCTTCGGAGAGTCAGTAACCCCTGGCTCCAACCACGACTCCAAGACGCTGCTGGCACAGCACGCCAAGGCACTCAAAGCCCACATCGATGCTCTGGCGTCCAAGAAGTACTGGGACATTCCGGGGAACTCCCCCGAGCTGGTGATCTGTTTCCTCCCGGCCGAGTCCATCCTGGCGTCAGCCTTGGAAGCCGACCCGGCCCTATTGGAACATGCTCTGTCCAGAAATGTTGTGCTGGCCTCTCCCGGGACCCTGCTGGCGGTCCTCAAGTCGGTGGCGTTCACCTGGCGGCAGGACGTTCTCACCGACAGCGCGCACGAGCTGTTCGAGCTCGCCAAGCAGCTCTACGAGCGCATGGGTACTTTGGGTGAAAATGTCGGCAAGCTGGGCAGTTCGCTGAAGACGTCCGTAGACCGCTACAACGCCATGGTGGGCACATTGGAGGCCCGCGTCCTGCCTACCGCGCGCAAGCTCAACACCATGGACGATGCCGGTCTAGCCGCGCCAATGTCCGTGGAGGCCGTCCCCCGTGCCTTGGCGGCCCCTGAGTTGCTGGCTTTCGACACCTACGATCAGCACTCACCCCTGGGCCGTCACGATGACAGTGACCAGGACAGGGAAGACCGCGAATCGGCAGCTTAAACGAAGCGACCCGTGGCGGTTGTCGTCCTAGTGACGGCAACCGCTACGGGCCTGCTCCATGAGGTCGGTTATTCCTAGGAGGTGGGCCTGTTCCCGCGGCCGCCGAGGGCGCGGGAAACATCTCCGGCCTTCTTGAGGGTTGCCCTGAGTTCCTTAGGCAGCGAGAAGAGCAAGTCTTCCTCGGCCGTGACAACTTCCTGGACTTCGCCGTAGCCGTAGTCGGCCAAGAGGCGCAGCACGTCCTGGACGAGTACCTCGGGAACAGATGCACCTGACGTCACACCTACGGTTGCAACCCCTTCAAACCAGGCTTCGTCAACTTCATTGGCAAAGTCCACCCGGTACGAGCTCTTGGCACCATACTCAAGGGCAACCTCAACCAGCCGAACAGAATTGGAAGAGTTGGCTGAACCAACAACGATCACTAGGTCCGCTTGCGGGGCGATCTTCTTGATAGCCACCTGGCGGTTGGTGGTGGCATAGCAGATGTCATCGCTGGGCGGATCCTGGAGCGTGGGGAAACGGTCCTTGAGCAGGCGGACGGTCTCCATGGTTTCATCCACGCTGAGTGTCGTCTGCGAGAGCCAAATGGTCTTCTCGGGGTCGCGGACGGTGACTTTGTCTACCTCGTGCGGGCCGTTGATGATCTGGATGTGCTCGGGGGCTTCACCAGCGGTTCCCTCGACTTCCTCGTGGCCCTCGTGGCCGATGAGCAGGATGTCGTAATCTTCCTTGGCGAAGCGCACGGCTTCCTTATGGACTTTGGTCACCAGGGGGCAAGTGGCGTCGATCGTACGCAGACCGCGATCCTCTGCGGACTGGACCACCGCCGGCGAAACGCCATGCGCCGAAAATATCACCAGGGCACCCTCGGGTACTTCGTCCGTTTCCTCGACGAAAATGGCGCCTTGTTCTTCCAGCGAGCTGACCACATGCACGTTGTGGACGATCTGCTTACGGACGTACACGGGAGGACCGTAGTGCTCCAGCGCCTTTTCGACGGCGATGACAGCCCTGTCCACGCCGGCGCAGTAACCGCGTGGGGCAGCGAGCAGAACCTTTTTGGGACCCGTGACGGGTGCCGCTGCCTGTACCTCTTCCGGAGATCGGCGTCTGCGGGGCACCGTGGGCATAGGAATGGAAACTGCTGTGCTGGTCATCCCTCCATGCTACCGGCCCAGCCTTTAGCTACGGGCAGAACGTGACCGTTGTCGCCCTGACACCACCGTAGAGATGACGCCCAGCACGAAGACCACCCCTGAGGCTACTGCAGCGATCAGAGTCCACTGCCCAAATCCTGTACGTGCAGCTGTGAGGAACTCCTGCTTGAATAGCTCAGCCACACCGTTGGCACTGGCGAGGTTCCCCACCATGTTTCCAGCAAAGTCCGCGCCTGCGGCCCATAGTGCAGCAAGCGCCAAGCCACCCAAACCGAGGAAAACCAGGACGAGGGACCGGCGTCGCGCTGCCGCGAGCGCCAGAAGGCCCGCCACCAGCGCACCCGCCGCAGCAATCCACCACATCGGCGCAAAGGTGGCCACTCGTTCCACCAACTGCCTATGGGAGGGCTCCCCCAAGGACACGAGGCTTTGCGCCGGCACGTCCAGCCGAATCCGGGTGGCTTCGGCAAAATGGTCGCGAATGAGCCTGACCAGGGGACCAATATCCAGAACCAGGGCCGTTGAGGCCGCGGATTCTTCCGCCTCCGGGGCTGCGCCGAAGTTCAGCCTGTGGCTGTTCCTGACGGTCTCTTCCCACGCGGCAGGATAATCGCTCCACGACTGCATCCCGGTTGCGGCATTCCGAAGCGCATCAGCGGCAAGGGACTGGATGGGTCCCGGGAGCTCCACTGAGGACTCGAAGGTTCCGACGGCGGCGGTGGCTAGACGGCTCTGGAAGTCGGGATCGTTCCCCAGGCCTCCGGCGATGCGGACAAAGCCTTCTTCCTTGACGATGTTCTGGTCTACCCAGGCGGCAGGAACGGCCACTGCAGTGAGCAGTAAAGCGAGGACCACTCCCACTGCTGAAACAAATGTACGCAAGGTCATCCTCGGGACTCGGGGGCTGTGCCACCATCCTAGAACTGTCCACATGATAGGGAAAATGTCAGGGCGCTGCGCTAAAGCTATGGATAGAGTTGGAAGGCCGGCTGGGACCCATGGCCGCACCCCTGAGCGAGGACAGAAACACATGCAGGCACAACCACGGTTACTGGACCAGGCGGAGAACGCCAATGTCCGCTGAACAAACACCGGAGACCACCCTGCCCGGAACTGCCGCTGAAACAAGTCCGGACAACCCTTGGCCGCTGCAACTCTTGTCGCGCAAACTCAAGGCGCATATTGAGCGGGCACCTGCAGCCTGGATCGAGGGCCAGGTCATCGAGCTGAACCGGCGGGGCGGCAACGCATTCCTTACTCTGCGGGACGTTGATGCCGAAATTTCCCTGCCGGCCTCAGTCTGGTCCACTGTGCTCGACCGGCAAAAAATACCCCTCGAACGCGGATCCCGCGTGGTTGCCCTGGTCAAGGCGGACTTCTGGGTCAAAACGGGACGCCTCAACATGTCTGTGAAGGACATCCGTCCAGTGGGCCTGGGCGACCTGCTGGCCCGGATCGAGAGACTTCGGCAGGCCCTTGCAGCCGAAGGGCTGTTTGCGGATTCCCGCAAACGCAAACTGCCCCTGCTGCCCCATCGCATCGGACTCATCACAGGCCGGGATTCGGATGCCAAAAAAGACGTCCTGCGCAATGCCGCACTGCGCTGGCCGGCAGTTGAGTTCGACGTTCGCGAGGTTGCGGTTCAAGGCAACACCGCCGTTTCCCAGATCATCGCAGCACTGAAGAAGCTCGACGCCGATCCTCACGTAGACGTCATCGTCCTCGCTCGCGGTGGCGGCGCGTTGGAGGATCTCCTCCCATTCAGCAACGAGGACCTGATTCGCGCCGTTTCGGCGGCGACGACACCCGTTGTCAGCGCAATAGGCCACGAAGCGGACCGTCCCATCCTGGACGACGTAGCGGATCTCCGCGCCTCAACGCCTACGGATGCTGCCAAACGGATAGTTCCGGACGTTGCAGAGGAATTGGCCATGGTGCGGCAGGCCAGGGACCACCTCCGCCGAAGCATCGGCCGGATGGTGGATCGGGAAACGGACCGGCTCCACTCGCTGAGGTCACGGCCGGTCCTGGCGACTCCGGACTCCATGGTGGAAGCCCGTGCCGATGACATTCGCCGGCTCCAACAGCGTTCCCATTCTTCGGTCAGCACAGCCGTTGTCCGCGCCTTGGACCAAGTCCATCACCTGCGGGCCCAAGTCAGGGCGCTGTCACCGCAAAAGACTCTGGACCGCGGATATGCAGTGGTCCAACTACTCGGTGAGGACCAAGCCGGACACCACGTGATCAGCAGCCCGGAAGAAGCCCCTGACGGGACGGCACTGGCCATACGCGTTGCCGAGGGACGTTTCCGGGCCGTCTCTACTGGTCAGGGACAACTCCTCGAGCCCTGAGCCCCGCCACATCACCAGCCATCATCAAAACAAAGGACATCATGACCGACAACAACCCAATGGCCGCCTCACCCGACGCCCTTGATTCCTTGAGCTACGAGGAAGCCCGCGAGCAACTTGTGGGCGTCGTTGGCCGGCTGGAGGCTGGCGGAGCGAGCCTGGAGGAATCCTTGGCCCTCTGGGAACGGGGCGAGGCATTGGCCAAGCGATGCGAGGATTGGCTGGAAGGCGCCCGGAAGCGGCTGGCAACCGCACGCGACGCAAACAACGACGCCGGGACTGCGGCAGGCACGGACTAACCGCGCATGACGCCGTGCGGATGTGGCTGCTGAACTGCTAGGACTTCTCCACAAGCGCGCGTTCAGCTGCAACGTCAAAGTCGCCCTTTGGCCAGTCCAATTGCAACCCTTCGAGGGCGTCCAACAGCAACTGCTGAACGGCAATGCGTGCGTACCACTTCTTGTTGGCCGGTACTACATGCCAGGGAGCCACCTCGGTGGATGTCTTCTCGAACGCTGTGCTGTAGGCGTCCATATAGTCATCCCAGTAGGCACGCTCAGCGAGGTCGCCCCTGCTGTACTTCCAATGCTTGCTGGGGTCGTCAAGCCTGGCTATGAGTCGTTCTTTCTGCTCGTCCTTGCTGATGTTGAGCATGACCTTGACGATGGTGGTGCCCTGCTCGGCAAGCCGGGCCTCAAAGTCGTTGATCGCGGCATACCGCCGCTCAAGCTCGGGTCCGTCTGCCCACCCATGGACGCGGTGGATGAGGACGTCCTCATAATGGGACCGATCGAACACTCCCACCATTCCTGCCGCCGGCACTTGCCTCTCGATCCTCCACAAAAAATCGTGGGACTTTTCCTCGTCCGTGGGAGCCTTGAAAGCGGACAGTTGAACACCTTGGGGGTCCATGGCACCCACCACATGGCTGACAATGCCGCCCTTGCCCGCAGTATCCATGGCCTGCAGGATCAGCAGCAGCCGCTTATTGCTGCCGAATTTGCCCTGGGCGAAGAGTTGCTCCTGCAGTTCCGCCAGCCGGCCGTCCTGTGCCTCAAGCAAGGTGCGTCCATCGGCTTTGGCACCGGTGTACCCCGGCGTTGACTTTTGGTCGACGTCGGCCAGCGAAAAACCTGGGCCAACCCTCAGGACTTCGGCGGGACTCTTGGCGAACTCAACTGCAACGGCCATGGGGCGTGCCTTTCTGCCGGGCCGCGCCCCTATGACGCGGCCATGGCCTCAGGCTAGTTGCCCGGGTACCTCGACAGGAAGTCCGCCATGCGGCCAATCGCCTCTTCGATATCTTTCACGTTGGGCAAGGTCACCATTCGGAAGTGGTCCGGGCGGACCCAGTTGAAGGCGCGTCCATGGGATACCAGGATTTTCTGCTCCTTCAGCAGGTCCAGGACAAACTTTTCGTCATCCCTGATGTGGTAGACCTCGGGATCCAGCTTGGGGAACAAATAGAGTGCACCCCTGGCCTGTTGCGTGCTGACACCGGGAATGGCGTTGAGGAGGTCGTATGCCTTGTTGCGCTGCTCCAACAGCCGGCCGCCGGGCAGGATGAGATCGTTGATGCTCTGGTAGCCACCGAGAGCAGTCTGGATGGCGTGCTGCGCCGGGACGTTGGCACACAGCCGCATGTTGGCCAGCAGGTTGATGCCTTCAAGATAGTCCGCAGCCTCCTTTTTGGGACCGGAAATCGCCATCCAACCGGCCCGATAGCCGCACACGCGGTAAGCCTTGGACAGGCCACTAAACGTCATGCAAAGGACGTCATCGCCGGTAAGCGCGGCCAAGTTGATGTGGACCGCGTCCTCGTAAAGGATCTTCTCGTAAATCTCATCCGCGAAAAGAACCAAGCCGTGCTTCTCTGCCAACGCAACGATCTTCTTGAGTGTTTCTTCCGGGTAGACCGCCCCGGTGGGGTTGTTGGGGTTGATAACAACAATGCCCTTGGTGCGTGGCGTGATCTTGGACTCCAGGTCCTCCAGGTCAGGCTGCCAGCCGGAGTCCTCGTCACAGAGGTAGTGGACAGGGCGCCCGCCAGCCAGCGCAACAGAAGCGGTCCACAAGGGATAGTCCGGGGTAGGAATCAGTACTTCATCGCCGTCGTCCAGGAGCGCCATCAGGGACATCGTGATGAGCTCGCTGACGCCGTTGCCCAGGTAGATATCGTCCACGTGGATGTTCTGGATGCCGCGGGTTTGGTAATACTGCGAGACGGCGGTCCGGGCGGAGAAGATGCCACGTGAATCGCTGTAACCCTGGGCGTTTGGCAGGTGGCGGATCATGTCCACCAAGATGGCGTCAGGTGCTTCAAAACCGAAAGGAGCCGGGTTTCCGATGTTCAGTTTAAGGATCCGGTGACCCTCCGCCTCCATTTGCTGGGCGGCCTGAAGAATCGGTCCACGGATGTCGTAAAGGACATTATGAAGCTTGGTGGACTGCTTGAAATTCGCCATTCATCAAATATGCCACATGGGTGATGGAGTTCAGCTGAGACTTAACTCACACATACGACGACGGCGGTGACGGTCCCACGCGGGTCCGTCACCGCCGTCGTGCGCGGTTTTGTTCAAGCGTTACTTGACGATGCCTTTGTCCTTCAGCCAAGCGGCGGCTGCATCCTTGGGGGCCTGCTTCTGGTCGCCACTCACGGCACGGTTCAGGTTGATCAGGTCATCCGTGGTGAGGATCTTGGAAACGTTGTTAAGCGCCTCCTTGGCCTTGTCCGTCATCTTGGCCTTGCTGTACAGAGGCAGGACCTGCTGAGCCTTGAAGTTGTTCTTCGGGTCTTCAAGGACCACGAGGTCGTTGTCAGCGATGGAGGGCGTGGTGGTGTAGATGTCCGCCACCTGTACCTTGTCCTCCAGCAGGGCCTGGAGCGTGAGGTTGCCGCCGCCGTCGTTGAACGGCTGCAGGCCCTTGAGCTCGCAGTTGTAATTGGCCTTCAGACCGGGGAATCCGTAGGCACGGGTCTCGAACGTGGCCGGTGCAGCCATGGTGAAGTCCTTGCACACCTTCGCGAGGTCCTCAATGGACTTCAGCTGGTACTTCTCAGCCGTAGCTTTGGTAACCACCATGGCATCCTTGGACTCCGCCTTCGCAGGCTCAAGGACCGCGAGGCCTTCAGGAAGCTTTCCCGGGAGCGCCTTGTAGACGTCCTCGGCCGATACTTCGGTAGCTTCCTTGTCCACATAGGAGAGAAGGTTCCCCGAGTAGTCGGGGACCAGATCGATGGAGCCGTCCTGAACGGCCTTGAAGTAGATCTCACGAGAACCGATGTTCGGCTTGGACGTGGCAGTGAGGCCTGCTGCGTTCAAGGCGCCAACATAGATCTCGGCGATGACCTGGCTCTCCGGGAAGTCGGCCGAACCAACCACCAGCGAGCCACCGGCAGCCGAGCCGCTGGGGGCCGAGCTGGAGGGAGTGGCCAACGGGCTGCCGCCACACGCGCTCAACGCGAGGGCTACACCCAGTCCGGCTGCGAGGCCGCCGAGACCACGGCGCGTAAGGGTCATGGGAACGGGGTTTTTCATGGTGTACCTCCTTGAACGGCAGCCCCTGCGGGAGCTGTGGCTGTGAGATCATCGGCCGCCTTCTGGCGGCCGCTTGAATCGAGGGTCAGGCCGGGCGAGAGAACAAGCCTTTGCACTCCGGCCAGGATCAGGTCCACGGCGATGGCAAGCCCGGCAATAAGCAGGGAACCACCGAGCATCCTTGGGAAGTCCTGAAGTACAAGCCCGTCAAACAGGTAGCGTCCCAGCCCGCCCAAGGGCAGGTAGGCCACTACCGAAACGGTGGCGATGACCTGCAGGACTGCGGTGCGGATTCCACCAAACATGACCTGCAGGCCGTTAGGGAGTTCCACCCGGAACAGGATCTGGAGTTCGGTCATACCCATGGCGCGGGCAGCGTCCACCACAACGGCATCGACGCTGGAAATGCCGGCGTAGGTGCCGGCCAACAGCGGCGGGACTGTCAGGATGACCAGCGCCCATACCGGGGGCATCAACCCACTGCCGGCAAGCAAAGCGAAGAGGACCAACAAACCCAGGGTCGGCAGGGCCCGGAGGGCACCCGCCACAGCAACAGCAACCACCCTGCCGCGTCCTGTGTGCCCGATGTAGAGGCCGATGGGTACCGCGATGGCGGCCGCGATGACGAGCACCAGTGCACTGTATTGGAGGTGCTCCAGAAGCCGTGTGGGGATTCCACCGCTTCCGGTCCAATGCGCCGGGTCGGTGAGCCAGGCAATGGTCTCTGCAAAGATGTTCATGCGAACGCCCCCGGATCAGGCTGGAGTGCAGCGTGCGGAGTGGCAGATCCGGCCTTGGGCTCCGCGGCCAGGGAGTTGATATCCAGTCGCGAAGACTTTCCACCCGCTGCCCGTGTCCAGGGAGTCAAGAGCCGTTCCAGCACCACGAGCAGCGCGTCCATCAGCAGGGCAAGCACCAGGATCGCGATGATGCCCACCACCACCTCGGTGATGAACGTCCGCTGCAGACCGTCCGTAAAGAGGACTCCAAGGTTGCCCACGCCCAGCAACGCCGCCACGCTCACCAGGGAAATGTTGCTGACCGATACCACCCTTAACCCGGCGAACAGCACAGGGAGGGACAACGGGAGATCCACTTGGAAGAACCGGGCAAGGGGTTTAAAGCCCATGGCGACGGCGGCATTACGGAGGTCGTCGTCCACGGAATCAAAGGCATCCATGGCAGCACGAACCAGAAGAGCCACAGCGTAGATTGTTAGCGCCACCACCACGTTGATCGGGTCCAGGATCCGCGTCCCCAGGACGGTAGGAAGAATAATGAAAAGGGCCAGGGACGGAATGGTGTACAGCAGCGAAGTAGCCGTGGCCACCACGGACCTGAGCGTACTGTTGCGCCTGGCCAGCTGGGCCAGGGGAATCGAAATCAGCAGGCCAAGGATCATGGGAATGATCGCAAGCACCATGTGCTGACCGGCCAACCCCATCACCATGCCACTGTTGGCGAGGAACCACTCCATCAGGTGGCGTCCTCCCTGTGGTGCCGGACTTCCTCGATGAGAGCCAGGACTTCCGGCGCCTTCAGGACCCCGGCCACCCGGCCGTCGTCGTCCACTGCTACGCCCAGGCCCGACGGCGACGACAACGCCGCATCCAGGGCGCGGCGCAACGTATCGCCCTTACGGAAAAGCGAACCGCCCGGTATCAAACCGGCACCGTCACGCGGCGAGGACCAGCCGAGCGGACGTGAATCCTCATCCACCACCAAGGCCCACTCCCCCGACCCACGTCCCGCCTGCTGACCATCAGAAGCATTTACCATGGTCACCGGGTGAAGTGTTACGGCGTCCGCAGGATTGAAGGCAAGATGGCGGAATCCGCGGTCGCGTCCCACGAATGAGGCCACGAAGTCGTTGGACGGCGCCCTCAGGATTTCTTCCGGCGCCGCATACTGGGCCAGCTTCCCGCCGACGGCGAACACGGCCACTTTATCGCCCAGCACTGTGGCTTCGTCGATGTCGTGCGTGACGAAAACGATGGTCTTGGCGAGTTCACGCTGCAGGCGAAGCAGTTCCTGCTGCAGTTCGTCGCGCACCACAGGGTCCACCGCGCTGAAGGGTTCATCCATCAACAGAACCGGCGGATCAGCAGCAAGCGCCCGGGCCACCCCGACGCGCTGCTGCTGACCACCCGAAAGTTGTGACGGATACCGCTTGCCAAGGACCGAAGCCAGCCCGACGACGTCGAGCAGTTCCGCTGCGCGCTTCCGTGCCGCTGCTTTGGGAACCCCGTTCAGCCGTGGGACGGTGGCGATGTTGTCCAGCACCGAACGGTGCGGCAGCAGGCCCGATGACTGCATGACGTAGCCCATGGAACGGCGGAGCTGTGCCGCGGGCACCTGCGAGACATCCTCGCCGGCCACTGTGATAGTGCCGCTGGTGGGCTCCACCATCCGGTTGATCATGCGCAGGGATGTCGTCTTACCGCAGCCCGAAGGCCCAACAAACACGGTAATGGAGCCCTTATCGATGGACATGCTCAGGGCATCCACCGCGGGTTGCCCGCCCTGGTATTGCTTGGTGACGCTCTGGAACTCAATCATGGCTTCGGCCATACCCGGGCTTACCTATCTGTGGTGGAGAACATCGGCAGAGCCACACGATCATATGCACTCTTATTACTTGGCTGCAAAGCAATCTTCACCCAGCGTAGCCAGCACCACCGACGATGTCAGCGCCGCCACGTTTTCCGTAATGAATCGGCAATGTTCAGCGCTTCCGTCGTTTTCCATTTTTCCCGGACCGTTCTTCAGCTTGGTCATGCCTGTATCGCTCCGCCGCCCGCTGGCCTCTTTCCGCTGACACCACCTTCTGGTGCCATTCGCGCTGGTAGGCGCGGCGTGCCGCTGCATCGTGTTTCCTGGCAAGAGCAGCCAACTCACGTTGCAGTTTCAGGTAACTGGCCCAGCGGCGGGGATCCAAGCTTCCGTCAGCAAGGGCGTCCTGCACGGCACAGCCCGGCTCTGCTTGGTGCGCGCAGTCCGCGAAACGGCAGCGCGCGAAGAGTTGGTCAAGGTCCCCGAACATCTCCTCCATCCCGTCATCGGCGTCGAACAGCCCGAAGCCACGGACTCCCGGGGTATCCATCAGTACGGCACCACCGGGCAGGGGCACCAGTTCCCTTGACGTTGTGGTGTGCTTTCCCTTGCCGTCTCCTGCCCGGACTGCGCCGGTCTGCTGGACGTCGCGTCCCACGAGGGCGTTGATAAGGGTCGATTTCCCGGCGCCGGACGGCCCCAGCAGCACCAACGTTGAACCCGCGGGAATGTGGTTCATCAGTTCGTCGAGTCCGTCACCGTGTTCCGCCGAAGTAGTGACAACGTCCACGCCGGCCGCCTGCAGGATGACCTCGCCCACAACGTCATCCGCCAGATCGGCCAGGTCAGCTTTAGTGATGACGACAAGCGGCGTGGCACCGGAATCCCATGCAGCCACCAGCGTCCGTTCCAGACGGTTGTGGGTCAGCGGACGGTCCACAGGAACCACCACCGCCACGATGTCCACGTTGCTGCCCAAAATTTGTTCTTCCGAAGAAGCCTCAAAGGCCCTCTTGCGGCTTAGTGCGGAATGCCGGGGCAGGACCTCGACGACGGCCGGCTCACCTGCGGCATTGTGGCCTACCCACACCCAGTCACCGGTGGCCGGTACCACACTGTGAGCCGGGTAGGGCAAATGAAGGAGTCCGTCGCCGGATGCAACCAGCACGCGGTTCCGGTCGAGGCGGACTACACGACCCGGGGCGGCATTATTGTGCCCGTTGGGGTCCATATGGGCGCGGAAAAGCTCCGCGGTTTTAGTGGTGTAGCCGTACTCCATGGGCCCGTGGAGGGGCTGGACGGAGCTGGTTAAAGGGTTGCTTGAGTAAGCGAAAGTGTTCAATGGAAGCCTCTGATGAGGCCCGGCCACCTAGCTCTGGCAGGCGGATACCGGGACAGGAATGGTGGGGTGATGACGGTGCGCCGCAAATGAGTGCGGGGCACGCAAGATCATGACAATCATCAAATCCACCTCCTTGGCATCCAGGCCGGCCATTGAAATGCCGGCAACGATGCTTAGCCTAGCCAACCACTGCCGAATTTGGCTAGACCCGCGCTCTACGTGAGCTTGCCGTCCTCGGGCCGCTCCGTGTACAAGCGGAGCGCCGTGTCCACCAGGGACACCCGGTTCAGCTGTTCAATGTCCGGCAGGGGAATCCATGCGGCGTGGGTAGTGCTGCCATCCACCTCATGAGTCAATTCGCCGCCTATCACTGATGCCTCATACACCAGCCGAAGTGCCTGAAAGTCCTTCACGGAACCATCCGGCCGGGTCTCCCCTGGCCAGTGCCCGACGTCGATTCCCAGCATGCGCTCGATCCTGGCCTCATAGCCGGTCTCTTCGAAGACTTCACGCCGGCATCCATCCACCGGATGTTCTGCTAGATCCAGGCCTCCACCCGGGAGCGTCCACCCTTCCTTGTCGTCCTGTTTCCAGTAGGCCAGGAGGATTTGCCCATCCTGGACGATCACAGCGTAAGCGGCTGGACGGGTATCGAACTGCAGGGTCATGGGGCCAGCATAATTCCCTTGGCCCACATCCCTACGGAAGTTCGGCCGCGGCGATCGGGCCGCCTTCTTCAGGCCCGAGATCTGGCTCCTCGCGAAGTTCGACGACGGTCCCGGGCTTCACGAGCTCCAATACCCTGATGCTGTTGCGGCCGGCGTTCAGCAGTGGGGCAGGTGCATACAGGGTGACCTGCGGTCCTTTTTCCCAATACCTGCCCAGGAGAAAACCGTTGAGCCAGACGAAGCCCTTGCCGGAATCAGGCAGGGCGATATAGGTGTCTGCCGGCTCATCAACTTCGAAGTCGGCTCCTGCCAAGGATTCCAGGTCCTCTTGCTTCCAGTCGGCCAGCGCTACGGGAGTCTGCGTCCAGTGGAAGGTATAGCGCTGGTTGACCAGGACGCCTCCCAGGATGCCCTTGCCCTGGCCGGTCAACGGACCATAGTTGATCCGTCCAAGGTTCTCCACCAGGATGTCGATCTTGGCTGGAATCCCGGTGCCAGTAACCGTTAGGCCCTCGGCTCCGGTGACGTCGTCCAGGACACCAACAAAGTGGTCATCCACCCACACGTAGGCACGGTCGTTCAGCCCGGTGATCTTCAGCCTGCTCTCCGCGGGAGCGTCGGAATGGCCCGGCAGGATGGCTTCGGAGGCGTAGAGGACCATACCGGCGTCGAGTCCCAACTCTTCGAAGCTGAGCGGCTTGACGCTGGTGATCTGCTTTCCGGCGGCGCGTGCCAACTCCAACAGCCCTGAGCCATGGCCCAGTGGCAACGACTGGGCGGGCAGTACAGGAGCATCTGCCAACAGTTCGGCGGGCAACTCCGGGAGGTCTTCGATTCCTTGCGCGCGGAAGAACTCTTTGCGGAAGGCATGGAACTTGGGGGTCAGGGCTCCATTCTCTGCGATCGGTGCGTCTGAGTCGTAGCTCGTGACTGTGGGCTGGAGCATGGTGCCATCGTGGTTACTGCCGGACCCCAGGCCAAAATTGGTCCCTCCGTGAGCCATGTAGACGCAGAGTGAACCACCGAGATCGAGCATCTTCCGTGCTTCCGCTGCCGCATCATCAGCGTCACGGCGGTGGTGCAGTTCGCCCCAGTGATCGAACCAGCCGCCCCAAAACTCGACGTTGAAGAATGGTTCGTCAGGCCGGCGACGTTTCCAGGTAGCTACCGCCTCATCGCCGCGGCTTCCCAGTGTTGCCGTCGCCCAGGTTCCTTCCACGGAGCCGCCGTCGAGGAAGTAGTCGTTGCCGCCGTCGGCAGTGAACAACAACTCCGTGATCCCGCGTTCCTCAAGGACCCGTCGATTCCAACGGATGTACTCATGGTCGTCGCCGTAGCTGCCGTACTCGTTCTCAATCTGCACCGCCACCACTGGACCGCCTGCAGACGTTTGACGGGACGCAATAATCGGGAGCAGGTGATCGAACCATTCCTCGATCGCACCTGTGAAGACCGGGTCCATGCAGCGCAGGCCGATGCCGGGAATGCCGGTCAACCAGGCCGGGAAGCCGCCGTTGTCCCACTCGGCGCAGATGTAGGGTCCGGGACGGACAATAACGTCCAGTCCCACCTCGCCTGCGAGGTCGATGAAGCGGCCAAGATCCCGCCATCCGCTGAAGTCCGGCGCTTCATCCTGCTGCGGCTGGTGGAAGTTCCAGGCCACGTAGGTGTCCACAGTGTTGGCGCCCATTGCCTTGAGCCGACGCAGACGGTCCTGCCATAGGTCCGGATGAACCCGGAAGTAGTGGATGGCTCCGGCGAGGATGCGATACGGTTCACCCGAACGGTAAAGGACAGCGTCGTGGTAGCTCAAGAGCGCGTTGTTCACACAGAACAGATTAGCTCAATTTCCAACATTTATGCACAGGTGATGAACACGTGACCAATCTTGATACTTCCCCGGCACAAGAAGTATGCCCGGCGGCGCCGGAGGGTCAAGGCCCGTGCGTTCAGTTGTGGCCTGAGCGTGAAGTTCCCCTGGGTGGTGTCCGGGCCATGAACGTCATGCGGACGCTGCCTCAACGCGGGCTACCCACCGTAGGCGCCTGGTGCTTCCTGGACAGCTTCGGGCCGGATCGGGTGGCCATGAGCGTCCTCCCCCACCCGCACTGCGGACTCCAAACGGTGACCTGGCCCATGGAAGGCGCGGTTCGGCACCGAGACAGCGTGGGCAGTGACGTCGTGGTCCGGCCTGGCGAGCTGAACATCATGACCGCGGGCAAAGGGATCTCACACTCGGAGTTCTCGGTCCTTCCCGCCACCACAGGTCCCCTGCTGGAGGAAATCCCCGTTTCCCGTGGACTCCAACTGTGGGTTGCCCTGCCGGAGGAGCACCGCCACCGCGCGCCGTCCTTCGAACAGGTCAAGGACCTGCCCGTGGCAGTGGGCGACGGCTTCACCGCAACGGTCATGGTGGGCGAGTTTGCGGGCCAACGCTCCCCCGCCAGCATGTTCAGCCCCATCGTGGGAGCCGACATCACGGGCGCTGGTTCACTTGAGCTGCCGTTGCGCCCTGACTTTGAACACGCGGTGCTGGTTCTGGACGGTCATGTTGTGATCGATGGTCAGGACATTGAGGCCGGTCCGTTGGCTTACCTCGGCGCCGGCAGGTCGAGCCTGCGTGTCGACGCCCGGCCAAACACCCGATTCATGCTCCTGGGCGGCGAACCGTTCGGTGAAGACCTCCTGATGTGGTGGAATTTCGTGGGCCGGACCCATGAGGAAGTGGAACAGGCCCGCGAAGAATGGGAAGCCGAGGGACTGCTCGACGACGACGCTGCCGCGGCCTCCCGTTTTGGTTTCGTCCAAGGCCACGGCCCTGATGCCGGACCGGAAGCCGGCCGCATTCCCGCTCCGCCACTTCCCGGTGTCAAGCTGCGGCCGAGGACCCGCGGCTAGACGTTTCCTACGGCTGGACGCGCTGCTCTGCCACGAGCCGCGGGACCCCGAAGACAGGATCCTGCGTCAAAATCCGCACGTCATCGATGCCGCCTTCGGCCAGCTTGGCAGCGAAGGCTTCCTGAAGCCGCGGAACATTCATACCGAGCCCGCTGCCCAGGATCACTGGCCCGTCAAGACCCAACTGGAGGACTGCTTGCGCGGCCAGGTCAGCCAAGTCACGGCCTGCCTGCTCCACCAGCTTTTTGCTGGTTTCATCGCCCGCATCAGCGGCCTCCACTACAAGGCGGGCCTGCTGAGCCCAAAATCGGCGGCCGGTTTCAGGCGAATGGAAGAGGGCGATCAGCTTCCCCGGCTCATCCACACCGCATGAATCCAGCAGTGCACGGCTCAGCTGATCAGGTTCCAGGCCCTGGTTCATCCGCCGAAGACTGTGCCGCACGGCTTCGCGTCCCAGCCAGTAGCCGCTTCCTTCGTCACCGAGGAGATACCCCCAGCCGCCCGCCCGGGCTTCCTGGCCGGCGTCGTTCTTCCCCCACGCGGCAGAACCGGTACCGGCGATCACTGCCACTCCCGTGCTTGCTCCCCCGGCTGCCAGCAGCAGCCGCGAATCGTGAACAACAGTGATACGGGCCCCGGGCGCATGGGGCGCGATCAGGTCTGCGAGCGCCTGAGCGTCCTGGTCGGTGTCAATCCCACCCGCACCGGCGTAGACCTCATCAATCCGTCCCCCACCAATCTTGCCGAACAACTCGGCCAGGTTGGCTATGGCTTGCTCCCGCGTCACGTTCTGGACATTGGAACTTCCGGCATTCTCGTCCCGGACCGGAGCTCCGTCTTCAAACCTCACACCGCGGGTCTTTGTGCCGCCGATATCGAGCCCGATGACGGTGCCGCTCAAGGCCTCCGTAGTGGCATGGGAATGCTGGGCAGAGTCAAGATTGTTCACCGTGAAAGACTAGCTTGGAGCGTCCCGAGGAGAAACCGCATATGCCCGATTCCCTGTTTGGCACACCGTTTATTGCAGCTCCCATGGCTGGGGGAACGTCAACGCCTGCTTTGGTGCAGGCAGTCCAGGAGGGTGGCGGTGTGGGATTCCTTGCCGCTGGCTACAAGAGCCCCGAAGCCATGGCTGCTGACATCGCCTCCGCGCGGGCCCTCGACATTCGGTTTGGCATCAACCTCTTCGTGCCGGATCATCGCCAGCTGCCGCCGGCTCCGGATACAGTGGCCCGCCTTGAGGC
Organism: Arthrobacter sp. yr096; assembly: GCF_900108925.1. Classification (NCBI taxonomy): domain Bacteria; kingdom Bacillati; phylum Actinomycetota; class Actinomycetes; order Micrococcales; family Micrococcaceae; genus Arthrobacter; species Arthrobacter sp. yr096. Next base: position 613,136 of record NZ_FNYI01000001.1, on the reverse strand, counting down.
TTACCGTCGTGAGCTGGAGCCCGACGCTGCCCGCTACGGGGTGGACCTTCCTTCCTTGCGCCTGGATGACGACGACGCGTGGCAGGAAAAGATTGATGCCCTGCTGGCCGATCCCGTGGAGTTGGTGAGCTTCGCTTTCGGTCTCCCGGGAAAGCCAGTGGTCCACGCGCTGCAGAAGGCGGGAAGCATGGTCATTTCCAGCGTCACGACCGTTGCGGAGGCCCTCGCGGCTGCGGAGGAAGGCCCGGACGCCATCGCCGTCCAACACCAGTCCGCAGGCGGGCACACGGCCGCCTTCCTGACCGAAAGCGCAGACGGTGCGGGAACACTGGCGGCCCGGACGACGGCGGAACTGGTCGCCCAGGTGCGTGCCGCCGTCGGGCTTCCGCTGATAGCAGCAGGCGGAATCATGGACGGCAGCGCACTTCGCGACGTTCTGACCGCTGGTGCAACAGCCGCGCAAGTCGGTACCGCCCTGGTCCGCACCGACGAAAGTGGAGCCCGGACGCCGCACAAGGATGCGCTGGGCGATCCTTCCTTCACGGAAACAGCCATGACCCGGGCATTCACGGGGCGACTGGCACGATCGCTGGTCAATGAGTTCGTGCTCGACCACCGGGATGCGCCGGAGGGCTACCCCGCCATTCACCACCTCACAGCGCCTGTTCGCGCGGCCTCATCCGCCGCCGGCGATCCCCAGCGCCTCAACTTGTGGGCCGGCACGGGCTGGCGCCAGGCACGCGAAGGTTCTGCCAAGGAAGTGGTCAGGGAGTTCCTGAACGGGCTCTGACCAGTTCGGCCAGTAATCCGCCGCCCTCCGTCACCACCAATTCACGGAACAGCCGTACGGCATCCGGTTCAAAACTACGCTCACGCCACGCAATCCCGATTTGCCGGAAGGCCAGTTCCGATTCGATAGCCACTTCCACCAGTCCAAGCTCGGCCTCGGGAAGGAATTGGCCCGTGCCTGAGCCTGGGCCTGCCGGCGGAAGGATACTGAACCCCAGGCCAGCGGAAACCAGGCCGCGGGCAGAGGTGGACTCCTGGACTTCGAAAGCGATCCGGGGACGAAACCCGGATTCACGCAGCAGCGCCTCACCCAGCGCCCTCAGGCCGACTCCCTCTGGAAGGGTGATGTAGGGGTCGTGCCGTAATTCGGAAAGGCGCACGCTGGACCGCCCCGCCAAGGGGTGCCTGTAATGCAGGACCACCCTCAGCGGCTCGCGGTAGAGCGGCAACGATCGGATCCCCCTGCCTTCTGGAGCAATGGGCGCGATCAGCGCGAAGTCCATATCGCCGCTGGCCATCCGTTGCAGACAATCGTCCCTCGGCCCCTGCCACAGCTCGAACATGGTCTGCGGGTGGCGGCCACGGAAAGCGCTGATCAGCAACGGAAGTGTGGCTTCGCCGAAGGTGTGCTGGAAGGAAACGCCAATGCGCCCCCGCACCACATCGGACTCATGGCGCACCCTGTCCAGTCCTGCTTGGAAGTCCGCCAGAGCTGCCTCGATGTAGGGAAGCAGGGTCCTGGCAGCGGGCGTCAGGCGGATGCCGCGGCCGTCGCGGATCAGCAGGTCCATGCCGACGATCGCACTGGCCCGGGCCACGGCGCGGCTGACTGTCGATTGGGGAACGCCGAGGATCTCAGCGGTTTCGGTCATGTGTTCAGTGCGGCCAAGTTCAGCAAGGACCGGCAGCAGAGGAAGGAGCTGGACGAGTTGCTGATGATCGGGTTCCACGTGTCTCCTTGCCTGAATTACTCATGCATTTCTGCATCAATCGTACTCAAATCATGCATTGGAATGCGGAGTCGACTGCGTCCTAACCTTGCCGGGTGAGTAAAGCAATCGCCATAAACACCGCCGAAACGTGGGACGGACACACCAAAGGGTCCCGGGGATACCGGCGGTTGCTTGCCGCTTTGGCGCTGGCCGGCGTGGCCACCTTTGCGCAGTTGTACTCCACACAGGCTGTCCTGCCCCTCATGGCCAGCGACCTGAACATCACAGCCGCCGAGGCCGCCCTCAGCATTTCCTTGGCCACGGTAGGGCTTGCCATCACAGTGCTGCCGTGGTCTTTCGTGGCCGACAGGATTGGCCGCGTCCGTGCCATGTCCATCGGAATCGGCGCTGCTACCCTGCTGGGGCTCCTGGTACCCCTGGCACCCTCCGTGCCGTTGTTGCTGGGCCTACGAACATTGGAAGGAATGGCGTTGGGTGGCATCCCGGCCATCGCCATTGCCTACCTCAACGAGGAAGTCACCAAGATTCACACTGCCTTGGCAGCGGGAACGTACGTTGCCGGGACTACCCTGGGCGGGCTGACCGGGCGTTTGGTGGCCGGCCCCGTGGGCGAGCTCTGGGGCTGGCGGGCTGCAGCTTTGGCTGTATCCCTCCTCGCGACTGTCTCCGCTGTCCTCTTCCTGGTGCTTGTCCCAAAGCAAAGGCGTTTCAGCCCTGCTCCGGCGATGGGCTTTCGCGGAGCCCTCCGGACCTTGGGTGGCCACTCGAGCAATCCCAAGCTGGTGGCCTTGTATTTGCAGGCTTTCCTGCTGATGGGCGGCTTTGTGGCCGTCTATAACTACCTCGGATTCCGATTGCATGCAGAACCGTTTGGTCTTCCTGCCACCGTGGTCAGCCTCATCTTCCTGGCGTATTTGTCCGGCACCGTCAGCTCACGGTGGGCTGCGGGGCTCACCTCGAGGTTTGGCAGGCGGAATGTGCTCCTGACCGGGATCGCCGTCATGTCGTGCGGTTTGGCGCTGACGTTGATGGAGAACCTGGCAGCCACCCTTGCAGGGCTGGTGATCTTCACCGGAGGATTCTTTGCGGCCCATAGTGTCGGCTCAGGGTGGACGGGAACCATTGCCACCACAGGACGGGCCCAGGCAGCTTCCTTGTATAACCTGTCCTATTACCTCGGTTCCAGCGTCATTGGCTGGGCGGGTGGGCTGGCATTTCAGGCGTATGGCTGGCCCGCCTTGGCGTTGAGCGTCATCGCCCTTTCATTCACGACGGCGGCAGTCACCTTGGCAGTCCACCGGCCAGCGCGCCACTCCAGCTGATTTCGGGCGATCTGGTCCTACAATCGGAGGCATGACACAGGTCACGAAAGCCCGGGAACTGTCGTCGCCGGAACGTTTGCAGGCGTTTACCGATGCAGTCGTGGCGATTGCCCTGACCCTGTTGATATTGCCGCTCATGGAAAGCGTGGGTGAACTCGCGGACCACGAGGGCACCACGGCCGAATGGTTGGCTGACGAACAGTACGCCCTCCTCGGTTTTGTCCTCAGCTTTGTGCTCATCGCCGTCTTCTGGGTTCATCACCACCGGCTCTTCCGGAAAGTCCACCGTATAGACACAGGCCTGCTGTGGTTGACCATCGCCTGGATGTTCACCATTGTGTGGATGCCTGTTGCCACCTCGCTGTCAACGCAGATGAAGGCGGACGGCGCCCAGGCTCTGGTCTACATCGGAACCCTCCTGGCCACCAGCCTCATGCTTTTGGCAGCGCGCTTGTACTTGCGCTACCACCCGGACCTCCACGATCTGGACCCGTTGGAGACACGGTCCGGAATCCGAGGCGGCTGCATCGTCGCAGGCTTGTTCCTGGCAGCCCTGCTGGTGGCCTTGATCGTTCCCGACGCGGGAAACCTGACCTTGCTGCTGATGCTGCTGAGCGGACCGCTTCAACACGTGGCCAGACGCCGCGACCACGCAGCCCTCCAAAAGTGATGGTCGCCTGAAGAATTCACAGCCTATGATGGATGGAAGGCAATTTCAGGAGGATCCGTGAGCAACCCCACGAAGAATGTTCGGTCAAGCACGGGCAGCGCAGAGCCGCTGGACGCGATTGATGAACGGATTCTCGCAGCGTTGGTGGACGACGCCCGCATCTCCAACAAGCAACTGGCTGAACTTGTGGGGATCGCCCCCTCCACGGCCTTGATGCGCACCAGGGCGCTCTCCGAACGCGGAATCATTGAAGGCTTCGAGGCCGTGTTGAGCCTTCCGGCTATTGGCCGATCGGTACAGGCCCTCATTGCCGTTCGCCTCCGCGCACACGACCGCGACCAGATCGACCGCTTTACCGCGCGAGTCCCCAAGCTTCCGGCGGTCATTTCCACGTTCCACACCACAGGCTCGGTGGATTACCTTCTCCATATTGCCGTGGCCAACACGGACGACCTTCGCAACTGGCTTTTGGACAACCTCGCCACCGACCCTGTGGTGGGTCACACCGAAACCACCATGGTCTTCCAGCACATCCCGGGTAACCGGGGACCGCTGCCCGAATAAGGGCCGGCGCAGCGGCGTTCAGTCCCGCAAGGCCTTCCGAAGAGATCCTGCCGCGAGCGCCAGTGCGGCCACGCCGCACACCGCAGTGAAAACCACGACGGCGGCCTGCAGGCCAAACACCGCGACGGCCAGCCCCAAGCCAATCACTGGAACCGCGCTTCCCAGATACGTGATCACGTAGACGGTGCTGATGACCTGCGCATGACGGGCCGCCTCCACTTTTCCGGCTACTTCATTGAAGACCTGCCGGAAGGCAATCCCCTGGCCTGCCCCCGCAGTGATGCTCGCGGCCACCAACAGCCACGGACTGGACCACGCAGCGGCGGCCCCCACCAGACTTACCGACACTCCCAGAACAGCAAGAGCCACCGGGACCACGAAGCGCCCGCGCGCCCCCAGGAGCTGACTCAGGGCCGAGGCCCCAAGAGTGACGCCCGCCAGCACGCCGATCAATGGCCGCGAATCGGCGTGGACCACGCTGGCGAAGTAGCCCGGAGCCAGGGACAAGCAAAACCCAAACACAGCGAAGCTCAGGAAACCGGTAGCCGCCGCCATCCAAAACGCTCCGCGAGCGTCGCTGGAGATGGATGGCTTCCGCGGCGCAAGGACCTTGAGCGGCCTTGGCCCCTGGGCCGGTGCGATGGCCGGCCGGGCCTTGAGCAACCACAAAGGAACCAGCGCAGCAAGCAACACGGCCGAATGGAGGTAGTACGGCGTGCGGGTGGGGTCGGGCAGGAGCGAGAGGACACCGCCGATTGCGGGACCTGCAGCTACGCCACCTGCGGAGGACAGCAGGGTAAACCGGGAAGCCCAATCAGGCCTTTGCGGCAACAACTCCCGCAAGGCAGCGGAGCTGGCTCCAGTGGCAAGGCCAACAGCCACGCCTTGCAATGCCCGGCCGAGGGACAACGAAACAAGCGTGTCCGCATTCGCGAAAATCACTCCGCCCACCAAGCCGACCAGGACCGCCAGGACCAGCGCGGCCCGCCTGCCGATGTGATCCGACCAGTGGCCCGCCACCATGAGAACTGCCACGAGGGCAAGGACGTAACTGGAAAACGCCACTGTCACGTCCAGGGACGACATGCCCAGTTTGGCTTGCAGCAACGGGTAGAGGGGTGTGGCGAGGTTGGCGCCCACCAGCAACGTAAAGATCACAACGCCGGCCAGGACAAGCCTGGCCGTGGTGGAGGCATCCCATCCCCAGCGTTCGGCGGTAGCCGGACGCATGCGGAGTTCGCTCAAGACAGTCATTTCCATGCCTTCGGACTCGGTGGCCGCCCTGTGTGATTCCTTGTGGGAGCGCAGTTTGGCTAAGTAATGATGGCAATAGAATGCAGCAACGCTGATCTGAAAGGCTTACAAGAGTGCAAAGATTGATCAAAATACTCAAAGTACTTCCCACCAAGTGAGCTGGAGTGACCATTTGAACACCTTGGATCCTATGGACCTGAAGATACTGCTGGAGCTCATCAAGGACCCTCGCATCCAGATCGCAGAGTTGAGCGATGCGCTGGGCATAGCCCGCAACACGGCCCAGAGCCGCGTAAAGCGCCTGCTGCGTTCCGGCGTGCTGCAGGCGGCGGGGCGGGAAGTTGATCTCGAGAAGGTGGGGTACGACGTCGTCGCTTTCGTCACGATTGAAGTGACCCACCGGGAACTGGACGGCGTCATTGGCGCCCTGCGCCTGATTCCCCAAGTACTGGAAGTGCACGAAATCTCAGGGCGCGGAGATCTGTGGTGCCGGGTGGTGGCAACGGATACCCACAATCTGCAGTCCGCGCTGCGCTCTGTCCTTCGCACCAAGGGAGTTATCAGGACTGAAACCGTGCTGGCCCTGCACACGCATATTCCCTACCGCACAGAGCCACTCATCGGAAGGATGGCCGCAGCCCCAACACGCGCCAGGCAGGATAGCCAGCGCGTCGGTTCAGAGGCCGGAACGGACTAGGATTTCAGGCATGGATTGGCTCTCACACATTTCCCAGATCAACTGGCTTGCCGTACTTCTGGCCTTCGTTTCAAGCATGGTGATCGGCTTTATTTGGTACATGCCCGCCGTCCTGGGACGCAGGTGGATGCAGGCAATCGGCAAGACCGAAGACGACCTCAAGAACATCGAGGGCGGGGCAGGCATCTGGGTGCCCATGATGGTGGCTGCAGCCCTGACCAGCATCCTCCTCGCCGTCCTCATCAGCGCCCTGGAAATCAACACCTTCGTAGCCGGAGGCTTCTTCGCCCTGGTTGCCGCCGTGATTTTCCGCGCCGGCGGCCATGTCATCCACAACGGCTTCGCAGGGCGCCCGTCAGTAGTAACTGTGATCGACTCCGGCCACGACATCGTAGCCATGACCATTGCGGGCGCCATCATTGGAGCCGTGCAGTAGCGTTCAACCAGTGACCATCATCGACAACGCCGTATATGTAGACGGCGTACGCACAGCAACCCCGCACAACCTCGAACAAACGTTTGAGACGCTGGCGGAGCATGGCGGCATGGCCTGGATTGGCCTGTACCGGCCCACGAAAGACGAGATGGCCGCCGTCGCCCACGAGTTCGGACTTCACGAGCTGGCCGTGGAGGACGCGGTGTCGGCGCATCAGAGGCCCAAGCTTGAGCGGTACGACACCAACTTGTTTACCGTTCTCCGCCCGGCCCGGTACCTGGATGACACAGAGTCGGTAGAGTTCGGCGAACTGCACATCTTCACAGGAAAGAACTTTGTGGTGACCATCCGCCATGCCGAAACCGGCGGAGTCGCCCGGGTTCGCCACCGCCTCGAACAGCGTCCGGACCTTCTCTGCCACGGGCCCGAAGCGGTGCTCTACGCGCTTCTTGACCAAGTGGTGGACGACTACGCTCCCGTCGTGGCGGGCCTTGAGAATGACATCGACGAAATCGAAGATCAGCTTTTCAGCGGCGACAGCGCTGTGTCGCGCCGTATCTACGAACTGGCCCGTGAGGTCATCCAGTTCCAGCGGGCCATCCAACCGCTCCCGGACATGATGGCCCTGCTGGAGAAGGGTTTCGAAAAATACGGCGTGGACATCGAACTGCAGCGCTCACTGCGCGACGTTGAGGACCACGTCCAACGAGTCATCTCCCGGGTGAACTCATTCAGGGACCTCCTGCAGAATGCGCTCACGCTGGATGGAACATTGACGGCCAACCGCCAGAACGAGGCCAGCGCCGCACAAAACGAACAGGTCAAGAAGATCTCCTCCTGGGCTGCGATCCTCTTCGCACCCTCCTTTGTTGCCGGCGTCTACGGCATGAACTTCGACCATATGCCCGAGCTGCATTGGAATTTCGGGTACCCGCTGGCTGTGGCCCTCATGTTCGGCGCGGCCCTGCTGATGTACCTCATCTTCAAGAGAAAAGGCTGGCTGTGACACCTCCTTCAAGGCCTGCTCCCGGCACTGCGCGGGAGACTGCCAGGACTTTGATGGACGGCATGGAGAACGACGCCGCGGGCTCGGGTTTCGAGCTTGAGTCCAGCCAGCGCCAAGCAGCCGAGCGACTGGCCGCCTTTGGCGCCCAGATTGCGGGCCGGCGTCGCACATTTTCCCGAAAGGCACCGCGAAGCATCTACCTGCACGGACCCGTGGGCCGCGGCAAGACCTGGCTGATGGACAGCTTCCACGCGCGGTTGGGCCTGCGGACCAGGCGAGTCCACTTCCACGATTTCTTCCGCAAGCTTCATGCGGGGACACGTGGGTTGGACGCCGTTAACGGAACCGCCATCCAACACTCAATTGACGCGCTGCTGGCTGACACAGACGTGCTCTTCTTTGACGAGTTCCATGTGCATGACGTCGGCGACGGCATGTTCATTTCCCGGCTGCTCCGGACAGCCGCGCAACAACGCGTTCCGTTGGTGGTGACCTCGAATTACGCGCCTGATGACTTGCTGCCCAATCCTCTGTGGCATGACCATTTCCTACCCACCATCGAGGCCATCAAGGAGATGATGGACATCGTGGAAATCAATGGCTCGTGGGACTTCCGTCGTTTTCCCGCCGACGGGTCCACCTCGGGCACTGGCTTTGAGGCATTCGGCTCAGGGCGCATCATCTCCCCCGGCACGCCCGGACAACTTGGACGCCTTGGCTTGTTCCGGCCACCGCCATCCCAAAGACGGGTGCTCAGCCCAACCACCCAGCCGATCGTCGTCAAGAACTCGGACCCCGATCTCCTCTGGGTATCTTTTGAGGAGCTATGTGGTGGGTTGACGTCCGCCTCCGACTTCCTGGCGTTGGCTGACGCCTACACGACGTGGGTCATTGACGATGTCCCCTCACCCTCCATCACCGACTCTGCGTCCGCTCCTGCCTGGCAGCGTTTCAGCAACGTGGTGGACGTCCTTCATGATCAGGACATTCGGCTGTTCCTGATCGGCCAAGGACCCCTCGACTGGGATATCGGTGCCGCCGGCAATATCCTCCCCGTGGACCTGGCACGCATCGCTAGCCGGCTGGCATTGCTGGGGCGTTCCAGCGTGGACGATTCCCCGGCGCGCGAAGAGGCCGCCGGAAGCTAAGCTTCCGGCGGCCTCTCTCCAAAAGTGGTTTGACGCGGACAGCTAGATGACGCCGCCGGCTGCGGACGGGGCACTGGCATCGTTTCCGCCATCGCCCACAGTTTCGCGGGCGACGTAGTTCTCGATGTCGAAGAGGTTCTCCGCCCTTTCAGTGATGTTCAGCAGCGTGGTCATGGACGCGACCTCTTCAACCTGCTCCTTCAGGAACCAGAGCATGAACTGCTCACCCAGAGCATCTCCTTCTGCGCGGGCAACACGGAACATTTCCTCAATGTTCCGGGTGACTTCCTTCTCCTGCTCCAAGGCCAGTGCGATGGGTTCCTTGGCGTTGGTGAAGTTGTTGCGCACGGGAGCGATGCCAGGGATTTCCACGTGCACGTTGCGGTCCAGCATGTACTGGACCATCATCATGGCGTGGTTGCGCTCCTCAAGGGATTGCCGGTAGAAATGCCGGGCAAGCTGCGGCAAGTCCTCGCCGTCAAAGTACACAGCTACTGCGATGTATTGCTGGGAGGCCGCAAACTCATTGGCGACCTGGGCGGACAACAGCTCATTGAAAGTCTTCTTAGCCATGGCTCGATCCTACAGGCGGGCAATGACACTTTTGATGGTGAAGTTCACCACAGCTCAGGGCAGCAGTGAAGCGATCAATACGCCTGCAGCGGAGGCCAGAACGCTCGCGGCCATTGACCCCATGGCGTTGACAAGCGCCAGTCCTGCCCTGCCACTTTGGACCAATCGGATGGTCTCCAGGCTGGACGTACTGAAGGTGGTGTAGCCACCCAGAAATCCTGTGCCTAAAACCAGGAGGAGGGATTCCGGTGCTTGGCCGCGCATGACAAGACCAGCAAGAAAGCCGAGCAGCAGGGAACCCGAGATGTTGATAATGATGGTTCCCCAAGGGAGCGCCGTCTTGAGGCGCGAGCGGACCAGTCCGTCGATGACGAACCGAACCCCTGCGCCGGCTCCACCAGCCAGAGCGAGCAGAACCACCGTCATTGGTTCCGCCTGTGGTGCCATGCGCCAAGCCAGATACCGGCAGTGGTGGCTGCTGCGCCGCCCAGGAGGCTGGCCAGAAGGTAGCCCGCGGCCGCAGGGGCTGCACCCGCAGCGAAGAGATGGACTGCGTCCAGCGCCAATGTGCTGTAGGTGGTGTAGGCGCCCAAGAACCCCGTTCCCAGGGCAAGGCGCAGGACGCGGCGATTACCGACGTCGGGTCCGCTGCGGGAGAGTCCTTCCAGCAACGCGCCTAGCGCCAAAGCACCCGTCAGATTGATGACCAAGGTGGGAAGTGGCCACGCACCCGGCGCCGGGATCACTAATCCAAGGCCATACCGCGCCAAGGCACCCAGCACGCCGCCCGCCGCCACGATGCCGATAAATCTCCAGTGCAAGTGGACCGGACGCTTGGCCTCAGTCGTCATCATCATCCGGAACCCGGGGGTTCACCGGGATGACCAGTACCGGCAGGTCCTGGCGATGGAACAGTTGCCGGGCCACGGAGCCGGCCGTCAGGTCCTTAAAAGCCGCCGACAGCGTGTGCTCCCGCGTGCCCACCACGAGCATCGACGCGCCTATGTCCTTGGCCTGGCGGGCCAAGGCCTGCGCCGGCTCACCTGCCAGACGCACGATGGACCACGCCACGCCTCTCCCTGCCAGCTGCGAGGCAATGGCAGTTTTCAACTCCTCAGGAATCCAGGGAGCATCGTCATCAACCCCGTCAGGATCAATGGGCGCAGCCGGACCCCCGGCGCTGCCATCCACCGGATACACCGTGACATCGGCAAATGCACACACGAGTGGGAGGCCCGCAGCGGCAGCTACTTGTGCTGCCTGCTCGACGACCACCGGACGCTGCCCCGGCATCACACCCACCAGGATGGGACCTGACATGCTGTTGGATGCCTCGGGAGGAGGTGCTGGGGGCTCAGTCACACGGCAATTCTACGACGCCGGCTGTAGCTCACGGACGACGACGACGCCCGGACCACAAACCATGGACCAACGGAATGACGGACAGGATCATGAGCACGTTGCCGAGCACCGCGTCGTCAGCCCTCACCACGGATCCTGCAATCAGGAGCGCCCCGAAGACCAGGGCGGCTACAGCCCTGCGCGCCGTGACGATGAGCCTCTCCATTTGTCGTTCGAGGCGACGATTGCCCACTTCCAGGGCACCGTCCTCGATTTGGTTGATCAGCCCGTCCAGCCGTTTCGGTAAGCGCAAAGCAACTGTTGCGGCATCCAGAGCCTGGGACGCGACGTCGTTGACGATGTTGCCACGTTCGTCGCGGAGTAGCTGTGCTGCATAGGGTTCCACCGAGTCCCACAAATTGAAGCGGGCATCCAAGGAACTGCATACGCCGGACGTCAGCGACATTGCACGGATGATGAGGAGAAAGTTCTCCGGCAGCTGGAAGGGCAACGAACGAATGACAGCGCCGAACTCGGAGCCAAAGTCGCGGAATTCCCGCGGATCCACATCGCGGAGCTCTGCGAACCCCATTCCTCCAAACCGTGAGAAGAGCTGGGTCATGGCACGCTGCAGCTCTGCTGTGTCAGCAGATGGCATCAGCACACCAACGTCGCTGATGGCGGACACCAAGCCCTTGCCGTCCCGGGAGGCAGCAGCAATCAGGAGCTTCCTCAGCCCGCTCCGGGTCTTTGGCGGGACCTCCCCCATCATGCCGAAGTCGATGAATGTTAGTTTCCAGGGTCGCTCGCCGGATGCGCCGGCGATGGGCGTGACAAAGATGTTCCCGGGATGTGGATCCGCATGGAAAAAGCCGTTCGTGAACAGCTGGTCAAACATCACGGATGCAAAGACCGGCGCCACAGTCGCTGGGTCAATTCCGGCCATCCGCAATGATTCGGTGTCGGTGATCTTGATGGCAGTGACATCTTCGAGGGTAAGCACGCGTCGCGTTGTCCGTTCCCACACGACTCCGGGCACAGTCACCCTCTGGTCACCGGCGAAATCCGCTGCGAAGCGCTCGGAATTTGCGGCCTCGTTAAGGTAGTCGATCTCCTCAAGGCTGGTCTGCGCAAACTCCTTGATCAGGGCAGGCACATCCGCCCGATCCGATACGAGGCGGATACGGCTCAGCCATCCGCCTACTTTGCGAAGAGCCGCCAGATCGACGTCCACAATGGTATCGATGCCCGGCCGCTGAACCTTAAAGACCACGCTGCTGAGCCCGGTGTCCTCCGCATTTCCGGCCAGAAGCTTTGCCCGGTGGGCCTGGCCGAGTGAAGCGGCAGCTATAGGTGTCTCTTCAACCGAGGCGAACACTGTCTCCAACGGCGCACCCAGCTCAGCTTCGGCCAGTAAACGTATCTCCGAAAATGGCACCGCCGGGACTTCGTCCTGGAGCCCTTCAAGTTCGGCCGTGATCTCAGGTGGCAGGACGTCCAGCCTGGACGACATGAACTGGCCCACCTTGATCATCAGGCCACCAAGTTCCACAGCCAAGTCATGGAAGCGCTTCGCAAAGCCCCTCATCCGCTGGGCGCGGTTGCGATCAGAGACCCACCGCAGACCCACCCGGGGCAGGAACAACTCAAACCACCACGTGACGGCGAGATTCCATGAAGCAAACCGCAGGATCCGACGATATCGGGTGCGGGCGTCCCCTGCGCCCGGTGTTGCACCTACCCGGTGGCGACGATCCAACGTCACCGCCCTCAGTCCTGTGCGAGGATCGAGTACAGCCTGCGGCGAGCCTCTTCCAGCACTGCAACGGCCTCCTGAACCTGCTTGGGCGTCCCTGTGCGGCCAACCTGTGCTGCGGCCTGCGCAAGGTCCACGCCAGCTTTGGGCAAGGCAGCAAAACCCGGGCCCGAACTGGTGCCCACGGAGTCCCACGGCGCGGATGCCTCGGCACTGGCCACGTCTTCCCGACCCGCTTCGGTCAAGGAGTAGATTTTGCGTCCGCTTGATTCTTCGGCATTGACGAAGCCCTCATCTGCCAGCAATTGCAGGGTGGGATAAACGGAGCCGGCACTGGGCTTCCAGTTGCCACCGCTGCGCTCCTCGATTTCCCGGATGATCTGATACCCGTGCATGGGCCGCTCGGCAAGGAGTGCCAGAATAGCCGTCCGTAACTCCCCCCGGCCGGCACGGGTGCCGGCACGCTTCTCGAAGCGGGAGCGAAACTCTTCGACAGCCTGCCACATGCCATCCAGGTTGTTGCCCATAAATCCGTTTGCAGGGAATGAATTATGCATCTTGCTCACCTCGGGGACGTCGCGAACGATACTGAACGATAGTTAACGATATACCCAAGGGGTCTGCTGGGTTAAGCACAGGACCGGACAACACTTCTGGGTGGTGTCGCCCGGCCCCGGCCGCGGATCTTTGGGACTGCCCGGCAAACGAGGGGGATCATTAGCCGGCGCAGGGGATCCGCTGGGTTCAGTAAAGACGAACCGGCTATGCCCGCACACGAGTAGTAGGTACTCGTCTTTTACAGCGGCTGGGACCCGGCACTACCTGCAACCTGATCGCTCCGAGGATTGGCTCGGCTGGAATTATCCGGGGAAATTTGTGGAGCTAAGGAGATTCGAACTCCTGACCTCTTCGATGCGAACGAAGCGCTCTACCAACTGAGCTATAGCCCCTGGACCGGTGGTGGGCACCCGGCCAGTGTCCCTAGGCTACAAACTTTCCTTGCGCTTTTCCAACCACGACACGAAGGTCTCAGTCCCGATCCTTTGCTCCGGGATCAGGTTACGGCCGGCACGCAGGAAAGCGCCCATCGCGCCAGGCAAAGGCAACTGCACAATCCTGCCCCGCGCACCCGTTACGGCCTTCCAGGACACCGCCATCGCCCTCATGTCCAGCACGTCCGGACCGCCGATGGTGCGGACCCTGTGCAGCTGGGAAGAAGGTTCCTCCACGGCTTCCAGCAGCAAGACCTTCGCCACGTCCACGGGAGAAATGCTCTGGAAACCCACACCCTTGAAAACAGGAATAACCCGCACTTTCGCAGCGGCCGCGAAGACAGCCGCCACCAAGCTGTGAAATTGCGTCGCTCTCACCACCACCGTTTCCAATGTCGACTCAGCGTATTTCTGTTCCTTGGCTGCTTTTGTCGCATAGTAATCAAACGTGCTCTGGTCGCAATTGATGATGGACAGGGCCACGGCCTTTACAACCCCTGCCCGGTTGGCCGCGGCCAGAAGCCTGGCACCGCCGTCGGCGAAATGCTTTTGCGCCTTGCCAAACTGCCCTTCAAGGCAGTCGATCACGACGTCGGCACCCGCCAATGCGTCTGACAGACCATCCCCTGTGGTGACGTCGCCCGCAAAGTAGCTGGCGCCGTCGTGATGCCTGTTCGATCCTGTCGGGGGCACGTGGCGGGACAGGACTGTGACGGAGTGCCCGGCAGCCAGGGCAAGCCGGACAACCTCGCGGCCCACCTGACCGGTTCCACCAGCCACGCAGATGCTGGTCATCGGAAATTACGCGCGGCGGCGCTGCAGGACGTCGTCCAGATTGCTCAGGGCGCTCTGACCCTTGACCGACGCCGCCGACATCGCAGCAGCATCCATCTGATCAACGCCCTGTTTCAGCACAGGCTTGCCAACTGGCTTGGGAGCCTCAGGGAGATCCAAGGGCTCGGGAGCAGGCCTCGGGGCCTTGGCGGCATCAACGTAGGTGGGCTTGGGAACCGAAACCGGCTGCCAACTGGAACCCCTCGTGTCTTCGGCCGCTTGTGCAGACGTGTCTCCAGCCGCCACGGCAACTGCCAGCGCAGCCTCACGAAGCTCCACAGCGGACAGGCGCGCAGCCTCACTACTACTGGCCTCGGCGTCGAAAACAGTGGTTTCCTTCGACTCGACAGCCGGCTCTTTCGGCAGATAGCGCGCGGGAGTGGGGATGCGCGATGCCTGGGCTGCACGGCGCGCACGTCGTTCGCGCAGATCCCGAAGAGCAAGCCTGCGCAGAATCACGACAGCGAAGACCGCGCCAATGAAGGACACCAACGGCAACCAAAAGGATCCCGTGCGGAAAAGCAGAAGCACCCCGGAAATCACTGCCGTCAAAAGCAGCGCTGCACCGGACAACGCCAGAGTGCACCGCGCGTAACGAATCGTGAAGGGGGTAACGGGCGTTGGATTGGCGGACGACTCTGCCACGCGGGAATCCTGCGGCGAGGCCTGTGCTTTGCTGTGCATGGTCTCCATCGGTTTCTCCTGCTGAGGTGCCAAAGTCAATACCACCCCTGCCTGCGGTTCGTCTGGTTCGTCGTCGAATGCCTCTGCTGGCACAGTGGCCGTTTGGACTTGTTGCCGGCGGTTACGCAGAACGTAAGGCGCCACCCAGACCATCCACAGCGCGACAGTGACCACGAGTATCACTGAGCTGCTGAGAGGGAAGTCCACATTCAAAACCGTAGAAGCAAATCCCCGGGGGTGGCGGCATTGCGCCCGGTGTGTCGTCGGCGAGTCCGCAAATGACTGGAGATACGGTCAAAAAGCCTTATGACCTGCCCGTTTGTCCTTGGAGCCACCTGCGCAGGAGCCCCTCGGGAACCTCGTCCGATGTCAACGCAAATGAACGGTGGTCAGCCCATTCCCCGTTGATGTGCAGATACCGTTCGCGGTAACCCTCGTCACGGAATCCGAGCTTCTCCACCACCCGGAGGCTGGGGCCATTCTCCGGCCTGATGTTGATTTCCATCCGGTGAAGTCCCAGCACCCTGAAACAGTGGTCCGTGGCCATGGCCACCGCTGTCGGAGCAATTCCGCGGCCCGCCCGCTCCTGATCAACCCAATACCCCAGTGTGGCCATCATGGCCGATCCCCACACAATGGACGACACCGTCAATTGCCCCACGATGCGCGGCTCCCGGAAACCGGGAGTCCGTTCGACGATGACAAACGGAAGGGCCGTGGACTGGCGGGCCTGATCGTTCAGGGACCCCACCATCTGACGGTAACTGGGCAGGCGCCCACCCGGTGCCGGGTTGGACGCCTCCCATGGTGCGAGCCATTCACTGTTCTTCGAGCGGACTTCAGACCATTCCCGCTTGTCGCGGTAACGAATGGGCCGAAGAAGCAAGTCTCCGCTTTCCAGCGTTACCGGCCAGATCGCAGAGCCGTACATCCGGTGTTACTTGGGAAGCGCAGCGGTAAAGGTCGGCAGCCACTCACGAAGCTCGGGACCGAGATCCTCACGTTCGCACGCGAGCTCAATGCATGCCTTGAGATAGCTGAGCTTGTCACCGGTATCGTAGCGACGGCCGCGGAAGACGACACCGTACACGCCGTAGCCTTCGCCCTCGCCAGCGGCCAGGACCTCCAGCGCATCAGTCAACTGGATCTCTCCGCCGCGCCCCGGAGCTGTCTTCTCCAGGACATCAAACACGGCGGGATGCAGCACGTAACGGCCGATCACAGCAAGGTTGGAGGGAGCCTCTTCCGGGGAAGGCTTCTCCACGAGCTGCTTGATGCGCACGTAGCCTTCTTCGCCGATCTCCTCTACATCCGCGCAGCCGTAGGCGCTGATCTTGGAGGGTTCAACTTCAATGAGGGCCACAACTGACCCACCGGTCTTCTGCTGGACAGCGATCATTTCGCTCAGGAGGTCCTCGCGGGCGTCGATCAGGTCATCACCCAGAAGGACAGCGAAGGGTTCATAGCCCACGTGCTGCTTGGCACGGAGGACTGCGTGGCCCAAACCGTTGGGGTCACCTTGGCGGACGTAGTGAATGTCACCCAGGTTGGTGGCGGACTGAATAGCTTCAAGCTTAGCGGTGTCACCCTTTTCAGCCAGGGTCGCCTCCAGCGCTGGCACGCGGTCAAAGTGATCCTCCAAGGCACGCTTGCTGCGTCCGGTGATCATCAGGACGTCATGCAAGCCAACCTTTACGGCTTCTTCGACGACGTACTGGATGGCCGGCTTGTCAACCACTGGCAGCATTTCCTTCGGCATCGCCTTTGTTGCAGGGAGGAACCTGGTGCCAAGACCCGCTGCGGGGATGACGGCCTTACGGACAGCATTGTTATCAAGAGTCACGGGACTAATGTAACGGAAGGAATACATCAACGGCTAAACCCTCGCCGCACCGTTAGCACATTTGGATCGCGGAACTGATGGCATACGCGGCTTACCAGGACGAACAACACCTCACGATCGGACACAGATGGCATCCAAGGAAGACATCCGCAGTAGCAGGCGCCTGCACCGGCGGACCCTGACTCCGGAACAGATAGCAGAGGCGGGCGAATCCATTGCCGGGCATGGAACAGCGTGGGCTGCGAGGACTTCACCAGGCGCAGGCGCAACGTTTGCCGTCTATGTCGGAGTCGCCTTCGAGCCACCCACCCTGCCCCTGATCACGTCCCTCCATGACGCTGGCCACCGGGTTCTACTGCCCGTTTGCGAGCCGGGCAGGCAGCTGAGCTGGGTCTTCTGGACGCCCGGCACGAACTTTGCCCGATCTGCCTACGCACCCATCGACGAACCTGTTGGCGAACGCCTGGAGAGCTCCGTGATAGCCGGGGCTGCCGGTATTTTCATGCCCGCTACAGCAGTTGACCGGGATGGCAACAGGATCGGCCAGGGCGGCGGCTACTACGACCGCCTGCTCCAGGGTCTGGATGCTTCCGGCCAGCGACCACCCACTATCGCTGTGGTGTACGACGACGATGTGTTGCCTCCGGGTTCGATTCCCGCCGAAGCCTTTGACCGCCCGGTGTGCGAAGTCCTTACCCCTTCCGGCGTCGTCCAGCTCGGCGTCGCATCTGAGGGGTCCTGACTGCATTGTGCCTTTGGGTGAGTTCCGGCACACTCACTGGCACGCTCCCGGAGTCCGGATGATAGAATTGGCACTCAGGCCCTGCGACTGCTAATGCGGATGTTCTCCGCCGACGCTGCACAGGACCTGAACTTTGTCCTGAAGGAGGATTTCAGTGCCCACATACGCATACGCCTGCAAAGACTGCGACCATGCCTTTGACATCGTCCAGTCGTTCTCTGACAGCTCCCTGACAGAGTGCCCCGAGTGCAAAGGTTCGCTTCGCAAGAAGTTCAACAGCGTTGGCGTCGTCTTCAAGGGCTCCGGCTTCTACCGGACTGATTCCCGCGATTCCAAGGGCAGCACGGTTTCCGCCGCTCCGGCAGCGTCCCCTGCTCCTGCCGCCGCTCCGGCACCGGCAGCAGCAGCGAGCTAGGACTCTTCCTTTTCCACATACGGCCTCAAGCTACTGTCAGGCCGTCCGGTCTGCTGGCTAACGTGGCGGCATGCCACAGAAGTCCCGTAGCGCGCTCCTTGCCCGCGCTGAACGCTCAGCATCAGCTGCCATGCCTCGGCCTCCCGTCGCGAATTCCCGTCCGCCAGGAACCGTTTATCGGGGCAAACCCTTCTCCCGGGGCAAACCCTTCAAGCGCGTTGCGCGCCGGAACCCGGTTCAGGCATCACGCTCTTGGATTGCACGCAATCGTCGGCTGACAGTGGCACTCCTGCTGTGCCTCGCCACTGGCATCGCAGTCCAACAGATGACTCCGCAGTCCCAACTGCGGGTCAATGTACTGGTCGCAGCCCGAGACCTTCCAACGGGCACCAGCCTCACCGAATCCGACTTTGCGAATGTAGCTGTAGCCCCGGAGCTGGCTGTCTCCGGATCCGTAACAGACGCGGGAGTCCTGGTTGGACGCCAGCTCGCGTCGCCACTCGGCAAAGGGCAGATCCCTGCTGAATCCAACCTCCTGGGACCTGGGCTGCTCACGGGAGCCCCCTTGGGCTCGGCAGCAGTCCCGCTACGGATGGCTGACCCCTCGTCCATTCAGCTGCTCTCCCCCGGCCAGCTCGTAACGGTGGTGCTCACGTCAGCGGGTTCCTACGACGAGCCCAAACAAAGCGAGGTACTGGCCGGCCCCGTTCCCGTCCTCTGGACTTCGGCCCACGGGGGCAAGGCCGGAGAATGGCTCGGGACAAGCGACACCGAGGGGCTGGTAGTGGTGGCAGCCGATCCCCAGCAAGCAGAAAAGCTTGCCGGCGCGTCAACGCAGGGCAAGCTCTTCTTTGTTTTGGTCAGTCCGTGATCAGCGGAGCAATTGCCGCAGGCAAGTTAGCCCCAATGCGGCGGCTTTTGCTCCTTCAGCCACTGCTCATGATCGTATCCGGGCTCGTCGCCCCACTGCCGGGGATCGTCCTCTGCAGCCTTGGTGGGAAGAATCCCGCCAGTGCCGGGCTTGGACGCGGACGCCTTGGACCCGGCTCTTTCCTCCGGAGCGGCATCGACCTGTGCGCCGGACTCAGCGGCTGCGTCGTCCGTGCCGGTTTCCTGTTCCATCTGTGGTGCTTCTTTCCCGTTCTCTATGACGTTGTTCGCGTGGCCCGCAGCATCGTGGACTTCGCCCTCCGCCTGCCCGGCCGAACTGTGGGCGTAGCTTGGCTGCCCTTTATCCAATGTCAATTGTTCAACATCCATGTCCAGGAAACCATGCTGGGGGGAAGCAGGCCTCGGGATGTGGTTCTCCAGCCCGAGGTAGGATCCAATCCGATCTGCACAGGACGAGGGATCCGTAAAGACCTCGATCGTCCACAGCGACATGTAACGCCAGCCCATTCGTTCAAGCAGCTGCGGGCGCAGGCGGCTGCGTTCGCGGACGCTCATGCGCCGGTAGCGTTCCGTTCCGTCGGACTCGATGGCCACGGGAGTAGGGATCTCCGCACCTTCCCGGCCAATCGTATGGACGGGATCCGCTGCGGCAGCGATATCCAGCACGCCATCGTAAAGGTGCCAGACCCTGGCTCCCCGGGCACGCAGGCGTTCACCGAGATCAGCCACCAGGGGATCCTCCCCCAGCGCCTGCTCACTGGCAACAGCGCGGGATGCAGGCGTTCCGAGGTTGCTGTTTCCGGAGAGTTCCCGGTCCAGCAGTTCGTAGAAGTCCACCGCTCCATGAGCCAAGCGGTCAAGGTCCAGATCCTCGGGGCGGAAGCAACTCAGAACGTGCATGGAACGCCGCGCACGGGTCATCGCCAGGGCGAACCGGTTCCGGCCACCTTCAACGGACAATGGGCCGAACGAATGCAGGGCACGGCCGTGGGGAGTACGCCCGTAACCCAGCGAGAAGATCACGTGATCCCGCACCAAACCTTGGGCGCGCTCGAGGTCCACTACACGGAAAGATTCCGGACCGGCTCCAAAGAATGCGGACAGCAACGAATGGTTGGGCAACTGAAGCCTGATGGCCTCGCCAATACGGGCGGCGTGACGCAGGCTGGCCGTCACCACGGCCAAAGACGTCCGGGGCCGCAGCCTGGCGTGCTCAAAAACCAGGTCCACCACGCGGTTGACCTCGGCGGTGACCGACTCGACGCCCTCGTGGTCGGCACCCGGGAGCCCGGTGCCATCGGGAATGTACTCCACATGAATGGAACGATCCAGGCCGGTGACCGAGTTGCCGTCCGGCAGCCTGCGCAGGCCGCCGTCGTAGTAGTTCTTGCTCAGCTGGAGGATCAGGTCCTCATCCACAGCCCGGTAGACCCAGTTCAGCTGCCACGTAGGCAGCACCCGGGCCAAAGCCTTATAGGCGCTGTCCACGTTCTCATGGCTGGCAACTCCAGCTACTGGAGGCTCCACAGCCACACTGAAGGTGCGGGCATTGGCAATTTTTGCATCACCGAAAGCCACTACCTGCGGCGCCCGGGCTATCGCGGGAAGCACTGCCTGCAGTGAGGTCGACTCTGCGTCGATGACCACCACAGAGTCAAACTTCTGCTCGGCCGGAAGAACGCCGGTCAGCAGATACGGGCTGACGGACCACACCGGAACCAGGAGGGGTACGAGGTCGGGCGCTTGGGCGCTGAGCGCCGGCAAGGTAACCCGGCCGTCCTTCAGC
Organism: Arthrobacter sp. yr096; assembly: GCF_900108925.1. Classification (NCBI taxonomy): domain Bacteria; kingdom Bacillati; phylum Actinomycetota; class Actinomycetes; order Micrococcales; family Micrococcaceae; genus Arthrobacter; species Arthrobacter sp. yr096. The sequence continues at coordinate 592,440 of NZ_FNYI01000001.1, read as the reverse complement.
AACGCCTTGAGGAGCTCAGCCTGCCTGGGGTGCTCCAGGAGGCCCTGCCGCCACTTCTGGGCCAACTGCCACCGCAGCCGCGCGGCTCCACTGGCAATGTGTGCTTGGTCCGCCAACCGGTACTCGGCTTCGAGGCGCCGCAAGGAGTCGCCGTCAGACATGGCAAGGTAGTCGTCCCCGCTGATCATGGCTTCCAAAGCGGACTGCCACCAGGCAAGGTCCAATTCCGCAGCAACAGAGGACGCAGGAACTTCACGGGCAGCCAAATCGGACAGCAACTCGCCCAAGCCGTGCTCGCGCATTTCCTCGATCAGGAGTGTGCGCTCGGGAAGAGTTTCCAAGGTAGAAGTGTCTGCAACAAGCCGTTCCAGCCGCTCCATCAACTCCAGATACGGGGTCCCATGCAGCGAACCTCCCGCGCCTGTGTGCTTCAGGGCATCACCCAAGCGATGTAGTTCACCGTCCAGTTCCCGGTACAAAGCACCGAGGTCAGCAAGGCCAGAAGGAACGGCAGGGTGACGTTGCGTGGTGGCGTAGCCTGCCCAGAGGGCCCGCTGCTCCTGGACCAGGACCAGTGAACTGTGGAGGTCTGCGATGTGCACACCGGGCCGAACGTACTCTTTGGCTACCCGGCGCAGACGGGACCGCTGCATCGAGGGCATCTCAAGGTTGCGCTCACGGCGCCAAGCGGAGCTCGCGGTGGCGGATATCAGATCATGCACCGGACGGTCGAAGATATCAGGCGTGAACTTGTCCAGGCTCTCCCGAACGGCAATGAGCAGTTCGAGCTGGGCGCCCCACTCCGTGAACGTTTCCCCCAAACGAATTTCGGCGTGATCGGACAACTGCTTCATCCGGTCCCGCAGCACCGGCAGCTTCTCTTCTGCCAAACGGGCTAGCTGCTGGGCTTCCTCAGTCTCCTTGCGGGTGACCAGCCGTGCCCCATACCAAGGGCTGGAAGTGGACGCCCGGCTGAAACTGCCCAGTTCGGCAGCGCGACGCAAACGGCCCGCGAGTTCCTCACGGTCCTTAATGTTGTCCAGGACGCTGCGCTTCAAGCGGACCGTCGTTGAGGGCGCGGGGTGGATTGACGTCAGCTCAGCAAGCGATTGCATGGCCTGGTAAGGAGAGCATCCCCAGCGCTCCCGGACGTTATGCAGCGAGGCCACATGGTCCATGAGTGCATGGCGGTGACCGGTCAGAGTCTGGTGCAGGTTGCCCAACTGCGGTTCGAGTGCTTTCTCGTTCCGCATGATGGCCCGGACCAACTGCCCCTTAAGCTGCTGCGGCGTGGTTCCGTTGCCAGGGCGGAACAGCATCGATTCAAGGCCGAGTGATTCCAAATGGGCGGAAAGGCCTGCGAGGCTGGACTGCCTGTCCCCTACCACGAGCACGGATTTGCCTGCGCTGACCAACGCACCTATGGCATTAATGGCAGTCTGTGTCTGGCCGCTCCCGGGTGGGGTACTGACCACCAGTGAGTCACCGGCGCGAACAGCATCCACCACGTACTGCTGGTCCGTGTCGGCGTCGAGCAAGAGAAGTTCATCAGCCGGATCGCGGACATCAAGGCTGGGGAACCTGCCCGCCTTGATGGCCTCGGGCTCAATGTCGCCGCCGTTCGCTGCCAACGACAGAGCCGCGACTGTGGGGTTGTTCGTATTGATCCAAGGATCGTCGAGATTGCCCGACAGGTCGGCGAGCGTGGTCACCAGCAGGTTGAACTCAACATCGGCACCGTGGATTGGCTGCACGAGCGTGGACAGACGATCCAGCACCGGCTGGGGATCGAACCTCGCGGTGTTGTAGGCCATCCTCGCTACCGCGTTGACATCAAAGACGATGCCGTGGACGGTCTTGAGGTGACGCACCAGCGCCGGGTTCATGCGTGCTTGCTCGGTCAGCTGGAGTTCGAAGTCGTCCTCACCGGGCCTGACCGTCAGGACAATGGAGGTGAGCATCACAGGCGCGGAAACTCGCTGAGGCTTGCCGCCCACCGCCGACGTCCACACAACGGTACCGGCGGACAAATAGCCGGCTTCGATACCGCGGTCATTGCTGAGCTCAAAAATCTTGGACCGGATGTTGCGCGCTGCGCGGGCCGCCACCAGGTACTGTTGCCGATCCCTGATCAGGGTAGAGAGGCGTGTTCGGCGGCCTGCCAGCAACTGGGCAAGCCCGGACGGGTGCGCGTTGCTGAGGTCGATGGCCCCTTCGGGCGTCTTGACGAAGCGCAGCATCGTGTCCGCCCCGGTGACGGGCTTAAGACCAGACAGCCATTTACGGAGCTCTTCGGAGCCCTCTTCCTGGCCTTGACCTACTGACACAACTTCTGCCTTCTTTTCTGTACTAGCTTTAGACGCCTTGGACCATACCGGCATACTTTCGAGGGTAGCGGGAATACGCGGTCAGCCCGTTCCGCAACGCTGTTCCGACCCGAAATTCGCCGTCATTTCACAGGTGCCTGCCGTTTTTCACGGATCGAGCACACCTGAGGACTTCAAGCAAAGTGGCCGGCTTCCAGAGGAAGCCGGCCACTCAGAATGCTATTCCCACTCGATGGTTCCCGGTGGCTTGCTGGTGACGTCCAGTACCACGCGGTTCACTCCATCCACCTCATTGGTGATGCGGTTGGAGATCCGGGCCAGGAGGTCGTAGGGCAACCGCGACCAGTCTGCCGTCATGGCGTCTTCGGAAGACACCGGACGCAGAACGATGGGGTGACCGTAGGTCCGGCCATCGCCCTGAACGCCAACGCTGCGAACGTCTGCCAGAAGCACCACGGGCATCTGCCAGACGTCGTTGTCCAAGCCAGCGGCGGTCAGCTCTGCGCGGGCAATGGCATCAGCCTTGCGCAGCAGGTCCAGGCGTTCCTTGGTCACTTCGCCCACGATGCGGATACCCAGGCCGGGACCCGGGAACGGCTGGCGGCCGACGATTTCCTGCGGCAGGCCCAACTGGGCGCCAACCGCACGGACCTCGTCCTTGAACAGGGCACGCAGTGGCTCGACGAGCTCGAACTGCAGATCCTCCGGGAGCCCGCCCACGTTGTGGTGGCTCTTGATGTTGGCTGCGCCCTCACCACCGCCGGATTCGACGACATCAGGGTACAGGGTGCCCTGGACCAGGAACTTGATCTTTTCACCCTCGGCGGCGGCCTGGGCGATGATAGCCCGCTCCGCTTCCTCGAAGGCACGAATGAATTCGCGGCCGATGATCTTGCGCTTGGTTTCGGGATCGCTGACGCCGGCGAGGGCCGACTGGAAGCGTTCCTGCTCGTTGGCAACGTACAGGTTGACACCAGTGGCGGCTACGAAGTCGCGTTCAACCTGCTCGGCTTCGCCTTCACGGAGGAGACCGTGATCCACGAAGACACAGGTCAGCTGGTCGCCGACGGCGCGCTGGACAAGAGCGGCAGCTACTGCAGAGTCGACACCGCCGGAAAGACCGCAGATGACCTTGGAGTCGCCGATCTGCTGGCGAATACGGTCCACCTGCTCTTCCAGGATGTTCCCCGTGGTCCAGTTGGGGCTCAGGCCCGCACCCTTGAACAGGAAGTTCTCCAGCACATGCTGGCCATGGACGGAATGCTTCACTTCGGGGTGCCACTGCACGCCGTAGAGACGCTTCTGCTCGTTGGCGAAAGCAGCGACCGGCGCACCTGCCGTGGAAGCGAGGACCTCGAAGCCCTCAGGAGCCTCATGGACGGAGTCGCCGTGGCTCATCCAGGTGTTCTGGGAAGCGGGAACGCCATCAAGAATGGAGCGGGCATCCCCCACAACCAGGGCTTCGGTGGCGCCGTACTCCCGGAGGCCCGTCTGGGCCACCTTGCCGCCCAGTGCGTTGGCCATGGCCTGGAAGCCGTAGCAGATACCGAAAACGGGCACCCCGGCTTCGAAGAGGTCGGCGCCTACGCTCGGGGCGCCCTCGGCGTAAACGCTGGAGGGCCCTCCAGAGAGAATGATGGCTGCCGGGTTTTTGGCCAGAAGCTGCTCGGTGGTGAAGGTATGCGGAACAATTTCCGAATACACATTCGCTTCGCGGACGCGGCGGGCAATCAGCTGCGCGTACTGGGCACCGTAGTCAACAACCAGCACCGGCTTCTGGGAAGTCTGGGGTGCGGTGGGAGTAGTCACCAGACAAGACTACTTGGCCTGGCCACCCCCATGCACGTTGACGAGGACGGCCAAGGGCCAAAAGAGGCCTCGCCGTTAGGCATCTCACAGTGGAAGGCCTTCGGGGCCTAGTAACGCTTGGATGCCTGGGGGTTGGCTGCAAGTTCCGCTTCCACCTGTGCGTGGAATTTCTTCTCGACGATGAAGGACAACAGAGGGATGACGCCGCCCAGCGCCAAGAGGATCATCTTGGAGAACGGCCACCGCATGAGTGACCAGAGGCGGAAGTTGGAAACGAGGTAAACCACATACATCCAGCCGTGCACAATCAGCACCGATGTGGAGATGTTGAACCCTCCGATGACTCCCTTGGGTTCGGATTCTGCAAACCCGAAGCCGAACGGTTGGCCGGTGACGGCACTGGTACCGCCGGCGAAGAGGGAGACGCCGAAGACGTAGCGCGCGATCAATTCAGCGCACAGCAGCAGGAGCATCGCACCGGTGAGGTAGGCCATGACTTTGTAGAACTTCAACGCGGAACGGATTTGGGCTTCCGTTCCGCCGAATCGCCGCTTCTTAGTCTTGGGACCTGATTGCTCGGGCTGGATAGCCGGCTTTGGCTCGATCATTGCTGCACCTTTTGTTCTGGCTGTGGGCTTGTTGGTTCTGTACTGGCCCCGGGGTCTACCGGCTCGTCCTCTAAGTCGTCGTCCTCGAACTCATCGTCTTCGAGATCGCGCCGGTAGTCGTCCTTCACCAGCCGCCACCAGATGAAAATCGAGAAACCGGCAAAGACAACCCATTCCACCGCGTAGAAAAGGTTCAGCCAATTGACCTGCTCAGCAGGGGGCTGCGGCGGGATATTGAGGGCCTTGACGTTGTCGCCGAGGGAAATGGGCGAGCCGCCGGCAATTTCGGACGTCGCCGCAACGAACCCCGGATAGCTGGAGACTTCCCACTTGTTGATGAGTTCCGCTGCGGAGACCGCAGACGCGCGGCCCGGACCGGCGTCGACGTTTGGAACCGGCGCTTCAGAAGGGATGAGGCGGCCGGTCAGCGTAATGGTTCCCGACGGCGGCGGGCCGGCTTGGGAGGCTTCGGCCACCCAGCCGCGGGCCACAGGGATCCATGTCTGCGGCGAGGCACCGACGCCTTTCAGCGTCGGAGCGGCGTCTACCGCGAATGCCGAGACGATCCAGAAGCCCTTTTGGTTGTTGTAGAGGCGCCCCTCGACAAGGACCTGCTTGCCGGGATCGTAGCTTCCCGTGGCGCTGACCATCTGGTCCGAGACCGAGCCGGGGAAGAATTGCCCTGGCTTCAAGACCTCCACCAGCGGTTTGACTTCCTCGATGCTGGAAGGCACAGGGGGCTCGTGTTGGGCGGACCGGCTGAGCTGCCACTGACTGAGCAGCACAAACACCCCGGACAACAGAAGCGCAAAGACCAGTCCTGCGATCCAGCGGGGTTTCAACGCGGTTTTCAACACCCCTTAACCGTACTTCGTCCTGCTGTAGAACAACGAAACGGGGGTAAAGGGCCTGCCCAAATCTTTTAGTGGTCGAAGAAGACCAGACTGGAGTTGATGAGTTCGGAGATAACCTCGGGATCATGCGCCCGCCGAAGCGACTCCCGGAACGACTCCTTGGACAGGGAGCGCGCCAACGTGGCCAGGACCTCAAGGTGGTCCGAGAATGAGCTGGCAGGGGTGGCGATGAGGAGGATCAGAGTGGCTGGCCCATCAGTTGCCCCGAAGTCCAGCGCGTGGCCGAATTTGGTCACGCCCACTGCGATGGAAATCCTGTCTACAAACTCGCTGCGCGCGTGCGGCAGCCCAATGCCCCCCGGGAGTCCCGTGGCGAGCTGGTGCTCCCGCGAATGAACCTGCTCCAGGAAGCCCTCAAGATTGGTAATCCTGCCGGCTTGGTGGAGCTTGCGGGCAAGCTGGGCAGCAGCGTCGATCTTGTCCCGGGCGACAAGCTCGAGGATGACAGTATCCGGGGTTGTCAGTTCCGCGTCATACCGATCAAGTGGTTCAGCCAAGTCGTGTTCCCTCCAGTGTGGCCTCCCGGCCGCATTACCCTGAGCTGGTCAGCGAAGGGGAACGATGTCATCCACTCCCATGCGCGCGGCATCTGCCGATTCATCATCGGGTTGCTGCTGACTGAGTCGTTCAGCTTCCACACGCGCCAGGTAGTGCTTGATTTCGCTTTCGCGCTGAGTCTCGCTCCAGCCAAGGATTTCTCCCATCAGCTTAGCTACTACGGGCGCAGCAGACACACCCCGGTCCCACGCTTCGATGGAAATTCGCGTCCGGCGGGTCAAAACGTCGTCAACGTGACGGGCGCCTTCGTGGGTTGTCGCATACACAACCTCCGCTGCAAGGTAATCGTCGGCGCCGGGAAGCGGCTCTCCCAGTTCCGGTCGGCCGGAGATGATGTCCAGGACTTCGGGTGTCATTGAACCGAAGCGGTTGAGCAAGTGCTCCACGCGTGCAACGTGAACGCCGGCTTGTTCTGCCGACCTGCCGCGACGGTTCCAGGCTGCCTTGAATCCCTCGGCGCCGAGCAGCGGAATGGTGTCGGTGCAGCTGGACGGAACACGTTCGTCCATGGCTCTGGTTGCCTCATCCACAGCATCCTTGGCCATGATCCGGTAGGTGGTGTATTTTCCGCCGGCTACCACCACAAGTCCCGGGACGGGGTGTGCAACCACGTGCTCACGGGACAATTTTGCGGTGGAATCGTTATCGCCCGCCAGGAGCGGACGGAGCCCTGCATAGACCCCTTCCACATCCTCCCGGGTCAGCGGACGCTTGAGTACCTTGTTGACGTGCTCCAGGACATAGTCGATGTCCTTGCTGGACGCTGCCGGGTGCGCCTTGTCCAGCTTCCAATCAGTGTCCGTGGTCCCAATAATCCAGTGCCGCCCCCAAGGGATCACGAAGAGTACGGATTTCTCAGTGCGCAGGATCAGCCCCACCGTGGACTGGAAACGGTCGCGCGGAACCACGAGGTGGATGCCCTTGGATGCCCTGACCTTCAACTGGCCACGGTCTGTGACCATCGCTTGCGTTTCGTCGGTCCACACCCCGGTTGCGTTGACTACTTGCTTGGCCCTGACCTCGAAGACGCTGCCGTCCTCCTGGTTTTCCACCTTGGCCCCGACCACGCGTTCGCCCTCGCGGAGGAAATCAACCACCCGTACCCGGTTGGCGGCGTACGCACCGTAATGCGCGGCGGTCCTCACCAGGTTGACCACCAGTCTGGCGTCATCCACTTGGGCATCGTAGTAGCGGATGGAGCCGACGAAAGCGTCATCCTTAAGGCTGGGGGCCGCCCGCAGCGTTCCACGCCTGAAGAGGTGCTTGTGCATCGGGACTCCCCGACTGTGCCCGGATGTCAGTCCCAAGGTGTCGTACAGCATGATGCCCGCCCCGACGTAGGGACGCTCCCAGAAACGGCGGGTCAGCGGGTAGAGGAAGGGCACCGGGCGAACCAAATGCGGGGCGATCTGCTGAATGAGCAGTCCCCGCTCCTGGAGTGCTTCCTGGACCAGACCGAAGTCGAGCATCTCCAGGTACCGGAGGCCGCCGTGAATGAGCTTGGAGGACCGGGACGAGGTACCTGATGCCCAGTCCCTGGCCTCCACAATGCCCACTGTAAGGCCACGGGTCACGGCATCAAGTGCAGCCCCTGCCCCCACGACGCCGCCGCCGACAATCAGGATGTCGAGCTCCTTACCGGCCTCGGCAGTGGCTTTCAGGACGTCGATCGACGCGGCTCGGAATTCCGGGCTCAGTGCTCCCGGGGAACTCACTTGCGGACCGCCTGCGACATTGCTCATCGGACCCCTCCTCAAACGCAACAGCTGGTAGTCCCCTACCCTACTTGTTGCCCGCCGCCTTGGGCAGGGCCATTCTCAGAGAGACCCAACCCGCCAGGACAGAGAGGCCATGCCACTGAAGTGGCTGGGACTGCCGGCGTCAGTTGCCTGCGTACGGCGACACTACGACGTCGACACGCTGGAATTCCTTGAGATCCGAGTAGCCGGTAGTGGCCATGGAGCGACGCAGTGCACCGATGAGGTTGGACGTGCCGTCAGTGTGGTGTCCGGGTCCGAAGAGGACCTCCTCCAGCGGGCCCACCGTGCCAACGTTGACGCGGTCGCCACGGGGTGATTCGAGGTGGTGCGCCTCCGGACCCCAGTGCCAGCCACGGCCGGGCGCTTCCTCGGCGCGTGCCAAGGCACTGCCGAGCATGACGGCGTCCGCGCCCATGGCGATGGCCTTGACGATGTCGCCGGAGGTGCCCATGCCGCCGTCGGCAATGACATGGACGTAACGGCCGCCGGACTCATCCATGTAGTCGCGGCGTGCGGCGGCGACATCGGAGATGGCCGACGCCATGGGCGAGTGGATACCCAGGGCCCGCCTCGTGGTGGTGGTGGCGCCGCCACCGAAGCCCACCAGGACGCCTGCGGCACCGGTGCGCATGAGGTGGAGGGCTGGCGTGTAGCCGGCTGCCCCACCCACGATCACGGGGACGTCGAGTTCGTAGATGAATTGCTTGAGGTTCAGCGGTTCGTGGTTCTTGGACACATGCTCGGCAGAGACGGTGGTTCCGCGGATAACAAAGATATCGACGCCGGCTGCCACCACGGTCTTGTAGTGCTCCTGGGTCCGCTGCGGCGTGAGGGAACCGGCGACGGTCACGCCCGCGGCGCGGATCTCGGCCAAGCGGGAGCTGATGAGTTCCGGCTGCACGGGAGCCTGGTACAGGTCCTGCATGCGCCGCGTAACGGCAGGGCTGCTGGTCTCATCAGCCAGGGCGGCGATCTCGTCGAGGACCTTCTGCGGGTTCTCGTACCGGGTCCACAGCCCCTCGAGGTCCAGGACACCGAGGCCACCCAGGCGCCCCAACGCGATGGCGGACTCCGGTGACATCACCGAATCCATCGGCGCAGCGATGACAGGCATGTCGAATTTGTAGGCGTCGATCTGCCAGGAGACAGAGACGTCCTTCGGGTCACGCGTCCGGCGGTTCGGAACGATCGCGATGTCATCCAGGGAGTAGGCACGACGCCCACGCTTGCCACGGCCAATCTCAATCTCATAAGTCACGGCTCTTACTTTACTGGACCCCTCCCGGAACCCCGATTCGACAGCTGAAGTATGTCCCCGGCAAGGGAGGCATCCGCGCGTGCGCCGGGCAGCTATCCCCATGGGCAGGGGTGCCCATGGCAGTCCCCCGGACGTATCCGATAGCCTGCCGCAACACACAAACCATGCAAGGGGGACCCATGGCGCCTGGATTATTCGGAGCCGATATTGAACAGCTCCGGTCGTTATCCAAACAAATGGGCCAGGCCGGCAGCCAGCTCCAAAACCAGGAGCTCCAAATTAACGGCCTGATCTCCAGCGTTGCATGGAAAGGAACGGACGGCGAGCGTTTCCGCCGCGAATGGAGCGGCACACTGCGGCCTATGCTGCACAAGGCGTCCCGTTCCTTGAATGACGTGTCCAAGACGCTCCGCACCCAAGCCGATGAACAGCACAAGGCCAGCACCCAAGGCGGTCCGGGCGGACCGAACGGTTCACAGGTTCCTGGTGGCAACGGAAGCCAGGACACTTCTGCCACCGGCCTGGAAGGACTCTTCAGCGTCACCGGCAGCACGGAGTGGTGGGCCGGGAACGCCCTGGTGACCGCGAACGGCGTGCTGGCGGATTCGCTCCTGGCACAGATGGCCAGGGGCGGGTTGGTCACGGAGCTGACTAAATGGCCCTGGCTGAGCGCCCAATACGGTCAGACCGCCGGCGCCGGTTACGTCAAGGGCACCCAATTACTCAATGGCAGCGCGATGCTTGGGAGACTCTCCGGAGCCTTGGGTCTTGTCACCGGTGGGTTGCAGGTCTACCAGGGCATCCAGACGGGGCATCCAGGGGTCGCGGTGGACGGCGGCATCTCCGCTGCCCTGGCCGTGGGCAGCTTTGTGCCGGTTATCGGCCCTGCCTGCGCCATCGCCGGCATCGCTTGGGGCGGGCTGGGCCTCTTGGCCACCAACATGGGCTATGACTCCGCTTCTTCCATGGTGGCTGACGGTGCCAAGCACGTGTGGGAAGGGGCCCAGGATGTTGGCGAGGCTGTAGCCGACGGCGCAAAGAAGGTCTGGGGATGGCTCACATGATCGCGCCACTTCCTAGACTGGATACAGAACCGCTGAACAGAAGGCAGAAATGACCACCCAGACCGAAGAAATCCCGGCTTTGCTCATCACCGAGCATGAGCTCATCGCTCTCATTGCGCTAGCTGGCACCGATGCCGCGCTGAGATGCCAGACCTTGTTTCGCCTCGATCATGCCTCCGGCGCCCCGCTGGAACAGGCCGGTGTCTCCACGCTGCTGGAGCGTGGATTGATGAAGATTGACAACGACTCGCTCCAGCCGGTCGGTCCGGCCGCCACGGTGACGGCTGTCCTGGCAGATGCCACGTCATGGCTGGAAACGGCTCTTGTGACCCCTACTTCCGAGCATGTCTCCTTTATGTTCGGCGCAGAACAGGGCGCACTACTGCTCAACCTGAACAAGTACGGCGTTCACGAACTGCATCCCCTGACGGGCTCCGAAGGCATGATCGCCACGGCAGTGCAAATGGCTGATTACTATCTAAACCAGGCACCGGACGGATTCCCCGCGGCAGCCACAACCCGCCAGCATTTCAATGATGGAACCTCCCGTGCAGTTCACGTCAAGGCGGAGGCCGATGGCTCCCTCTCGATTGCGGCAGGTGAAGGCGAGAACCTGAAAGCCTCACCCCTGTCCCCTGAACAATTCAACGCCCGCATCCGTGCAGGGTTGGAGCAGTACCCCGGGTGAGCTACCAGACAGGCCCCACTCCACTTTCCCATCCTGCCCGCCCTCTGGACTACTGGCTTTCGGCGGAGCTATCCGCCATTACTCCAGCCAATGCGCGCTCCCGCCTGCGTGAAATCGCCAGCGCGCGCGGCTCCTATATGGGAGCCTGGGCTGCCGGAATCGGGATCGGCGCAAGCCTCGTCCTCCTGGGTGTAGTCCTGGCTGTTCGGCTCGGCACGTTCGCACTGATTCCAGCCTTCAGCCTTCCCGGCGCGGCCATCGCCGTGCTCTGCTGCATCTTCTACGTGCGGGTACGGGACCGGTTGCCACAAACGGGCCGGGCGTTGGTCAATCGTGGGCCCGGGAGTTTGCGGGGGGCCCTTTCCTTCGTGGGGTTCATCCTGTTCGTCTTCATTGGGCTGTTTGCCCTCATGGCCAAACCATCCACCTGGCAGGATTCCGCCCTCCTGCTGACGCTGGCCACAGTCCTTGCGTTCATCGTTTGCCTCCTCGTGGTTGGCATCATCGTCCCGGCCACCATCGCAGGCCGTTCGAGGGAGTCGCTTCGCAACAAGGCGGCTACTGATCCCCATTTTCGGGCGCTGCTGGAGCAGGACCTCGCCACGTGGCGTGATCCCTACGGCAACGCAGGATACGGCCCGCTCTAAGCCTCAGGGTGTGTTCTGACTGCTCTCATCCACGGAGAGCTGGGATTCGAACATGCGGAAATACCGGCCCCGCAAGGCCACCAGTTCCTTGTGCGTGCCCTGCTCGGCGATCTTGCCGTCCTCCAGCATGTATACGATGTCCGCCTTCTCGATGGTGGCCAGGCGGTGGCTGATGGCAATGATGGTGCTGCTCCGGTCGGCGAAAAGCCTGGTAAAGATACGGTGTTCTGCCAGGGCATCGATGGCCGAGGTGGGTTCGTCCATGACCATGAAGGATGCGTCCCGGTAGAAGTTACGCGCCATTGCCAGCCGCTGCCATTGCCCGCCGGACAGGCCACTGCCCTTGCGTCCGCGGGGATCTTCCATCCAGTTGCTGACATGGTTTTCCAAGCCGTTGGGCAGTTTGTTGATGAACTCCATGGCCTCTGCATCCGAAGCTGCCCGACGGATGCGGTCATCATTGCGGGGCTGGTCCACATCACCGAGATAGATGTTCTCCGCGGCCGTGGCGAACTCGTACTTGAGGAACTCCTGGCTCAGGACTGCCAGGTGCCGGTGCCAACTGGTGACGTCAATCCCCGCAAGGTCAACGCCGTCCAGCAGTACGTGGCCTGAATCGGGCGTGTAGAGACCGGCGAGGATACGGATCAGCGTGGACTTCCCCGCTCCGTTCTCTCCGACGATCGCTATGTGCTGGCCGGCCTTGATGGTCATGGAAATGCCCTTGATGACCTCAATGTCGCTTCCGGTATAGCTGAAGCGGATGTTCCGCAGTTCCACAGTGGCGGGAGACGAGGGCAGAGGTTGCTCGTGGCCACTGGGCACGGGCAAGGCCATGAACAGTTCATAGTCCTTGAGGTTGGCAAGGTCCTCGTCGATGGAACTCAAGGACGAGACCAGGTTGTTGGCTGTTGAAAGCGCCCGGCTCACGATCTGCTGGACGTAGAGGAACTGCCCCACGGGCTGGGCCCTGGCAATAATCTGTCCCACAACCCAAATAAGGGACACCACTTCTGCCCCATACTGCAGGGAATCGGCAGCCAACTGTTTGGGGATGTACCGCTTTTGGAAATCCAGGCGTCGTTTCTCGTCAGCATCGCGCAGCCGTGATCGCAGATCCATGAGGTACCCAACGATGCCGTACAGCCGCATCTCCGCGATGTGCTGGGGACGGAGCAGGTTCTGTTCGATCATCCGGCGCTGCCGCCGCGAATCCACCTGCGTGTTCCAATGGGCAATCTGCTCACGGGACAGCTTGAACTGCAGGTAGACACTGGGCACGATGGCCACCAGGACAATCACGGCGATCCACCAGCTGACCAGGAACAGCGCACCAATGGCCAGGATCACGGAGACCAGTTGCGTGAAGATGGCTGCAATGCGGTCCAGGACGCGGGCGTAGGAGTCTGAAAACCGCTTGGCGCGGTCGTAGAGGTCCACCGTCTCTTTGTCGTCGTAGCGCCAGAACTCCAGCGCGAGGAACCGCTGGTACATCATGTCCCCCACGATCGCGCCAACCTTGAAGCTCATCAGTTGCTGGATGTAGCGGTCAACGCTGCTGAACGCGCCCCAGAACAGCCCCAGCGCCGCGGTGATGATGACGTACAGGATGGCCCGCGGACCGGCGTCGGGGTCTCCTGCGTATCCGGCCGCCAAAGCGGTGGTGGTGAGGGCTGCGAAGTAGGTGGTGACCAGCGGCAGGGTGGCAGAAATCAGGGAGCCAAGGACCTTCATGATCACCGCCACGGGCGAGGCTTGGAAGCTCACCTTCAGGACCTGCCCGACGGCGCGTGCATAAGGGCGCAGCGCCAGCTTCCGCGGCGGCGTGTTGTTCAGCCGGACCGACTCCGGGTGCCGCGGTTGCGCGGGCTTTTCAGACATGACCCCAGCCTATTCTCCCGGGCAGACATTTCCGTTGGTCCCGGAACGGGCGGCCCTTAAACAACTGTTCCCCACGGAATTCTCCGCGGGGAACAGGCGATGCTTTAGCGTGAACCGTAGTTGGGCGCTTCCACTGTCATCTGGATGTCATGCGGGTGCGATTCCTTGAGCCCGGCAGGCGTGATGCGGACGAACTTGCCGCGTGCCTTGAGCTCGGGGATGGTGGGAGCACCGGTGTAGAACATGGTCTGGCGGAGGCCACCTACCAACTGGTAAGCAACGGAAGCCAGCGGACCTCGGAAGGCCACCCGGCCTTCGATGCCCTCGGGGATGAGCTTGTCATCGCCGGAGACGTCCGCCTGGAAGTAGCGGTCCTTGGAGTAGGACGTGTTCTTGCCGCGGGACTGCATGGCGCCGAGGGAGCCCATGCCGCGGTAGCTCTTGAACTGCTTGCCGTTGACGAAGATGAGTTCGCCCGGCGATTCCTCGCAGCCGGCCAGCAGGGAGCCGAGCATCACGGTGTCGGCACCGGCGACCAGCGCCTTGCCGATGTCGCCCGAGTACTGCAGGCCGCCGTCGGCGATCAGCGGAACACCGGCCGGGATGGCAGCCTTCGCGGATTCGTAGATGGCGGTGATCTGCGGAACGCCAACACCGGCTACAACACGGGTGGTGCAGATGGATCCGGGGCCAACGCCCACCTTGATGCCGTCGGCACCGGCGTCGATCAGCGCCTGGGCGCCTTCACGGGTTGCGGCCTGGCCACCGATGATGTCCACGTGGGCAGCAATCGGGTCCGACTTCAGGCGGCGGATCATGTCCAGCACGCCCTGGGAATGCCCATTGGCGGTGTCTACGAACAAGGCATCCACGCCGGCATCGATGAGCTTCATGGCGCGCTCCCAGCCGTCGCCGAAGAAGCCGATGGCAGCACCGACGCGCAGGCGGCCTTCGTCGTCCTTGGTGGCCAGGGGGTACTGCTCAGCCTTGGTGAAGTCCTTGGTGGTGATGAGGCCCTTGAGGCGGCCCTGCTCGTCTACGAGGGGAAGCTTCTCTATCTTGTTGGTAGCGAGCTTGTGCGAGGCTTCCTCGCGGCTGATGCCCACGTGTCCGGTGATGAGGGGCATCTTGGTCATGGCATCGCTGACACTGCGCAGCGGGAACTCCGACTCCGGAATGAAGCGCGTATCGCGGTTGGTGACAATGCCCAGCAGGCGTCCGTCGGTGTCCACCACGGGAAGGCCGGACACGCGGTAACGGGAACAGAGCTCGTCCAGTTCCTGCAGCGTGGCCTGGGGGCCAATGGTCAACGGGTTGGTGATCATGCCGGATTCGCTGCGCTTGACGCGGTCCACATGCTCAGCCTGGTCATCGATGGACAGGTTTCGGTGAACCACGCCCAGTCCACCCTGGCGGGCCATGGCGATGGCCATGCGGGATTCGGTCACGGTGTCCATGGCAGCGGAGAGCAGCGGCGTCTGCACGGAGATGCGCTTGGAAATGCGCGACGACGTGTCAGCATCGGACGGAATGACATCTGTGTGGCCCGGGAGCAGCAGGACGTCGTCGTACGTCAGGCCAACAAAGCCAAAGGGATCGTGTTCGGGCTGGGTCATGAGTGTGCGCCTCTTACCTGGGTTTCTGGGGGGCTTAACTGGTAGGGGTTGCAACTGATGACCAGCCCGTCATTACGGGACTGGCCTGTGCATACGTACTGCGGCATGGGTACTGCAGGAGAAAAGTGCTGCCGGGTATTGAATAAATAGTAGAACCTCCGCGCCGATCGCCATATTCCGCGACGCCTCAGTGTGAGCAACAGCACTGGCAGCAGCCCGGCGTCGTACACTTTGCACCGCTACTGGGGCGCCACTTGCCTGCCGGACCATCCCGTGGCAGCCAGGAGCCGCTCCTCAAACATGGGGATCATGCTTTGGACATACGTTTTGGTGAGGTGGTTGTCGTCCTTATAGACGTAGACGTTGCCCACCACAGCCGGACACGTCCCCTGCTCGCAGATGAAGTCGCTCATGTCCATCAAGTAGAGCCGGTCAATCTTGCCGATGTAGTCGTCCAAGGGTGAAGACGCTGCCAGGGACTGCTCCAAGGGCGCGTTGCAGTCCGGCGAATCGGGTCCCTTTTTCTGCACACATTCGGGCATATTGATGCTGAACCGCGGATTGTCACGGACACCCACCACATCGATCCCGGCATCCGTGAACGGCTGGATGCCTTCCAGATAGCCGGGAACTTCCGTCTCGAACGGCTCCGTCACGTGCGTCAGCGACGCCACCGTGAACACGGCGTCAGGTTTGTGCTCCATGACGTAGGCGGCACTTGCCTTGTTGAACTCATTGCATTCGTCCGTTCGCTCCGGGGACTCCGCGCCGAAACGGCAACTGCCCTTCAGGAGCGTCACTACTTCCCAGCCGTGCTGCTTGGCGATAGGTCCCAGAGCAGCCATGTATTGCTGGGCATGCGAATCACCGAGGACCACTATTTCCTTGGTGACTTCCTCCGGCTCGTCGTTCTGCAGGCAGCCCTCCAGCAAAGGGTCCGTGGGCACGTTGTCGCCGGTGCACAATCCATCAATGTCCGCCCACTCGTCCTTCATGGCGGCCGGAGCCGGGATGATCATGGCTTCCTGGGTGGGTTCGCCCACGAATTCCGGGGACAGGGCCGCAGCCCCGGGCGTCAATTCCTTCGGCTGGCCCGCGATCGCCGCGCTTTCGGACGCAATGGCGCCCTGCCACGCGGTCACCGGCAGCGCCAGCAGCGCGCCACAGGATGCAATCACGACGGCGGCACGCCAGGACCGCACATCCGGCCACTCCCAGCGGCGCATGGGTATTTCAACGTATTTGGTGGTGGCGATGGCCAACAACATGGACGCCGCCATGATTCCCAGACCTTGGAGCAGGTTGGGCGTGGTGGTCCCGGAGATGAGGAGGAAAAACACCAGGACCGGCCAATGCCAGAGGTACAGGGCGTATGAGTTGTCCCCCACAAATACCAATGGCCTGGAACTCAGGATCCGGTCCACGCCACAACGGCTGTTGCTCTGCCCGGCGATGATGACCGCCGCAGCAGCGAGGGTGGGCCACAGTGCAATAAAGCCCGGGAAGGAACGGTCCACTGTCAGGACCAATCCGCAGGCGAGCATTGCGACGATGCCGGCCCAACCCAGGAGTACCCGGAGCCGTGGTCCTGGCTTCAAGTACGGAAGAGCCAGCGCCAGCAGGGAGCCCAAGGCGAACTCCCACAGCCGGGTGCGGGTATCAAAGTACGCGTACCCCTGGTTACTGGCGGTCTGCTCGATGGAAAAGACCAGGGAGGCCACAAAAACAGCTCCGAAAGCCATGAACAGCAGCGGCCGGTGGGCTACTGCCTTCCCGCGCGGGAACACCTTGGCCAGCTGCGGCTGCAGCAAGGCCACAGCTGCAAAAATCAGCGGCCACAGGATGAATACCTGGCCCTGGACGGACAACGACCAGAAGTGCTGGAGCGGGCTGGCGCCGGAATGATCCTGGGCGTAATAGTCAACGGCGGCGTCAGCAAGCTGCCAATTCTGCCGGTAAAACAGGGATGCCCACGCCTCGGCGAGGACATCCGGCCAGCGGCTCTGCGGGATGAACACCCAGGTGGCGGTCAGTACCCCCAACAGGACAACGACGACGGCGGGCAGCAGCCGCTTGAAGACGTGCAGCCAGTGTTTCAGCAGCCTCAACGGCCTGCGGTTTTCGAGCTTGCGCGTAAAAGACAGCGTCAGGAGGAATGCTGAGATCAGCAGGAAGACGTCAACCCCGCCGGAAACCCGGCCAAGCCAAATGTGGTACGCCGCCACCATGAGCACCGCCAGGGCGCGCAGTCCCTGGACTTCCGGACGGAAGCCGGGTTTCGGCGTCGTGCGTTTCTCTCCGGCAGGTGCCGGTGCGGTTCTGCGTGCCTCCATCATTGCTGCCACCCGGTCGCGGCAAACCACCTTTCGTCAAACATCTCGCCCATGCTGGTGACATAGGTTTTGGACAAGTGGTTGTCGTCCAAATACACGAAGACGTTGCCCACGACGCTCGGGCACGTCACGCCATCGCAGAGCAGATCCGTCATATCCAGGAAGGCTGCGTTCCCAAACATTCCCTGCACTGCCGCAAAGGGGCTTTCTGCGGCGAGGACATCGGGCTGGTCGGACTTGCAATCAGCACTGTCCACACCCTTGGAGAGGGCGCACTCGGTGACGTTGTAGTCATACCGCGGGTTATCGCGCATGGCCACCACCTGGATTCCGAGGTCATTGAAGTTGGTGACGGTCTGCTCAAATCCATACACCAGTTGCTCGTCCGGCGACGACGGCGACGCCATGGTCCCCACCATGAAAACAGCGTCGGGCGCCTGGGCAGCGGCGTACTTGAAAGCAGCCGCATTGAAATCGTTGCAGCCGTCTTCGGCATCAGGGTTGTCCGGCATGAAATGGCATCCGCCCAACAACAGCGCTGTCACTTTCCAGTGTTCGGCCTCGGCCAAGGGGCCAAGCGCAGCGAGCCACTGCTGGGAGTGGGAATCACCCAAAACCAGAATGTCCTTGACGGCGTCGTCCCCCACGGCGTTCTGCTGGCATTTGTCCTGCAGCATCTTTTCAGTTGGCTTGGAGTCGCCTTCACAGGGCCCGGCCAGGGTTGCCCAGTCCTCGGGAAGTTGTTCCGCGGTGGGCAGCGTCTTTGCGCCGTCGCTGACCAAATCAACGTATCCGGGGAGGAGCGCGTGGGCGCCGGGGTTGTCATTGAAGGCCTGCGCCTGCGCTGCTTTGAGGTCCAGGTCCTGTTTGTATTGGAAGCCCAGGAGCGGAGCGGATGCCACGGCCAGGCATGCGGCGATCGCGATCGCCGAGCGGCGGCGTTTGACTTCGGGCCACTTCCATTCGCGGAAGGGCTTCTCCACATATTTGGTAGTGAGGAACGCCAAGACAAGCGCCAAAGCAACGATTGCGGTTCCGGAAAGCCAGCCGGCGTGGTCCTTGCCGCTCCAAGCCAACGCAATGACCAGAATGGGCCAGTGCCACAGGTAAAGGGCGTAGGAATTGTCGCCGAGCCGGACCAGGAACTTGGAACTCAGAATCCGGTCCACGCCGAAGCGGCTGCCGGTTTGGCCAGCGGCTATCACCAATACTGCGGCAAGGGTGGGCCACAGCGCCACAAACCCGGGGAATGCCGTTTGGACCTGCAGCAGCACCCCACACGTGAGCATGGCAACCACGCCGATCCAGCCCATCACCACGCGCACGGGCTTCGCGAAATTCAGGCCAGGAAGGATCAGCGCCAGCAAGGTGCCCAGGGCGAACTCCCATAGCCGCGCGAAGGTGTCGAAGTAGGCAACGGCCTGGTTGTTGGCCGTGAAGATCACGGAATAGGTGAGGGAGAGGACAAAAATGATCGCAAAGACATATGCGAGCGTTGCCCGGTACCGCAAACCAAAACGTCGGCAAAGAAGTGCCACCGTGGCGAAAATAAGGGGCCACATGATGAATACCTGGCCCTGGATGGACAGCGACCAGAAGTGCTGCAGAGGACTGGCCAGGCTGTGGTCCGCGGCGTAGTAATCAACCGCGAGGCCCTGCAGGAGCCAATTCTCGAAATAGAACAGGGATGCCCACGCCTGGTGGACAACTTCAACCCAGCGGGTAGGCGGCAGGAACGCGAACGTGGCGGCAAGCGTAGCCAGAAGAACCACGACGACGGCCGGCAGCAGTCGCCGGAACAGGTGCAGCCAGTGCCGCAGCAGGTCCATGGGCCGGCCCTGTTTATAGCGTCCAGTGAACTGAAGAGTCATCAGGAACGCCGAGATGAGGAGGAAGACGTCAACGCCTCCGGAAACCCGCCCAATCCAGATGTGGTAGCTCACCACCATGAGGACGGCGAGGGATCTCAAGCCTTGGATTTCGGGGCGGAACTTGGACTTTGCAACGGGTCCCGAAGCCCGCCTGCCGGGCCGGGCAGGGGCTGGGATCGTTGGCATAGTCACGTTAGGCAGTTCCTCAAAGCTGTGGCACAAAGCATCAATCATACGCGGGTTGGCGGCCCCACCCCAGTCGGGACCGCCCTGTGAACCCTCTTCCGAAGCCCAATTAGCTCAGGTCCGGCTATGTATCTTCCCAGACATACCTGTGCGTGGCCTGTGCCGCATGACTCTGCTTTCGTCTCCACGGAACTACTCTGGATCGGAACCACAGAAAGGAAACCCCATGATCGTGCAACTGCGCCTGTGCGTGCCTGCGGAGTTGTCCGACGCCGTCCTTGAATGCTGCTCCGGTCACACAGGTGCCGCAGAGGTAGCACTGCACAGGGGCGCATCCGTGGTGCCTCCGGGCGATGTGATAACCGTCCAGATCGCCCGGGAATCCGCGGAAGAGCTGATCGAACGGCTTCATGCCCTCAAGGTTCCGGAGCTGGGTTCCATCTCCATCTCATCGCCGGACCTCGTCTTGTCCAAACGAGCTGACGCCGCCGAGGACTCCGCCCCCGGCGAGTCCGCGGACTCGGTCATCTGGGATGAGGTCTCACGGCAAACCGGTGAGGACTCGAAACTCACATGGAGCTTCCTGGCCTTCCTGGTCATTGCCACCCAGTTGGCCGCAATCGGCATTGTGACCGATTCCACCATCGCAATTGTGGGCGCGATGGTGGTGGGGCCCGAGTTCGGACCACTGGCAGCGTTGGCTGTGGGACTGGTGGAACGGAAGTGGCGTTTGGTACGGACTTCACTGGTGGCCCTCGGCGTCGGCTTCCCACTGGCCATGGTGGTGACGGCATTGGCGGCGTGGTTATCCATCCCCTTGGGCTTGTTTCCCCGGGACACGCTGGACCGGGGATCAGCCGTCGAGTTCATCTACCACCCGGGCCCGTACTCGCTGATTGTGGCGGCACTGGCCGGCGCTGCGGGCATGCTCTCCATGATCAGCCACAGATCTTCCGCCTTGGTGGGGGTCTTCATATCCGTGACCACCGTCCCTGCCGCCGGATACGTCGCCGTTGCCCTGGTGCTGGGCGAATACAGCAAGGCGGCAGGGTCGGCGATGCAGCTGGCACTCAACCTCGTGGGAATCGTGGCAGCTGCAGCGGCCGTGCTGATGTTCTACCGGCTCATCGGCAAACGGCCCTCATCTGTGCGGCGTCCGGCCGCCTCTTGGCGGCGTGCAGTCATGGGCCGGCGTTCCTTGGCCAGCCGACGGGCCAGGTAGCGGGCATCCCGGGCAACCCCGGGAAGCGTTGCCGAAGCCGCCGAGAAAAGGAACTCCTGGCCTATGAAGTACACACCCGGAAGATCGTCGGCTACACCCCTGGTCTGCTTCGGCTCACCGTGATCGTCGAAGACGGGCAGCTTCACCCACGAATAATCCTCGTGATAGCCGGTGCACCAGATAACGTTGGCGGCCTCCACCTGTGTTCCGTCGTCCAGGACCGGAATTCCCACCTCCGAGACCCCCGCCAGCCTGGGGACCATCTGCACACCAGCGGCAGCCAGGTCCTTGGTTTTTGTCCGGATCAACGGAGCTGCCATGGACTTGAAACCCGGGGCGGCCTTGCGTCCTATGGGCGTATTGAGCGTGAGGACATGGACACCCAGGAATCTGACCACAGGCAGGGCAAAACGTGCTGCCGTCCGGCCGTGCTTCATGGGCATCTCGCCGCTGGGTTTTCCGGCAATAACAGTTGAATGGTGTTGTCCCACGTCAAGTGCGATCTCCGCCCCCGAGTTTCCCAGCCCAACCACCAGTACGGTCCCGTCCCTCAACTGCCCAGGGTTCTTATAGTCCTGTGAATGCAATTGGCGTATCTGCGGGTCCAGTTCCGCCGCGAACGCCGGCCGCCTCGGAAGACGGTGGCCGCCGGTGGCAATCACCA
The DNA here is from genome assembly GCF_900108925.1 of Arthrobacter sp. yr096. NCBI lineage: Bacteria > Bacillati > Actinomycetota > Actinomycetes > Micrococcales > Micrococcaceae > Arthrobacter > Arthrobacter sp. yr096. The sequence goes on along the minus strand of NZ_FNYI01000001.1, from coordinate 571,034 downwards.
CGTTGTGCGAGCGCCACGTGCGGTCGCCTGCCCGGACGACGAACCCCTCACCCTCGGCACGGATCTCTTCCACCTGGACGTTGGACACGAAGGGGAGGTTAAAGCGGCCCACATACTCCTCCACGTAATCGGCCAGCTGATCCTTGGTGGGGAACGCCAGGCGGTCTCCCGGGAACGGCCTACCCGGCAGCCCGTCGTACTTGGCCGGAGTAAACAGCCGGAGGGAGTCCCAACGCTGCCGCCAGGCATCTCCGGGCCGGGCATTCCCGTCCAAAATCACGAACTCCCTGCCTTCCTGGGCCAGCCAGTAGCCAAGCGCCACGCCGGCCTGTCCGCCTCCTACGATGACCGTGTCTATTTCCGTGTGCTGTTGCGATGCCATGGCTGCTTACCCTTCCTTGAGTGGTGCCGTGGTGGTCCCTGATACAGCCAATTTATTGCTGTAAAGTCCACTACCGCGTCGGGCGAATTGCGCATTCCGGGCGCTGGCGCATGGGTATTAATACCCACAGCTGAGTGAAGGTCAGTGGATCAAGCCGTGTTCGAAGGCGTAGCTGGTGGCTGCAGCCCTGGATGGCACAGCCAGTTTGGAGAGGATATTGCTGACGTGCCTGGCCACCGTCTTTTCGCTGAGATACAGCTCGCGTGCAATCGCTTTGTTCGCCAGCCCATCAGCAACGAGCCGCAGGACTTCCAGTTCCCTGGCACTCAATGACGACTGGCCCTTGGGCTTTTCGCCCGCAAGTTCCAGGACTTCTGCCGCTGCCGGGGTAGCCCCCAAATCAGCGAACTCTGCGGTGGCCGCCTCGAACTCCATGGCCGCGGAGTCTGTATCCCCCATTACTGCGCACGCCCGGCCGGCAAGGACCCTGCACCGTGCTGCTTGATAGGGAGCTTCCAGGCTGTACCAAATCCGCCAAGCCGTCCTCGACGCTTGAAGAGAAGCCACGGGGTGGCCCTCGGCAAGCAGCACGGCGGCCGAGGCGAGGGAAGCCAGCGCCAGCTCCAGCGGCCGGCTCGTGTTGTGCAGCGGTGCAGACAACTCATCTAAGGCGGCCCGTGCAGCGGCCACGTCGCCGGCGGCAAGCTCAATGTCCACGGCCGCCGGGAGCAGTCGCCTACGGTTGGCCGGATCCGCACCGGCCAACGCCCGGCGCATGGTGTTTTTCGCCTGCGCCACTTTGTGCTGGACCAGGTGGAGGTACGCGACCCCAGGGACGGGTTCAAAGCCTGTCTCTGCGGCCTTTGCATATGCACGTTCCGCGTCGTCCAACCACCCGGTCAAACGAAGAACTTCGCCCTGCTGGTACCAGCTTCCAAAGGTGGCGTCAGGATCACCTTTCCTGATCCGCCCCTCTGCCGCCCGTGCCACAGACAGGGCTTCGTTCCAGGCACCGTGAAGGATGAGCAACTCCGCACGGTTGGCCTGGCACTGACCGCTGAACATGACCATGTCCGGACGATCCCCGCACCAGCGTTCCAGTGCTGCTGTCCATTCATGGGCCCTGCGGACATCCTGGGCCAGGCGGCAACTGCCCAGAACTGCGCAGTAGATGATTCCCGCAGGGATAGGAGAGACCTCCCCGGCCGTGACCGACACCATGACCTCATCCAGGAGTTCCAGACCATCATCCGCGTGCCCAAGGGAAACCTGAGAAGTACCCATGCCGAGCTGTCCCATGGCCTGAAGGTCGCGGTCGTGGAAGAGGGACCCGATTTCCAGGGCCCTGCTGAAAAGGCCATGCCCGGCCTGAGGGTCGCCGGCCCTCAACAAACCCAGCCCGGCAGGAATGAGCAGGTAGCCTTCTGCGGCGCTGGGGCCCACGCTTCCTTCAAGCAAATGCTTGGCGCGGGCCAACCATCCTTGTCCGAGTGAGTACTCACCCATGTCCATAAGAAACATGACCAACCACGCGGCGCACCGCGCTGCACTGTTCGTGTCCCCCAAGGTCAGGTACTCGTCGTGCGCCCGGTTGAGATACTCCACGCTCTCAGCGTTCAGGCCCAGCAGCATGGCCACCGAGGCCACCAGCTCAATGTCCTGGGGAGGTAGTCCGCCTTCAGCGTCAGCGCGGACAAGACATTCCAAGGCATCGCGCCAGCGGCGCTCGGAGTATGCCGAGCGCCCGAGGTCCAATGCCGTATCCGGAGCTGTCATGGCTCACCCTGTGGGTGGAAGCGGCCTGGTTTGCGCCCAAAGCCGCCGTCTTAGCGTCAGGTTACCGCCGCCGTCGTACGCCCACAATAGCCCTCCCGCGCTTGGCGGGAGACGACAAAAAACCCCGGTCACGGACGTGACCGGGGTTCTTTGGGGCAGGTCTATTAGTGCTGGTGGCCTGCGTGTGCGTCTTCTTCCTCAGCGGGCTTCTCGGCAACCAGGGTCTCGGTGGTGAGAACCAGGGCTGCGATGGAAGCGGCGTTGCGGAGAGCGGAGCGGGTGACCTTGACGGGGTCGATCACGCCTGCGGCGATCAGGTCCTCGTACTCACCGGACTTGGCGTTGAAGCCGTGGTTGGCTTCCAGCTCGGAAACCTTGGCAACAACCACGAAGCCGTCGAATCCGGCGTTCTGGGCGATCCAACGCAGCGGCTGGATCAGGGCGCGGCGGACGATGCCAACAGCTGCTGCTGCGTCACCTTCCAGTGCCTTGACGGCCGGTGACTCGTCCAGTGCCTTGAGGGCGTGGATGAGTGCGGAGCCGCCACCGGAAACGATGCCTTCTTCGAGGGCGGCACGCGTGGAGGACACTGCGTCCTCGATGCGGTGCTTCTTTTCCTTCAGCTCAACCTCGGTGGCTGCGCCAACCTTGATCACGCCGATGCCGCCTGCCAGCTTGGCAAGGCGTTCCTGCAGCTTTTCCTTGTCCCAGTCGGAGTCCGTCCGGGTGAGCTCAGCACGCAGCTGGGAAACGCGGTCGGCGACGTCCTGGGCGGAACCTGCACCGTCAACAATGGTGGTGTTGTCCTTGGTGACCGTGATGCGGCGTGCCGTACCGAGTACCTCGAGGCCAACGGTGTCCAGGGTCAGGCCGAGGTCCGGGGAGACAACCTGTGCGCCCGTGAGCGTGGCGATGTCCTGGAGCATGGCCTTGCGGCGGTCGCCGAAGCCCGGTGCCTTGACGGCAACAACGTTGAGCGTGCCGCGGATGCGGTTGACGATCAGCGTGGACAGGGCTTCGCCTTCGATGTCTTCAGCAATGATGAAGAGCGGCTTGTTGGCCTGAAGTGCCTTCTCCAGCAGCGGCAGGAAGTCCTGCAGCGAGGAGATCTTGCCCTGGTTGATGAGGATCAGGGCGTCTTCGAGGACGGCTTCCTGGCGCTCTGCGTCGGTGACGAAGTACGGGGAGAGGTAGCCCTTGTCGAACTGCATGCCCTCGGTCAGAACCAGCTCGGTCTGCGTGGTGGAGGACTCTTCGATGGTGATGACGCCATCCTTGCCCACCTTGCCGAAGGCCTCGGCCAGCAGTTCGCCAACCTCGTCGCTCTGAGCGGAGATGGCTGCAACGCTGGCAACCTGGGTGCCTTCTACTTCGCGGGCATTTTCCAGGAGGCGGGCTGCGATGGCTTCAACGGAAACCTCGATGCCGCGCTTGATCTCACCCGGAGCGGCGCCGGCAGCAACGTTGCGGAGGCCTTCCTTGACCAGGGCCTGTGCAAGCACGGTGGCTGTGGTGGTGCCGTCGCCTGCGACGTCGTTGGTCTTGGTGGCTACTTCCTTGGCCAGCTGTGCGCCAAGGTTCTCGTAGGGGTCGTCAAGCTCAACTTCACGGGCGATGGTTACGCCGTCGTTGGTGATCGTGGGAGCGCCCCACTTCTTGTCCAGCACGACGTTGCGGCCGCGCGGGCCAAGCGTCACCTTGACAGTGTTGGCGAGCTTGTCGATACCGGCCTCAAGAGACCGGCGGGCAGCATCGTTAAAAGCAAGCTGCTTTGCCATGGTTGTGTCCTTTCAAGACAGAAAACCCGCACCGCTGTCGGGTCGGAATGAATCCAACGCGGCGGCGGTGCGGGGCTCCAGGAAGTTACTTTACGACGATCGCAAGGACGTCGCGGGCGGACAGAACGAGGTACTCGTTGCCGCCGGTCTTGACTTCGGTTCCACCGTACTTGGAGTAGATGACGACGTCGCCAACAGCTACGTCAACCGGTACGCGGTTGCCGTTGTCATCGAAGCGGCCGGGGCCGATTGCAACAACTTCGCCTTCCTGCGGCTTCTCCTGCGCGGAGTCCGGAATTACCAGGCCGGAAGCCGTGGTCTGCTCTGCTTCGAGCGGGCGAACAACAATACGATCCTCAAGAGGCTTAATCGAGACCGACACTCGGACTCTCCTTTTCATGAGCTGATTCATGGACTAAGAACTAGGGTGCCGGAGCGTGCAACCGTCGTCGCGGTGCCGGAAGTACGCCTGGCGTGATTAGCACCCTCCAGGGGAGAGTGCTAATAAGACTCTATGTAAGGCGTTAGCACTCGGTCAAGGTGAGTGCCAGCATTTCGTCATCGGTGAACGTCCGTCACCGACCGGTGAGGTCGTCCAGATCATAGTCTTCGCCGTCATCGTCCTCGTCCAGCGGGGCATTGCCCCGGTTCAAGTACAGCAGCACGGCTGAAGCAACAGTTACGACGCCGGCGATCACCAAGGTGATAATTCCGCCGGTCCGGGCGCCGCTGTACAGCTCGCGGATGTCCCGTGCCTCGTCCGTGGCGTCGTTGACGCTCTTCCCGGCCACTGAGTATGTGGCCGCGTTAAAGGAATCCAGCGCGAAGATAATGATCAGCAGGCCGATGCAGACCACCGTGATTACGGCGCCCGCTATCAGGGCAGGGCGCGCAAACTTTGTGATGGCGGAGGGATGCGGGGCTGCGTTGTCTTCCATGAAAACAACCCTATCTGGCTGATTCAGCAGTCACGTTGTCATAAGCCGCGCCGTTAGGCTTGATGGCATGCCTCATGCACCGCAGGAACAGATCGCGCCCTTGCTGACTACTGAAGGATGGGAACTTCTTGCCTCATTGGGGCCCTACCGGGAAGCCGATTCGTTCAACGTCAATGCCACCCTGCGGAAGGCGGGGCACTCCCCTGACCTGGTAGCCGCCGTCCTGACGCAGTCCCGCCTGCGTACCCGTGCAGAAGCCAAGTTTGGCGAGTTCGCACGTCAGATGCTGTTCACACAGGCCGGCCTTGAACAGGCCACCCGGTTGAACGTTGCCGCCAGGCATGCCGAACGTTTTGCCAAGGCCGGAATTGCGCACGTGGCGGACCTCGGCTGCGGTCTGGGCGCCGATTCGATGGCCATGGCGTCCATGGACATCGCAGTCACCGCGGTGGAGATGGACGAGACCACCGCCGCTTGCGCAACCATCAACCTCATGCCGTTCCCGCACGCCACGGTGGTGCACTCGGATGCCATGGCGGTGGAACTGGACGGGATCGACGGCGTGTGGCTGGATCCCGCCCGGCGAACCACGTCCTCATCCGGGACCAAGCGGATCTGGGACCCCGAAGCGTTCTCTCCCCCACTGTCCTTCGTGGAAAAACTGGCCGCCACCGGACGTGCCATAGGCGTCAAGATGGGGCCGGGTATCCCCCACGACTCCGTACCGTCAGGTTGCGAGGCCCAGTGGGTCTCGGTGGGTGGAGACGTCACCGAAGTGACGTTGTGGTTCAACGCAGTGTCCCGTCCCGGTGTACGTCGGGCCGCTTTGGTTATCAGCAGCCAGGGGGCCGCCGAAATCACCAGCGGTGAGGATTTCGACGGCGGTCCGGTCGCCGCCGTCGGGCGTGTTGAAGGCTTCCTTTACGAACCCGATGGTGCCGTCATCCGCGCAGGCCTGGTGGCCGACGTCGCCGAACGGCTGGGCGGTCACCTGGTGGACGAGCACATCGCTTACATCTGCGCTCCGGAACTGCATGACACGCCGTTTGCGCGCGCTTACCGGGTCCTCGAGGTGATGCCTTACAACGTCAAGGCCCTCAAAACCTGGGTGAAGGAAAACGGCATCACGGTGCTGGACATCAAGAAGCGCGGCACCGCGGTAACCCCGGAGGAGCTTCGGAAGCAGTTGCTCCCTGCCAAGCCCGTCAAAGGCAAGGATGCGAAAACAGCCACCCTGGTCCTCACCCGGATTGGCGAGGAGAGAGTGGCTGTGGTCGTGGAGCCTGTGACGTTCTAATGCGCTCCTGCCGTCAGCGGCGCGAGAACTCCGATGCTTCGCGGACCTGCCCGGCCGTCGGGCGTACCCCGGTGTAGAGCACAAACTGCTCTTCCGCCTGGATGGCAATGACCTCAGCGCCCGTGATTACTGGCTTGCCTGCGGCGCGTGCAACCGAAATAAGGGGCGTCTCCGAGGGAAGGGCTACGACGTCGAATACCACCTTCGCTGCGGCAATCGTGGCGTCGTCGAAGGACTGGGCCGTTTCGTCCGCGCCTGCCATTCCAAGCGGAGTGACATTGATGATGAGGTCCGCGGTGGAACCGTTGACGTCGTTCTGCCATGCGAAGCCGTAGAGTTCCGCGAGGGCACGGCCGGTGTCTTCGTTGCGGGCCACGATGGTGACAGCAGTGAACCCGGCATCCCGCAAGGCTGCGGCAACAGCCTTGGCCATGCCGCCGGCACCACGGAGCAGCACGGTGTGGCCGCTGGGAACCTGATGGTCCTTCAAGAGCCGGGCAATGGCGATGTAGTCGGTGTTGTAAGCGGTAAGGACGCCGTCGTCGTTCACGATGGTGTTGACCGAATCGATGGCCTTGGCCGACGGGTCCATCACGTCAACCAGGGGGATGACCGCTTCCTTGTACGGCATGGACACCGCGGCGCCCCGGATCGGGAGGCCGCGGATGCCCGCCACCGCGAGGGTGATGTCAGCAGGGGCGAATGCCTTGTAGACAAAGTTCAAGCCGAGCAGATCGTACAGGTAGTTGTGGAACCGGGTACCGATGTTGCTGGGCCGGGCCGCGAGCGAAATGCACAGGGACATGTCTTTGTTCAGGATTGGCATTCCCCCATTAAACAACGGCCCATGCTCAGCCTTGCCGCGCCTTCATTCGCGGGTTGTTCTTGTTGATGACGAACGTACGCCCGCGCCGACGCACAATCTGGGCGCCGGGGATTTTCTTGAGGGCGCGCAGCGAGTTCCTGACCTTCATGGTGTTTCTCCTTCTTGTTGGTGGTTTGGCCTGGCTTAGGTTGCTGGCTAGAGGACGTCGCTAAGTTCCAGGGGGTCGTCCCAGACGCCGTAATCCAGTTCCATCTCCTCCTCGGTGAGCTGGCAAGCATCCAGGAGCTGGCGGATCTCCTGTCCGTCCATGTCCTCGGAGCGCCCGGTGAGCGCCAGGACCGTGCCGCGGTCGCCATGGCTTGGGTGCCAGTCAAGGAAGGAGTCGACGTCGGCACCCGTCACCCCGGTGTTAGCGGGGCGACGCGTTCCGTCGGGGGAATCGGCCAGCCACTTCCCGGTGCTTTCCAGCCAGACCCTCGGCCCTATCCCCTGAACGGCGATCCGGATACTGGGAGCAGAAGCTATCCACAGGCGCCCACGCATCCAGTGCTTGGCTACAGCAAGTTGCGGCAGCGCATCGCGGAAGCGTCCCGGGTGCAGCGGACGTCCTGCTTTGTGGAGCACGGTCCGGAAGGCGCCGGCCGTCTCGCTGACAGGGACACGCACGACGCCGGGCCGGTTGCGTGCCGCCGCTTCGGCGTCATCGAAACATCCCGATCGGAAGAGGTCAGCGGCTCCGACGATGGCTGCGTGGGGCGCCAACTCCCCCAGCAACTCAACTCCTGTTGTCCATGCGGCCGAACCGTCCCGGTGATCGCCGGTCAGCTCGGCCCCCAAGCCGGGGTGCACCATGACGGTGTCCACCTGCCCAAATTCTCCGATCAGAAACTCACCGCTGGTGCGGTCATCCTGAGGCATGGAGGTAAATCCGGATTCGAACAATGTGTGGCGGTCCCAGATGTGGTCATCAAGATCCGCCGGGTCCAGGGCCAGCACAGCGTTGTCGATGATTGCCGGGCGGCTCAGGCCCCTGCGAAGTTCCGCAACGGCCATCCCCGCTGCCACCCCTGGCGGAAGCCCAAGGACAACGTGGTCGAAGCCGCACGCAGCGAGGCGTTCCGCTGTGGGGACAACGTCCAACCTGACGGTGCAGCTGAGGCAACCATGCTCCAGGACTGTGGTTTCACGTTCGAACAACCGGCCGCCACGGTAAACCCGGCGGAGGACCAGCGAACCGTCCAGGAGGTCATGGAGGACCACCACCGAATTGGCGTGCGTGCGGCCAAGTCTGTCTGCAGCTGCCTCACGGCATTGGCTGTCCAGGGAACTGACGACTGTGAGGTGCATGCGTCAACTCTAATGAGAATCATTATTATTAGCAAATGACGGTTTCGTTGCACCGGAAACCCGCCGATATCACCAGTGTTCCTGCTGCATTAGACTTGACCCGACCGCTGGCGGCCCCGCAGCGGGGAAACATGCCCGGCTGATACAACACAATGAGGGGACTACGTGCAGATTGATTTTGCGCCATCCAGGCAATCGACACTGGGTGTGGAATGGGAGTTGGCGCTCGTCAATGCACGCACCGGGGAACTGGTATCCGTCGCGAACGATGTCCTCAAGGGCGTAGCCGCAAACCACCCCGACCTCAACGAGGACGACGAACACCCCCATATCAAGCGCGAGCTGCTCCTCAACACCGTGGAACTTGTTACCGGGATCTGCGAAACCGTCAGGGACGCCAAAGAGGACCTCAGCCGATCACTGGCAGCGGTACGCGAGGTCACCGACCCCATGGGAGTCGAGGTGTTCTGCGCAGGCAGCCACCCCTTCAGTCCTCCCCTGCTCCAGCCCGTCACTGACAAAGAGCGCTATGCCAAGCTGATCGAGCGGACTCAATGGTGGGGACGCCAAATGGTCATCTACGGCGTTCACGTCCACGTTGGCATCGATCGCAAGGACAAAGTCCTTCCCGTCCTGGACGGGCTGGTTAACTACTTCCCGCACTTCCAAGCCCTGTCCGCCTCCAGCCCCTACTGGGCCGGTGAGGAAACCGGCTACGCCTCCCAGCGTGCGCTCATGTTCCAGCAGCTGCCCACTGCCGGCCTGCCGTTCCAGTTCGAAACCTGGGCGGACTACGAGTCCTATGTCCAGGACATGTTCACCACCGGTGTGATCGATGCGACGTCCGAGATCCGTTGGGATATCCGGCCTGTCTCCAACCTGGGCACCATTGAGATGCGTATCTGCGACGGCTTGGCCACCCTTGAAGAGGTGGGCGCCATAGCTGCCCTCACCCAGTGCCTGGTGGACGAGTTCTCCTCCATCCTGGACGCCGGTGGAACCATCCCCACCATGCCGCCATGGCATGTGCAGGAGAACAAGTGGCGCGCCGCCCGTTACGGCATGGAAGCCATCATCATCCTTGATGCTGCAGGGAACGAACAGTTGGTCACGGAGCACCTCGCGGAAACTGTAGCGCGCTTGGAACCTGTGGCTGCGAAGCTGGGATGTTCGGAGGAGTTGGCCGACGTCCTCAAGATCATCGAACGTGGCGCCAGCTACCAGCGACAACGCCGCGTGGCCGCCGAACACAACGGCGACCTGCAGGCAGTGGTCATGGACCTCGTGAAGCAGATGCGCAAGGGCCCCGACGCCTGACCTTCACTGCCCCGACGCCTGCCCCGGCCGTGTGCCTGCCTTGGCGGGAAGCTTAGGCAGGCACTGACACCGTGGTGACGGGCATGGAGGAATCCGGCGCGAAGCTGACCCCGCTCGGACCCACTCCGGCCATGATCAGCTGGGCTCCCAGCGCCGCCACCATGGCGCCGTTATCCGTACAGAGGTCCAGCGGCGGTACGTGCAGCGTGATTCCGGCCGAGGTACAGCGCTGCCCTGTCAACTCCCTGAGCCGCGAATTCGCTGCCACGCCGCCACCTAGCAGGACGTCGGTGATGCCGTTCTCCTTGCACGCCAGGACGGCCTTGGAGCTGATGACGTCAACCACGGCTTCCTGGAACGCCGCCGCGATGTCCGCCACAGGTACTTCCTCGCCACGGGCCTCGAACTGCTCAACGCACCTGGCCACGGCTGTCTTCAGGCCGCTGAAAGACCAGTCATAGCGGTGCGGGCCCTTCTCCTCGGCGGTCCCCATGTACTTGGGCTGGGTGAGTCCGCGGGGGAACCGGATGGATTTGGGATTGCCCTGGCGCGCCAGCTTGTCGATCGCGGGCCCGCCCGGATAGCCCAGGCCGAGGATCCGGGCAACCTTGTCGTAGGCTTCGCCGGCGGCGTCGTCGATGGTTGAGCCAAGCAGCTCAACGTCGTCAGTAATGCTCCTGATCCGCAGGATTTCCGTGTGCCCGCCCGATACCAGCAGCGCTCCGAGGTTCTCCGGGAGCGTTCCTGCACCCAAGCCGGCGGCAGCACCGGCGTCGGGCCTTCCGTCAGTCCTGGGCTTTCGGTCCAACAGGCCAACTCCAACGTGCGCCACCAAGTGATTAATCGCGTAGAGCGGTTTACCGGTGGCCACAGCCAGGGCCTTGGCCGCGCAGACGCCAACCATCAGTGCCCCGGCGAGGCCCGGGCCGGACGTCACGGCAATGGCGTCAATGTCGTCCAGGGTCACGCCTGCCTCGTGCAAGGATTCCTGCAGCGTCGGAACAAAAGCGTCCAGGTGCGCACGCGACGCGATCTCCGGGATGACTCCGCCAAATCGCACGTGTTCATCCATGGACGAGGACACCGTGTTGGTCAGCAAGGTGGTGCCACGCACGATTCCAACGCCGGTCTCGTCGCAGGAGGACTCGATGCCGAGCACCAACGGCTGCTGTAGATCAGGGCCGCTCATGCGGGGCTCCTTCGGAAGAGTTGGGGTCGTTGAGGGGAAGCCTCATGATCAGGGCATCTGTACCGTCCCGGTAGTAGCGGGGGCGGACATGGATCTGCTCAAACCCGAAGCGCACGTACAGCTGCTGGGCACGGGGGTTGTCCGCCCGGACTTCAAGCAGGACGTCGTCCGCACGGCGGCGCCGCGCTTCATCGATGAGTTCGGTAAGGACAGCGGAGCCGATGCCCTTGCCTTCGAATTCAGGCACGACGGCGATCGTCTGGACGTCCGCAATCGGCTCAATGCACATCAACCCTGCGTACGCCACGATCCGGCCCGCAACCTCGGCCACCACGTAGCGGCGGGTTTCAGGCTGGGCGAGTTCATCGATGAACATTTGCAACGGCCACGCGTCCACTGGGAACAGCTGGCGTTCCAGCTGCTCCACGGCCGGGATGTCGGCCTCGGTCATGTCCCGGAGGGAGACGCCGGCGAGTTCCAGCTTGGGTGACAATTTCACGGTTTCCGTCCCATCACAATGCACGTTTCCTGGGGCCGGGGACCTGCGCATCGGATTCCCTCAGGTACAGCGGCGTGGAGTCCATCAACGGTTGCCCTGCCGTGATCCTGGCCAAGGCGAACTGGCCCAGGGAGGCCGCATCCGGCTGGGTGGAAGCGAAGTCTTCATCCGCTGTAAGGACATCGGCGTACAAGCCGGCACCCGCCCCGAACACCGGCAGGTCCGGAAGCTCCGAGGCGAAGCCCACGTGGGGGCCATCCACCAATTCCGGCAGCTGCCCCTCTGCGAGGGTGTAGCGGGCCCAATAGACTTCCTTGCGACGGGCGTCGGTGGCTACCAGGAACTCAGGAGCAGCCTTGGTGGATTCCGCCACTTCAAGGGCAATGGCGTCCAGGCTCATCAGCCCATACAGGGGCTTGTTCCATACGAAAGCCAAGGTCCGCGCGGTAGCAATCCCTGAGCGGAGGCCCGTAAACGGGCCTGGCCCCACACCGGTGACAATGGCGTCGATGTCTGCGCCATTGATGCCCGCACCGGCCAAGAGCTTCTCAATACCCGGGGCAAGGACTTCGGCATGGCTGCGGGTGTCTTCAGTGGCGAACGAATCAACCACACTCTCCATGGCATCGTCGGATATCAGTGCGGCACTGGCAACAGCCGAGGTGTCAATAGCCAGAATCAGCATCAGTTGCCCTTCTCTGGGGAGGTGACGTCAAGGATGTGCGGCGCCGCGGCCCAGCGGGGACCGAAGCCGCGAAACACAATGGTGCGGGGCTCGTCGTCATCGTCGGTATCGAAATCCAGAACGTCACCGGCCGCTGCGGGTGCCGGTCCTTCGCCGCCCACAGCCCTGTGCAGGTCAACCTCCAGGCGACTGTCGGAGAGGTGCTCCACCCTGTCACGGCCCCATTCCACCACCGTGACGGCAGTGTCCATGGTGTTCTCAAGATCGATGTCGTCGATCTCCGCCGACGAATCCAGCCGGTAAGCGTCAACATGTACCAGGTCCGGACCGCCAGGCCTGGGGCCATCGGCAAGGTTCGGATGGATGCGTACCAACACAAACGTGGGTGAAATGATGCCGGCGCGTACGCCGAGGCCTTCGCCGAGGCCTTGGGTGAACGTCGTTTTACCGGCACCCAATTCGCCGGTGAGGACCAGGAGGTCCCCGCCTTCAAGCACCTCACCCAGAGCTGCTGCGAGCGCGTGAGTCTGTTCCGCCGTCGTGACCGTCACCGTGCGCTCCCATTGGGGTTTGCTCACAGTGCGGCCGTTTCCGGCGTTGCGTGGTGCTCCGGCGCGGAACTGTCCGGCTGCTCGTTGACGTAGCTGCGCGGTACACGGGGGCTGATGCGCGTGACGATCTCGTAGTTGTTGGTGCCGGCGGCAGCCGCCCAGTCATCGGCGGTGGGTCCGCCGTTGGCGCCGTCGCCGAACATCACGGCTTCGGCTCCCTTGAAGGCGGCCGCCTCTTCGGGTGCCAGCGCACCAAGGTCGATCACCATTTGATCCATCGCAATCCTGCCCACCACGGGGTAGGTGACTCCGCTGACGCGAACAGGACCGCCGGTGCCGATCCTCGGGACGCCGTCAGCGTAGCCCAACGGCACCAAACCCAGCGTACTTTCCCCGGTGGTCCGGTAATTGAGGCCGTAGGAGACGCCCTGGCCCTCAGGAACTTTCTTGCAGTTGGACAACAGCGTGCGCACTGTCATGGCCGGATGGAGGCCAAGCTCCGCGGAAGTGGCACCTTCGAACGGCGACAGGCCGTAGATACCCAGGCCCACGCGGACAAGGTCGAAGTGCGAGTCCGGACGGGACAGTGTGGCTGGGGTGTTGGCGATGTGGCGGACTTCGGTGTCCACGCCGGCGTCCTCGGCCATGGCGATTGCTTCGCGGAAGACCGCCAGCTGCTCATCGGTTTCCGGGCGGTGCGGCTCGTCGGCCACGGCGAGGTGCGAGAAGATACCCACCACGCGCAGGAGGCCCTGGTCCTGGTAGTCCATGGCCTGGCCCACCAGCTGATCCCAATCGGCAATGGTGCAGCCGTTCCGTCCCAGGCCGGTGTCCACCTTCAGGTGCACACGCGCGGGCCGTTCCTGTTCCCGCGCTGCCGCGACCACGGCGTCCAGTTCCCAGCCGGAAATTCCGACGTCGACGCCGGCAGCGACTGCCGCTTGGAAGTTGCTCTCACGGGTGTGCAGCCAGGCAAGCAGCGGGGCGTCAATTCCGGCAGCACGCAAGGCGAGCGCCTCGGAAATGTGCGCGACACCGAGCCAGGCAGCTCCGGCGTCGAGGGCTGCGCGGGCCACCTGCACGGCGCCGTGGCCATAGGCATCTGCCTTGACAACCGCCATGACAGCGGCCGGGGATGCGATACCAACGAACTGACGAACGTTGTGCCGTACGGCTTCGAGGTCAATCACGGCGGAGCGTTCAAGCACCGCCGACTTTGCTATGGAGGCCCTGGACCCGATACCGATATCTGCAGCTGCTTCGTAAGTCACCCTAGAGATTCTAGTAGCGCCGGTGAATTCGGGTTAACTGCCGGCACCCTCACTGGGCGTCGGACAAATGAGCGATGGTGGCGCGGGCCCTCCGTTGGGCCTCCGCGGGGATGTCCTTCACTATCGGCTCCAGGAATGCGAAGCGCCGCAACCACTGGCTGGACTGGCGTTCCTTCCTGGCGTTGGCCCTTTGCCACCAGTCGGCAATGTCTCCCCACCCGGGCGCAGCCAGCGAACCTCCCACTTCCTGGACGGCCAGGGAGGCACACAGGTTGGCGAACCGCAGCCGGTCCCCCAACCGCCAGCCTGCCAGGCAACCCACTATGAAGGCTGCTCCAAAGCAGTCCCCTGCCCCTGTGGGATCGTAGGCGGACACTGGGAGGGAGGGCACCCATTCCTCCTCGCCAGTCTCGGAGTCCACGGCCACGGCACCTTGGGGGCCGAGCGTCACCACGGCCACAGGTACACGGTCGGCCAATGAATACAGGGCCGCCCAGGGGTCGGTCTTCCCGGTGAACGCCATGGCCTCTGGGGCGTTGGGCAGGAACGCGTGGAAGTTCTCCAACTGGTCCAGCCTGCGTTCGGACCATTCACCCGTGGGATCCCAGCCCACCACGCCAAACAGCTTGGTCCCCGCGGACTTTGCGGACAGCATCCATGGTTCCAGTTCCTCGCCCAGGTCCGCCACCGCGGCTAGTGCCTTGGGTGGCCGCCCGATCAGCTCGGAGGAACTGATCGGTGCGGGGTGGCCGTGGGTGACCATGGAACGGTCCTGGTTCACGCACATGGAAACCGTCACGGGTGAGTGCCATCCCGGGATGGTGCGTGACAATGACAGGTCCACGTGTTCCTGGCTCTCCAGGATCTGCCAGTTGTAGTCCCCGTAACCGTCATCGCCGAATGTGGCGGCGAGGTTGGTGCGCAGGCCCAACCTGGCCGCCGCAATGGCCTGGTTAGCGACACCTCCGGGGCAGCTGCCCATACCTTCGCTCCAAACCTCGGTTCCGGGCTCGGGCGAGTGCGGCAGACCGGTAAAGATGATGTCCTGGAACACGGTTCCGGTCAGCAGCAGGTCGCACTGGTTGTCGCCGTCCGATCGCACGGCAGCAAGGGGATCAAAACGTCGCTGGGGCATAGCGTCCATGCACGGCAGACTACGCTGCGGCCCCGGGGCTGCATAGACTCGGACCATGAGGCTCATGATCGCCGGCGGCGGCGGATTCCGGGTACCCCTGGTGTACCGGGCCTTGTGCGCGGGTCCTTTCGCGGGGCTGGTGGACGAACTGGTCCTTTACGACGTGGATGGGGCACGGCTGACGGCCATCGAGGCCGTGCTCCGCGATATGCCCGCAGCGGCGGGTTCCGCGCCCGTCGTCGTGAGTTCCACTGATCTTGCCCACGCACTCAAGGGAACGGACATGGTGTTCGCAGCCATCCGGCCTGGCGGAACGGCCGGACGGATCACCGACGAACGCGTGGCGTTGGATCTTGGCCTGTTGGGCCAGGAGACCACCGGCGCCGGAGGCATCTCCTATGCGTTGCGTTCCATTCCCCGGATGCTGGAACTCGCCGAGGCGATGCAACGCTACTGCCCGGACGCGTGGCTGATCAATTTCACCAACCCCGCCGGAATGGTGACGGAGGCCCTTGTCCCGGTGCTGGGCCGCCGGGTCATCGGCATCTGCGACTCGGCCGGCGGCCTTGTCCAGCGGGCAGCCCGCGCTGCCGGCGCGCCGTTGACGGAGGGAACGCTCGACGGCGTGGGCTACTTCGGGCTGAACCATCTCGGCTGGCTCTATCGGCTGGCACCTGGCGGCCGTGACCTGCTCCCAGGGCTACTGGCTGATCACCACGCGCTGGAGTCCATGGAGGAAGGGCGGCTGTTTGGGCAACACACCCTGCTGCAGCTCGGCTGCCTGCCCAACGAATACCTTTTCTACTACTACCAAACTGCGCAAGCCACGGCAGCAATCCGCCGGCAACAGCAGACCCGCGGGGCCTCCATCCATCACCAGCAGAATTCGCTGTACCCGGCCCTGGCGCAGACTTCACACCCTTACGCACTGTGGGACTCCGCCCGGCGGGCCCGCGAGGAAGGATACCTGGCCGAGGCCCGCACGCACGGCGAGGAACGGGACGAGGACGACCTCGCCGGTGGCGGTTATGAGCGGGTGGCCCTGTCCGTTATGCGTGCGTTGGCTGGCGGCGGGACCGCCCAGTTGATCCTGAACGTGCCCAACGCGCCTGTGGTGCCTGCCCGCGGCCCGGCCGAAGCGGACGTGGCCGTTCCCGGGCTGCCGGCCGACGCCGTCGTCGAGGTTCCTTGCGAGGTAACGCCCGACGGCGCGGTGCCGCTGGCGCAGGAACGGCCCGGCGGTCAGTTCCTCACCCTGATGCAGCACGTCAAAGAGGTGGAGCGGCTGACGATACAAGCTGTTCGCGGCGGCGGTCGCCCTACAGCCGTGCAAGCGTTCGCCGCGCATCCGCTGATCGGATCGGCACAACTGGGAGAACAACTCCTGGACGGGTATGAGGCCGCTTTTCCCGAACTGCGGGGGCTGTGGGGCTGACCCTGCCCGGAGTCAGAGCTTCCGGTACATCACGTGCAGGCCGACGTACCCGATCTCCGGGTGGTTGAACGCCTCGGGAACCGTGGCCAGGATCTTGAAGCCCATGGATTGCCACAGCCACACCGCACGGACGTTGCTTTCCACCACGGCGTTGTACTGCATGGCATGGAAGCCTGCTGCCTTGGCCGCAGCCAAGGAGTACGCGCACAACGCCCGTGCGATGCCCTGCCCACTGTGCTTCGCCCCCACCATGTAACCGGCGTTGGCCACATGGCTTCCACCACCGGCTTGGTTGGCGTGGAACTCGCCAGTGCCAAGGACCTCTCCGGTCTCCTGGCGGACTGCCACAAAGGTCTGTCCAGGGGCGTCTTTGATCCACTTGGCCCGGGCAGCGTCCTCAGTGGTATCGCGGTCCCACGTAAAGGTTTCGCCCTCCCGGATCACCGGTTCCAGGACTGACCAGATGCCGGGCCAGTCCCCGGGAGTTGCAGGGCGGATGTCGAAAGTCTGTTCTTGGCTCACAGCCGCCACGCTAGCAGCCTTGTCCACATAGCCGGTTTGCCTGAAGAGAGCGTTGCCCGGCAGGAGTAGTGTTTTCTGCAGGGCAAAAGTGAATTTGCAGTGTGTCAGGAGGAAAACGTTGCCATTGATCCGTCGTGTGGCGTTCCTGTCGTTGCATACCTCCCCCATGGAGCAGCCCGGCGCCGGGGACGCCGGCGGCATGAACGTCTACGTGAGGGCACTGGCCATGGCACTGGCAGAGTCCGGCGTTGAGGTGGAGATCTTCACGCGGTCCACCAAAGCCGGCCAGCCCGCCGTCGAGCACCCCGGGCCCGGTGTGTGCGTTCATAACGTGACGGCCGGACCTCGTCGAAAAGTGCCAAAGGAAGAGCTGCCGGCCCTCCTGCACCAGATGGTGGAGGAAATCGACCGTATCCGGCAACGGCAGCTCCATGGCCGCTACGACGCCATTCACTCGCACTACTGGGTTTCCGGCGTGGCCGGGCTTGAGTTATCCGAGCTGTGGGGCGTTCCGCTGGTCCACACCATGCACACCATGGCAAAGGTCAAGAACCTCGTCCTCGAATCCGGCGAGCGCCCGGAACCACGGCGCCGCGAAGAAGGCGAACAACGGATTGTGGACGGAGCCTCGCGCCTGGTGGCCAACACCCCTGCGGAAGCCGGTGAACTGGTGTCGCACTATGGGGCGGACCTTGACCGCATCGACGTCGCGCCGCCCGGAGTGGACCTCAAAGTATTCACGCCATCGTTCCGGCGCAAGTCACGCAGGGAACGTGACGTTCGGCCAGACAGCTTCCACATCCTCTTCGCCGGACGGATCCAGCGGCTCAAGGGGCCCCAGGTTTTCGTCAAAGCCGCCGGGATCCTGCGCAAGCGCCGGCCGGACATCGACTTGGAGATGACCATCCTGGGATCTCTCAGCGGGGCCAAGGACTTCAACCTCCAGCACATCATCGAGGATGCAGGACTTGCCGACGTCGTCACACACCGCCCGCCCGTTGTGGCGCCGGAGCTCGCCAGCTGGTTCCGTTCGGCGGACGTGGTGGTCATGCCGTCCTTTAGCGAGTCCTTTGGCCTGGTGGCGTTGGAGGCACAGGCGTGCGGGACCCCTGTGGTGGCGACCAACGTCGGCGGGCTTTCCCGGGCCATCTCCGACGGCCGGACCGGCATCCTGGTGGACGGCCATGACCCCTCGGACTGGGCAGACGCCCTCGAAGACCTGTACGACGATGTCCAGACCCGTGAGGACATGGGAAGGCTGGCGGCCACCCACGCCGAATCCTTCGGATGGCAACGAACGGCAGCCATCACCCTGGAGAGCTATCGGGAGGCGGTCAGCGGGCTGTTGGTGCCCCGGCGCTGATTTCCTTCCCGGGATACGAGCCCACGGCTGGTAGATTGACGCGCACAGCGTAAGCACGCCACAAGCGCCAGCCCGCTAAGGGAACACCCAGCCGAAGGACAACGATGTCTGAGAACAAGGTCAAGACCGATCTTGAAATCGCCCGCAACGCCGCCATCCTGCCCATTGAGGAGATCGCCCAACGCGCGGGTATCTCCGTGGAGGCACTGGAGTTCTATGGGCCGTACAAGGCCAAGATCAACCCGGCCAAACTGGTGCACCCCGCCGGGAAGGCGCCAGGGAAAGTGGTGCTGGTGTCCGCCATGTCCCCTACCCCAGCGGGTGAAGGGAAGTCCACCACCACTGTGGGCCTTGCCGACTCCCTGGCCCGGGCAGGACAAAAGGTGATGATCGCACTTCGCGAGCCTTCGCTCGGCCCGATTCTGGGCATGAAGGGCGGGGCGACCGGCGGCGGATACTCCCAGGTCCTGCCGATGGATGACATCAATTTGCACTTCACCGGCGACTTCCACGCCATCACGTCGGCGAACAACGCACTCATGGCGCTGGTGGACAACCACATTTTCCAGGGCAACGAACTCGGAATCGATCCGCGCCGCATGACGTTCAAACGAGTCCTGGACATGAACGACCGCTCACTTCGGGAAGTCATCATCGGACTCGGCGGCCCAGCGCAGGGCGTGCCCCGCCAGGATGGTTTTGACATCACGGTCGCCTCCGAAATCATGGCCGTTTTCTGCCTGGCCAGAGACCTCGATGACCTCCGCTCCCGGCTGGGCCGGATCACCTTTGGGTACACCTACGATCGCGCACCAGTGACCGTGGCAGACCTGGGGGTTGAGGGTGCGCTGACGATGCTCTTAAAGGACGCCATCAAGCCCAACCTCGTCCAAACCATCGCCGGGACTCCCGCGTTGGTGCATGGCGGGCCGTTTGCCAACATTGCCCACGGCTGCAACTCCTTGATCGCCACCCGCACCGCAATGCAACTGGCTGACATCGTTGTCACCGAAGCAGGATTCGGTGCCGACCTTGGCGCCGAAAAGTACATGGACATCAAGGCACGGATCGCAGAGGTGGCACCATCCGCCGTCGTTCTAGTCGCAACCATCCGCGCGCTCAAGATGCAGGGCGGCGTCCCCAAGGAACAACTCAGTGAACCCAACGTCGACGCCGTGGCCGCCGGTGTGGAGAACCTGAAGAGGCACGTTGGCAACGTGGCAAAATTCGGCATCTCACCAGTGGTCTCCATCAACAAGTTCGCCACTGACACCCCCGAAGAACTGGAGTGGCTGCTGGCATGGTGCGCAGCGGAAGGCGTGGAGGCCGCCGTCGCCGATGTTTGGGGCCGCGGCGGTGGAGGCAACGGCGGTGACCAGCTCGCTGCCAAAGTAGCTGCTGCGATTGACTCACCATCCGGCTTCCACCATTTGTACCCGCTGGACATGGGAGTGGAGGACAAAATCCGGACCATTGCGCAAGAGATCTACGGGGCCGACGGCGTCGAATTCTCCGTTCCCGCATTGAGGCGCCTGGCCGAGATCGAGAAAAACGGCTGGTCCGGGTTCCCTGTTTGCATGGCCAAGACGCAGTATTCCTTCACGGATGACGCCTCCAGGTTGGGTGCCCCCAAGGGCTTCAGGGTCCATGTGCGCGAACTCATTCCCAAGACTGGTGCCGGGTTCATCGTTGCCTTGACCGGCGCTGTCATGACCATGCCCGGCTTGCCCAAGGAGCCGGCTGCGATGCGCATGGACGTGGACGCCGAGGGTCAGCCCACCGGCTTGTTCTAGGCCTCCCCGGGCAGGGCCCAAACCCTCTCTCACCCATCGCGCGCCCCACCCAAACCCTCTCTCACCCATCGCGCGCCCCACCCAAACCCTCTCTCACCCATCGCGCGCCCCACCCAAACCCTCTCTCACCTATGTCGGAACTCCTGGCCAACGTCGGCGATCACGTAGGTGCCGTCGTCGTTGACGCTGAGCGAAGGGTGAGAGAGCGTCCCGCCAAAACACCCAAAAGGTGAGAGAGCGTCCGACCAAAACACTCGAAACGTGAGAGAGCGTCCCGCCAAAACACCCAAAAGGTGAGAGAGCATCCCGCCAAAACACCCAAAAGGTGAGAGAGCATCCCGCCAAAACACCCAAAAGGTGAGAGAGCATCCCGCCAAAACACCCAAAAGGTGAGAGAGCATCCCGCCAAAACACCCAAAAGGTGAGAGAGCATCCCGCCAAAACACCCAAAAGGTGAGAGAGCGTCCGGATACGACAAAGCGCCCTCCCGCATGTGTGGAAGGGCGCTTGGTCGAAGCGTCGGGATTTAGCGTTCGATGTCGCCGCGGATGAAGGCTTCAACCTTGTCGCGGGCGATGTCGTCGTTGAACTGCTCCGGCGGCGACTTCATGAAATAGCTGGAAGCGGAGAGCAGCGGGCCACCGATGCCGCGGTCCAAGCCGATCTTGGCGGCGCGGATGGCGTCGATGATCACACCGGCGGAGTTCGGGGAATCCCATACCTCGAGCTTGTATTCGAGGGACACGGGGGCGTCGCCGAAGTTGCGGCCCTCGAGGCGGACGAAAGCCCACTTGCGGTCATCGAGCCAGGCAACGTAGTCCGACGGTCCAATGTGGACGTCGTCGGCGTGCAGTTCGGCCTCAACGTTGGAGGTCACAGCCTGCGTCTTGGAGATCTTCTTCGACTCCAGGCGGTCGCGCTCCAGCATGTTCTTGAAGTCCATGTTGCCGCCGACGTTCAGCTGGTACGTGCGGTCCAGGGTGACGCCACGGTCTTCGAAGAGCTTGGCCATGACGCGGTGCGTGATGGTGGCACCGATCTGGCTCTTGATGTCGTCGCCCACGATCGGCACACCGGCCTCGGTGAACTTGTCGGCCCACTCCTTGGTGCCGGCAATGAAGACCGGGAGTGCATTCACGAACGCAACACCGGCGTCGATGGCGCACTGGGCGTAGAACTTGGCAGCCTGGTCCGAACCGACCGGCAGGTAGCAGACCATGACGTCAGCTTTGGCTTCACGGAGGGCTGCGACGATGTCCACAGCTTCTTCGGGTGCCTCAACGATGGTCTCGCGGTAGTACTTGCCCAGGCCGTCGAGGGTGTGGCCACGCTGGACGGTCACGCCCGTTGCAGGAACGTCGGCGATCTTGATGGTGTTGTTTTCGCTGGCGCCAATGGCATCTGCAAGGTCCAGTCCCACCTTCTTGCTGTCGACGTCGAAAGCTGCGACGAAGTGGACGTCGTTGACGTGGTACTGCCCGAACTCGACGTGCATCAGACCCGGGATGGTGGCCTTCGGGTCAGCGTCGCGGTAGTACTGAACACCTTGGACCAGCGATGCGGCGCAGTTACCTACACCGACAATGGCAACACGAATCGGATGTGAAGACACGGAACTCCTTTTGAGAAATAACCTCAGGTGCCAGGCGAATCCCTGACTGAGTCCAGGGCGCGACTAATTGGCACGGCGCCATTCGGCGCACACTTGCATTGTAACCAACACAGCAGGGACCGGTTTTGTTCCCGCCCGGCCCCTGCTGTTTGTGTCACCGTCCGAAGGCTACTTCTGAGCCCACCGGTTGATGTCTGATTCAACGGCGAACTCGTCGATCGCCGTCAGCTCTTCCGCGGTGAACTCCAGGTTGTTGATGGCGCTGAGGGTGTCCTCAAGCTGCGCCACGCTGGAGGCACCAATCAGTGCCGACGTCACGGGTGATCCCTTGGGCTGGTCACGCAGGATCCACGCAATCGCCATCTGGGCCAGGGTCTGCCCGCGTCCCTCGGCAATGGCGTTGAGGCCGCGCACCCGGTCCAGCTTCTCCTCGGTCAGTTGCGACTCGGACAGGAACCGTTCCTTGGCGGCACGGGAATCCGCCGGCACGCCGTTGAGGTAGCGATTGGTCAGCATCCCCTGGGCCAGCGGCGAGAACGCGATGGAGCCTGCGCCCACCTGGTCCAGTGCCTCGTACAGGTTCGGCGAACCGTTCTCGGTCCACCGGTTCAGCATGGAGTAGCTGGGCTGGTGGATGAGCAGCGGGGTGCCCAGTTCCTTCAGGATCCGCGCGGCTTGCAGCGTCTGCTCCGGGGTGTAGGAGGAGATACCGGCGTAGAGTGCCTTGCCGGAGCGGACTGCGTAATCCAGCGCGCCCATGGTTTCTTCCAACGGCGTCTCGGGGTCGGGGCGGTGGCTGTAGAAGATGTCTACGTAATCCAGGCCCATGCGCTCCAGGGACTGGTCCAGGCTTGAAATCAGGTTCTTGCGGGATCCCCACTCACCATAGGGACCGGGCCACATGTAGTAGCCGGCCTTGGTAGAGATGACCAGTTCATCACGGTAGGGCTTGAAGTCGTCTTTCAGGTGGCGCCCGAAGTTGGTCTCGGCCGATCCATCCGGCGGTCCGTAGTTGTTGGCGAGGTCGAAGTGGGTCACCCCAAGGTCGAACGCACGGCGCAGGATGGCGCGCTGTTCGTCGAACCGCTTGTCGTCCCCGAAGTTGTGCCAGAGACCCAGCGAGATGGCGGGGAGTTTGAGTCCGCTGCGTCCAACGCGGCGGTAGGGCATGGTTTCGTAGCGGTTTTCCGCAGCCGAATAAGTCATACGTTCCATCCTGCCACTGCACAAACAAACGGTGACGGCGCCGTCCGCTATGTGGGCGCCGTCACCTTCAGTTCGGATCAGGTCAGTTAAAACGGACGACGGCGGCGCTGGCGCCGGGAAGCGTCAAGGTGCCCTCGTCCAAGGCTGCCTGGGGGTCGGTGGCCAGCAAAATGGAGCCGTCCAGTGGTGTCCCGAGTGCTTGATCCCCGAAGTTGCACACCACCCGAACGTTGCCGCGGGAGAACTGCAGCCAGTGTTCGTCGTCGTCGAACTCGACGGACGTCCCCCCGAAACCGCCGTCCACCAACTCAGGCGTGTTGCGGCGCAGCTGTGCTAAATCCTTGTACAGCTGGAGCAGGCGCGCGTGATCCCCTTCGCCGGCTTCGTCCCACGTGAGCTTGGAGCGCTGGAATGTTTCCGGATCCTGGGGGTCTGGAACAACGGATGGATCCCAGCCCATTCGCTCAAACTCCTTAATCCGCCCCTCGGCTGTTGCTTTGCCAAGCTCCGGTTCCGGATGCGAGGTGAAGAACTGCCATGGTGTGGACGCGCCAAACTCCTCCCCCATGAACAGCATGGGGGTGAAGGGTGACGTCATGGTCAGCACTGCGCCGATGGCCAGTTTGCCGACAGGCACAGATGCAGTGAGCCGGTCTCCAATGGCCCGGTTGCCAATTTGATCGTGGTTCTGGAGGCAGACCACCAAGGCCGACGGATGGGCCAGGTCATGCCGAATGGGCCTGCCATGGTGCCGCCCGCGGAAACTGGAATAACTGCCGTCATGGAGGAATCCGTGCTCCAGGACCTTCGCCAGGACTGCGAGCGAGTCGAAGTCCGAGTAATACCCGGTGGTCTCACCGCTGAGGTTGACGTGGAGGGCGTGATGGAAGTCGTCGCTCCATTGGCCTTCCAGCCCATAACCATTGTCCTCGCGGGGGTAGATGAGCCGCGGATTGTTCAGGTCCGATTCCGCGATCAGGGTCTTTGGGATTCCCGTCTCGGCCTCGATCTGGTCCGCCAAGGCCCCAAATTCCTCGAGGATGTGCACTGCCCGTTCGTCCCGCAGTGCATGGACTGCATCGAGTCGCAGGCCATCCACGTGGTAATCGCGGAGCCACATCGCGGCGTTCTCCAGGATGTAGCGGCGCACATCGTCAGAGCCCGGGCCGTCAAGGTTCACGGAGTCACCCCAGGTGTTGCCCTCCCCCGATTTCAGGTAGGGCCCGAACTTGGGCAGATAGTTTCCGCTGGGCCCGAGGTGGTTGTAGACAACGTCCTGGATGACGCCCAGTCCCACTGCGTGCGCCGCATCAACGAATCGTTGGTAAGCGGCCGGACCACCATAGGGCTCGTGGACGGCATACCACAGGACGCCGTCGTAGCCCCAGTTGTGGACTCCGTTGAAGCCGTTGACCGGGAGCAACTCAACGAAATCGACGCCGAGGTCCACCAGGTAGTCCAGTTTCCCGACGGCCGCATCAAGCGTGCCCTCCGGGGTGAAGGTTCCCACGTGGAGTTCGTAGATGACGGAGCCTTGGAGGCTGCGTCCCTTCCAGGCGGAATCTTTCCAGGCATGGGCGTCGGGATTGAACGTGGCGGACAAGCCGTGAACGCCGTCCGGTACCCTCCGCGAACGGGGATCGGGAAACGGCCCTTCCCCGTCCACGAGGTAGCCATAGCGCAGTCCGTCAGCTTCCCCTGCCACAGCCTCAGCCGGCGCGCGCCACCAACCGGTGGCGGCGCCGTCGTGATGTTGTTCCATGGCGTACTCGCGGCCGTCCGCGAGCAACCGGACCGACCCGGCGTCAGGCGCCCAGACGTCGAAACGGTCTTTTCCAGCAGCGTGCTCCAGCATCATGCTCCCTGTACGTAATCTCAAGCGTTCGTTGCAGTGATGGTGTGGGTGGTTCGCGAATCAGTCTGTGGGCACCAACAGGGCCACCGGATACTGCTCCAACATGGTGCCCACCGGGACAGAGCCGGCACTGTATGTGGCTCCGGTGAGTTCATCCCGAACGTTGGTTGTCAGCTCAATGGACGTGTCGCGCCAGCCACCTTCGGCTTCCAAGCGCTTGGGCAAGCGAGTACCGACCGTCACAGCACCCGGCGTGTCCGCTCCACGGTCGAAAGCAACCACGTGTGCCGCGGCCTCACCACGAACTTCCACAGCGCGGTAGCCACCAAACAGTTCAGGGCGGTCCCGGCGCAACCTCAAGGCCCGGGAGACAACAAGAAGCTTGGCGGATTCCTCGGTGGCAGCGGGCTTGGCGCCTTGGTCCAACTCCGCCAGCGCCTCCATGCGGGCTTGAAAGTCCACCGGCCGACGGTTGTCGGGGTCGGTCAAGGAACCATCCCTGAACTCAGTGCCCTGGTAGACGTCCGGGACACCGGGCATGGTCAGCTGGACCAGCTTCGCAGACAAAGAGTTGGAGGTGCCGTACGGTTCGAGCTCGGCAACGAAGTTCTCCAGGGCTGCAGCAACCTCCGGGACATCAAAAACGGCGTCGACGGCGGCAGCCAGGTGGCGTTCGAAGTCGGCGTCGGGATCGGTCCAGTTGGTGGAATTTCCTGCCTCGCGGGCCGCCTTCACGGCATATGCCTGCAGACGACCGCGGCCTGCCGGCCATGCCCCAACAATCGACTGCCATATAAGGGCAGCCAGCGGTCCGTCCGGGATCGGTGCCAGTTCCTGGACCGTTCCAAGAAACAGTTCCCATTCCGGGACAGCCTCGGAAATAACCGAGATCCGCGCCCGGGCATCCTCGCTGCGCTTGGTGTCGTGAGTGCTCAGCGTGGTCATGGAGAGCGGCAGCTCCGCTTGGCGGCGGGCCATCCGCTCGTGGAAATCCGGAGTGGTGACAGCAAACTCGGTAGGGTCTGCACCCACTTCAGTCAGCGTGCCCAGCCGGGTGAAGCGGAAGAACGCCGTGTCCTCTACCCCCTTGGCCATCACCATGCCCGAAGTCTGCTGGAAACGCCCGGCCAACGCCCCGTCACGGTCCAGCAGCAGTGGCTTCAGGTCTTCCAGCACAGCTTTCAGGTCTGCCCGGTTCTCGGCGGCGTGACCGATGGATTCCTCCAGGACTTCCCGACCGTAGGGAAGGTACGTCCGGTAGATGGGGAAGCAGCAGATGACTTCGGCGATCGCATCGGCCACCTTCTCCACAGGAAGCCCCAAGGACTCCGGAACCAGACGCGCCAGCCTGAGAACCTCCGAGCGCAGGATGCCGTCCGCGATACGGCGTTTGGTCCCATGGATCATGTCGGCGTAATCCGCTGGCTGTTCGGTGTCCCGCAATCTGGCGTCCAGGGAATCGAGATACTCTTCGGCTGCGGGATCCACAAAGAGGCGGTCCACGTCAGCGAGGGCGTCGTATCCTGTGGTGCCTTCACAATCGAAGGTGTCCGGCAGCTGCTCCCCCGGCTCCAGGATCTTCTCCACCAGCAGATACGCGCCGCCCGTGGCTTCCCGCAGCCTCGCCAGGTAGCCTTCGGGGTCTGCCAAACCGTCCGGGTGGTCGATCCTGAGGCCGTCCACCAGCCCTTCACGGAACCAGCGCACGATCTCTTGGTGGGATTCATCAAACACCCACGGCACCTCTACGCGCAGGCCGGCCAAGGTGTTCACCGCGAAGAACCGGCGATAGTTCAGTTCAGCGTCGGCCCTGCGCCACCCCACCAGCTGATAGTGCTGCCGCGCGTGGACGTCCTGGGGGCTGTCCCCGTCGCTGTAGCTGCCGTCAGCCAGGGGAAGGCGGTGATCGTAGTAGTGCAGTTCGCCGTCAACGATCCTGAGCTGGTCCAGCTCGTCGTCGTTGCCCAGAATCGGAATCCGGATCCTCCCGCCGCCGAAGTCCCAATCGACGTCGAAGGCTTCAGCGTACTTGGACGTGCGCCCTTCCTTCAGAAGCTGCCACCACCAGGCATTCTGCCCGGGGGTGGCAACACCCATGTGGTTTGGCACAATGTCGGCCAAGATGCCCAGGCCCTGTTCGCGGGCGGCCTTGGACAGGGCAGCAAGCCCTTCGGGGCCGCCTCGCGAAGGATCCACGGTGGTGGGATCGGTGACGTCATAGCCGTGATCCGAGCCCTCCTCCGCGGTGAGGATTGGTGAGACATACACCCAGTCGACTCCAAGGGACCGCAGGTAGCCCGTAAGCTGCGCAGCGTCCTGCAGCGTCAACTCCGGACGGATTTGGAGCCGGTACGTCGAGATGGGCGTCCTCATGAGTCAGCCTTCTCCGACGAACCGGAGTCCTCATCCGCCGTGGAATCTCCCTTGTAGTCGAACGGCAGCGATGTCACCGCGGGTGCCGTGATGGATGCCGTTTCCGGAGTGCTGGTCTGGGTCAGCGCGGCAAGGGACGCTGCCACCGAGTGGTCCGGCTCAACTTCAGGGGTGCTGTGTGCCCGCAGCACCACCAATGACTTGCCGCCAACCATGAGGATCTGGTCCGGCTTGACCACCCCTGCTTCAGCGCCTTCTCCGGCGGTGTCAATCATGACGTCCCACGCCGGTGCATACTCATCCGAAGGGATCCGGAAGCCGACCTCGTCCTGGTCTGCGTTGAAGTACAGCAGGAAGTTTACGTCGGTGATGCGCCGGCCTTGGTTGTCGCGGCCATGAATTCCGTCACCGTTCAGGAATACACCAACGGAGCGGCCCAAGGCCTCGTCCCAATCCGAGGGGCTCATGGTGCTGGCATCGGCGTCCAGCCATACGATGTCCGGGAGCCGCTCGCCTTCGCCACGCAGTACCGGACGGCCGTCAAAGAAGCGGCTGCGGCGCAGGCTGGGGTGCTTGGCCCGGAGGGCGCACACCGCAGCGGTGAACTCGATGAGCGGCTGGTCCACGTTCTCCCAGTTGATCCACGTCAGTTCAGAGTCCTGGCAGTAACCGTTGTTGTTGCCGCGCTGCGTCCTGCCCAGCTCATCACCGTGGAGCAGCATGGGAACGCCTTGCGAAAGGAACAGGGTGGCGATGAAGTTGCGCTGCTGGCGTGCCCTCATTCCGAGCACCGTGGGATCGTCCGTAGGGCCCTCGGCACCACAATTCCAGGAACGGTTATGGGATTCGCCGTCGTTGTTGTCTTCGCCGTTGGCCTCGTTGTGTTTCTCGTTGTAGGAGACCAGGTCCGCAAGAGTGAAGCCATCGTGGGCGGTGACGAAGTTGATCGATGCCACCGGACGCCGGCCCGAGTGTTCGTAGAGGTCCGCGGAACCGGTCAGACGGGAAGCGAATTCACCCAAGGTGGAAGGTTCGCCACGCCAGAAGTCGCGGACGGTGTCGCGGTACTGGCCGTTCCATTCCGTCCACTGCGGCGGGAAGTTGCCCACTTGGTAACCCCCGGGGCCAACGTCCCACGGCTCGGCGATGAGTTTCACCTGGGACACTACGGGGTCCTGCTGGATCAGTTCGAAGAAGGTGGAGAGCTTGTCTACGTCGTAGAATTCGCGGGCCAGCGTGGAAGCGAGGTCAAAGCGGAAACCGTCCACGTGCATCTCGGTCACCCAGTAGCGCAGCGAGTCCATGAGCAGCTGGAGGGAATGCGGGCTGCGGACATTCAGTGAGTTACCGGTGCCGGTGTAGTCCATGTAGTACTTCTGGTCATCTTCCACCAGGCGGTAGTACGCGGAGTTGTCGATGCCCTTGAAGGACAGCGTGGGTCCCAGGTGGTTGCCCTCAGCGGTGTGGTTGTAGACGACGTCCAGGATGACTTCGATGCCGGCGGTGTGCAGGGCCCGCACCATGGCCTTGAAGTCCTGGACCTGCTGGCCGGTATCGCCCTTGGAGCTGTAGCTGTTGTGCGGGGCGAAGAAGCCAATGGTGTTGTAGCCCCAGTAGTTGTTCAGGCCTTTGTCCTGCAGGATGCCGTCGTTGACGAATTGGTGCACCGGCATGAGTTCGATGGCCGTGATGCCCAGCTTCTGCAAGTGCGAGATGACAGCAGGGTGGGCGACGCCGGCATAGGTGCCGCGCTGCTCCTCCGGAACCTCCGGGTGCATCTGGGTAAGGCCCTTGACGTGGGCCTCGTAGATGACCGACTTGTGGTACGGAATCCGCAGCAGTTTGTCGCCGTCCCAGTCAAAGAACGGATTGATGACCACGCCCAACATCATGTGGGGCGCCGAATCCTCGTCATTGCGGGAATCAGGATCGCCCATATTGTAGGAGAAGAGGGCCGGATCCCAGTCGATTTGCCGGTGGACTGCCTTGGCATAGGGATCCAGCAGCAGCTTGTTGGGGTTGAAGCGCTGACCGGCGTCGGGGTCGTAGGGACCGTGGACCCGGTAGCCGTACTTCTGCCCGGGCTGAACCTGGGGCAAGTAGCAGTGCCATACAAAACCATCTACCTCGGTGACATCAACGCGGACTTCCCCGCCGTCGTCGTCGAAGAGGCACAATTCCACTTTCTCGGCCTTCTCGCTAAACAGCGCGAAGTTGGTGCCGGTGCCGTCAAAAGTGGCACCCAGCGGATAAGCCGATCCAGGCCAGACTTCCATGCGTTCTCCTCTTGGTGATGCGGATAACCTGCTGCAAGCCTACTCATGTCCCCGACATTGACAGTAACCTTATGGTCTTGTTCGGTCGTATTCCGCCGCGAGCGAACCCATAACGCGCGGCACCGCCGCCGCGATCGCCGATGCGGTAAGGGGGCCGCCGGCAAAATCAGTGGATGCGGCCACTCCCGCGCGCCCATGGATACTCGCCGCCACGGCGGCCGCAGCAGCCCAGCGGTCATCGGGGTCCAGGCCCAACGCTGCGTACGCGCCGGCGTCGTCCTTGATGGATTCCGCACACTGCGCAACCAGTGCACCAAGAACGCCAGCCAAAACGTCGCCACTGCCCGCGGTGGCCATCCACGCAGTGCCCTCAGACTGGCTAAAAACCACGCCCGACGGCGACGCCACCAGTGTGGTGGCACCCTTCAGGAGCACTGTTGCCCCGGTTTGTTCCGCAGCCTGCCGCACAAAGTGCAATGGCCGGGATTCGATGTCTTCACGGGTTACCGCTACCTCCCCTGTGGAGGGCAGGGTGCCTAACAGCGTGGCCAATTCACCAGCGTGCGGGGTCAGGATCCAGTGAGGCGGGCACCGTTCCGGCAAGAGGCTCAAGGCACCGGCATCCACCACCACAGGCAAACCAGCGGTGAGGGCTGCGGCAGCAACGGCCCGGGCACGCTCCATTTGTTCCTCGCCATCAACACCCGAACCCAGCAGCCACGCTTGGACCCTGCCGGGGTCTCCGGACTCCCACAAGGCTTCGGGGGTGCGGCCAAGGACCAGTTGCGCAGCAGATTCGGGACCAAGGTAGCGCACCATCCCCACTCCGGCCGTAGCCGCAGCATGGACGCTCAGGACCCCCGCCCCGGCAAACCTCGCCGAACCTGCCACGACGCCAAGGACGCCTCTGGAGTATTTGTGCGCACGGCGATCGGGAGCGGGCAGCAACGCGCCAAGCTCCACCGCAGTGATACGGCGCAGTTCGGCCTCTTCGGGTGACAGCGACTCCTCTATGCCTATGCGCACAAGCTCGATGCGTCCCGAGCAGCCCTCACCCGGATCCGTCATCAGCCCGGCTTTGATGCCACCAAAAGTCACAGTGACGTCCGCGTCCAGCACGGGCCAGTGGACTTCCCCCGTGTTGGCATCCAGCCCGCTGGGGAGGTCGCAGGCCACCACCAGGGCTGGGCGCAGCTCCTGGAGCAAGGCGATGAGTTCGGCTGAAGCACCACGGAGTCCGCCCCGGGCGCCGGTACCGAGCAGTGCATCAATGATCACATCGTTGCCCGCACACATGACTGCCAGCTCTTCGGCATTCCCGGGTTCCAAGCGCAGCGTCCGGCCGCCTGCCGCGACAAAGGCAGCCAGAGCCTCCGGGTGCACTTCAGAAGCGGCGAGTACCGCCGTCGTGCGCATTCCCCTGCGCGCGAGGAAAGACGCGGCAAAAAGGCCGTCGCCGCCATTGTTTCCCTTGCCGGCCAGTACGGTGATGCCGGCACCGGCCAGCTTGCGCCTGCTTTTGACTTCGCGGGCCACGGTTTGCGCCAGGCCGTAGGCAGCCCGCTGCATAAGAACAGCGCCCTCACCGGAGTCCAGGAGCGGTTGTTCCGCGTCCCTGATCTGTTGTCCAGTGAAGGCGCTGATCATTGCTGTTGAGAGTCCGTTCAGCCCTCGGCGAGGACAGTCGCCGTCGCGATGCCGCCGTCGTGGCTGATGGACAGGTGCCAACGCTTGACGCCTTTGGCCTCAGCCACGGCAAGCACGGTTCCCTTGACCTGGACCGTAGGGCCGTTCTGGTCGAGGCCGATCCAGCAGTCCTGCCAGTTCATGCCTGCCGGAGCGCCCAGGACCTTGGCCACTGCTTCCTTGGCTGCAAAACGGGCAGCCAAGGACCGGGTATTAAGTTCCCGTTCGGCAGGAACAAACAAGCGGTCCCGGAGACCGGGGGTCCGTTCCAACTGCCGGCCAAACCGCTCGATGTCTACGACGTCTACGCCAATGCCAACAATCATGGCGTTATTCTACGGTGACGCTCTTGGCGAGGTTACGCGGCTGATCCACGTCATAGCCCTTGGCGCCGGCGAGTTCAGCAGCGAAGATCTGCAGCGGAACGGTGGTCAGCAGCGGCATCAGCAGCGTGGGCGTCTCCGGTACGTAGAACACCTGCTCTGCGTAGTCCTTGACCGACTCGTCGCCTTCTTCAGCGATGACCAGGGTACGGGCACCGCGTGCGCGCACTTCCTGGATGTTGCTGACTACCTTCGAGTGCAGGGAGTCGCGGCCACGCGGCGACGGCACAACGACGAAGACCGGCTGGCCGTCGTCGATCAGGGCGATGGGACCATGCTTGAGCTCGCCGGCCGCGAAGCCTTCAGCGTGGATGTAGGCAATTTCCTTGAGCTTCAAGGCACCTTCGAGGGCTACCGGGTATCCAACGTGGCGGCCCAGGAACAACACGGACTTTTCGTCCTTCATGCTGCGGGCGAGCTCGCGCAGAGGACCGGCGTTGTCCAGAATGTGCTGGATCTTGGCCGGGATCTTGTTGAGGTCCGCAAGGACGTCCTTGATCTGGCCGGAGAAGATGTTGCCACGCAGCTGGGCCAGGTACAGACCCAGCAGGTAAGCAGCAGTGATCTGCGCCAGGAATGCCTTGGTGGAAGCAACAGCGATTTCCGGACCCGCGTGCGTGTAGAGCACGGCGTCGGACTCGCGCGGGATGGTGGATCCGTTGGTGTTGCAGATGGAGATCGTCTTGGCACCCTGCTCGCGGGCGTAACGGACGGCCATCAGCGTGTCCATGGTCTCGCCCGACTGGCTGATGGAAACCACCAGAGTGTTGGAGTCGACGATCGGATCGCGGTAGCGGAACTCGTGTGCAAGCTCCACTTCCGTGGGAATACGGCACCAGTTCTCAATCGCGTACTTTGCCACCAGGCCGGCGTAAGCTGCGGTACCGCAAGCCAGGACGATGATCTTGTCAACCTGCTTCAAGAGCTCGGGGTCGATGCGGACCTCGTCCAGGGTCAGCTTGCCGTCAAGGTCCGAGCGGCCCAGGAGGGTCTGCGCAACGGCGTCGGGCTGGTCGTGGATTTCCTTCTCCATGAAGGAGTTGAAGCCACCCTTTTCGGCAGATGCCGGATCCCAGTCAACGTGGTATTCCTTGCCTTCGGCGGGAGCGCCGAAGAAGTCGGTGATTTCCACGGAATCCGCGGTGATGGTAACGATCTGGTCCTGGCCCAGTTCCACGGCGCGACGGGTGTAGTCGATGAAGCCGGAGACGTCGGAGCCCAGGAAGTTCTCGCCGTCGCCCAAGCCCACTACCAGCGGGGAGTTGCGGCGGGCTGCCACAACCACGTCAGGCTGGTCGGCGTGGACAGCGAGGAGGGTGAAGGCGCCCTCAAGGCGCTGGCAGGCAAGGCGCATGGCCTCGGTGAGGTTGCCGCCGTCGCCATTGAGCTGGTTGCGGAAGATGTCGCCAACCAGGGCGGCCGCAACCTCGGTGTCGGTTTCCGACTCAAAGGTAACGCCCTTGGCGAGCAGTTCCTGCTTGAGCTCGGCGAAGTTTTCAATGATGCCGTTGTGAATCAGCGCCAGGCGCCCGCCGTCGGAGAGGTGCGGGTGCGCGTTGCGGTCCGTGGGGCCGCCGTGCGTGGCCCAACGGGTATGGCCAATGCCGGTAAGGGATTCAGGGACCGGGTTTGCTTCCAGCTCCGCGATCAGGTTGCTCAGCTTGCCGGACTTTTTGCGGGACGAAATCGTCCCGTCAGCCACCACTGCGACGCCTGCGGAGTCATAGCCGCGGTACTCAAGACGACGCAGCCCTTCCACGACGACGTCAAGGGCGCTGTGACCAGCTGCCTTGCGAGACGAATTGCCAACATAGCCTACGATTCCACACATGGGTACAAGCCTAACGGCTAGCGCAAACAACTGACGTGGGACATCCCAGCTCCTCCCCTTGCGGTGGAGACGTCCATCACTCACAATTCACCTTCCCGTCGTCGCGCATTTCCTGATCCGGCACGCGGAGGGCAGAATCATGAGCGTGACTTTGCAACGCACCGAAGCTAATGGCGACGGCGCTTCCCCGTTCGTGGAGCTGGACCGGCAGACGTGGTCCCGGCTCGCGGCACAGATGGAGCAGCCCCTCAACGAAGAGGACATCTTCCGTCTCCGGGGACTTGGCGATCCCCTGGACATGAAGGAAGTCAGGGAGGTCTATCTGCCGCTTTCACGGCTGCTGCACCTGTACGTCCAGGCTTCGCACCAACTTCATGCCGCCACCACCACCTTCCTGGGCGAACAAACGCAGCGCACGCCGTTCGTGATTGGCGTTGCAGGCTCGGTGGCTGTGGGTAAGTCCACCATCGCCCGCGTCCTTCGGGAAATGCTGCGGCGCTGGCCGGGGACGCCCAACGTGGAACTCATCACCACGGACGGGTTTCTGTACCCCCTGGCGGAGCTCAAACGCAGGCACCTGCTGGAACGCAAGGGCTTCCCGGAATCCTATGACCGCCGCGGGCTCCTTCGCTTTGTGTCCGAAGTCAAAGGCGGGGCCGAGGAAGTCCGGGCACCGTGGTATTCCCACGTTACCTACGACATCGTGCCGGGCAAGGAAGTCGTGGTGCGGCGTCCTGACGTCCTGATCGTGGAAGGCTTGAACGTTCTGGCCCCGGCCCGACCCCGCATGGATGGCAAACAAGGACTGGCCGTCAGCGACTTCTTCGACTTCTCCATCTACGTCGATGCCAAGACTTCCTACATCGAGGAATGGTACGTTGACCGGTTCCGGAAGCTCCGCACCACTGCCTTCGCGCAGCCGGAGTCCTACTTCCACCGGTACGCCACACTGTCCGACGACGATGCCGAATCGACCGCCCGCGGCATTTGGAAGCGCATCAACGAACCGAACCTCGAAGAAAACGTGCTGCCCACACGCGGGCGGGCGCAGCTGGTGCTGACCAAGGACGCGGACCACTCCATCCGGCGCATGTTGCTAAGGAAGGTCTAGCGTGGCCAAACCCCTTCCCAACCGGCGGGCATTCGCAGGCTTCCTCACTGCGGGGGCCGGTATGGCAGCCCTGGCCGCCTGCACGCCGGACAAATCCGTTCCCTCCCCCGCCGCTGCCAATGCGCCCAGCATGGCCTCCCCTGCCCCTTCTGCAACGCCCTCCAGTATCCCCACCACGGATCCGGCGGCTGTAACTCCCCCGGCCAGCCCGGAGCCTTCCAGTGCAGCTCCCTCCAGCGCCGTTGCTCCTCAGCATTCCCTCACGGATCCCACCAGCCCTTGGGTCATCGTGAACAAGCACCGGCCGCTGAATCCCCAGGACTTCGTTCCGGCAGACCTCGTCCAGCCGAACGTTCGGCTCGCCGTCAGCGGCGAAGCATCCATGGTTAACGGCACGACGGCGGCTGCCGCAGAAAAGATGTTCGGCGCTGCCGCATCCGAGGGCGTCGTCATGGCCCTGGCTTCGGGCTACCGCTCTTACACCACGCAGGTGGCCACGTACAACGGGTACGTCGCAAGCACCGGCCAGGCGGCAGCTGACCGTGCGTCGGCCCGCCCCGGACATTCGGAACACCAAACGGGCTGGTCCTTCGACATCGCGGATGGCGGCGGCGCCTGCAGCTTCCAACCGTGTTTTGCCGATCAACCGGCTGCCGTATGGGCCAAAGCCAATGCCCACAAGTTCGGATTCGTGGTCCGGTATCCATGGATGTTCCACGACACCACGGGTTATTTCTACGAGTCCTGGCATCTGCGCTACGTAGGTGTCGAGGCCGCCACGGACATGGCCAATCGGGGCATCGCGACCCTCGAGGAGTACTTCGGGCTGGAAGCAGCGCCCGACTATCTCTAACACTTAAAAAGGGTTCGGCCCGCATCGCTGGCCAACCAGCGGTGCGGGCCGAAGCCGTGGGAGTTCTTAGACAGCCAGTTCGCTGGTTGCGCCAAGGCGTTCCTTGACGACGGCAGCCAGACCGGTGCAGATGCGCTCTGCGGTTTCCATGTCCGCAGCTTCCACCATGACGCGCACCAGTGCCTCCGTGCCGGACGGGCGGAGCAGCACACGGCCGGTCTCCCCCAGTTCGAGCTCGGCAGCGGCTACTGCGGCCGCCACGCCTTCGTCAGTGCCCGCGCGTGCCTTATCCACGTCCTTGACGTTGATCATCAGCTGCGGCAGCTTGGTCATCGCGGTGGCAAGTTCCTTGAGGCTCCGGCCTGTCAGGGCAACCTGCGCTGCCAACTGCAGGCCGGTCAGGACACCATCGCCGGTGGTCGCGTAATCGGAGAAGATCACGTGGCCGGACTGTTCGCCGCCCAGGTTGTAACCGCCGTCGCGCATTTCTTCCAGGACATAACGGTCGCCTACTCCGGTTTCCCGGATGGTGATGCCGGCATCACGGAGGGCGATCTTCAGCCCCAGGTTGCTCATGACGGTCGCAACCAGGATGTTGTCCTTGAGCTTGCCGGCCTCGTTGAGGGCCAATGCCAGGATCGCCATGATCTGGTCACCGTCTACTTCGTTGCCTTCATGGTCAACCGCAAGGCAGCGGTCAGCGTCGCCGTCGTGGGCGACACCAAGGTCAGCCCCGTGCTTCACTACCGCTTCCTTCAACGGACCCAAGTGCGTGGAGCCGACCCCTTCATTGATGTTCAATCCATCAGGCTCGGCGCCAATAACGATGACATCCGCGCCGGCGTCTTTGAAGACCTGGGGCGAACAACCACTGGCCGCGCCGTGGGCGCAGTCAAGGACAACTTTCAGGCCATCCAGGCGCTGGGGAAGCGTGCCCAACAGGTGCACGATGTAACGGTCCTCAGCGTCCGAGAAGCGCTGGATGCGTCCGACGTCCGCTCCAATCGGGCGCTGCGGCTCTTTGCCGAGCTGCGCCTCAATGGCATCTTCCACGTGGTCCGGGAGCTTCTGGCCACCCCGGGCAAAGAACTTAATGCCGTTGTCCGGCGCGGGGTTGTGGGAGGCCGACAACATGACGCCGAAATCAGCGTCGAGATCTGCCACCAAGTAAGCGGCAGCCGGTGTGGGGAGGACGCCGGCGTCATAGACGTCGATGCCCGAGCTGGACAGCCCTGCCTCGACGGCTGCGGCGAGGAACTCGCCACTCGCTCTCGGGTCCCTCGCGACAACGGCACGCGGCCGTTTGCCGTTGGTTGCGCGGTCATGGCCAAGTACGACGGCGGCGGCCTGGGCGAGCTGCATAGCCAGCTCAGCGGTGAGCAATCCGTTCGCGAGACCGCGCACGCCATCTGTTCCAAATAATCTAGACATCGGCTCAAGTTTAGACGACGACGGGACGCCATCAGTTCAGGGGCGTGCCGGAGCGTCATATGAGCGCCCGGATTCGGTGGGCGGCAGTGGCCTTTTAAACGGCGAACGCCCGCCCCGCCGAAATGGCGGAACGGGCGTTCGATACCCCACCGATGGCCGCGAGAGCGGCCATCGGTCCGGGAAAGCGGGTTTAGCGCTTGGAGTACTGCTGAGCCTTGCGTGCCTTCTTGAGACCGGCCTTCTTACGCTCGATGACGCGGGCGTCACGGCGCAGGTAACCGGCCTTCTTGAGGGTAGCGCGGTTGTTGTCGACGTCGATCTCGTTCAGCGAGCGAGCAACACCGAGGCGCAGTGCACCGGCCTGGCCGGAGATGCCACCGCCGTGGATGCGGGCGATGACGTCGTAAGCGCCTTCGAGATCAAGGATCTTGAAGGGTTCGTTGACGTCCTGCTGGTGCAGCTTGTTCGGGAAGTAGTTGTCCAGCGTGCGGCCGTTGATGGTCCACTTGCCGGAACCCGGAACAACGCGAACGCGTGCAACGGCTTCCTTGCGACGGCCAACAGCTGCACCGGCAACGGTCAGTGCCGGGCGTTCCTTCTTCGGCGCGTCTTCAGCAGACGTGCTTTCAGAGGTGTAGCTGGTGAGGGTTTCCTCAGCCTCGACGGCTTCGGCGGTCAGTTCTTCGTTCTGAGCCACGGTTCTCCTTGTAATGAAAAGTTGGTTGGTGGCCAGGACTACTGGGCGACCTGGGTGATTTCGAAAGTCTTCGGCTGCTGTGCAGCGTGGGGGTGCTCGGGGCCTGCGTAGACCTTGAGCTTGCCCAGCTGCTGAGCTGCGAGGGAGTTCTTGGGGAGCATGCCCTTGATGGCCTTCTCAACAGCGCGAACCGGGTTGGATTCCAACAGCTCGGCGTAGTTGACGGAGGTCAGGCCGCCCGGGTAACCGGAGTGGCGGTATGCGCGCTTCTGCTCCAGCTTGGCGCCGGTGAGGGCAACCTTTTCAGCGTTGATGATGATGACGAAGTCGCCCATGTCCATGTGGGACGCAAAGGTCGGCTTGTGCTTTCCGCGCAGCAGTGTTGCGGTCTGGCTGGCAAGACGACCAAGGACAACGTCGGTGGCGTCAATGACGTGCCACTGGCGGTTGATATCGCCGGGCTTCGGGGTGTACGTACGCACGGTTTTGCCTCGTTCTTGTTCTGGCGTTCATGTTTTAGGCCACACGCAATAAGGCGTGTACCTACTATGTATGCGCTACCGGAGCAGAGGTGAGGGCTCTATGTACCAGTTATCCCAGGATCTCGAAATGCCTCTGGAGTTAGCGATCCTGCAACTGGATCCCCCGCAAGGCATGTGTCATCGAGATAGGACACGCACAACGACTCTAAACAATACCTTCAACGGGGCGCCCGGGTCAAAATGGGGTATCCGCCCCTCGGGGTCAAGCACCGCGCAGAGGGAGAGCACATGACCCACGACCCCACGCTCCCCCTCCTTGTTGCCTTGGGCGGCCTGTTGTTGAGCCCGGCGTCCGAGTTCCTGATCGCCCGGATACTGCCGCGACTTGGCGGACTCCCTGCCCTTAAGATCCGGATCACGACGGCGGCAGTCACCGCGCTGCTGTTTGGCCTGCTTGCGTGGCGTTTTGGCTTTTCTCCGGAATTGCCGGCGTTCCTGTTATTGGCACTGCTTGGCGCGCAGCTTGCGAGGATCGATTTCACGCTGCATTTGCTGCCCAACCCCTTGGTTTTACTGTTGCTGACGGGCAGTTTAGTACTTCTCGCCCCGGCCGCCGCCTTCACGCCGGACTGGCCCGGGCTGTTCCGAGCCCTCGCCGGAGGGGCAATCCTGTTCTCCGGCTACCTGATTCTTGGACTTTTTTCGCCGGGAAGCATCGGAATGGGCGATGTGAAGCTCGCGGCACCCCTCGGAATGTACTTGGGGTACTTGGGTTGGGAGCAAGTACTCTATGGCGGCCTCCTGGGATTCGTGGTGGGCGGGGTGCTGACGGTGCTGATGTTGCGTCTGCGACGCAAGGAAATGCCCGCAGAAACCGCTCACGGGCCCGCCATGATCGCAGCCGCCATTGGCGTGGTGCTGGTACTCCAATAGGAGCTTCCCGCGGGGTTCGATGCGGCTCGATTCTCGCCGGTTTCCCTAAGGGTGCTGACAAAAACAAGTAGTCCTGCCCTTCCGCTCACCCCTAAACCGAGTACACCCCTGCCCCGGAACGAGTGGTGGCATAACGCCGCCCCGTGAATTCGCGTAGGACTACGCATTGTTTGGCAACCCTCCCAGGGTGAATTCTTATCTCATCGAAATCCGAACCGCTAAAGGAAACATGGGGGTAGTTCGGGAGTCGAAGCAAATTCCGATAATTTGCTGGACCTATAACCTATTTCGCAAATCATTTTTCTGGGAAGGATTTACCAATGTCTGCTTTCATTTTCACCGTCACCTCGTACATCGCCGGCGTCAAGGACCGCTTCACCAAAGAGGAGAAGGGCGCGACGATGGTTGAATACGGCATCATGGTCGCCTTCATCGCGCTCCTGGTGCTTGCGGCCGTCACCCTCCTTGGTCCGCAGATCGCAAACCTCTTCACCCGAGTGGACGCCGCCATCTAGGCATCACCACCCCAAACGCAGTTTTGGCTCTGGTGGCATCGTTCCACCGGAGCCAAAACTGCTTTCCGAATAGTTCCACTTTCAGCCCTATCTGGGAAAGCCGGGGAATCGACATGGATCGGAAAGAACGAGGCGCGGTAGCAATTGAAATGGCGATCCTCCTGCCACTGTTGCTTCTCATCCTCATAGGAATCATCGAGTTCGGACGCGTGCTTAACGTGCAGGTATCCCTGACACAAGCGGCACGGGAGGGTGCACGCTATGCAGCGGTTCACTATCAGGATGGCGGTTTGGATGTTGCCGGCACGGCATTGACCGCAGCGCCTTCGTTGGATGGTTTAGGGGTAAGTGTCACCGACAACGCTTCCAGTTGCACGCCCGGCTCGAATGTCGAAGTTACAACCAGCGTTTCGCTGCCGTCGATGTCGGGATTCCTGGACGCCGGTTTCTTCGGAGCACCGGGAATCTTCCCACTCAACATGACAGGGGTTGGGGTGATGAGATGCGGCGGCTAAAGCAAATCCGGGATAAGAGCCAGACTCCGCCGAATGACATCCGGTCAAACGAACGGGGAGCAGCAACCATAGTTGTCGCAGGGTTGATGGTTGTCCTTTTGGGCTTCGCGGCTCTGGCCATAGATGTCGGCGCCCTGTATGCGGAGAAGGCCCAACTGCAGAACGGCGCCGATGCCGCCGCGCTGGCCATCGCAACCGATTGCGCCAACGGGAATTGCGGAGACAGCACTGCAACGGCAAACAGCTTCGCCAACAGCAACGCCAATGATGGTTCCAGCGGATCCGCCGTGTCGTTTCCGGCGTCCACCACCGTCCGCGTTGTGACGAATGCACGCGATGACGGCTCAGGGGCGAACAGCTTCTCACTGTACTTCGCCCGGGTTCTGGGGATGGACACAGCAACCGTGGATGCCGCCGCGGAAGCCCAATGGGGTGCGCCAAACGCTGCGACGACGTTGCCGTGGACTGTGAGTGAGTGCGTTTTCAAGAAGTACCTCTCACCGACTCAACTGGCATCGCTCAACTCCACAGGCAACTTCTCCGGCGACCCAATTCCCACCCATATCCTGCTTCGCTACGACGAAAACGCCCCCACTATGCCAGGTTGCGCTGCACAAAACGGCTACCAACCCGGTGGTTTTGGGTGGCTCGTCACCAACGCGGGTTGCTCCACAAACATCTCTGTCAACGCGACTGTCAACGGGCAAACCGGCAATCATTTCCCCAACGCGGCCGCTTGTGACGCTGTACTTTCCACCATCATGGACGAACCCGCGCTCATACCACTTTTCAAGACTGCAACCGGAAACGGAAGCAATGCAAAGTACACGCTGATCGGCTTCGCAGCCTTTCAGGTCACCGGTTACAAGTTCAGCGGATCAGGGGCGGTACTCGACCCTCTAGCCCCTAACTGCACTGGAAACTGCCGGGGGCTTCAAGGGTACTTCTCCCGCTTCGTATCTCTCGAAGAGGGCTCGCAGATAGGCGGCACTGTCCCCAACTACGGCGCCTCCGTAGTCACACTGACCGATTAGCTGCGCGCAGTATCAACAAATGCATCACCAAAGCTCGAAAGGAGTTAAAAGTGAAAACACGCCTACTGGGAGGCATTGCAGCACTGCTCTTGGCAGTCATTGGCACCGTTTTGCTGGTTACCTATGTACAGGGAGCAGACAAACGTGCGCAGCAAGGGCTCGATCCCGTCAACGTCCTGGTCGTCAAGGAACGTGTTCCGGCTGGTACCAAGGCCGAGGAGCTTGATTCAAAGGTTCGGGTGGAAACCCTTCCACAGACCGCGGTAGCGCCTGGCACCATCCAGGCACTCACTGACCAGAAGGGAAAGGTCACTTCGGCCGACCTTCAGCCCGGCGAGCAACTGCTGGGCGTCAAGCTCGTGGACCCGAAGGAGCTGGCGCCTGGGACCGTGCCAGTGCCGGACGGCCTGCAGGAAGCTACCTTTGTCCTTGCCCCGGAAAGAATCCTCGGTGGAAGAATTGAAGCCGGAGACGCTGTCACAGTATTCGCATCCTTCAAGTTGGATGAGGCCGTTCCGGCAGGAGCCGGCCTTCCAGCCGGTATGACCGGGTGGAAAGACTTCACGGAACTGCTGTATCACGACGTCTTGGTGACAGCAGTTCAGCAAGCAGCACCTGATGCCGAGAAGTCGGCCGGAGCCGACAAGGGAGTAGCGCTGCCGAATGGTTCCGCCTATGTCACCGTCGCCCTCAGCGATGCGAACGCTGCAAAGATGGTCTTTGGCGCTGAATTTGGCACGCTCTGGCTCTCCAAGCAGACCGACAAGACCGTGAAGACGGACCCACCCACCACCAATTTTGGAGGGCTGGTCCAATGAGCCGCTTCGTAGCCATCACGGCGGTCCGCGACTTCGAAGGCCGTGTGCGTCAAGCCGTCACCGGCGCGCTGCACGGCGACCTGCAAACTCTGTCGCCCGATGTACTGACGGGCGGAACAGATGACGTTTTCAAGCAGCTGACCGGGGCACCGCCGGAAGTCATGATCTTGGGGCCTGGCGTAAACCCGGACGACGCCCTGAAGCTGGCTACGGTCTTCGACCTCCAATACCCGGAAATCAGTCTCCT
Source organism: Arthrobacter sp. yr096 (assembly GCF_900108925.1). Lineage (NCBI taxonomy): Bacteria > Bacillati > Actinomycetota > Actinomycetes > Micrococcales > Micrococcaceae > Arthrobacter > Arthrobacter sp. yr096. The sequence continues at coordinate 529,072 of NZ_FNYI01000001.1, read as the reverse complement.
GCTGGTATCGGACCCGAGCCCGGACATCATCCTTCGCGCCATGCACGCCGGGATTCGAGACGTCGTGACACCTGAGATCGACGTCAACGAGCTACGGGTTCTCTTGGAAAGGGCCTGTTTGGCCGCAGCCAGCAGGCGCCGTGGAATGCAGTCGGTTTCCGAACCCGGTCAGGAAAGGGGCAGAGTCATAGCTGTCATGTCACCCAAAGGTGGCGTTGGCAAGACTACTGTTGCGACGAACCTTGCCGTCGGGCTGGGTGCCGTTGCCCCGATGAGTGTCGTGATTGTGGATCTGGATCTCCAATTCGGAGATGTTGCTTCCGGCTTGCTGCTTGAGCCGGAGCATTCCATCACCGAGGCTGTTCATGGCTCAGCCTCACAGGACTCCATGGTTCTCAAGGCATTCCTCACTGTGCACCCGTCAGGCATCTACGCGCTCTGCGCACCCAAGAAGCCGTCTGAGTCGGATTACATCACGGCGGATCACGTGACAAGGCTGATCAACCAACTTGCCACAGAGTTCAGGTACGTCGTAGTGGATACTGCCCCGGGCTTGGGCGAGCATTGCCTCGCAACGTTGGAGCTTGCGACGGATGGCGTTTGGGTATGCGGAATGGACGTACCCAGCATCCGCGGCTTACGGAAGTGCTTCAGCGTTTTGAGAGAACTCCAACTCCTGCCGCAAGGCCGGCATACTGTGCTGAACTTCGCGGACAGGAAGAGCGGAATCTCCGTCCAGGACGTCGAAGCCACCATTGGAGTGCCCATCGACACCGTGATTCCACGATCGCGGAATCTCCCCTATTCGACCAACCGTGGGGTGCCTGTTCTCCAAGGGACCTCGCGGGACTCAGCCGTAAAGGGGCTGAAAAAACTCGTGGAACGCTTCGATCCCCGGCTGGAAACAGTCCCCCAGGGCAAACTTCACCGAAGGGTGGTGGTCTCGTGAAACTGTCAGAACGGCTCTCGAAGAAGAACCCGGACATTATCGCCGAAGCCCAGGCTTCCGACGACGGACATCAGGGCGAGGACCCGCGCAGCGCTCAAACCCTGCCACCCGCCAGCGGCCCGATGTTGGGCGGAACTCTTTCCGCGCCAGCGGTGGATGCTCTTGCCGGCCTGAAACAACGGGCAGCTTCGGCGCTCTTTGATCGCATGGGAAGCAGAATTGGGGACACATCGGCTTCCGAGGAGGAATTGCGTTCCTTCGCAGTTGAGGAACTGTCGGCTGTCATTGACGAAGAACAGGTGCCGCTCAGTCCCGAAGAGCGGCGGCGGCTGATTCGCGAGATTTCGGACGAAGTGATGGGGCTGGGTCCCCTGCAGCGCCTCTTGGAGGACCCTTCTGTCACGGAAGTCATGGTGAATCGCTTCGACCAGATCTACGTCGAGCGGCATGGACACTTGGCCTTCACGGACCTGCAGTTCAGCTCCGATGCCCACCTCAGAAAAGTCATTGAGCGGATTGTATCCAAGGTCGGACGTCGCATAGATGAGTCCTCGCCACTCGTGGATGCCCGGCTGGAGGACGGTTCCCGTGTCAATGCCATCATTCCTCCGCTGGCCGTGAACGGTCCGTCTCTCACCATCAGGAAATTCAGTCACGTTCCCTTGACGGTTCGAAATCTCATCGACTGGGGATCGATGAGCCACGAAATGGCTGAACTGCTCAGTGCCTGCGTGCGTGCCCGGTTAAACGTCATCGTCTCCGGAGGAACGGGAACGGGCAAGACAACGCTTTTGAACGTGTTGTCGTCGTTCATCCCGGAATCCGACCGGATTGTCACCATCGAGGACGCTGTGGAACTCCAGCTGCAGCAACGTCATGTGGTCAGGTTGGAAAGTCGCCCGCCCAATATCGAGGGTAAGGGCGCCGTCACCATTCGAGACCTGGTGCGTAACTCACTCCGTATGCGGCCCGATCGGATCATTGTCGGGGAAGTACGTGGTGGAGAATCACTCGACATGCTCCAGGCCATGAACACAGGGCACGACGGCTCGTTGTCGACGGTCCATGCAAACTCCCCTCGCGATGCCATCGCACGGCTGGAGACCCTTGTCCTGATGGCAGGCATGGACCTGCCGCTCCGAGCAGTGCGGGAGCAAGTATCCTCGGCCGTCGACTTGATCGTCCAAGTCACGCGATTACGCGATGGAAGCAGGCGAATCACGCACGTCACCGAAGTACAGGGGATGGAGGGCGAGGTGGTGACCCTCCAGGATGCATTTCTGTTCGACTACGCAGCTGGACTCGATTCCGAGGGCCGTTTCCTTGGCAAGGCCCTGCCTACAGGCATTCGCCCTCGCTTCCTGGACCGCTTTACGGAACTGGGGATCAATGTTCCGCCTTCCGTCTTCGGAGCCGCACCGGTCACCAGCGGGAGGCGGTAAACGTGGACACTCCAGTACTGTTCTTTTCCGCGATTGCTTCATGTGCTGCCGCCCTCCTGATTCTCGTCGTCGTGGTGATGAAGCCCCGCAACGGAAGCATTCCCCTGGAGCGCCGCCGCCTGGGCTTCACCCCGGACGAGTCGGCGTTGGGGCGAGTATCCCAGTCTGCCGTCCAAGTGGTTGACACTGCCCTTGGCCGTTCGGGAGGACCTTACAACAGGGAGGTTTTATACAACGCAGGTGTGAAGCAGTCTCCAGCTGACTTTACGGTTCTGGTAGCCCTCGCCACCGTGATGCTGGGCATCCTGGGGGCGCTGCTGACCAATCCCCTGATCGGCGTCATGGCTGCCATAACAACCCCCTTTGCGGCAAAACTGGTTCTGGTCTATCGAACCGAGAAGCGTCGATCCAAATTTGAAACGCAATTGACCGACACCATACAGATGCTGATCGGCGGGCTTCGTGTTGGCCACAGCATCATGCGGTCGCTTGAGGCCGCGGCCCAGGAGTCTCAAGGTCCGACATCAGAAGAACTGGCCCGGATCGTCAATGAAGTGAGGATTGGCAAGGACGCCCGCCAAGCAATAGATGATTGCGCGGCCCGCATGGACAGCGAGGACTTTCGCTGGATCGGCCAGGCTATACAAATCAACCGCGAAGTCGGTGGAGACCTGGCAGAAGTTTTGGAACAAGTGGCGGGCACTATCCGCGAACGCAGTGAAATTAAGGGCCACGTCCGATCCCTGAGTGCTGAGGGCAGGATGTCTGCCGTCATCCTGATGGCATTGCCTGTTGGTGTTGGCGCGGTACTTGGCGTTATCAACCCGGGGTATCTGCGGGTTTTCGTCCACCACCCCGTCGGAATCGGATTAACCGTCCTGAGCTGCGTGCTCTTCGTCGTCGGGGGCTTCTGGATGAACCGCACCGTAAAGATCAAGTTCTAGGAGGTAAGTGACATGTCGACCCATGTGTGGCTGATCATCGCCGCGATTGTTCTTCCACTCGCCTACTTTGTCTGGTCCTTGGCCACCATCGACCGCAAGGGCATTGTGGCCATTAACACCAACCTCGGGTCGGGCTTCGCGCAGGGGGCCGGCGTCACCATCCAGCGGCCTCCCATGCTGCTTGGTGTCGCCCGGAAACTGACGCCAGGAAGTTACGAAGCCAAACTTGACCACTGGCTGGCACTTGCGGGGCGCCCGAAGTCCATGCCCCTCACTAAGCTCATTGCAATCAAGCCGATGATGGCGGCCGTCGGCGCCCTCTTCAGCATCCTGCTGTTCGTTGCAAACCCCAGCCCCACGGTTGTTGGGTTTGGTCTTTTCCTCTCGCTGTTTCTTTACTTCATTCCCGACCTGTTGGTCTACAACCAAGGCGCCAAACGGCAGGAAGCCATGAAGATGGAGTTTCCCAATACCCTCGACCAGATGTTGATTTCGGTTGAGGCGGGACTTGGTTTCGAGTCTGCCATGGAACGGGCATCCGCTCAGGGGACTGGTCCGCTGGCACATGAACTCATGAGGACCCTCCAAGACATCCAAGTAGGGAGGCCCCGGCAGGAGGCCTACGAGGCGTTGGCGGACCGTTCGACTGTGACGGACGTCCGCAGTTTCGTTCTTGCGGTCATTCAAGCAGACAAGTATGGAATCGGCATCGCCAACGTACTGCGTGCGCAGGCCAAACAAGCCCGTGTCAAGCGGCGTCAGAATGCAGAAGAGAAAGCCATGAAGTTGCCGGTCAAGGTTCTTTTCCCCCTGCTGTTCTGTATCTTCCCGGTACTCTTCATCATCCTTCTGGGCCCCGCAGGTATCAGAATCATGGAGGCATTCAGCTGACCCTGCCGTGCAGGAAATAGACCGGCACTTCGTGGATCCCAGACCACGGAGTGCCACAACGGCCCCCTTCCGGTACCCAGAGCCGGGAGGGGGTCCTCCAACGCCCGGACTGAAAGAAGACTACTCCCGCCGAGCCCGTGTCAGCTCAGCCCGGGCCAGGAGTTCACTGTCCGACGGGTAGGCCACTTCCTCCAGCACCAACGGGTGCGGGGCAGCCAGGACAGATTTGGCGTCGCGTTTCCGCTCCAGCAGGCGGTGGTGCAACCACGCCGGAGACTCAAGCTCCTCCCCCACACGCAGCGCAGAGCCCACCAGGGAACGCACCATGTTGTGGCAGAAAGCGTCGGCCTGCACTGTGGCTGTAATGACGCCGTCGCTCCCCCGGGAGAAGGCAAACTTCTGCAGCTCGCGGATGGTGGTGGCACCTTCGCGGGGTTTGCAATAAGAACGGAAGTCCTGAAGCCCCAGCAGCGAAGACGCACCCTCGTTCATCACAGAAACATCCAGCGGCGCTTTGTGCCACAGAGTGATGCCGCGGAGAACCGGATCCCACCGTTCAGGACCGTCAGCAATCCGGTAACTGTACCTTCGCCACAACGCCGAAAAGCGGGCGTCGAACCCTTCCGGCGCCAGACCGGCGTCGTGCACCTCCACAGCACCGGTGAGGCCACCAAGGATGCGGCTCAAGGCTCCGCGCAACCGCCGTAGAAGCGCGACGGCGGGATCAAGTTCGTGCCCGCGCGGCAGTGACAGCCACTCGGCTTCAGTCAGGTCCAGATGAACCACTTGGCCGCGGGCGTGGACGCCGGCGTCGGTCCGGCCTGCGACTGTTACGCGAACGGGCCGTTGCAACAGGAGCCCCAACGCTTCCTCCAGCGAACCCTGCACCGTCCGAAGCCCTGGCTGCAATGCCCAACCGTTGAAGGGTCCGCCATCGTACGAAAGATCAAGCCGGACACGCAAAAACCCGCCGCCCCCCAAAACGGGGGCAGCGGGTTTTCGTTCGTTCATAGACTCAAGTCTACTGCGAAGAATTCAGTGAATTACTTCTTGTCCTCAGCGGCCGGAGCCTCTTCGGTTTCAGCAGCTTCAGCTTCAGTTGCCTCTGCCTCAGCGGCCGGAGCCTCTTCGGTTTCAGCAGCTTCGGTCTCTACGGCTTCGGTCTCAACGACCTCTTCCTCGGCAGCCGGAGCAGCCTTGGCAGCGGCAGCGGTTGCTTCAGCAACAACGGCCTGCTTCGGGGAAACCGGCTCGAGAACGAGCTCGATGACAGCCATGGGAGCGTTGTCGCCCTTGCGGTTGCCGATCTTGGTGATGCGGGTGTAGCCACCATCGCGGTTGGCAACAGCGCCGGCGATGTCGGTGAACAGCTCGTGGACAACGCCCTTGTCGCTGATCAGGCCGAGAACGCGGCGGCGGGAAGCGAGGTCGCCACGCTTGGCGAAGGTGACCAGACGCTCTGCGTACGGCTTGAGGCGCTTGGCCTTGGTGACCGTGGTGGTGATGCGCTTGTGCTCAAAGAGAGCAGCTGCCAGGTTCGCGAGCATCAGGCGCTCGTGAGCCGGGCCGCCTCCGAGGCGCGGACCCTTAGTGGGGGTAGGCATAGTTATTTCTCCTGTTATGTAAGCCGATCAGGTCCATTGCTGGACCCGGCGGCCAAGATCTGCTGTTTAGAGCTCGTCGTCGCTGAACGCGGCGTCGTCCTCTTCGATGGCTGCGGCGCGGGCTGCGAGATCGAAACCGGGAGGGGAGTCCTTGAGGGACAGACCCAGTTCCACGAGCTTTGCCTTGACCTCGTCAATGGACTTCGCACCGAAGTTACGAATGTCCATCAGGTCAGCCTCGGAGCGGGCAACGAGTTCACCCACGGTGTGGATGCCCTCACGCTTGAGGCAGTTGTAGGAACGGACGGTGAGGTCCAGATCCTCGATCGGCAGAGCCATGTCCGCTGCCAGGGCAGCGTCCGTCGGCGACGGGCCAATCTCGATACCTTCAGCTGCGGTGTTCAGCTCACGAGCCAGACCGAACAGTTCCACCAAGGTGGTGCCTGCGGAAGCAACAGCATCGCGCGGGGCGATAGCCTGCTTGGTCTCGACGTCGACAATGAGCTTGTCGAAGTCGGTGCGCTGCTCAACACGGGTAGCTTCCACGCGGAAAGTTACCTTCATGACCGGCGAGTAGATCGAGTCAACCGGAATACGGCCGATCTCGGAGTCGCCGGACTTGTTCTGAGCTGCCGAAACGTAGCCACGGCCGCGCTCGATGGTCAGTTCGAGTTCGAACTTGCCCTTCGAGTTCAGAGTGGCAATGTGCAGATCCGGGTTGTGGAATTCGACGCCGGCCGGCGGAGCGATGTCCGCGGCGGTGACGACTCCGGGGCCCTGCTTGCGCAGGTAAGCAACAACCGGCTCATCGTGCTCGGAGGAAACCGAAAGGTTCTTGATGTTCAGGATGATCTCGGTGACATCTTCCTTGACACCCGGAACCGTGGTGAACTCGTGCAGCACGCCATCGATCCGGATGCTGGTTACAGCGGCACCGGGGATGGAGGAGAGCAGGGTACGGCGGAGGGAGTTTCCGAGGGTGTAGCCGAAGCCCGGCTCCAGCGGTTCAATGATGAAACGGGAGCGGTTCTCGGATACAACTTCTTCAGACAGGGTGGGGCGCTGTGCAATGAGCACTTAGGTTTCCTTTCGGCGAGCATCCGCTATATGACGCAACACAGGTGGTGGAAATCGGCTTCGGTTTCCAGCCTGACCAGCCGGGCCATGCTGATGAATGATCTAAACCATCCATAGCAGGCCCGGCCGGTCAGGCGGGGAAGACCTAATTAGACGCGGCGGCGCTTCGGCGGGCGGCAACCGTTGTGGGCGCTGGGGGTGACGTCCTGGATGGAGCCAACCTCGAGGCCAGCGGCCTGAAGCGAACGGATTGCGGTTTCGCGTCCGGATCCCGGGCCCTTGACGAATACGTCAACCTTGCGCAGACCGTGCTCCTGAGCGCGCTTTGCAGCAGCTTCGGCAGCCATCTGGGCAGCGAACGGGGTGGACTTACGGGAGCCCTTGAAGCCAACCTCACCGGCGGAAGCCCATGAGATTACAGCACCGTTCGGGTCCGTGATGGACACGATGGTGTTGTTAAAGGTGCTCTTGATGTGCGCCTGGCCAAGCGCAATATTCTTCTTATCCTTGCGACGCGGCTTACGAACCGCTCCACGAGTCTTCGGGGGCATTGTTTCTCCTACAGAAAGTTATCGGGGGAAAACCGGATCAATCCCGAGGGATTAACGTCCGGCCTTCTTCTTGCCGGCGACGGTGCGCTTCGGGCCCTTGCGGGTACGAGCGTTGGTCTTCGTACGCTGACCGCGTACGGGCAGGCCCTTGCGGTGGCGCAGGCCTTCGTAGCTGCCGATCTCTACCTTGCGGCGGATGTCAGCGGCTACCTCGCGGCGAAGGTCACCCTCAACCTTGTAGTTGCCTTCAATGTAGTCACGCAGCTGGACCAGTTCGGCGTCAGTCAGGTCCTTGACGCGAACGTCAGCGCTGATGCCGGTGGCAGCCAGGGTTTCGTGTGCACGGGTCTTGCCCACGCCGTAGATGTAAGTAAGCGCAATTTCCAACCGCTTTTCGCGGGGAATGTCTACGCCAGCGAGACGAGCCATAGTGGCAGTACTCCTTGAATAAACCGGAGGTCGTAGGCAGTACACCCACACGTTCAGTGTGGCCCCAGCCTCCGACCGGGGGTTCGCTGACCAGGCTCTGTAATGCAGTCCTGGCACAGCTTGTGCTGCCTTTATTTACTTGCGTGGGCTAGCAGCCCAGGTTTGTCCTTGCGGACGCAGATTCCCTAAGGGGAATTAGCCCTGGCGCTGCTTGTGGCGCGGGTTCTCGCAGATCACCATGACCCGGCCGTTACGGCGGATCACTTTGCACTTGTCGCAGATCTGCTTGACGCTCGGCTTGACCTTCATGGCGTTCCTTTGCGTGTTTTGCAGTTGATCTGCTGGAGCGGCTTAGGCACTGTTGCCTTGCCGCCCAGCAATTTACTTGTAGCGGTAGACGATACGACCACGTGTGAGGTCGTATGGGCTCAGCTCAACCACTACCCGGTCCTCGGGGAGGATTCGAATGTAGTGCTGTCGCATCTTCCCAGAGATGTGTGCGAGAACGACGTGCTTATTGGTGAGCTCAACACGAAACATCGCATTGGGCAGCGCCTCAGTCACAACGCCCTCGATCTCAATGACCCCGTCCTTCTTGGCCATATCCTCCGCTAACTGTTGTTTGCCACCGTCCTTCAGTTAGGCACCGAAGATCCAGCGGACGTTTTTTGTTTGCTTGGCCCTCTTGGAACCACGACACCAAAAAGGGCGTGGCTGCACAGACAACCAACAAATAACTCTACGCCAATCAGGCCGGAAAGTTAAATCCGTCCATGGTAGCGCAAGCACCCGCTGTCGTCACCCTCCCGATGGCCGGAACGCCGGGAATTCACCTGCCGTTGTGGTGACGCTTTCGGCCGAGCGCACGCCGTCCAGAATCGCCAGCCGAACGGCCTCTGCCGCCGCACTTTGGAGAGTAATCAGTGATACTTGCCGCGCCTCTTCGGTACTGCGGTCAAGCTCGACGGCGCCGGTCGCCAAGGCGAACACGGTATCGCCGTCCGCAAGGGTATGGGACGGATCCAAGGCCCGGGCCAGGCCTGCATGGCCTGCAGAGGCAGTCCTCTTGCACTCGGCCACGTCCAAGACAGCATTGGTGGCGATCACCACAAGGGTCGTGTTAAGCCCCTGCTCGCCCGCCGACGACTGCGTGCCGATCCCCAGTCCGACTGGCGCTCCCAGCGCATTTACCACCGCAATGGCACCAACCAGCACACCGCCGTCCAGAGTGATCGATGAGGTACCGATCCCGCCCTTGTAGTGCCCGCGGGCAACAACAGCCCCAGTCCCGGCACCCACGTTTCCACGCTCGACGGCGGCATGGTCACCGGAAGCGAACGCCGCGGCAGCAGCCTGGTAACCCATCTCCGCACCGGGTCGCGCCTTGACGTCGCCACCCCTGCCAAGGTCAAAGATGGCCGCGGCCGGAACGATCGGCACCACAGTCCCCGGAACAGCAAAACCCCTGCCCTGCTCCTCGCACCACAGCTGAGCACCTGTCGCCGACGCCAACCCAAAGGCACTGCCCCCGGTCAACACCACGGCATCAACGGTGGACACCAACGTCGTCGGATCAAGGGCATCAGTCTCATGCGTCCCGGGACCTCCCCCACGCACGTCCACGGAACCTACGGTCCCCACAGGAGGGAGCACCACAGTGACGCCGCTGAGCCACCCATCCCCCACCCTCTGCACATGCCCAACCCGTATGCCGGCAACATCGGTGATCGAATTCATGGCTCCATTCTCCACCTGCCGGGAGCAGAGCGAACTGGCGGTGCGCCGGGACCCGCCTCCACGCGTCAAAGGTGGGCCCACGACGGCCGGATTCCCTGGCCGAGCTTGCGAGGTAAGGGGGCCGTGGGGACGGCACGACCGAGCGCGCCGAGGGTTGCGCCCCGGCTGGCATCGCCAGCGCGGGAATGTGCTGCGACAAGTGGGAGCCGTGCCTCAAATACGAACACGCGAGAAACGCTGAGTAAACGGGTTGGGAAGTGTAAGACAACTATCGCCAAGGGATCCCCTTTTGGACCGATCCGGGACATCGCGTGTGGTGAGCTAGGCCTGTCTTCGCCGCCCCGATCCGGGAGCTGGCGTCCCACATTCGCCCGAAAACGATAGTGACCCATGACTGCCCCCTTGATTCACAACAGCAGCACCGCGCCCGCAGACAGGCTGCCGGCATCGCCGTCTGCCCCGCCCGCACCTGCCAGCAAGCCCAGCCCGGAAAGACGTCGCTGGTCCGGCCGCAGCCGTAAGGATTTCCTGGTCTTCCTGGCCATGGCCCTGCCCAACCTGGTCCTGATCGGAACCTTCACGTATTGGCCACTCATCAACAACATCTACTACTCCACGTTGGACTGGACGCTCGGTTCGGCCTCGGCCACAGTGGTTGGACTGCAGAACTACGTCACGTTCTTCACCAGCGAGGATGCCTCCAAAGTCCTGGGGACCACTGCCGTTTTCACGCTGATAACCGTGGGCGGTTCCATGGTGCTCGGATTGCTGGTTGCCCTCGCTCTGAATTCAAAGGTCCGTGGCACAACGTTTGCCCGGTCTGCCGTGTTCGCACCCTACGTGCTGTCCGGGGTGGGCGTGGGGCTCGTGTGGCTGTTCATCTTCGATCCCGGGTACGGCGTGCTCGCCTGGATACTCCGTGGCATGGGGCAGCAGAGCCCGCAGTGGATCAACGATCCCCAGCTTTCCTTGGTGATGGTGATCATTGTGTACATCTGGAAGAACCTGGGCTATTGCGCGGTGGTCTACCTTGCTGGCTTGCAATCCCTTCCACGGGACGTCATGGAAGCCGCGGCACTGGATGGGGCAAATGGCCTGCGCCGTTTCCTCAACATCTCCCTCCCGCTCCTCTCACCCACCACGTTCTTCCTCCTGATCACCACCATGCTCAGCTCGCTGCAGGCATTCGACCTGATCCGCATCATGACACCCCTGGGAAACGGCACCAGCACACTGATCTACGAGGCATACCTGCAGGCCTTCGGGGCGTATAACAGGGCAGGATACTCCGCCGCAATCTCGGTGGTCCTTTTCGCCATCCTGCTGGTTATTACGGTCCTGCAACTGCGGTTCGTCGAGCGAAAGGTCCACTACTCATGAGCGCGCCGTCACCAGCCGCCGTCGTTATTTCCCACGAACCGGAGTCACGGCAGGAACTGCCGCGCCCGCTCTCCAGAGCGAACCTGCTCCAGACTGTTGCCACCGGTTACCTTCCCCTGGTCATTGCCACCCTGGTGGTGTTCCTGCCACTGCTGTGGATGCTGTTGAGCTCCTTCAAGCAACCGGGCGAGATTGTCACCATGGACCTGAGGATCCTGCCCGAGTCACTGAACCTGCAGAACTACGTCACCGCGATGACCACCGTGCCCTTCGCACAGTTCTTTGCCAACAGCCTCATCGTCACGGTGGTGGGATCATCCATCAAGGTCATCCTGGCCATCCTGACCGCCTACGCGCTGGTTTTTGTCCGTTTCCCGTTCAAGAACGTGATCTTCGTAGTGATACTGGTAGCCCTGATGGTGCCGGCACAAGTGTCCATCCTGCCCAACTACATCCTCATCGCAGGGATGGGAGGCAAGAACACCCTGTGGGGCATCATCCTTCCAGGCCTCGGGACGGCGTTCGGCACCTTCCTGCTGCGGCAACACTTCCTGACACTGCCGCCGTCCATCCTTGAAGCCGCCGAAATCGACGGTGCGGGCCACTGGCGACGCCTGTGGCAGATCATCGTTCCGGTGTCCGTCCCATCCATTGCGACCGTGGCGCTGGTGACCGTCGTCAGCGAATGGAACGACTACATTTGGCCGCTGATCATCACGGACCGCCCCGAAACCATGACACTTCCCGTAGGCCTGACGTTGCTGCAGAACTCTGAAGGCAACGGGGCCGGCTGGGGAATCCTCATGGCCGGAGCCGTTCTGGTGATCGTCCCCATCCTGCTGGTGTTCGCCGCGCTCCAGCGCTACATCGTTGCCGGCCTGACCCAGGGCAGTGTCACCGGCTGATTTCCAACGGCACCAATCGCATCGAAGTACCCCTAGTGAAAGTTATTGAGAGGAAGCACCATGCGCACCAACCTTGACCGCCGACATTTCCTGGGGCTGGCAGGCCTCGGAGCCGGAGCAGCCGCTTTGGCCGCTTGCGGCGGGCCCTCCACGGCGGGCACGGCAGACGCCGTCGACACTGCAGCCATCGACTTCACCGGCGTGAAGCCCGCGGCATCCATCGATTTCTGGACCAACCACCCGGGCAAGTCGCAGGACGTGGAGAAGGCGATCATTGAGAAATTCCACGCCAAATTCCCGGACATCAAGGTCAACCTGGTAACGGCAGGCGCCAACTACGAGGAAATTGCCCAGAAGTTCCAGACGTCACAGGCAGCCAAGACCGGCCTGCCGGGCCTGGTGGTTCTTTCCGACGTTTGGTGGTTCCGCTATTTCTCCAACGGCAGCATCATCCCCATTGATGGCCTGGTGAAGCAGTTGGACATCAAGATCGACGACTTCCAGAAGTCCTTGGTGGACGACTACAAGTACGACGACAAGCAATGGGCGCTCCCCTACGGCCGCTCCACGCCGTTGTTCTACTACAACAAGGACCATTTCAAAGCAGCCGGCCTGCCGGATCGCGCGCCGGCAACCTGGCAGGAATTCGCCGAGTGGGCCCCCAAACTCAAGGCCACCTCCGGCGCACAGTACGCCTACATCTACCCGGCCTTGGCTGGCTACGCGGGCTGGACTCTGCAGAACAACCTGTGGGGCTGGGGCGGCAGCTGGTCCAAGGACTGGGACATCACGTGTGACTCGAAGGAATCCGTAGCGGCACTCCAGTGGGCACAGGATTCCATCTACAAGGACGCCTGGGCGGGTGTTTCCTCCAAGGAAGCCGCTGATGACTTTGCCGCCGGTATTACCTCGTCCACCATTTCGTCCACCGGTTCACTCCTTGGTGTCCTGAAGGCGGCCAAATTCAACGTGGGCGTCGGCTTCCTGCCCGGCGGTCCCGAGGTACCCAGCGGTGTGTGCCCCACCGGCGGCGCCGGCCTGGGCATCCCGAGCGGCATCACCAAGGAAGAGCAACTGGCCGCTGCAACCTTCCTGAAGTTCATGACCGAGCCGGAAAACACCGCTGCTTTCTCCGCCGCCACTGGCTACATGCCAACCCGGCTGTCGGCGGACATGTCGGCCGTTCTCGCCGCCACACCGCAGATTAAGACCGCCATGGACCAGCTCGCGGCCACCAAGGTCCAGGACAACGCCCGCGTGTTCCTGCCGGGTGCGGACCAGGAGATGGCCAAGTCAGCGGCCAAGATCCTCACGCAACAGGGCGATGTGCAGGCAACCATGACTGAGTTGAAGAAGACGCTCGAGGGCATCTACACCAAGGACGTCAAGCCAAAGCTGAAAGCATAGTTCCTGCCGATAATGGAAGAGCCGGGCTGCTTCAGCAGCCCGGCTCTTTTCCCAACCGTTACGGGATCGGGACAGGCACGACGCCGAGGGGCACCAAGTGTTCGGCGCCTCCATCCGGGGCGGACAGAACCCAGATGCCCTTCTCGTGCACAGCTACCGAGTGTTCCCACTGGCAGGAGCGCTTGCCGTCGGTGGTCACCACAGTCCAGTCGTCGTCGAGTGTTGCTGTTTCGATGCCGCCACGTACCAACATGGGTTCGATCGCGAGGCAGAGGCCCGGGCGGATCTTGGGACCGCGGTGGCTGGTCCGGTAATTCAGGACATCCGGTGCCATGTGCATTTCGGAACCGATTCCGTGGCCGACGTAGTCTTCCAGGATGCCCAAGGGCTTGCCCGGGACAGAGGAGACGTAGTCATCGATGGCGTTCCCGATGTCCCCCACGAACTTCCCCTGGGCAAGAGCCGCGATGCCGCGCCACATTGCGGCCTCGGTGACATCGGAGAGCCGCTGGTCTTCCGGATCCACGGAGCCCACAATGACCGTCCGCGCCGAGTCTGAATGCCAGCCATCCACGATGCAGCCGCCGTCGATGGAGATGATGTCGCCATCGTTGAGGACACGGCCTCCGGGGATACCGTGGACTACTTCTTCGTTGACCGACGTGCAGATGGTGGCCGGGAATCCGTGATAGCCCAGGAAGTTCGATTTGGCTCCGGCGTCGTTGAGGACTGCGGCGAAGACATCATCCAGGTCTTTGGTGGTGACGCCGGGCTTGGCAGCCGCGACAGCCGCATCGAGTGCACGGCTCAGGACAAGTCCGGCCTGGTGCATGGTGCGCATCTGCTCGTTGGACTTGTATTCAATGCGGGGCTGACCGAACGCCATGTTCTCCTCTGGAAAGTTTGCTGTAGGAGCCGATCAGGCCCCATGCTTCAACCATTTTCCCGCATCAAGGACTGTGGTTGAAATTGGCTCGATTCCCAGCTCACCCCGGAGCCGGTCCAGCCGGTAGGTTCGCTCCCGCCCCAGCTGGCTCACTGCGTAGCGCGTCAGCATTGGCGGCCGGCCCCGGACGCTGGACACTACCTCCAACGCGCGAGCCAGCGCCATGGCTGCCGGCTCCGGAAGGTACGTGATGGGAACCCCGGCGTGACCGGAAAAGTCGAGGACTTGGCGGAGGACGCTGCCCAACTCCACGGGCTCCGCATCGCCTACATTGACAGCGCCCCGCACCTCCGACTCGCAGGCGGACAGGACAGTCCGCGTCAGGTTGTCCACGTGCGTCAGCTGATGCTTTACGCGTGCATGTCCGACGCTCAAGAGCCGGCCACGCCGAACATTGCTGACCAAACGCGGCAGGAGCGTCCGATCCCCCGGACCATAAATGCCGTGTGGGCGCAGCGCCACCGCGTTGCCATGTCTGCGGGCCTCCACATCTGCGAGCGCCTTGCTGCGTCCATAGGCGTTGAGGTGGCGCGCCGCCACCTCATCCTCGGCCCGATTGACACATGGCTCCCACCACGGATAAACGCTGGAACTGGAGATATGGACCAGCCGGGTTCCTGCGTAGGCCTCGGCAACGGCGCGCGTCCCCAGGACATTTGCCCGGTGGAAGAGGCCAGGGTCGCCCCAATCGGACACATGCGCACCGGCGTGGACCACGGCATCGACGCCGGGAAGCTGCGCCGGCGGGAGCCCTGTCAGGTCCCAGTAGTTCAATCCGGCTCCGGCGCGACGCGCGAATCGGACCACCTCCCACCCACGGGCTTCCGCGGCCTTGGCCACCGCTCCCCCCACAAAGCCGGTGGCTCCCGTCACCGCAATTTTCATGTCACAGCCTCGCTCAGGGGCCTGGAAGCGAACTCCTGCCGCAGTGCTACCCGGTCAGGCTTCCTGTGCCGCCCGATCGACGGGATGGCATCCAGGACTTCGATGTGGTCCGGAAGCGCGGATTCATCAATGAGCCTGGGGAGTTCCTTCAGAAGCCGGGACTTCACGGCCCCCGCAGACTCGCCGGCATCGGCCACCACAGCCAACCAGACTGCTTCGTCTCCGATGACATCCGGGACGCCCACCATCACCGCTTGCATGATTCCGGGCACACCGCTGATGACGGGCTCGTACAGTGCGGGGTAGATGTTCGTTTTGCCGCGGATGATCATGTCCTTTTTGCGCCCGATCATCACCAACCTCGGCTCGCCGGAATCACCGTGGTCCAGCCGCACCAAGTCACCGGTGGCATGTTCCAGCATGGGATCTTCGCCCAGATAGCCGCGGCACATGTTGGGCCCGTGGGCAAACAGTTCGTGGTCATCTGCCACCCGGATTCCGACGGCGGGAAGCGGCGCTCCGAGGAAGTCGCCTTCGCCGCTGCCATCCGGCGCAGTGAATTCCGCTTCTGTTCCGGAGGCGAACGCCAGCTTCTCCCGACCATCAGCTATGGCGATGGGCAGAACTTCAGTCATCCCATAGATGAGCTTGAAGTCGACCTCCGGCAACAACTTCATGGCGCGTTTCAGAAACGGCGCAAGAATGGGTGCTGCACCCAGCATGACGGTCCTGAGCGTACCGGGCAAGGTGACCGTGCCGTCCTCGATCGCGTGCAGGATGGGCGCCAATTGTGAGGGCACCAGAAAAAGGTGGGTGGCGCCGTCGTACTCTGTCTCCTTGCTTGTCACCGGTCCCAGTTCGCTGGCCAGGCGAAGCGGATCAATGTGTGCGGAGAACCCGTACGAGGGCATGGTCCAGTGGGCGCCGGCGATCAGGGCCGGGAGTCCCATCATGAGTTGTTCGGAATGGACCCGATCGCCCTCGCCAAAGGCACAGCGGCTGGTCAACTGCCCGAAGCCAGCGGCGAGTGTGCCCCTGGTGTGAATGACACCTTTGGGAGCACCCGTAGTCCCGGACGTAAAAATGATGACTGCTTCCTGATCGGAGGCATGATCCGCGCTTGGAGAGTTCCCCTCCGGCAGCGCCCCCTCCAATGGCGGTCCCTCCAACGCCGGCCCTTCCAACGGCGAAGCCAGAGCCTTCACCGGCGTCGCTCCCCTCGGGACGCCCGGGAGCCACGGCCCCGAATAGTAGTGGCGGACGTCCATGGCCCCATAGTCCGGGAGCAACAATCCCCGCTTGCGAGCCAGGGGCCGGAGCGGGCTCTTGGTGCTCAGCGAATACAGAAGCGACTCAGCGGCGGCCCAACGCGGTGCGGCGAGTTCTGCCCGGTCCCGAAAAAGCGAGGGACCGATTCCCGGGTCAATGAACACCACCGAACCACCCGCGCGGACAGCCCCGAGGGCCAGGATGAATGCTGCTGGACTGGGCCGCACCGAGAACAGCATGCGCTCCCCGGGTCCGAATCCATCGTGTCGGAGCCGGAGTGCAGTGGCTTCGATCCCGTCAACCAAGCCGCGGTAGGTGATGGTTCGTCCCGGCCGAACTGCGTTGCCCCCACGCCCCAGAACCCGCCGTACCCTGCCGGGCGCCGTGATGGCCGGAGCGTCGGGAACCCGATCCGCCGCAGCGAAGACGGCTGTAATCAGGTCAGTCTGGTCCACCGAATCATTGAGCATTGGACAACTCCAAACTTTTGTAACCCGGAATAAGCACACCCCTGCTGATCCGGCGTCCTGAAATTGTCCAAGGTTGCTCGATGTACCTGTTCAACAGCACATCCAGCGACGCGTGGATCTCCGCCATGGCAAGCGGCATGCCAATACAAAAGTGCGGGCCTGCACCGAACCAGAGTTGGCGGGCCTGCGGTGGCATGGCCCGGGACGGATCAAAGCCTCCCAGGCTTTTGGCCGCATGAATGGTGGACAACAGGATCCGGTCGCCGGCCCGGACAGCTGTCCCGCCGATGACCCCTGCCTCCACGGTGTCCCTCAACATCATGGGTGACGGCACCGTAAACCGGAGCGCCTCATTGATGGCGCCAGGAAGGGCTGAGCGGTCCTTAGCCAACATGCCAACACGCCCAGTGTCTGCCAATAATGCAACCAACCGCGGGACGAACGACACCAGGGTTTCTGTGCCCACCATCACAAAGGCGCTGATGATGCCCATCGCCTCATCCTCTGACATTCCCAGCTCGCGGAGCCTTCCAGGAAAAGTCCCGGGATCGCTGTCGCGGTAGGCGGCTGTGGCGGGTCCAGCCAAAATCCCGACGGCGGATCTCCCCTTCGCAATTTGCCTCACCGTCAGGGTGGGGCGCCCCAGCCGGACGAGGGATGAGATGGAGGAGCCAAGATTGAAAAGCTCCCTGTCCGGGAGCCTGCCGGGGGCGTTGTCCGGCACCCCGAGGAGGCGGGCGATCACTCCCCCGGCCAGCTCTTTGACACAGTCCACCAGGTCCAGTGCACGCCCTGAATCCAGCTCGCCATGGATCCGCGCGTGGAGGGCGCCCGCCGCCGGTTCCACGATGCCAGCCACCGATCGTGGAGTGAACAAGTCCCCCAGGCGCTGGCGCAGCTCCCGGTGTTCCGCGCCATCCATGTTTACCAGTGCCTTGGGTCCCACTACAGGGGTCCACAACGCACCCGAGCCTGTTGGGCCATTCTTGACGAACCGCTGCTGGTCCATGAGGACTTCCCGCACCAACCCCGCCTCACTGACCAACACCCCGAGCCCGGGCAACCGCAGCACCGGCCTTGCGTGTCCCAAACCTCTGATCAGGGGATACAACAAGGGATGCGCGCCCAGGTGGATGCGTTGCTCCCAACGCTCAGCAGTAACCGTTGGCGACGTCACCGGATATCCACATGCTCGGGGCGGTATCGATGGTCCGCGTACCACGCCAGAGTGTTTTTCAGGCCCCACGCTTTGACCCTGCGGGAGGAGCCAAACACCACCACGTCGCGTCGCAGCGCATACTTCCGGGTCAGCTTGCGGACCTGGTTGGAGAGTGCGCGGTCCTCATGGAGGTCTTCGATCCTGCTCCGGGGAAAGCCACCGGAGCGGTCATACATGGCCGCCGTAATGGCCATGTTGCAGCCAGGGAGCATTTGGTAGGGGCCCAGATAGCCGTCGCCCTTGTTGCCCGGACGGATACGGCCAAAGAATGACGCCACTTCCACAGCGAGCAACATCATGCGGCGCTCCCAAGGTGTGATGCCTTCGTCCAAGCGTGGAATCAACTGCCCGGCGATGAGTTCCAGGCCATCGTGAAAACCCGCCATGACCCGCGCCGTCCAGTCAGGCGCCGCCAGGCAGTCGGAATCCGTGCGTGCCAACCATTCGGCTCCATGCTCCACCCCGAAACGCATTCCCGTGTCCGCCGCGGCACCCGTGCCTTTCTGAGGTTCCCGGATCAACCGGATGTCCATGTCCGGATGTCCTTTCGCGAAGTCGGCAACGATGCCGCAACTGCGATCCACGGAGCCGTTGTCCACCACCACTACGGTGAAGTCCTGCAGCTCCTGTGCCGCCAGGGAATCAAGGGTCTGTTGGACCAGCTTTTCCTCGTTGAGCATGGGTACGGCGATGCATAGCGGACGGGTGGGCGCAGTGCTGCTCAGTCCTTCGCCGCTCATCCCGCTCCTGGGCTGCTGCATTGTCATAGACGCACCACGGCCATGCCCAGGCTCACGCCACCGGCCAGCCCCACCAAGGCCACGAGATCCCCCGGTCCGCAACGGCCGCTGTCCAGAGCAAGCTTCAATTGCAGGGGCAGGCTGGCCGAGGCCAGATTGCCAAAGTCTTCCACGGACGGAACCAGCAATTCGGTGGGGACGCCGGCCCGCTCAGCAAAGATCGACCTATAGGGGGCGCTGACCTGGTGCACGCACACCACGGTGAAATCGGTCCACGTCAAATCAAGGCCCGCCAGAGTCTGGTCCAGGACATCGCAGCCCAGATCCAGGAACGCGTCCTTCAGTTTCTCCCCATCCATGCTGAAATAACTGGCTTCAGGATCCCTGGGAAATGCAGACCCTCCCGCCGCGAGCGTCCCCACAGACCAGTGGCGGCTTCTCGCCGTGAAGGCCATGCCCAGAATTCCCGGAGCATCGTTGACCTCCGACGCTGGCGGGTCAGTCGCCTCCAGTAGCACGGCAGCGCCGGCGTCGCTCATGGTGTACCCGGGAAAGCTCGACGCAAAGGTCTCAAAGTCCGCCACAGACCATCGCACTGCCCTGGACGGGGACTCGCCGGTGGCCACCACCACTCGTGCATAGCGGCCCGCAGCAATCAGGGAATCCGCAACTTCCATTCCGTTCAGGAAGC
This sequence comes from Arthrobacter sp. yr096, assembly GCF_900108925.1. Lineage (NCBI taxonomy): Bacteria > Bacillati > Actinomycetota > Actinomycetes > Micrococcales > Micrococcaceae > Arthrobacter > Arthrobacter sp. yr096. Next base: position 509,536 of record NZ_FNYI01000001.1, on the reverse strand, counting down.
TGTTGCAGGCGTTCTTGACGTCCATCACCGGGCAGCCGAGCCCCAGTTTCGCCGCAACCATATGACCTGTGGCAGGCTCCACCATGTCCTGGCTGGCCGAGGCAAAGATCAGCAAGTCCACGTCCGGGGCCTGCAGACCACACCCGGCCAGGACCTTCGCAGCAGCATTGGCGGCCAGATCCGACGCTTGTTCAGTATCCGCCATGACGCTCCGTGAGCGGATTCCTGTCACGCGGCCAATAAGACCCCTGGGGACCCGGAACCCGGGACTGGACTCGGCTATACGGCGCTCGACGGCGGACGTGTCCAGCCGGGCGGGTGGCAGGTATACCTCAAGCCCTGAAATCCGGCTGCGTCCTGATAGAGCTGTCTTCATGCGGTTCCCCCACAGTCTGCCGCGAAACGAAAAAGGGTGTGTCCCGCACCAATGGTACGGGACACACCCTTCGGCTCCACCGCCGGTGAACCGGCTATGTGGATAACACGCTAGACAGCCTTGGCCGACTCAATGGCCGTGAGGACACGATCGGTAACTTCGTCGATACCGCCGATGCCATCAACCTGTGTCAGGATGCCACGCTCGGCGTACTTGGCAACAACTGCTTCGGTCTGCTCGTGGTAGAGGTCCAGACGGTGACGGATCACAGTCTCGTTGTCGTCCGAGCGGCCGGTCTCCTTGGCACGACCCAGAAGACGGGCCACCAGTTCTTCGTCGTCGGCGGTCAGCTGGAGCACGACGTCGAGCTCCTGCTCACCCTCAGCGAGGATCTGGTCCAGGTAGTTAACCTGCGCAGTAGTGCGCGGGTATCCATCCAGGAGGAAGCCGTTCTCCACATCGCTCTGACCCAGGCGGTCACGAACCATGTTGTTCGTAACGCTGTCCGGAACGAAGTCGCCGGCGTCCATGTACTTCTTGGCTTCGATGCCCAAGGGGGTCTCGCCCTTGACGTTGGCACGGAAGATGTCGCCGGTGGAGATGGCGACTACGCCGAGGCGCTCGGAAATCCGCTCAGCCTGTGTACCCTTGCCCGAACCGGGAGGTCCAATGATCAGCATTCTCGTCATCGCAAAAGCCCTTCGTAGTGACGTTGTTGTAGCTGCGCATCAATCTGCTTGACGGTTTCCAGGCCCACACCCACCATGATCAGAATTGACGTGCCACCGAACGGGAAGTTCTGGTTGGCATTGATCAGGACGAGTGCAACCAGCGGAATCAACGCCACGAAGCCCAGGTAAAGGGCTCCAGGCAAAGTGATCCTGGAAAGCACGTATTGCAGGTAGTCCGCGGTCGGTTTACCCGCCCGGATGCCCGGAATGAACCCGCCGTACTTCTTCATGTTGTCCGACACTTCTTCAGGGTTGAAGGTGATGGCCACGTAGAAGTAGGTAAAGAACACAATCATGGCGAAGTAGAGCGCCATGTAGATGGGGTGGTCGCCACGGGTGAGGTTGTTGTTGATCCACTCAACCCACGGCGCGATCTGCTCCCCTGGTGCCGGCTGATTGAACTGCGAGATCAGGCCGGGCAGGTACAGCATGGAGGAAGCGAAGATGACGGGCACGACGCCGGCCATGTTCACCTTGATGGGGATGTAGGTGCTGGTGCCACCCACCGTGCGGCGACCAATCATGCGCTTGGCGTACTGCACAGGAACCCGGCGCTGGGACTGCTCCACGAAGACCACCAGGGCCACCGTCAGCAACCCGACAGCCAGAACGATGAAGAACGTTCCCGGTCCCTTGGTGTTCCAGATCGAACCCAGCGAACCGGGGAAGCTTGCAGCGATGGAGGTGAAGATCAGCAGCGACATTCCGTTGCCGACACCCTTTTCCGTTACCAGCTCGCCCATCCACATGATGAGGCCGGTACCGGCCGTCAAGGTGATGATGATGAGGATGGTGGTGATGATGCTTTCATCAGGAATGATGGGCAGGTTACAGCCCGGCAGCAACTGGCCGGATCGGGCCAAGGACACCAGCGTGGTGGCGTTCAACAGGCCGAGGGCAATGGTGAGGTACCGGGTGTACTGCGTCAACTTTGACTGACCCGAGGCGCCCTCTTCGTAGAGCTGCTGGAAGCGGGGAATAACCACCCGGAGCAACTGCACGATGATGCTCGCCGTGATGTAGGGCATGATGCCCAAGGCGAAGACTGAGACCTGCAGCAACGCGCCGCCGCTGAACAAGTTCACCAGCTGGTAGATGCCCTGCGAGGTGTCACCTGTGTTCAAGCATTGCTGGACATTCTGGTAGTTCACACCAGGCGAGGGGATGAAAGCTCCCAAGCGGAAGATTGTGATGATTCCCAGCGTGAACAACAACTTGCGTCGCAAATCAGGCGTCCGAAACGCCCGGCCGAATGCGCTTAGCAAGCGTCCTCCTGAGTAGAAAGTACAAGGATGTGATGGGGCTCAATGAAACCCAACAACCGAGTCTAACGTCTTGTGACGCCGTCTTAATAATCGAGAGTGCACAATCACGCAAAAAATCCCGGTACACAGGGCCGAAGCCCCGCATACCGGGATCTTTTTCAACGGGCCTCAGCCCCACTGGCTCTTAGAGAGCAGTGGTGCTTCCGCCTGCTGCAGCAATCTTCTCCGTAGCGCTGGCGGAGAATGCGTGGGCCGTAACATCAACCTTGACGGTGATGTCGCCGGTGCCAAGCACCTTGACGGGCTGGTTCTTGCGAACGGCGCCCTTCTCAACCAGGGACTCAACGGTGACGGTGCCACCTTCCGGGAACAGCTCGTTGAGCTTCTCCAGGTTCACAACCTGGAACTCAACCCGGAACGGGTTCTTGAAGCCGCGCAGCTTCGGCAGGCGCATGTGCAGCGGCAGCTGGCCGCCGGCAAAGCCAGCCTTTACCTGGTAGCGGGCCTTCGTACCCTTGGTACCGCGACCAGCGGTCTTACCCTTGGAGCCTTCACCACGACCAACACGGGTCTTGGCGGTCTTGGCACCCGGGGCGGGACGCAGGTGGTGGACCTTCAGAGCGTTCTGCTTCTCAGCAGTCTCTGCGGCGGTCTTGTTCTCTGCCATTACTTCGCCTCCTCTACATTCACGAGGTGCGGAACCGTGTTCAGCATGCCAACGGTCACGGCGTCAGCGTTACGGACAACAGTGTGTCCGATGCGCTTGAGACCGAGGGACCGAAGGGTCGCAATCTGGTTCTGCTTGGCGCCAATGACGCCCTTGATCTGGGTGATTTCCAACTTGGCGTCGGAGGGAGTCAGGTTCTTAGCCATGACTAAACACCTGCCTTCTGGTTCTGGAGCGCGCGCACCAGAGCAGCAGGAGCAACCTCGTCCAGCGGCAAGCCACGGCGGGCAGCCACGGAAGCGGGCTCTTCGAGCTGCTTCAGAGCGGCAACGGTCGCGTGAACGATGTTGATCGCGTTGGAAGAACCGAGCGACTTGGAGAGGATGTCGTGGATGCCCACGCACTCCAGTACAGCGCGGACCGGACCACCGGCAATAACACCGGTACCGGCAGAAGCCGGACGCAGCAGGACTACGCCTGCAGCAGCTTCACCCTGCACACGGTGCGGGATGGTGCTGCCAACGCGGGGAACGCGGAAGAAGGACTTCTTGGCCTCTTCAACGCCCTTGGCGATTGCTGCGGGAACTTCCTTGGCCTTGCCGTAGCCTACGCCGACCATACCGTTGCCGTCACCGACGACGACCAGGGCGGTGAAGCTGAAGCGACGACCACCCTTGACCACCTTGGCAACGCGGTTGATGGTGACAACGCGCTCTACGAACTGGCTCTTCTCGGCTTCACGACCGCCGTCGCGGCCACCACGGCCACCACGGTCGCCGCGGCCCTGGCCACGGTCGCCACGCTCGCCACGACGTCCGCCGCGGCGGTCATCGGTAGCGGGTGCGGTCTCAGTTGCTTCAGCAGCTACAGCTTCAGTCACCTGAATGTCCTTTTCGTTATTTTCAACGGTCACAGTGCCAGCCCACCTTCGCGAGCACCGTCAGCGACGGCGGCGATGCGGCCGTGGTACTTGTTACCGCCACGGTCGAAGACAACAGCCTCGACGCCTGCAGCCTTGGCACGCTCGGCAACGAGCTCGCCGACGCGCTTGGCCTTGGCAGTCTTGTCTCCGTCGAATGCGCGAAGGTCAGCTTCCAGGGTGGAAGCGTAAGCCACGGTTACACCCTTGCTGTCATCGACAACCTGAACGAATACGTGACGTGCCGAACGGTTGACGACCAGACGAGGACGTACAGCCGTACCGGTGATGCGCTTGCGGATACGAAGCTGGCGACGGCTGCGTGCAGCAGACTTGCTCTTGTTCGTACGCTTCTTGTTAATTGCGATGGCCATGGTTTACTTACCAGCCTTTCCGACCTTGCGGCGGATGACTTCGCCGGCGTAACGGACACCCTTGCCCTTGTAGGGGTCAGGCTTGCGCAGCTTGCGAATGTTGGCAGCAACCTCGCCGACCTGCTGCTTGTTGATACCCGCAACAGAGAGCTTGGTCGGACCCTCTACTACGAAGGTGATGCCTTCGGGTGCAGAGACGCTAACCGGGTGGCTGTAGCCCAGAGCGAACTCCAGGTCAGAACCCTTTGCCTGAACGCGGTAACCAGTACCAACGATTTCAAGCTTCTTCTCGTAGCCCTCGGTAACGCCCTGGATCATGTTGGCGATCAGGGTGCGGGTCAGGCCGTGCAGCGAACGCGAGTTGCGCTCGTCGTTCGGGCGGGTGACCGTGAGAGTGTTCTCTTCCAGGGAGACCTCGATCGGGCTGGCAACAGTGTGGCTCAGCTCGCCCTTGGAACCCTTGACGCTGATGACGGAGCCATCGAGCTTGACCTCAACTCCGGCAGGAACGGTGATGGGGAGACGTCCAATACGTGACATTATTCTCTTCCTTTCCCGTTACCAGACGTACGCGAGGACTTCGCCGCCCACGCCCTTCTTGCCGGCCTGCTTGTCAGTCAGGAGGCCGGAAGAGGTGGACAGGATTGCGATACCCAGGCCACCCAGCACGTGCGGCAGGTTGGTGGACTTCGCGTAAACGCGGAGGCCCGGCTTGGAGATGCGGCGGACGCCAGCGATGGAACGCTCGCGGTTCGGACCGAACTTCAGGTCGATGGTCAGCTTCTTGCCAACCTCGGCGTCTTCTTCCTTCCAGCCGGCAATGTAGCCTTCTGCCTTCAGGATGTCAGCAACGCGTGCCTTCAGTTTGCTGTACGGCATGGACACGGTGTCGTGGTATGCCGAGTTTGCATTGCGCAGACGCGTGAGCATGTCTGCGACAGGATCTGTCATAGTCATTTGGGCTATAGCCCTTCCTCGTACCGGTTTCCGTTGCGCTGGCTCTTAGGAGCCTGCGCAGACGGACCTGTCACGTAGTTAGTTTTCGGTCTTGAACGGGAAACCAAGCGCCTTGAGCAGCGCGCGGCCTTCGTCATCGGTCTTGGCGGTGGTGACGACCGTGATGTCCATACCGCGAACGCGGTCGATGGAGTCCTGGTCGATTTCGTGGAACATAACCTGCTCGGTCAGACCGAAGGTGTAGTTGCCGTTGCCATCGAACTGCTTGCCGTTGAGGCCGCGGAAGTCACGGATACGCGGCAGAGCCAGCGAAACCAGACGGTCCACGAATTCCCACATGCGGTCTCCACGCAGAGTTGCGTGTGCACCGATCGGCATGCCTTCGCGCAGCTTGAACTGTGCGATCGATTTGCGGGCCTTGGTTACCTGCGGCTTCTGGCCGGTGATCAGGGTGAGGTCGCGGACAGCGCCGTCGATCAGCTTGGAGTCCTTGGCGGCATCTCCAACACCCATGTTCACTACAACCTTCACCAGGCGGGGAACCTGGTTGACGTTCGCGTAGCTGAATTCGTCCTGCAGGGACTTCTTGATGGTCTCTGCGTACTTCGTCTTCAGACGCGGAACGATCTTTACTGGAGTCTCGAGAGTCTCAGTCATTAGATGTCCTTCCCGGTGGCCTTGGACACGCGGATACGGACGGTCTTGGTAGCGCCATCCTTCTCAACGGTGTCGAGACGGAAACCAACACGGGTCGGCTTCTTGGTCGACGGGTCAACCAAAGCAACGTTGGAAACGTGGATCGGGGCTTCAACAACCTCGATGCCACCGGTCTTGGTGCCGCGCTGCGACTGACCGACCTTGGTGTGCTTGGTGACGCGGTTGATTCCCTCTACCAGCACGCGGTTGGTGTCCGGGAATACGCGCAGGACCTTGCCCTGCTTGCCGCGGTCGCCGCCGCGTTCCTGCTTGGCGCCGGTGATGACCTGAACGAGGTCACCCTTCTTGATCTTAGCCATGGACTAAAGCACCTCCGGGGCCAGCGAAACGATCTTCATGAACTTCTTGTCGCGAAGTTCACGACCAACCGGGCCGAAGATACGGGTACCGCGGGGGTCACCGTCGTTCTTCAGGATCACAGCTGCGTTTTCGTCAAACTTGATGTAGGAACCATCCGCACGGCGGCGTTCCTTCTTGGTACGAACGATGACAGCCTTGACGACGTCACCCTTCTTTACGTTGCCGCCAGGGATAGCGTCCTTGACGGTAGCGACGATGACGTCGCCAATGCCTGCGTAGCGACGACCGGATCCACCGAGAACGCGAATGGTAAGGATTTCCTTAGCACCCGTGTTGTCGGCGACCTTGAGTCGCGACTCCTGCTGAATCAATTTTTACTCCTTGCGTCGCGCCGGTTCTCAGACCGAAATCATGCATACGGAATGAGCCTTGCGGAACGGTTGATCGGGGTGTCTCTTGACCTGCCTGGATTTTGCCAGTACAGGCCTAAACGCCCGTGCCACAAGCATCAGCTTCCCTTGCAGAAAACTCTGCGCGGGGCAGTATGCAGCGGCACGATTGTTTACGAGGTAGTTGATGACGCACAAGTGGCGCCATACAAACTCAATATCCTAGCACGTTTACGGCCTGATTCCGAAACGGCCGGAGATGCGGAAAGGCCCGCATTCCCGAAGGAATGCGGGCCTTCCCAGTGAACCCTGCCAGGCAAGCCTGACGTTGGATTTACTTGGCCTTTTCGAGGATCTCCACCAGACGCCACCGCTTGGTAGCGGAGAGCGGGCGGGTCTCAGAGATGAGAACGAGGTCGCCGATGCCGGCGGTGTTCTCTTCGTCGTGAGCCTTGATCTTCGAGGTGCGGCGAATAACCTTGCCGTACAGAGCGTGCTTCACGCGGTCTTCAACCTGAACAACGATGGTCTTTTCCATCTTGTCAGAGACAACGTAGCCGCGACGCGTCTTACGGTAACCGCGCTGTTCAGCGCTGGCTGCTGCTTCCGTCACAGTTTCCTTCTCGCTCACTTGGCGTCCTCTCCAGCTTCAACCTCGGCCTTTTCAGCCTTGGCAGCCTTCTTGGACTTCTTTTCTTCCTTGGCTTCCACAACCGGTGCGGCAACCTCGGCACGAATGCCCAGCTCGCGCTCACGGAGAACGGTGTAGATGCGTGCGATGTCCTTCTTTACCGCGCGCAGGCGACCGTGGTTCTCCAGCTGTCCGGTGGCGGACTGGAAACGCAGGTTGAACAGCTCTTCCTTGGACTTGCGGAGTTCTTCAACGAGACGCTCGTTGTCGAAACCGTCCAGCTGTGCGGGTGCGAGATCCTTCGACCCTACTGCCATTTCTATTCACCACCTTCGCGACGCACAATGCGTGCCTTCAACGGGAGCTTGTGGATTGCCAGGCGCAGGGCCTCGCGAGCTACCTCTTCATTGACACCGGAGAGTTCGAAGAGAACCCGGCCCGGCTTGACGTTTGCGACCCACCATTCCGGAGAACCCTTACCGGAACCCATGCGGGTTTCAGCAGGCTTCTTCGTCAGCGGACGGTCCGGGTAGATGTTGATCCAGACCTTACCGCCACGCTTGATGTGGCGGGTCATCGCGATACGAGCGGACTCGATCTGACGGTTCGTCACGTATGCCGGGCTCAGGGCCTGGATACCGTACTCACCGAAGCTGACCTTGGTGCCGCCCGTAGCAGCGCCGGAACGACCCGGGTGGTGCTGCTTACGGTGCTTGACTCGACGTGGGATAAGCATTTAAGCCTGTCCTCCTTCTGCTGCCGGAGCAGCAGCTTCAGCGGCCGGTGCTTCAACGGCAGCGGGTGCTGCCTCAGCTGCCGGACGGTCGTTACGACGACGGCGGTCGCCACCCGGGCGGCCCGGACGGTCTCCTGCACGGCCACGGGACGGAGCAGCAGCTGCCTGCTGAGCCAGTTCCTTGGCAGTTACGTCACCCTTGTAGATCCAAACCTTCACACCGATACGGCCGAAGGTGGTCTTGGCTTCGTAGAAGCCGTAGTCGATGTTCGCACGGAGGGTGTGCAGGGGCACACGGCCTTCGCGGTAGAACTCCGAGCGGGACATTTCTGCGCCACCCAGACGACCCGAGCAAGCAACACGGATGCCCTTGGCACCCGCACGCTGTGCGGACTGCATTGCCTTCTTCATCGCGCGGCGGAACGCCACGCGGGAAGTGAGCTGCTCTGCGATGCCCTGGGCAACAAGCTGGGCTTCCATCTCGGGGTTCTTGACCTCGAGGATGTTCAGCTGAACCTGCTTGCCGGTGAGCTTTTCGAGCTCGCCACGGATGCGGTCTGCTTCGGCGCCGCGGCGGCCGATAACGATACCCGGGCGTGCCGTGTGGATATCCACGCGGACACGGTCACGGGTACGCTCGATCTCGACCTTGGCGATGCCGGCGCGCTCCATGCCGGTGGACATGAGCTGACGGATCTTGATGTCCTCGCGGACGAAGTCCTTGTAGCGCTGTCCGGGCTTGGTGCTGTCAGCGAACCAGTGCGAAACGTGGTCGGTGGTGATGCCGAGTCGGAACCCGTGCGGGTTTACTTTCTGTCCCACTTAGCGAGCCTCCTCTTTCTCCGGGGTTGCGACGACCACGGTGATGTGGCTGGTCCGCTTCCTAATGCGGTAGGCGCGGCCTTGGGCACGCGGCTGGAACCGCTTCATGGTCGGGCCTTCATCAACGAATGCTTCGCTGATGAACAGGTCGCTGTCGTCGAATGCAACGCCGTCACGGTCCGCGAGGACGCGTGCGTTGGCCATTGCCGACTGAAGTACCTTGAATACCGGCTCCGAAGCTGCCTGGGGGGCAAACTTCAGAATTGCCAGAGCCTCATTCGCTTGCTTACCACGAACAAGGTTGACGACGCGCCGGGCCTTCATAGGCGTTACGCGGATGTGACGCGCAATAGCCTTGGCTTCCATTGCTTTCCTTCTCTCGTCTAAGACGTAAGGTCAGGCGCCTAGCGGCGCTTGCCCTTACGGTCGTCCTTAACATGGCCGCGGAATGTCCGCGTGGGAGCGAATTCGCCGAGCTTGTGCCCGACCATCGACTCAGTGACAAACACCGGGATGTGCTTGCGTCCGTCGTGTACGGCGATCGTGTGCCCGAGCATGTCGGGGATGATCATCGAACGGCGGGACCAGGTCTTGATGACGTTCTTGGTGCCCTTATCGTTTTCCCGTGCGACCTTCACAAAGAGGTGCTGGTCAACGAAAGGACCTTTTTTCAGGCTGCGTGGCATGTGTCCAGGCTCCTATCGCTTGTTCTTGCCAGTACGGCGGCGACGAACAATAAGCTTGTCGCTCTCTTTGTTCGGACGGCGGGTACGGCCCTCGGGCTTGCCGTTCGGGTTAACCGGGTGACGTCCACCGGAAGTCTTACCTTCACCACCACCGTGCGGGTGGTCAACCGGGTTCATGGCTACACCACGGACAGTCGGGCGAACGCCCTTCCAGCGCATACGGCCGGCCTTGCCCCAGTTGATGTTCGACTGCTCGGCGTTGCCGACCTCGCCGACAGTTGCGCGGCAGCGCACGTCAACGTTGCGGATTTCGCCGGAGGGCAGACGCAGCTGTGCGAAGCGGCCTTCCTTGGCAACGAGCTGTACCGAAGCACCTGCGGAACGTGCCATCTTGGCGCCGCCACCCGGACGCAGTTCAACTGCGTGGATTACGGTACCAACCGGGATGTTGCGCAGCGGCAGGTTGTTGCCCGGCTTGATGTCAGCGTCAGGACCAGCCTCGACGAAGTCACCCTGGGACAGCTTGTTAGGAGCGATGATGTAACGCTTGGTGCCATCAACGTAGTGCAGGAGTGCGATGCGAGCCGTACGGTTCGGGTCGTACTCGATTTCGGCAACGCGGGCGTTGATGCCGTCCTTGTCGTGACGACGGAAGTCGATCAGACGGTACTGGCGCTTGTGCCCACCACCCTTGTGACGGGTGGTGATCTTACCGGAGTTGTTACGGCCGCCAGTCTTGTGCAGCGGACGCAGCAACGACTTTTCCGGAGTCGATCGCGTGATTTCAGCAAAGTCGGCTACGCTCGAGCCACGACGGCCCGGGGTAGTCGGCTTGTATTTACGGATTCCCATAATTTATTTCCTCGTTAAAGTGGTCTCCGCTACGCGAGCGGACCGCCGAAGATGTCGATTGTGCCTTCTTTGAGGGTGACAATTGCACGCTTGGTGCTCTTGCGCTGTCCCCAGCCGAATTTGGTGCGCTTGCGCTTACCGGCACGGTTGATGGTGTTGATCGAGTCAACTTTGACCGAGAAGATCTTCTCAACGGCCAGCTTGATCTCGGTCTTGTTCGAGCGAGGGTCCACCAGGAAGGTGTACTTGCCTTCGTCGATCAGACCGTAGCTCTTTTCCGATACGACGGGTGCAAGCACGACGTCGCGCGGGTCCTTGATGGTGGTTACGCTCACTTGGAGGCCTCCTCGTTCTTTGCCTTGTCAGCGACGAACGCCTCGAAAGCAGCCTTGGTGAAGACCACGTCGTCGGAGACAAGCACGTCGTAGGTGTTCAGCTGATCTGCGTACAGAACGTGAACATCCTGGAGGTTGCGCACGGACAGTGCAGCAACATCGTTGGCGCGCTCGATTACGACGAGCAGGTTCTTGCGCTCAGTGACGGAGCGCAGCGAAGCCAGTGCGTCCTTGGCGGACGGCTTGGTGCCGGCTACCAGTTCAGCGATGACGTGGATGCGGCCGTTGCGGGCGCGGTCAGACAGGGCGCCGCGGAGTGCAGCAGCCTTCATCTTCTTGGGGGTGCGCTGGCTGTAGTCACGAGGGGTCGGACCGTGGACAACGCCACCGCCGGTCATGTGAGGAGCACGGATGGAACCCTGACGGGCGCGGCCGGTACCCTTCTGCTTGAACGGCTTGCGACCTGCACCGGAAACCTCGGCGCGGGTCTTCGTCTTGTGGGTACCCTGGCGTGCAGCAGCGAGCTGTGCGACGACGACCTGGTGCAGCAGCGGCACGTTGGTCTGGACGTCGAAGATCTCTGCAGGCAGGTCTACCTTGACAGTGCTAGTCATTGAACTAGGCTCCCTTCACGGCGGTGCGTACGAGTACGACCTGGCCGCGGGCACCGGGAACGGCACCCTTGATAAGGAGCAGCGACTTCTCAACGTCAACAGCGTGAACCGTGAGGTTCAGCGTGGTGTGACGCTCGGCGCCCATGCGGCCGGCCATTTTCAGGCCCTTGAAGACGCGGCTCGGGGTGGATGCGCCACCGATGGAGCCAGGCTTACGGTGGTTCTTGTGGGCACCGTGGGAAGCGCCAACGCCGTGGAAGCCGTGACGCTTCATAACACCGGCGAAGCCCTTACCCTTTGAGGTGCCGACGACGTCGATCTTCTGGCCGGCTTCGAAGATCTCAACAGAGAGCTCCTGGCCCAGCTCGTAGGATGCGGCGTCTGCGGTACGCAGTTCGACGACGTGGCGGCGAGGGGTAACGCCAGCCTTTTCAAAGTGACCAGCCAGCGGCTTGGTGACCTTGCGGGGGTCGATCTGGCCGTAGCCGATCTGGACGGCGACGTAGCCATCGACATCTGCGTTGCGCAGCTGCGTGATGACGTTGGAGTCAGCCTGGACGACAGTTACCGGGATGAGCTTGTTGTTCTCGTCCCAGACCTGGGTCATGCCGAGCTTCGTGCCCAGCAGGCCCTTTACGTTACGGGTTGCGGTCATAGTCTCTCAGCACCTCCCTAGAGCTTGATTTCGATGTTCACGTCTGCGGGCAGGTCGAGACGCATAAGCGAGTCAACAGCCTTCGGCGTGGGGTCGATGATGTCGATCAGACGCTTGTGAGTACGCATTTCGAAGTGCTCACGGCTGTCCTTGTACTTGTGAGGAGAGCGAATAACGCAGTAAACGTTCTTCTCCGTGGGCAGCGGCACCGGGCCGACTACCGTTGCGCCTGCGCGCGTGACCGTCTCAACGATCTTCCGCGCTGAAACATCAATGACCTCGTGGTCATATGACTTCAGCCGGATGCGGATTTTTTGTCCCGCCATGTCGCCTGACTCTCTTTCAGCTAGTGCTGCTCTAGTTAGGGCTGCTCTGTTTACTTACCTGTTGATGTGGCCGCCGAGGCGTTTGAGGTATTACCACCACACGCCGCACAAGCTGAATCCGGATATTCCGGGTTCCTCAACCTGCCGGCGCACCGACCCCCGCGGTCGGGCGTGTCGCGATTTCCACGCAGACTCGACCGCATTCCATGGGGTTCAGGGTTATGTTTGGGCTTCAACCTGGACCCTGACACCCGGCATTATCCGGATCGGGACACGAAGAAGCGCTTGAACAACTCATCCAGTATGGCGGAAATATAGGGTAAAGGCCAATCGGGCCTCCCACGCCATTGCCCGGCGGCCTGCGGCTGAGGAAGATTGGGGCATGACCGTCCAGGATTCGGGCTCCGTGGAAGATCTTGCCGCACGTCTGCGTCCTGGTTTCACACTGGGTGTCGCGGCGGCGGCATTCCAGATCGAGGGATCGCTGACCGCTGATGGCCGCGGGCCATCCGCTTGGGATGCGTTCGCGGAAAAGCCAGGAGCAATTTTCGACGGCGGCTCTCCCACCTTGGCGTGCGATCACTACAACCGCTCGGATGAAGACATTGCCCTGATGCAGGAGCTGGGCGTCGACTCGTACCGGTTCTCGCTCTCCTGGCCCCGCATCCAGCCCGGTGGCAAGGGTGCGGTGAACCAGAGGGGACTGGATTTTTACGACCGGCTCATCGATAAACTCCTGGCCGCGGGCATCTCCCCCATGACCACCCTGTTCCATTGGGATACCCCGCTTGAACTGGAGCACGCAGGCGGCTGGATGAACCGGGACACGGCCCAGCGCTTCGCCGTTTATTGCACCGCAGCTGCTGAGCGCTTTGGAGATCGCGTAGCCCAGTGGGTCACCCTGAATGAGCCGGTCTCCGTCACTCTGCAGGGGTATGCTCTGGGGGTCCATGCTCCAGGACGACAACTGCTGTTCGATGCTCTTCCTGCAGCCCACCACCAACTCCTTGGGCATGGATTGGCTGTGCAAGCGCTCCGAACCGCTGGCGTGAAAGGGCAAATCGGGATATCCAATATGCACTCCCCCGTCCGGGCCGCCACCAACAGTCTTCCCGACCGCCTGATGGCCCAAGCCTTTGACCACATTCTTAATCGCATCTATGCGGACGCGGTGCTTCTGGGCGAATATCCCAAGCCTCCCTTTGCCATGAAGCCATGGTTTCGGTCTTTAGGCACCGTGGAGGACGGTGACATGGCCACGATCTGCCAACCCTTGGACTTCTACGGCCTGAACTATTACTACCCCGTCAAGGTGGCCGCGGGCCCGGGGCCAGCCGAGATCCCCACCGGAACGTCCACTGAGATGACCAAAGTGCCCTTCCATCTGGCTGCCTACCAGGAGTACGAAACCACTGGATTCGGTTGGCCTGTGGCGCCGGAACACCTGGCGTTGGTACTCCGGGAATTGAAGGACCGCTATGGGGACGCACTCCCCCCTGTTTTCATTACCGAAGGCGGAGCCAGCTTCCCGGAACCTGCCCACGTTGATGGGCCCGTCCAGGACACCAACAGGATTTCCTACCTGGCAGAGCACTTGGGCCACGCCCTGACAGCCACAGGGCCCGGAGGCATCGCTGGCGATGTGGACCTGCGCGGCTATTACGTCTGGACCTTGTTGGACAACTTCGAGTGGGCGGCCGGCTACTCCCAGCGTTTCGGATTGGTCCATGTGGACTTCGAATCCTTGGAACGTACCCCGAAGGAATCGTTTTACTGGTTGCGTGCACTGGCGCGCGCACGCAGCCACGAACACTGACCCGAGCATGGCACGGGCAGGTTAAATCAAGCAGCCTTCAAGGCTGCCCTATTGGTTCTTGTTGGCGCGCCTAATGCGCTTGGCACGCTCGATCTCATTCCGAAAGTTCTTGCGGCCCCAGATAACACCGCCGCCGATGGCGGCGATGATTGCCAGGAAGATCAGGAATTCCATGGTGCGCTCCTCTCCGTAGACTGCAACATTATCGGATTCTGTCCTGAGTCCGCTCCGCTTGCATATCGTCGGGATCCCCACCGGGAGCCGGGGCGTGGCCGCTTGTTGCCGGCCTGCGGTTCAAACGCCACACAGCCAGCACTATCAGTGCCACAGCCACGAGGGCCAGCATGGCGAAGGCGTAGGAGCGCAGCGCCCACATGACGCTTAATGCGACACCGGCAGCGCCCCACCAGACGATCACCCGTTCGGCCACCAGCACGCCCAGGATAAGGAGCACCACGTGCGCCACCAGGACATAAAGATGTTGCGGGGATGTACCGCCCACAATGATTCCCAAGGACGATAGTGACAGGGCGCCAGCAGCAATGCAGAGCCTGAGGAGACCATCGGTCCGCTGTTTCCTTATGTAGCGCAGTCCTGCTAGAACAACACCGGTAACGACATACCACTGTGCGGCCCAGAACCAATCCGGCCTGGCCCCGTCCACAAACAGCAGCGCGCGTTGCAAGGCAGCGACGGCGACCAAGCCCGCCAGCTCTGCGGCCAACCACTTGCTGTGGGGAGCCTCAACAACCACCAGCACGCCTGTAGCCACCACCAGGACGAATCCCAGCATGGACGTTTCATCACGTAGAACCCCGGCTGCGGCTGACACCGCAAGTCCGGCCGCCGACGCCGCAAGCAACGCGTTCCGCCGCCACACCTCGCCGGCGATTGCCTCCCTCCCCAGTAGCTTTGCGGAATAGAGGAACACAAAAGTACCAACGCCTCCCACCAGCCAGGGCGCGTAGTTGCCCCAGACACTCGGCGCCATACCCTCCAGCAAGCCGTCGCCAACGGGTATGGCACCCAGCAGCACGGACGGTGCCGCAGCAGCGTAAAGGGCGGGCATCTGCTCCAGGTGCGAGGCAACGAAGAGCACCACGGCCAACACGAGCAAGGACAACCCTGCGAGGGAGACGGACACTCCCACCGCCAGCAGGCCGCCGGCGAAAACGAAGAATAGCGCGGACACCAGCCAGAACCAGCGATCCGTACTGTGCACAACGCCAGCGAGACCGGCCCGCGCGGTTTTCCGGAACACGATCCGGAAAGCCACCATCGCGGCGCCCAATGCGAGCAAGACAACCGGCACCTGCGCCTTGGCCAGCAACGGTTGGTGGAGCCATGTCTCAGCAGGGAAGGCGAAGGCCGGGCCACACGCAAACGCAATCGCTGCTGCCGCTGCAACGCCAAGATATTGGGATCCCCGCGCACTCATGAAGCGCCACGTCAACGCAGCTGCGGCCGGGACGAGGGCCAACTGCAAGATCACCAGCCAACGGCCACCGCCGTCGTAATTTCCTTCGAGCAGGTAGACCAGCGGCAACAGGAGCTGTGCACCCAGTGCAGCCCATGCCGTTGGCCGCTGAAAGGCGACATCGACGGCACGCTTGCGCAGGAACAGCGTTATGGCATGCTGCCCCATGAGGACCACGGCCAGCGCTATGTGCACGGCCGCCGGTGAGTCTGTCAGGTCTGCGACGGTCACCACGATGAAACCGGCGGCCAGAACCCGCAGGCCCATCAAGTATCCGCCCCGGACCAGGCGGGTACGGGCGGCGCCCATCATGAAAGCGCAGTACGCCGCGAAGACACCCAGCAGAATTTCAATGTCCGTTACGTGTGCAAGGCGTAAGGGCAGCAGAAGCACCAACGCGGCCGGCGCAAACAGCCAGGCACCACGCTGAGCCCGCATTATCACACCACAGAGAACCGCCGCAATCGCCGCTGCCACAGCACTCGCACCCGGCTGCCATCCAACCCGCTCCATGCCCTCCCCCAAATACGCGCCGAAAGTCAGGACCACAGCCCCCACCAGCATCACAGCGAGCACTGTTCCGGCGTCGACCGTTGAAGCACGGGGGAACCGGCGCCTGCTGACTGCCAGCAACGGAATGCAGAGTTGTGCGGCTGCCACTGTTATCACCAAAAGCGGAATCGATGGCATCTCGCCGGCAACGCGAAAGGTCCAGCCGGACGTCATCGCGTCGGCGTAGGCTGATCCTGCCAACAGCGTTCCGGCTGCCCGGGAGAGCCACCAATAGCCCTGACGATGGAGTGGAGCCGCGAGACGCAACGCGGACGCGGCACAGTAGGCAACGGCCACCAGAAGCACCACATTGCCCAAAGCCCGGGACACGCTGGCTGCGGCTACCAGGCCTGTTATCAGCATCGTGACCGGGGCAAGGACCTCACTCATGGTCGGCCGCCATACATCGGCAACCGGTGCCCGCAGCAGGGTGGCCGGAAATATCAACAAGCCGGAGGCTACCCCGGCCGACAGAACCAGAAGCAGTGACGCAGCAACCACTGGTCGTCCTGCGGCGTCGTCCAATGCCGGCAGGACCATCAGCCCTGCCAGCGCAGCGCCACCAAACCCGGCCAGCGACGCTTGCGGGGCGAGCAGCAGGACTCCCCCGCGGACCAAAATTGCGTTCACTGCCTGCTGCGCGCCCGCCGCTGCCACGAATGCCGCCAGGGTTAGGGCGGCCCTGTCCGGGTGGCCCTCCAATGCACCTGCAACCATGGCCGGTACAGCGAGTGTTACGGCAAGCCGCCCTGCGAAGATCAACTGTAGGCGGTAGTCCGCCGGCCTAACGGCCGCGCGGAGGAACCAATACAGCCCGGCAGAGGCGAGCAGCAGGGAAACAGGCCATGCTCCAAGGAAACCGATGAAGGGGATGCCCACCACGGCCACAGCGCCCGGCGCGAACTCTGTGCCGTGGCCGAGCTTCCAGCCAAGGACCATGGCGGTCAGCATCGCTACGGACAATGGCAGGTAGTCCTGGATGTCGAACCGGCCCACGCCGAGGAGCACTGTGAGGATGGCAGCTATGACCAACTGCAAGCCCAAGCAGGACACAGCGTCATTCCACCAAGTGCGCGGGGCCAGCTTCTCGGCCGCGAAGGCTACTCCCAGGGATTGAACGCCCAAGCAGATGATGGCTGCGAGCATCACGGTGCTGACATCGGCTGAAATGTCCCAGATCAGGCCAAGCAACGCCAGGGTAAGCGCTGCACGCGCTGAGTAGTAGTGCCGGAGCCTGTATCTGGACCTCGGTACCAAGACCATGACGGCGAAATAGGTACCGCACATCAGCATGACCAAGGCGTATTCCCCCTTGGACAAGAGGTGCGGCGTTAAGGAGACAGCCAGTGCTACGAATGGAACAACGAAGGGGTGCAGCAGCATCAGCGGCCGGACGTAGAGGGGCGGCAACCAACGGGGACGGAGAAGTGATGCCACCGTCATCAGGATGGCGACGCCGATCAGGGAGGTGAAGTACCAGACCAATGCGCCACCGAGGATGGACACCCCGGACCACGCCGTGGACACCACGAAGCTCAGGGACAGGAACGCCAGGACCTTGTTATCCAGCCGAACGGCGGTGTAAGCGTAGGCGATAGTACCGAGCAGCGACGTCACCAGCCATGCAGCGGGACCGTTGTGCAGCACGAAGTTGTACATCGCCAGACCGGTGACGGGGACGAGGGCAAGCCCCGTTCCGACAAAGGCAATCGCCGCTGGGCGCAAGCGCGGCACCTTGGCGTGGATGATCAATCCTGAGGTATAGAACAACGCCGTGATGAACCAAATGCCCGCGAACCGGAAGAGCTCCGGCAGGCTTGTTCCCACAAACAGAGCCCCTGCGGCCACCAGCAAGAGACTGGCGACGTAGAGGGTGATGTTGATGTTCTGCTGATCGCGTTTGGCTTTGCGGGCTGCGGCTTCTGCAGGGTTCTCCCTCTGAACGGGAGGCTGCTGAACGCGCAGGGGCGGCTGCCGGACAGGGCCGGCCGCTGGTGGTGCGACGGCTAATGGTGGTGCGAAGACTGGTAGTGGTGCTACGGCAGGTGGTGGCGTACTGTGCGGCGCCGGAAGCCGCATCGGCGACTGGATGTAGGCCGGACGCGACAGCGTACTTGCCGGCGGTGCGGACGTAGCGGGCGCCGTTTGTGGGCCTGCCCGGAAATGCTTCGCCTCAGCATCCCGCCACCCTGCCACATGTCCGGCGAGATAACCCTCGCGATATCCACCCGCCTCTGGCCCCACAGCACGTGACACCCGGGCAGCCGCCTTGCGCCCCCGCGTCACACCGACGGCATAGCTGACCACAATGGCAATGATCAGCAACATCATCACTACGAATGCATTCACGGGAGCTCCTTGGCTTCGTCGGACACAGCCCAATGCGGGCTTTATCCATTCGATAGATAAATAATAGCAAAGAAGAGCCCCACCGCCGAAGCGGTGGGGCTCTCTTTGCGTAACTACCGGCTGGGCCGGAAGGTCACTGACCTACAAGTAGAAACTACTTGATGATGCTGGTGACACGTCCCGAACCAACGGTGCGGCCGCCTTCGCGGATAGCGAAGCCGAGGCCCTCTTCCATAGCGATCGGCTGGATGAGCGCAACGGTCATCTCAGTGTTGTCGCCAGGCATAACCATTTCCGTGCCTTCCGGCAGGGTGATAACGCCGGTTACGTCCGTGGTACGGAAGTAGAACTGCGGACGGTAGTTGGAGTAGAACGGGTTGTGACGTCCGCCTTCGTCCTTGGAAAGGATGTAGACGTTAGCCTCGAAGTCGGTGTGCGGGGTGATGGAACCCGGCTTGACGACAACCTGGCCACGCTCGACATCGTCGCGCTTGAGACCGCGGAGCAGGAGGCCACAGTTCTCGCCGGCCCATGCTTCGTCGAGCTGCTTGTGGAACATCTCGATACCGGTAACCGTGGTCTTCTGGATCGGGCGGATGCCAACGATCTCAACCTCGGAGTTGATGGCGAGGGTTCCACGCTCGGCGCGGCCCGTAACAACGGTGCCACGGCCGGTGATCGTGAAGACGTCTTCGATCGGCATCAGGAACGGCTTGTCGCGGTCACGTACGGGGTCCGGAACGGACTCGTCGACAGCTGCCATCAGGTCCTGGACGGACTTGACCCAAACCGGGTCGCCTTCCAGAGCCTTCAGACCGGAAACGCGAACAACCGGAGCCTCATCGCCATCGAAGCCCTGCGAGCTCAGGAGCTCACGAACTTCCATTTCGACGAGGTCGAGGAGTTCTTCGTCATCAACCATGTCGGACTTGTTCAGTGCGACCAGCAGGTAGGGAACACCAACCTGGCGGGCGAGCAGAACGTGCTCACGGGTCTGAGCCATCGGACCATCGGTTGCAGCAACCACGAGGATTGCGCCGTCCATCTGGGCAGCACCGGTGATCATGTTCTTGATGTAGTCAGCGTGACCCGGGGCGTCTACGTGTGCGTAGTGGCGCTTCTCGGTCTGGTACTCCACGTGGGAGATGTTGATGGTAATACC
This sequence comes from Arthrobacter sp. yr096, assembly GCF_900108925.1. Taxonomy (NCBI): domain Bacteria; kingdom Bacillati; phylum Actinomycetota; class Actinomycetes; order Micrococcales; family Micrococcaceae; genus Arthrobacter; species Arthrobacter sp. yr096. The sequence goes on along the minus strand of NZ_FNYI01000001.1, from coordinate 489,828 downwards.
GCGCTGGCGCTCTTCCGGAGCAGAGTCGATCGACGCGAAGTCGCGCTGCTCGTTGAGATCCGGGTACTGGTCGTACAGCACCTTGGAAATGGCGGCAGTCAGCGTCGTCTTACCGTGGTCAACGTGACCAATGGTGCCGATGTTGACGTGCGGCTTAGTCCGCTCGAACTTTGCCTTTGCCACAGGTTCCTCCTAGAACGATTTCAAGTGAAGTGCTCCTCGGCCGCGCTTTTCGCGGCAGAAACTTTAGCAAGTCTACTTGGGGGCTTGGTTTTGGTGAAATTGCAGATTCAGGAACCAATGATAGTTCCTCGAGCCTGTTTGCGCAGGGGCCGGGCCGCGGCTCTCGCCGCAGCCCCACCTCATACGCTCAGATGCCTTCCCGATACCGGAATTGCATCCGTTACCGGGAGATTACTCGCCGCGGGTTTTCTGGATGATCTCGTCGGCAACTGCCTTCGGGACCTCGGCGTAGCTGTTGAACGTCATGGAGTACACAGCACGGCCCTGGGTCTTGGACCGCAGGTCGCCGATGTAACCGAACATGCCGGACAGCGGAACGTGTGCACGGATAACCTTCACACCTGCTGCGTCTTCCATGGACTGCATCTGGCCACGACGGGCGTTCAGGTCACCAATAACATCACCCATGTATTCCTCGGGTGTGCGGACCTCAACATCCATCAGCGGTTCAAGCAGAACAGGGTTCGCCTTGCGTGCAGCTTCCTTGAAAGCCATACGGCCGGCGATCTTGAACGCCATTTCCGAAGAGTCAACATCGTGGGACGCGCCGTCAATCAGCGTGGCCTTGATGCCGACAACCGGGTAACCGGCCAGGACGCCGTCGTTCAGTGCATCCTGGATACCAGCGTCAACGGACGGGATGTATTCGCGCGGAACGCGGCCACCAGTGACCTTGTTCTCGAACGCGTACAGCTCGCCGGAAGCGGTGTCCATGGGCTCGATCGCGATCTGGATCTTTGCGAACTGACCCGAACCACCGGTCTGCTTCTTGTGCGTGTAGTCAAGGCGCTCGACGGCGCGCTTGATGGTTTCGCGGTAAGCAACCTGCGGCTTGCCAACGTTTGCCTCGACCTTGAATTCGCGGCGCATGCGGTCCACCAGGATGTCCAGGTGGAGCTCGCCCATGCCGGCGATGATGGTCTGGCCCGTGTCTTCGTTGAGGGAGACCTGGAAGGTCGGGTCCTCAGCGGAGAGCTTCTGGATGGCCGTGGAGAGCTTCTCCTGGTCACCCTTGGTGTTGGGCTCGATCGCAACAGAGATCACGGGCTCCGGGAAGCTCATGGACTCGAGGACGATCTGGTTGTTGGCATCACACAGGGTGTCGCCCGTGGTGGTGTCCTTCAGACCGATGGCTGCGTAGATGTGGCCGGCGGTAGCGCCCTCAACAGGCATTTCCTTGTTGGCGTGCATCTGGAACAGCTTGCCGATACGTTCCTTCTTGCCCTTGGTGGAGTTGACCACCTGGGCGCCTGCCTCAACGTGACCGGAGTACACGCGGACGAAGGTCAGCTGTCCGAAGAACGGGTGCGCAGCAATCTTGAAGGCGAGGGCCGAGAACGGCTCGTCGGCAGACGGCTTGCGGGTGAGTTCCTTCTCTTCGTCGCGGGGATCGTGACCGATCATCGGCGGGACGTCGAGCGGGTTCGGCAGGAAGTCAACAACAGCGTCAAGCATCGGCTGGACACCGCGGTTCTTGAAGGCAGAACCACAGAAGACCGGGTAGAGCTCAGAGTTGATGGTCATCTTGCGGATGCCGGCTTTGATCTCTTCGAGGGTGAGTTCTTCACCCTCGAGGTACTTCTCCATGAGCTCTTCGGAAGCCTCGGCCACAGTCTCAACGAGCTGTGCACGGTACTCTTCGGCCTTGGCCTGGAGGTCCGCCGGGATTTCCTGCACTTCGTAGGAAGCGCCCATGGTGACGTCACCCTTTGCATCGCCAGGCCAAACCAGGGCGCGCATTTCGAGGAGGTCTACAACACCGATGAAGTCGTTCTCGGCGCCGATGGGGAGCTGCATAACCAACGGCTTGGCACCAAGGCGGGAGATGATGGTGTCTACGGTGAAGTAGAAGTCAGCACCCAGCTTGTCCATCTTGTTGACGAAGCAGATACGCGGAACGTTGTACTTGTCAGCCTGGCGCCAAACAGTCTCGGACTGCGGCTCCACGCCTTCCTTGCCGTCGAACACTGCAACTGCACCGTCGAGGACGCGCAGGGAGCGCTCAACCTCAACCGTGAAGTCAACGTGGCCCGGGGTGTCAATGATGTTGATCTGGTTCTTGTCCCAGAAGCAAGTCACGGCGGCAGACGTGATGGTGATGCCGCGTTCCTTTTCCTGTTCCATCCAGTCAGTCGTCGAAGCACCGTCGTGCGTCTCGCCGATCTTGTGGTTCACACCCGTGTAGAACAGGATGCGCTCGGTAGTGGTGGTCTTGCCGGCATCGATGTGGGCCATGATGCCGATGTTGCGGACCTTATTAAGGTCGGTAAGCACGTCCTGTGCCACGGGGTCTCCCTTTCGGATGGACTACACGTTCGCCGCCGGCTCAGTGAGCCGGCGGCGTCCGGAAAGTTTTTACCAGCGGTAGTGTGCGAAGGCCTTGTTGGACTCGGCCATCTTGTGGGTGTCTTCGCGACGCTTCACAGCGGCACCAAGACCATTGGAGGCATCCAGGATTTCGTTCTGGAGGCGCTCGGTCATGGTCTTCTCCCGGCGGGCCTTGGAGTAGCCCACGAGCCAACGCAGAGCGAGGGCGGTGGAGCGGCCCGGCTTGACCTCAACCGGAACCTGGTAGGTGGCGCCACCAACACGGCGTGAACGCACCTCGAGGGAAGGCTTGACGTTGTCCATGGCCTTCTTGAGAGCGGCAACGGGGTCGCCGCCGGACTTGGCACGTGCACCTTCGAGTGCACCGTAAACGATGCGCTCTGCGGTGGACTTCTTGCCGTCAACAAGAACCTTGTTGATCAGCTGAGTGACCAACGGGGAGCCGTAAACGGGATCGGAAACTAGCGGCCGCTTCGGGGCCGGACCCTTGCGAGGCATATTACTTCTTCTCCATCTTTGCGCCGTAACGGCTGCGGGCCTGCTTGCGGTTCTTTACACCCTGGGTGTCAAGTGCGCCGCGGACGATCTTGTAGCGGACACCCGGAAGGTCCTTCACACGACCACCACGAACGAGCACGATGGAGTGCTCCTGGAGGTTGTGGCCAACACCGGGGATGTAAGCGGTAACTTCCACGCCACCGTTGAGGCGCACACGTGCCACCTTACGAAGAGCCGAGTTCGGCTTCTTGGGGGTGGTGGTGTAAACGCGGGTGCAAACACCGCGGCGCATCGGGCTGCCCTTCAGCGCGGGAGCCTTGGTCTTGGAGACCTTCGGCGTGCGGCCCTTGCGGACCAGCTGGTTAATCGTAGGCACTTTCGTGTTCTCCGTTGTTTGATCTCTGCTCCCACACACAGGCGCCAGCCGGTGTAAACGTGGGAACTTTGGCGTTGCTCGTGCAGCCGGCCGAAACTCCGGTAGGCGTGCAAAAGTGCGGCATTCGTTGCGCATGTTGCCCGCAACCCGGAAACAGGCTCCACCCAGCACCATGAGAACAAAACCAAAATGATGCTGCGGCGGCCTTCATCCACTGCCACACAGAACAATTACCAAAAGTCTAGCACGGCTTGATCTGGCGCCTTAATCGGGTGTATGGAGGCCGACGGCGCACGTTGGCTCCCGCCGTCGGCCGCCGCTCCCCCGGGTCGCCTCACCAGACGGCGTTAACGGGTCAGGCCCCGCACTCGAAAGTGCGGGGCCTGACCGTCAAAGCTCTGACTGCCGCTTTTAGCGGAAGTCGTTGCCGAGATCGTAGTCATCCAACGGGATGGCGTGGAACTCAGGAGCGCCGTCGCCACCCAGTGCGTCATAGGAGAAGTCGGTGAAAGCGCTGGGGCCCGTGAACAGGCTTGCCTTTGCTTCTTCCGTCGGCTCCACAGTGACCTCTGTGTAGCGGGGCAGACCCGTACCAGCCGGGATGAGCTTACCGATGATGACGTTTTCCTTGAGGCCGAGCAGAGGATCGCTCTTGCCTTCCATGGCCGCCTGCGTCAGGACGCGGGTGGTTTCCTGGAAGGAAGCTGCCGACAACCAGGACTCGGTAGCCAAGGAAGCCTTGGTGATACCCATGAGTTCCGGACGACCCGAAGCCGGGGACTTGCCCTCGGATACGACGCGGCGGTTCTCGTCCTCGAAGCGGGCGCGCTCTGCAAGCTCACCGGGGAGCAGGTCGGAGTCGCCGGATTCGATGACGGTCACGCGGCGGAGCATCTGGCGGACGATAACCTCGACGTGCTTGTCGTGGATACCAATACCCTGGCTGCGGTAAACGCCCTGAACCTCGTCCACAAGGAACTTCTGTGCGGCACGGGGGCCCATGATGCGCAGAACCTGCTTCGGGTCCACCGGACCGTTGATCAGCTTCTGGCCGACGCTGACGTGATCGCCATCTTCAATGAGGAGACGTGAACGGCGCAGCACGGGGTAGGCAATCTCTTCGGAACCATCGTCCGGAGTGATGACCAGGCGCATCTGACGCTCGGACTCTTCGATGGTGATGCGGCCGGCTGCTTCAGCAATCGGTGCGACACCCTTCGGAGTACGGGCTTCGAAGAGCTCCTGGATACGGGGCAGACCCTGGGTGATGTCGTCGCCACCACCAGCAGAAACAGCACCACCGGTGTGGAACGTACGCATGGTCAGCTGGGTACCGGGCTCACCGATGGACTGTGCGGCGATAATGCCCACGGCCTCGCCGATGTCCACGGTCTTGCCCGTAGCCAACGAACGGCCGTAGCACAGCGCACAGGTGCCCACCTTGGACTCACAGGTGAGTACGGAGCGGACCTTGACCTCAGTGATGCCTGCAGCCAGCAGCTGGTCGATGACGACGTCGCCGCAGTCGGTGCCGCCGGCAGCCAGGACGTTGCCCTGGGCATCGACGACGTCGACAGCCAGCGTACGTGCGTAGGCGCTGTTCTCGACGTTTTCGTCCAGAACCAGTTCACCGTTGGAATCCGGTACAGCGATCGGGGTCAGCAGACCACGCTCAGTGCCACAGTCTTCTTCGCGAACGATGACGTCCTGCGAAACGTCCACCAGACGACGGGTCAGGTAACCCGAGTTGGCGGTACGCAGAGCGGTATCGGCCAGACCCTTACGGGCACCGTGCGTGGCGATGAAGTATTCCAGAACCGACAGGCCCTCACGGTAGGAGGACTTGATCGGGCGAGGAATGATCTCACCCTTCGGGTTGGCCACAAGACCACGGATACCCGCGATCTGGCGGACCTGCATCCAGTTACCACGTGCACCGGAGGACACCATGCGGTTGATGGTGTTCATCGGGGACAGGCTGTCGCGCATCGCCTGGGCGATCTCGTTGGTTGCCTTGTTCCAGATCTCGATCAGTTCCTGGCGACGCTCGTCGTCGTCGATCAGGCCCTTGTCGTACTGGCCCTGGATCTTGGCAGCCATAGCCTCGTAACCGGCGAGGATACCCGGCTTGGAAGCCGGAACCTCGATGTCCGAGATAGCAACCGTGACACCCGAACGGGTGGCCCAGTAGAAACCGGCATCCTTCAGGTTATCCAGCGTTGCGGCCGTCACAACCTTCGGGTAGCGCTCAGCGAGGTCGTTGACGATCCGGGAGAGTTCGCCCTTGTCGGCAACAGCCTCAACCCACGGGTAATCCTCGGGCAGCGTCTGGTTGAAGATGACCTGGCCCAGGGAGGTCTGGACGAGAGCCGGCTGACCGGGCTCCCAACCTTCCGGAGCTTCCCAACCGGCGTACGGCACGAAGTCGTCCAGGCGGATCTTGACCTGGGAGTTCAGGTGCAGGTCACGGGCGTCGTACGCCATGATCGCTTCCGAAACCGAGGAGAAGATACGGCCTTCGCCGGCAGAGCCGACGCGCTTGGTGGTCAGGTGGTACAGGCCGATGATCATATCCTGCGAAGGCAGGGTCACCGGACGGCCATCGGACGGCTTCAGGATGTTGTTCGAGGACAGCATCAGGATGCGGGCTTCGGCCTGGGCTTCCGGGCTCAGCGGCAGGTGGACTGCCATCTGGTCGCCGTCGAAGTCAGCGTTGAAGGCGCCACAAACCAGCGGGTGAAGCTGGATTGCCTTGCCTTCCACAAGCTGCGGTTCGAAGGCCTGGATGCCGAGACGGTGCAGGGTAGGTGCACGGTTGAGCAGCACCGGGTGTTCGGTGATGATCTCTTCCAGCACGTCCCAAACCTGCGGACGGTAGCGCTCAACCATGCGCTTTGCCGACTTGATGTTCTGGGCGTGGTTGAGGTCAACCAGGCGCTTCATCACGAACGGCTTGAAGAGCTCCAGGGCCATCTGCTTGGGCAGACCACACTGGTGCAGCTTCAGCTGCGGGCCGACGACGATGACCGAACGGCCGGAGTAGTCAACACGCTTGCCGAGGAGGTTCTGGCGGAAACGACCCTGCTTGCCCTTGAGCATGTCGCTCAGGGACTTCAGCGGACGGTTGCCCGGACCCGTGACGGGACGGCCACGACGGCCGTTGTCGAAGAGGCTGTCAACAGCTTCCTGAAGCATGCGCTTCTCGTTGTTGACGATGATCTCCGGAGCACCGAGGTCAAGCAGTCGCTTGAGTCGGTTGTTGCGGTTGATCACACGACGGTAGAGGTCGTTGAGGTCGGAGGTCGCGAAGCGGCCACCATCCAACTGGACCATCGGGCGCAGTTCCGGCGGGATCACCGGGACGGCGTCCAGAACCATGCCGAGGGGGCTGTTGTTGGTGGTCAGGAACGCGTTGACAACCTTCAGTCGCTTCAGGGCACGCGTCTTACGCTGGCCCTTGCCGTTCTGGATGGTGTCGCGCAGTGACTCGGCCTCTGCCTGCATGTCGAAGGTCTCAAGACGCTTCTTGATGGCTTCGGCACCCATGGAGCCTTCGAAGTACAGGCCGTAGCGGTCCCGCAGTTCGCGGTAAAGGCCTTCGTCGCCTTCAAGGTCAGCGACCTTGAGGTTCTTGAAGCGGTCCCAAACCTGCTCAAGGCGCTCGATGTCGGCGTCGGCACGCTTGCGGACATTCGCCATCTGGCGGTCAGCAGAGTCGCGGGCCTTCTTCTTGTCGGCAGCCTTGGCGCCTTCGCCTTCAAGACGTGCAAGCTCGTCTTCAAGGTCGCGGGCGATCGTGGCGATGTCGCTGTCGCGGTTGTCCACCATCTGCTTCTTCTCGAGGTCATGCTCAACCTGGAGGTTCGGCAGTTCTGCGTGACGGCTTTCGGTGTCGACGCTGGTGATCATGTAGGCAGCGAAGTAAATGACCTTCTCAAGGTCCTTCGGTGCCAGGTCCAGAAGGTAGCCCAAGCGCGAGGGAACGCCCTTGAAGTACCAGATGTGGGTTACAGGCGCAGCCAGCTCAATGTGGCCCATGCGCTCACGGCGCACCTTGGCGCGGGTGACTTCAACGCCACAACGCTCGCAGATGATGCCCTTGAAGCGGACGCGCTTGTACTTGCCGCAGTAGCATTCCCAGTCGCGGGACGGGCCGAAGATCTTCTCGCAGAAGAGGCCGTCCTTCTCGGGCTTGAGCGTGCGGTAGTTGATGGTTTCCGGCTTCTTGACCTCACCGTAAGACCATCCGCGGATGTCTTCCGCGGTGGCGAGGCCGATCTGCATGAGGCCGAAGGAGGATTCGCTGGACATATGGTCCCTGTTCTCTCTTGTTCTCTAAATTCTGAAGTCTTGGTTACGGGAAGAGGGAGCTGTTCCGGCGGGCAGACGTTAAGACTGTCCGCCGGAACGGCTGCTAGACCTCTTCTACGGAACTGGGCTCTGCACGAGACAGATCGATGCCCAGTTCTTCCGCAGCCGTGAAGACTGCGTCATCAGAGTCACGCATTTCGATCGTGGTTCCGTCGGTGGAAAGGACTTCCACGTTCAGGCACAACGACTGCATTTCCTTGATCAAGACCTTGAAGGACTCGGGAACGCCAGGCTCAGGGATGTTCTCGCCCTTGACGATGGCTTCGTAGACCTTCACACGACCATGGATGTCATCCGACTTGATCGTGAGGAGTTCCTGAAGGGTGTAAGCGGCACCGTAAGCTTCGAGCGCCCACACTTCCATTTCACCGAAGCGCTGGCCACCGAACTGAGCCTTACCACCCAGCGGCTGCTGCGTGATCATGGAGTACGGGCCGGTGGAGCGTGCGTGGATCTTGTCGTCCACCAAGTGGTGGAGCTTCAGGATGTACATGTAACCGACAGAGATCGGGTCCGGGAACGGCTCGCCGGAGCGGCCGTCGAACAGACGGGTCTTGCCGGAGGAGTCGATCAGGCGATCGCCATCGCGGGTCACGTTGGTGGAGTCAAGCAGGCCCGTGATTTCTTCTTCGCGGGCGCCATCGAACACCGGGGTGGCAACGGTGGTCTGGCCGGTTTCACGGGGCAGGTTGGGCAGGTTCTTGACCCACTCAGGCTCGCCTTCGATCTTCCAACCGGTCTTGGCAACCCAACCGAGGTGGGTTTCCAGAACCTGGCCAACGTTCATTCGACCCGGAACACCCAGCGGGTTCAGGACGATGTCCACCGGGGTACCGTCTGCAAGGAAGGGCATGTCCTCGATCGGAAGGATCTTGGAGATAACACCCTTGTTGCCGTGACGGCCGGCGAGCTTGTCGCCGTCGGTGATCTTGCGCTTGGCTGCAACGTAGACGCGGACCAGCTGGTTCACGCCCGGGGGCAGTTCGTCGTCGTTGTCGCGATCGAAGACGCGAACGCCGATGACCGTACCGGACTCGCCGTGGGGCACCTTCAAGGAGGTGTCGCGGACTTCACGGGACTTCTCACCGAAGATCGCGCGGAGAAGGCGCTCTTCCGGAGTCAGTTCGGTCTCGCCCTTCGGGGTGACCTTACCGACCAGGATGTCGCCTGCTTCAACCTCGGCACCGATGTGGATGATGCCGCGCTCGTCCAGGCCTGCCAGGACTTCCTCGGACACGTTAGGGATGTCACGCGTGATTTCCTCGGCACCAAGCTTGGTGTCGCGGGCATCAATTTCGTGCTCCTCGATGTGGATGGAGGAAAGAACATCCTCAGCAACGATGCGCTGGGACAGGATGATGGCGTCCTCGAAGTTGTGGCCTTCCCATGACATGAATGCCACGAGCAGGTTCTTACCGAGGGCGAGTTCACCCTGGTCCGTTGCGGGACCGTCGGCAATGATGCCGCCAACTTCCAAGCGCTGGCCTTCGTTGACCAGGACGCGGTGGTTGTAGCAGTTGCCCTGGTTGGAACGGGCAAACTTGTTGATGCGGTAGTTGGTCTCGGTACCGTCGTCGTTGATCATCACAACGAGCTCGGCGGAAACCTCGGTCACCACACCTGCCTTCTTCGCGATGACAACGTCACCGGCGTCGACGGCTGCTGCGCGCTCCATGCCGGTGCCCACGAAAGGAGCCTCGGAACGGACCAGCGGCACGGCCTGGCGCTGCATGTTGGCACCCATGAGTGCACGGTTGGCATCGTCATGCTCAAGGAACGGAATCAGGGCTGTTGCCACGGACACCATCTGGCGCGGGGAAACGTCCATGAACTGAACGTCTGCAGCGGGAACCAGAACGGGCTCGCCTCCACCACCACGGGCACGGACAAGGACGGTCTCTTCAGAGAACTTCTTGTCAGCATCCAGCGGAGCGTTGGCCTGTGCGATCAGGACCTCGGCTTCGTCGTCGGCCGTCAGGTACTGGACTTCGTCGGAAACAACGCCTTCGGAAACCAGTCGGTACGGCGTCTCGATGAAGCCGAACGGGTTGATGCGGCCGTAAGAAGCCAGCGAACCGATCAGACCAATGTTCGGGCCTTCAGGAGTTTCGATGGGGCACATACGTCCGTAGTGGGACGGGTGAACGTCTCGAACTTCCATGCCTGCACGGTCACGGGACAGACCACCCGGGCCAAGTGCCGACAGACGGCGCTTGTGGGTAAGACCCGAGAGCGGGTTGTTCTGGTCCATGAACTGCGACAGCTGGGACGTTCCGAAGAACTCCTTGATGGCTGCAACAACGGGACGGATGTTGATCAGCGTCTGCGGCGTGATGGCCTCGACGTCCTGCGTGGTCATGCGTTCGCGAACGACGCGTTCCATGCGGGAAAGACCGGTGCGGACCTGGTTCTCGATCAGTTCGCCCACGGCGCGGATACGACGGTTGCCGAAGTGGTCGATGTCGTCCACGTCAACGCGGAGCTCGTGGTCTTCGCCATCGCGCTTGCCCATGAGGGTCTTCTCGCCGGCGTGAAGCGCGACGAGGAACTTGATCATGGCAACGATGTCTTCAACGTGCAGGACCGATGCTTCCTTGTCACCAAGGGAGCGGTCGATGCCGAGCTTGCGGTTGATCTTGTAACGGCCAACCTTGGCAAGATCGTAGCGCTTGGCGTTGAAGTACAGGTTGTCCAGCAGGGACTGGGCAGCCTCGACTGTGGGCGGCTCGCCCGGACGCAGCTTGCGGTAGATGTCCAGAAGCGCGTCTTCGCGGGTTTCGGTGGCGTCCTTCTCCAGCGTTGCACGCATGGAGTCGTACTGGCCGAACTCTTCCAGGATCTGGCCTTCGGTCCAGCCGAGGGCCTTCAGGAGAACCGTGACCGACTGCTTGCGCTTGCGGTCGAGGCGAACGCCGACCTGGTCGCGCTTGTCGATTTCGAGTTCAAACCATGCACCACGGGACGGGATGATCTTCGCAGTGAAGATGTCCTTGTCACTGGTCTTGTCTGCGGTGCGCTCAAAGTAGGCGCCCGGCGAACGGACCAGCTGGGAGACCACGACACGCTCAGTGCCGTTGACGACGAACGTTCCCTTTTCAGTCATCAGGGGGAAGTCGCCCATGAACACGGTCTGCTGCTTGATTTCGCCCGTGTTGTTGTTCATGAACTCGGCCTTGACATACAGCGGTGCCGAGTAGGTGGCGTCACGGTCTTTACATTCGGCCATGGTGTACTTCGGGTCAGCGAACTCCGGCTCGGAGAAGCTCAGGGACATGGTGCCCTGGAAGTCCTCGATAGGGGAGATCTCTTCGAAGATGTCGGCAAGTCCGGAGGTGGTGGCGACGCTGAGGTCGCCCTCCTCGACAGCCTTCGCTACCCGCGCCTGCCAGCGTTCGTTTCCGACCAGCCAGTCAAAGCTGTCCGTCTGCAGGGCGAGAAGATTCGGAACATCCAAGGGTTCGTGAATCTTTGCGAATGAGAGGCGGCGGGTGGCACCATCGGTGCTTGCCGTGTTAGCGGTTTCGTTATTAGAGGTGCTCGAGGCGACCAAGAGGGATCCTTCCACAGACCTTCAGGCGTTTTCAGATCTCCCCCGTTTGCATCCTGCAGAGTGCTCTGCAGCATACTTATTCCGGTTCCGCTATATGACCCGGACCCAGCCTGCTCATGGTTGTGCACGTTGTAGGAACGGCACGTCAATGACGCAGCTGAGAGGTAAAGCCCACCGCTATATGAAGGCTGAAGGTTAACAGGGAAGACGCAAATATCTACGATACGGCAAAGCAGCCTTCCTGTCTACCCCAGATCGTCCGTGATTGCAAGCACCGTTGCTGCAGGCACCTAAGCGGTCCACCGGGCCGCTGCGTAGCCGCGGAATCCCCGTCATGGAATGCTGGGGAGGGCACAACCGTTGAAACGTTAGGCTGACGCACGCCCCGCGATAGCCTTGCAGGACCACTCCCGGATCGGAAGAGAGACCATGACCAACTCCGCTGACGACAATGACGTTGTCATCCTTGCCGCTTCCCGTACCCCACAGGGTCGGCTCAACGGGCAATTGGCGGGCTTCACCGCCGTCGACCTTGGTGCGCATGCCATCGCGGCAGCTCTGGCGGCCAGCGGCGTCAAAGCCGAGCAGGTGGACGCCGTCATCATGGGCCAGGTCCTCCAGGCCGGCGCCGGACAGAATCCTGCCCGGCAGAGCGCAATTGCCGCAGGCGTTGGCTGGAACATCCCGGCCGTGACCATCAACAAGGTGTGCTTGTCCGGCCTGACGGCCGTCATTGATGCCGCCCGTATGATCCGCAGCGGTGACGCCACGGTGGTTATTGCCGGTGGCCAGGAATCCATGACCCGGGCGCCCCACCTCCTCCCGGGTTCCCGTCAGGGCTGGACTTACGGTGCCATCCAGGCCCTGGATGTTGCCGCTCACGACGGACTCACCGATGCCTTCGACGGACAGTCCATGGGATTGTCCACCGAGAGCAAGAACGTCACGCTTGGCATTGACCGCAAGTCCCAGGACGAGGTAGCAGCTGCTTCCCACCAGCGTGCCGCTGCCGCAATCGCGGACGGAACGTTCGACGTCGAAATTGCTCCGGTCCGCGTCAAGCAGCGCAAGGGCGAGCCCCTGGTCCTGACCACGGACGAGGGTGTCCGGCCCGCCACGACCATCGAGACGTTGGCTCCGCTCAAGGCAGCCTTCGCCACTGATGGCACTATCACGGCCGGCAACTCCTCTCCCCTGTCCGACGGCGCCTCCGCACTGGTGTTGACGAGTCGACGCTTCGCCGAGGACAACGGACTGGACTACCTGGCTGTAGTGGGCAAGCCCGGTCAGGTTGCTGGGCCTGACAACTCCCTGCACTCCCAGCCGTCAAACGCCATTGCCCAAGCGCTGAAGCGGGCCGGATGGACAGCCGAAGACCTCGATTTCATCGAGATCAACGAGGCGTTTGGGTCTGTGGCCGTCCAGTCCCTCAAGGACCTGCGCTATCCCTTGGAAAAGTGCAACATCCATGGTGGAGCCATTGCCCTGGGCCACCCTATCGGGGCATCGGGCGCGCGGCTGGCCCTTCACGCAGCCCACGAACTGAAGCGCAGGGGAACGGGCAAAGCCGCTGTCTCCCTCTGCGGTGGCGGCGGACAGGGTGAAGCCCTGCTCCTGTACCGCGACTGAAGGGAAAAGGCATGACTGAATCCATGATGGATGGAGCCGAGCGGTTCCTCTCCGATGCCGCCGCGCGGGGGCTGGACGTAGACGTCTTCGAGCGCCCCGCTGCGCGGAGCCTTGAAGAGGCAGCCGGGATCCTGGGTATCAGCCCTGCGGACATCGTGAAGTCATTGGTGGTCAAGCACCGCGATGGGAGCTTCCTGTTCGCGCTCATTCCAGGGGATCGCCAGATCTCATGGCCCAAACTGCGTGCCTTGGTGGGCGTCAACAAGTTGTCGCTCCCGCACGCCGATGTTGCCCTGGCTGCAACTGGCTACGAACGTGGAACCATCACACCTTTGGGAAGCACGACTCCTTGGCCGGTCTACGCGGACGCCACCATTACCGGGCGGCGTATCTCGATGGGGGCAGGTGCGCACGGCCGCAGTGCCTTCGTGGATGCCGACGCGCTGACGGCGGCCCTGGGAGCCATCGTGGCGGACATCAGCGAACCCGTTTAAGGCAACGCTTAACGCAGGAAGCCCCGCCCGGCGAACCGGACGGGGCTTCCACAAGCAAGACGAGTTACTTGAGGGTAACCGTTGCGCCAGCTTCTTCGAGCTGAGCCTTTGCCTTCTCTGCGGCTTCCTTGGTGGCGCCTTCGAGAACAGCCTTCGGTGCACCGTCAACCAGGTCCTTGGCTTCCTTGAGGCCGAGGGAGGTGATAGCGCGAACTTCCTTGATCACTGCGATCTTCTTGTCGCCAGCAGCTTCGAGAACGACGTCGAATTCGGTCTTCTCTTCAGCAGCTTCAGCAGCACCGCCGGCAGCGGGGCCAGCAACTGCAACAGCAGCAGCCGTAACTTCGAAGGTCTCTTCGAAGAGCTTGACGAACTCGGAGAGCTCGATGATGGTCAGTTCCTTGAAAGCTTCAATGAGCTCTTCGTTGCTGAGCTTCGCCATGGTGGCGTCCTTCCATTAGTTGGAGCACATCCGGCTCAAGCCGGTCCATGCACCAGAGTTTGATTGAGGGGAGAACTTAGTTCTCTTCGGTTGCAGCTTCAGCGGCTTCGGCCGGAGCCGCAACCTCTTCAGCAGCAGCCTCTTCAGCGGCCGGGGCTTCTTCAGCGGCCGGTGCAGATGCGCCGCCCTCTTCTTCAAGCTTGAGGCGCAGAGCGTCGATGATGCGTGCAGCAGCGGATGCGGGAGCCTTGAGGACACCAGCAACACGTGCAAGCTGCAGCTCGCGGGACTCGAGGGCTGCCAGTGCGGCAACTCCTGCTGCGTCCAATGCCTTGCCTTCGAAGACGCCGGTCTTGATAACCAGCTGCTTGTTGGCCTTGGCAAAGTCCGTCAGGCTCTTGGCAGCAGCAACAGCGTCACCCTTGATGAAGGCGATTGCAGTGGGGCCGGCAAGCTGATCGTTGAATGCTTCAACACCAGCTTCCTTGGCTGCAATGGCACTCAGGGTGTTCTTGACGACCGAGAACTTGGTGTCCTGGCCGAGCGCAACACGCAGTTCCTTGAGCTGTGCAACAGTGAGCCCGCGGTATTCGGTCAGGACAGCCGCGTTCGATTCCTTGAAATCGTTCGTGATCTCTGCAACTGCGGAGATCTTGCTAGGCGTTGTCATAACCCTCCTTCCGGGGAATAAAGCCGGTCTTCCGGGTCCCCGCTCGAGAGCTAAAACTAAAAAACGCCCCGCGCAGATGCACGGGGCTTGGCTCAACACAGACTGATCCGTGGAGACTAGCTTCGTTCACCTGCGCCGGCCGCCCTATGTTCAGGGTCCTTCGTCAAGGAATTCACTTGGTTCTCACGGGCGTGGCTGCAGAATTGAGCTTGGCTCGAAAGAGTGGATTCCCATCAACCGACGGTCTTTGGTACTTCAAGGTTACGGGAGAGTGTTCAGCAAACCAAATCGACGGCGCCCTAGTCTGAGGATGTGGTTCCTGTACCCCTGCCAGGCAGTTCCTTCTGCCACAGCCCGGTGACGCCCGCCGTCGTAAATCCGAGCTGCTTGTTGACCGTCAGCAGGTAGCGGTTTTCAGGCGCATTCCATGTGTAGACCACGCGGGCGTCCGGGAACTGCTCGCTGAGCCGTTCCATGTTGGCCACTTTGATGAGCAGTCCGAGCTTGTTGCCCCGGTGCTCCTGGAGGACCAGGGTGTCGTCCTGGAAAACCACGTCCTGGCGGTGCGCGAGGACGCTGATGGTGGTCAGGCCCACCAGCCTGCCGCTCTCCACATGCTCGACGGCGGTGACCACCGTACGCCGCCCCTGCGCCAGTGCGGCGTCCTCAGTCTCACGCAAAACGATGGGGTCGAAGACCATGCCGCTCGCTTCGACTTCCGGGGCCTCATCCTCCGTGTCGTCACGAACAACTTCGCCTGCAGCATTTTCCAACGCAGCCACTGCCTCCAGCCAAGGCTCCGGGCAGCGATCAGTCCAATGATGCAGGGCGTAACGACCGCCGTTGGCTTCCTCCGCCTCAAGCTGCAGGTCCGCCACCAGCTTTGAATCGAGCGGCAATGCGCAGGAACTGAACTGCTCAATATGCTGCAAGGTGTAGCCGGCGCGCTTGGCGAAGTCCACTTCCCTGCTGCTGACAGGAACAAATCCCGCACCGCTTCCTGGAATCAGCTGATCCTCGGGAACTTCAGTCAAGGACGTTGCCGGATGATTCGTGTCCACCAGGATCATGGTGCGGCCCTCTGCCCGGGCAAGCTGTTCCGCTGCCTCGAGCAATTGGCGCCCGACACCCTGGCTCTGGAACTCAGGCAGGATATCCAAGGTGAACTCCGCCAGGTCCATGTTGTCCGCCAAGGGCAGGGCGATATCTACTGTGCCCACAATCGCCCCGTCCACCTTGGCCACCAAGATGATCTGCCGTTCATAGGGATCTGAAAATTCAAGCAGTTTCTCCAAGGGAGTGTAGGCGAGGTCGTCACTCCCCCAGGTCTCCATACGGACCCGGCGCCCTACTTCCACGGCGTCCAGGAAATCAGTGGCGTCGGGGCTGTCCAGGGTGTCAGGCACCCACAGCTGCTCGACTTGAACGGTCTTCGCCTCGTCTACAGTCATCCCAGCCGTTTCTGCCATTCGCCGTCAAAGCCGGAAGGCTTGAATCCAAGGGCGATATTTATGGCCAGCATATGCCGGTTTTCATTGGCGTTCCACGTCATCACCGACGTGGCGGCCGGCCACAACTGATGAACACGGCGGAGATTGGCAATCTTGACCAACATGCCAAGTCGATGACCGCGGTGCCCGGGAGCAACCAACGTGTCCTCCTGGTAGACCATACCCGGGGTGGCTTCGCGGTGGGTGAGGACGGTGTAGGCGGCCAGCTCTCCCGTGGCATCGTGTCGGGCAACAGCCGCCGTGAAAGAAACACCGCCTGCCAGCCACGTAGATTCCTCAACCCGGACGCGGTTGGCATCCCATTCCTCGCCTTCCCAGCCCAGACCTGCGATGGGCACCTCCGTGCTCATGAGGCTTTTGAGTCTGGCGAACACGTCCACAAGCTCATCAGGGCAACGATCCTGCCACCCAATCACGCTGTAGCCGGTTGCCCGCGTTGCGGCCTCTCCTTCGAGCTCCTGCAGGAGCGCTTCCCCCACCGGAAGGGGCAGTGTGCTGTTTGTTTCAACCTGCTCCAGGGAATACCCATGGTGGATAGCGAAGCCGGTGGAGGCCGTATCCAAAGGGACGCCACCCGTCCCGGACTTTGCCTCCAGCAACCCAGCACCTGGAACCAGGAGCCCGATTGGTTCGGAAACAAACGCATCAAAGGAGACGCGACCCCGCTCCCGGGCCAGATCTTCCAGCACGGCGAGGATCTTCGACCCAAAGCCCCGCCGGCGATAGGCGGCGTCCACCAGAACGTCCACACCCGCCGTCGTCGTGTTTTCGCTGAGCGGCAACGTCAGTGTGCCGCGGCCCACCACCACCCCGTCGAGGCGTGCAAGGAACACGTGTCGTTCTTCGTATTCATTGCCCTGCCAGAAGAGGACAGCCTCGGCCAAGGTGGCGCAACGGTCCAGGTCCCCCCACAGTTTGACGTGGTGGGCAACGTCGAGCTCATGAAAGGCTCGGAAGTCGGGCGCCCCCTGGGCATCAGGACTTTCCGGCACCCCGATCCGCTCTACGGACCACCCGGAACTTTCGGCAACGCTCGACGACGACACGCACCACAGCCTACGGCGCACCTCCTGCGGTGAACAGGGAAACGGCAAAGAAAAGGACCGCCCGGCTAAGCCGGACGGTCCTTTTACCAGAGCAAGTGCTCGCGAAGCTTACGCGTCGGTGAGAACCTTGGTGACGTTCGGGTCAACGGTGATGCCCGGACCGAACGTGGTGGCAACGGTAGCCTTCTGGATGTAGCGGCCCTTGGAAGCAGACGGCTTCAAGCGAAGCACCTCTTCCAGTGCAGCTGCGTAGTTCTCGGCCAGCTTGTTGGCGTCGAAGGAAACCTTGCCAATGATGAAGTGCAGGTTCGAGTGCTTGTCGACGCGGAAGTCGATCTTGCCGCCCTTGATGTCGTTGACAGCCTTGGTGACATCCGGGGTAACCGTACCGGTCTTCGGGTTCGGCATGAGGTTACGCGGTCCGAGGACCTTACCGAGGCGGCCAACCTTGCCCATGAGGTCAGGGGTTGCCACTGCGGCGTCGAAGTCGGTCCAGCCGGCTGCGATCTTCTCGATCAGGTCATCGGAACCAACGAAGTCGGCGCCGGCAGCGATTGCTGCTTCAGCCTTGTCGCCGGTTGCGAAAACGAGGACGCGGGCGGTCTTACCGGTGCCGTGCGGCAGGTTGACGGTGCCACGAACCATCTGGTCAGCCTTACGCGGGTCAACGCCCAGGCGGAAAGCGACCTCAACGGTTGCGTCGAACTTGGAAGGGTTGGTGTCCTTCGCGAGGGTGATGGCTTCGATCGGGGCGTAGACCTTGTCTGCCTCGATCTTGGCTACGGCTGCCTCATATGCTTTGCTGCGCTTTGCCATGCTGCTGTTTCTCCTTGTGCAGTTGTGGTCTGCGGACCGCGCTGGGCCCTGCCACAGTCGTGGATCCGGCAAGGATCCTGCGACATTTCAATGTTTCAGATGCCGGTTGCCCGGCGGGTGAAGGCCACAAAGGCCTTCGAAGGTTACTAGCCTTCTACGGTGATGCCCATGGAGCGGGCGGTGCCTGCGATGATCAGGGCAGCTGCCTTGATGTCGTTGGCGTTGAGGTCTTCCATCTTGGTGGAAGCAATTTCCTCAACCTGTGCCTGGGTCAGCTTGGCAACCTTGACGGTGTGCGGGGTAGCCGAACCCTTGGCAACGCCTGCAGCCTTCTTGATGAGCTCTGCAGCCGGCGGGGTCTTGGTGATGAAGGTGAAGGAACGGTCTTCGTAAACCGTGATTTCAACCGGGATAACGTTTCCGCGCTGGGATTCCGTTGCAGCGTTGTACGCCTTGCAGAATTCCATGATGTTGACACCGTGCTGGCCAAGCGCAGGACCGATCGGCGGAGCCGGGTTAGCGGCACCTGCCTGGATCTGCAGCTTGATGAGGCCGGTGACCTTCTTCTTGGGAGCCAATGTAGGGTCCTTCTCTCAATAGCTTCCTGGGACACAGGAGCGCGTCCCAGGTTGGTGGCCGCCATGGCGAGGCGACCGGCCGCTCCCGAACTGCTAAGCAGGCAGGACTGGAGCGAAATTTTGGAATCAGCTAGATCTTGGTGACCTGGTTGAATGCGAGCGTCACCGGAGTTTCGCGCTCGAAGATCGAGACCAGCACCACGAGGGTCTGGGACTCGGGCTTGATCTCGGAGATCGTTGCCGGGAGGGTCTCGAACGGGCCTTCCTTGACGATGACCGACTCGCCGACCTCGAAGTCGACGGCCACGGGAGCCTGGTTCTGCTTGTTGACGGGCTTGCCCTGCTCTGCCTGCTCTTCTTCGAAGACCGGGGCGAGCATGGAGAAGACCTCATCAAGGCGCAGCGGCACGGGGTTGTGGGCGTTGCCCACGAAGCCGGTGACGCCCGGGGTGTGACGAACGGCGCCCCAGGAGGCGTCGGTCAAGTCCATGCGGACCAGGACGTAGCCGGGAATGCGAACGCGGTTGATGACCTTGCGCTGCGCGTTCTTGATCTCGACGACCTCTTCCATGGGCACCTGGATCTCGAAGATGTAATCTTCCATGTCCAGGGTCTGGATGCGGGTCTCAAGGTTTGCCTTCACGCGGTTCTCATAACCGGCGTAGGAGTGGATGACGTACCAGTCACCTTCCTGGCGGCGCAGCTTGCCTTTGAATTCTTCGGCCGGATCAGCCGGCGCAGCAGCAGCAGCGGCTGCAAGGTCGTCGCCGTCGGACTCTTCCGCAGCTTCGTCGTCCGACTCGTCATCAGACTCGTCGTCTACGTCAGCTTCGAAATCCTCTTCGGAATCGTCGACGTCGGCAGATTCGGGCGCAGCAGAATCAACCTCGGACTCTTCCACAGCCTCAGCTGCGGCGCCCTCAGTTTCTTCCAGCTCAGTCTCGTTTACCTCGAGCTCCTGCTCAGACACTTGGTCTCCTGCTTCCTCATTGCCTAACATGCCTATTTAAATGGCTCAATTCCGCAAACCCCGCAAAATTCCTGATTTCCCAGAAGATTTCACACAGTTTGCGGACAGATCCGCTTAGCGGTCCGTAGCGCCTGCCCCACCAAAGACCCAGCTGACTCCCGTACCGAAGGCCAGATCCAGCAGGGTGACGATGAGCATCATGATGGCTACGAACACCAGCACCACGAGCGTGTAGTTGATCAGTTCCTTGCGGGTGGGTGCAACGACCTTCTTCAGTTCACCGATGACCTGGCGGACGAAAAGTGCAATACGGGCGAAGAAGCCGCGATCGGCTTTCTTGGCGGGACGGCCCTTCGAGCTGCTGGCAGCTGTTTCGGTCACCTGGTCCTCACTCACCTTGCAAAGTCGTTGACCCGACTCTGATCAGAGCCATGGTTGCTGCGCTTGCCCCGGCGTTTCCGCCGGAACAGCTTGCGCAGGGCAGACAGGACTCGAACCTGCAACCTGCGGTTTTGGAGACCGCTGCGCTACCAATTGCGCCACTACCCTATGGATCAAATCCATGTTTCAGGCCGCACTTCAGCCTGTGGTGCTTTTCAACACCGGTGAACCAGTCTACGCAAGAATTTCGCGATAGTCGAACCGGCCCAATTCCGGACCTCCCAAGCCTCTAAACCCTGTGACCAGCATTATCAGTCACAAACTTCGACAGGCGCCCGGGAGCTCCGCAGAACAGCATAAGGTAGTTTACGTCGAATCCCATCATCCAGCCCACGAGCTGCCTGCGAAGAACGGTACATAGATGTCTGCCGGAACAACTGCCGCCCGCATTTCACAGCGAATCTCCGCCATCGCCGAGTCCGCCACCCTTGCCGTTGATGCCAAGGCCAAGGCACTGAAGGCCGCGGGGCGTCCCGTGATTGGTTTTGGTGCCGGTGAACCCGATTTCCCCACCCCGGACTACATCGTCCAGGCGGCCATTGAGGCTGCCAGCCAGCCGAAGTACCACCGCTACTCCCCCGCAGGCGGTCTGCCCGAGCTGAAGAAGGCCATCGCGGAGAAGACCCTGCGGGACTCCGGCTACAAGGTGGATCCATCCCAGGTGCTGGTGACCAACGGTGGGAAGCAGGCCGTGTACAACACGTTCGCTACCTTGGTGGATCCGGGCGACGAGGTCATCATTCCCACCCCGTTCTGGACCACGTACCCGGAGGCCATCCGTCTTGCCGGCGGTGTGCCGGTGGAAGTCTTCGCCGGGCCGGAGCAGGGCTACCTTGTGACCGTTGAGCAGCTTGAAGCCGCTGTAACGGACAAGACCAAGATCCTGCTCTTCGTCTCCCCGTCCAACCCCACCGGCGCCGTGTACAGCCCGGAACAGGTAGCGGAAATCGGCAAGTGGGCCGCGTCCAAGGGACTCTGGGTTGTTACCGACGAGATCTACGAGCACCTGACCTACGACGGCGTCGAGTTCACCTCCATTGCCACCGCTGCACCGGAACTGGGCGACAAAGTTGTCATCCTCAACGGTGTGGCCAAGACCTATGCCATGACCGGTTGGCGCGTGGGATGGATGATCGGCCCTGCCGATGTCATCAAGGCGGCCACCAACCTTCAGTCGCACGCGACTTCCAACGTCTCCAACATCATGCAGATCGCTGCTGCCGCCGCCCTCACGGGCCCGTTGACCGCCGTCGACGAGATGAAGGTGGCCTTCGACCGCCGTCGCAAAGCAATTGTGGCCGGCCTGAACGCGATCGAAGGCGTCGAATGCCCGACGCCGACAGGCGCCTTCTACGTTTACGCGGATGTCCGAGGACTGCTGGGCAAGGAATTTGAGACCTCCAACGGTCCCGTCCGCCCCACCACATCAGCGGAACTTGCCACGCTCATCCTCGATGAGGTTGAAGTTGCCGTGGTTCCCGGCGAGGCGTTCGGACCCTCCGGCTACGTCCGCCTGAGCTACGCACTCGGTGATGAGGACCTGGCAGAAGGCGTTCGTCGAATCCAGGAGTTCCTGGGCAAGGCAAAGTAGCGACCGGCCAACGCGAACGCTCTCCCACCTCGGTAGGTGGGAGAGCGTTTGCGTTTAACCGGCGGTAGGTGGGAGAGCGTTCGCGGTTAACCGACGATAGGTGAGAGAGCGATCGGGAAAAACCGACGATAGGTGAGAGAGCGTCAGAGGAGGCGGCGCTCGGCCGCCCATTTGGTGAGCTCGTGCCGGCTGGACAGTTGCAACTTCCGCAGAACCGCCGACACATGCGTTTCCACGGTCTTGATGGAAATGAAGAGCTCCTTGGCAACTTCCTTGTAGCTGTAGCCGCGGGCGATCAGCCGCATGACTTCGAGTTCGCGGGCCGAAAGCCTGTCCAGTTCGTCGTCCGCGATGTCCGCCGGAGCGGTCCCAAAGGCATCCAGTACAAAGCCGGCAAGCCGTGGCGAAAACACGGCATCGCCGTCGGCTACCCGGATCACGGCATCCGAAATCTCCTTGCCGGAGATGGTCTTGGTGACGTAGCCCCGGGCGCCTGCACGGATCACGGAGACCACGTCCTCCGCTGCGTCGGAGACGCTGAGCGCCAGGAAGCTGGTGGTGCCCAGCAGTGCAGAAGACCCGGCAATGACTTCACGGCCGCCACCACCCAGGCCGCCGGGGAGGTGGACATCCAGCAGCACAACCTCAGGGCGGGTCTCCGCGATTATTGCGATGGCCTGCTCCACGGTTCCTGCTTCGCCCACCACGTCCATGCGGTGATCGAGGTCGGCTTTCAGACCGGACCGGAAGATGGTGTGGTCATCCACGATCACCACGCGCACCCTGCGTCCGGCACCACTGTCAGGGGTGGTCGTCATTGTTTCGCTTCTCCATTCCGCACATCGTTGTTCCGTTGCTCCCCCGTGTCCGCGTTTGCCGATGGCAGGGTCAACCGGACTTCCGTTCCGTTGCTGCTGCTGGTGATGGCAGCGCTACCACCGTGCCGCTTCATGCGGCCGATGATCGATTCCTTGACGCCCAGCCTGTCTTCCGGAACAGCGTCGGGATCGAATCCGGGTCCCCGGTCCTTGATGAAAATCTCGGTACTGCCGGCGGTGCTCTCCAGGTACACGGAGACGGTTCCGCCTCCGTGCCGTGCAGCGTTAAGCATTGCTTCCCTGGCCGCCTGGACCAAAGCTTCATGCCTGTCCGTCATTTCGGTATCGCCCACAGTCACCACTTCCACCGCTTGGCCGTGGGAGTCTTCCACTTCAGCTGCTACTGATTTGATCCGATCAGCCAAGAGCCCCGATTCCTTGGCAGCATCGCTGAAGAGCCAGGCCCGGAGTTCGCGTTCCTGCGCCCTCGCCAGCCGGACCACGTCCTGTTCGGAGCCGGCCCGCCGTTGGATAAGGGCCAGAGTCTGGAGGACGGAGTCGTGCAAATGGGCGGCTATTTCTGCTCGTTCTGTTTCCCGGACCCGGCCCGCCCGTTCTGTTTCGAGATCCTTCCAAAACTTCAATCCCCATGGCAGCAGTACCAGGGCCACACCGCCAAGGACGGCCACGGATGCCAGCAGCGCCAGCCAGGTCTGTTCCCACGAACCTGAACCGGACACCATTACCAGGACACCTGCCACTACCAAGGCCAAACCGGCCGCCAGCCGGACCCATCCACCTGCCTGATCGGCCTTGGTCTTGTCCACCAATCCGGCCCTGCGGGTTTCGTCCAGCTGCATCCAGGCAATCGCCGCGCCGCCAAGGATGGCCGCAGCAGGGATGAGCGTTCCCAAGGGAACGTCCACGCCGAACTGGCGTGCAATCAGGATGGCGGCCACCAGGAGCAAAGCGGCGCCGAGCAGGATCTCCTTGCCGTACTGGATCTTGCGGAACGAGAACCAGGACGCCATGGCACTGCCGCCCCACCAGTCATCGGCGGACGTGGCGCCGAAGCCGGCGGAAGATCCAGTCCCATTGGAGGAACCGGATGCCTGGACGCCAGCGGCTGATGCACCAGCCGCAGGGGGTCCTCCACCCACCGCCGGCGACGGACCGGCGTCGTACGCTTTTGAGGCCCGGGCGGGCGCCGCAGCGGCAGACGGCAAGCTCACCGCAGGAGCAATGGGCGACGCCGGCCGGCGGGCATTGCGTTTGGCGCTCTCATCCGCGGTGGGAACCATGGTCCAAAGCCACGCATAGAAGGCCACGCCGGCACCGCCGGCGAAACAGGCCAGGATCATGCCGAGCCGGACGAATTTGACGGGCCAGCCCAGGTGATCGGCCAGTCCGCTGCAGACGCCTGCGATCATGCGGTCGCTGCTGCGGACCAGCGCGGGGCGTTGTACAGCGGTTGTCATGTACCAATCCAAACACGGATCAGGGTGCCCCGGACCGGGAACCAGCGTTGTTCGGGGGTCTCTCAGGGATCATTCAGGGTATCCCCCAGTAGAGGGCGTGCCCTGCCGGACGGCAGGATCGAAGTATGAACGCGAACAGCATGAACCCAGAGGAACCCGGAACGCCTGGCACCACCGGCGCATCCGGCTCCAGCGCCTCCACCGGCTCGTCCAGCGGCGCTTCAACCGGCGCCGCCGGTTCCGCTTCCGGGGCACCGGAAGAGCCCACGGCCGGCACTTCTGCGGGGACTGGTCCCGCCAGCGGCAACTACCCGCCCACCGGCGACGCACCGGCAGGTTCCCAGCAGAACTTCTTCGACTGGATCCGCAACCAGGGCATCCGCCGTGGACCGGACCGTTGGATCGGTGGCGTCGCAAGCGGTGTAGCCCACCGGTTTGGCATCGACCCGCTGATCGTGAGGGGCATTTTCATTGTCCTGGCACTCTTCGCCGGCGTTGGCGTGCTGCTCTACGGCGTTGCCTGGGCGCTGCTCCCCGAGCCGGATGGCCGCATCCACGTCCAGGAGGCTGGTGCCGGCCGATGGTCGGGAGGCATGACCGGGGCATTGATCACTACGATCATTGGCCTGCCGGGTCTGGGCCGCGGCTTCTGGGGCTGGGGCTGGGACGGACTTCCTGGGGTGTTCTGGACGCTCTTCTGGATGGGCGGCGTCTTCTATCTCATCTACTTCCTGGTGCAGCGAAACAAGGCTTCGAAGGGAACACCCACCATGGGGCAGCAGAATTACGCAACCGCTCCCGGCAGCAATGCCACGTACGGAACGCCCGCATCCTATGCATCCACTGCCACCGCGGGCAGCAACACCGGGGTGCCTGTCTACGGTGCATCGGCTCCGGGCACCAAGCACCAAGGACGCCCCAATCCCTCTGGCGGCTACAGTTCCGGTCCGGTTCCGCCATCAAGCCAGGTTCCCCCATCAGGCCACTTCACTCCTTCCGGCCCTGCCGCACCTTCCGGTCCGCGGCCGCCGTATGGTCCCACTCCCCCGCAAGGGTGGCAGCCGAAGCCGGCAGCACCAAAGAAAAAGGGCCCCGGTCCCGCGATCGTGGCAGTCTCTGCGGGCGCTGCACTTCTGGCCGGCGGCACCCTGAAAGCGCTCGACGCCGGCAACATCATTGAGTTGGGCAACTCGGCCAACGCCGTGGTGTGGGCAACCGGTGCCGCAGTTCTGGGCCTGGGCATACTCATCGCCGGACTCCGCGGCCGGACGCCAGGATTCCTCGGATTCCTTGTGATCGTAGCGCTGATCATCGGTGGCATCTTCAATGTGGTTCCCAGGAATGGAGACCGCTTCACCTTCCACGACGTGAACTGGACACCCACCAGCGTGGAGCAGGCACGGCTCGGCATCAACGTCACGGGGGCCCAAGGGCAATTGGACTTGAGCGAGCTGTCCCTGACGGCGCCGTTGATCTCCGAGGTCACCATTCCGGTGGACGCCACGGCCAGCAACGTCACTGTGATCATCCCCGATGACGTTCCCGTGGAGGTCAGGGCGGATATGACCTTCGGCAATCTCAACGAACGCGGGTCCGACCGCGGTGGCCGCCTTCAGGACGACCGGACTCTGTACAACACCGAAAAGCCCGGAGCCAACCTCGTGGTGGAAATCGACGGCACGTTCAGCAACGTGACCATCCAGGAAGGAAACTGACATGAGCATCAACGAGCCAGGCAAGGCCCACGAGGCCCAGCCAACGCAGCCACTGCCCAGGGAAACCCGCCCCACCGAGGCCCTTCCCAAGCCAACCCTCCAGCAGATTCCGCTCACACCCCCGCTGGAACCCAGCTTCAAGGTAGAGCACACGGACGACGACGATCCACAGCAGGCGCGGATAGGAACCGTGGTGTGGGGGCTGATCGTGATGGCGCTGGCCGCCCTGATTGTCATCTCCACACTCGGCTGGGTGACACTCAACGGGACGTACGTGCTGATCGGCCTCATGATCGGTGCGGGAGCCGCATTGGTAGTGGGTGGACTCCTCTCCGCCCGCAAGGGTTCCAAAAAAGTGACCACCACAAAGTGACAAAGCAAGCACAACAGGGAAGTCTGTAGCCATGGACAAGTTCTTCAGCATCGTCAGGGGCTTCGGCCTGAAGCGTGGACCGCAACGCTGGCTGGGAGGCATCTGCGGAGGAATCGCAGCGAAACTCCGTGTGGACGTAGCCTATGTCCGGGTCGCCTTCCTGCTCTTCTGCCTGCTGCCAGGGCCGGCCCTGGTGGTCTACATCCTGGGCTGGCTCATCCTGCCGGACCAAAAGAACAAGATCCCCCTCGAATCCTTCATCAGCCAGCGTTCCCGGTAGTTCACGGTGAAACAGTTCTAGAGCGACGCGCAGCGCCCCGCCGGTTGGCGGGGCGCTTTTGCGATGTTTTCCGTCAGGTTTCCATTACCGCACGGCCGGGTTGAAAAGTAACCGTTTGTGTCCCACCCCACATGCCCGTCTACAATCATGGGGAGCTCAGCGTGGCGCTCTGCACGTATTCCTCCAAGCCATGAGTGAGCAAACATGAAAATTGGCATTCTTACCAGCGGTGGCGACTGCCCCGGCCTCAACGCAGTGATCCGCGGAGCAGTCCTCAAAGGCATTGCCATCCACGGCCAGGAGTTCGTTGGCTTCCGCGACGGCTGGCGTGGCGTGGTTGAAGGTGATGTCATCGACATTCCCCGCGCCATGGTCCGCGGTATCGCCAAGCAAGGCGGCACCATCCTGGGCACCTCCCGCACCAACCCGTTCGAAAACGGCGGCGGCCCGGACGTCATCAAAGCCCACATGGAACGGCTGGGCATTGAAGCGATCATCGCCATCGGCGGCGAGGGAACCCTGGCCGCTGCCAAACGCCTCACCGACGCCGGCCTGAAAATCGTCGGAGTCCCCAAAACCGTGGACAACGACCTCGACGCCACCGACTACACCTTCGGCTTCGACACCGCCGTCCAAATCGCCACCGAGGCCATCGACAGGCTCCGCACCACCGGCGAGTCCCACCACCGATGCATGATCGCCGAAGTCATGGGCCGCCACGTCGGCTGGATCGCACTGCACGCCGGCATGGCCGCCGGCGCCCACGCCATCCTGATCCCGGAACAGAAAGCCAGCATCGAACAGATCACCGAATGGGTCCAGGAAGCCCACGACCGTGGCCGCGCGCCCCTGGTGGTAGTTGCCGAGGGCTTCGTTCCCGATCACATGGAATCCCCGCACTCCGAGCGTGGCCTGGACACCTTCGGCCGGCCCCGCCTTGGCGGCATCGCCGATCAACTGGCACCCGAGATCGAAGCACGCACCGGCATCGAAACCCGCGCCACCATCCTTGGCCACATCCAGCGCGGCGGCGTCCCCACCGCGTACGACCGCGTCCTGGCCACACGCCTGGGCATGGCCGCCATCGACTCCGTCGTCGAAGGTCGATGGGGCACCATGGTGGCCCTGAAGGGCACAGACATCTCCCACGTCGGCTTCGAAGAAGCCCTCGGCAAACTCAAGACCGTGCCACAGCACCGTTACGACGAAGCGTCGGTGCTGTTCGGGTAGTCGGCTAGGCTGAATCCATGACTTTAGAGCCCACGTCCGCTGCCATTATCCAGCTGGCGTGGGCTCGTCATTTGGGGCTCGGCGACGACGCTTTCGCCACCGCGGCTGCCCAGCTCGCCACCGGCACGCCAGACCCTGGTCAACCCGCCAACAGAATCACCCGCGTGGACGAGTCCGCCCGGTCAGTGGTCTTCCTGAGGCTCTTCGGGGTTTCAGCTTTGGTGGGGCCCCAGTGGGCGCTGGACGCAGCGGCGGAACTTCCCGATACCGAGCTCGCACAGCACGTCACCTTGCTGACCCTGACCCGGGCACATGGCGGGCACGGTCTCGGGTCAACGGCCCTGTTTTTCGCGGACGATCTGCCCCTGCAGCAACCCTCGGACGATCTCACCGTCTCGCACGGGAATCCCGAGGCGATCAGCCTTGAAGGGCTCTGCCCACCGGATGACGTCAATGAAGTTGGGCTCCAAGGATTGGAGCACCGCTTCACCATCATGCACCCGGATGAGGAGCAGCCCACACCGGTGGCCTGTGGGGCGTATTCCGAGTGGGAGGGCATCCTGGCCAACATGGGGGTTCTGGTGGCGCCACCCTGGCGAAGGCGCGGTTTGGGCACGCTGGCTGCGTCCATCGCGGCGCACGAGGCCCTGGCGGCGGGCTTGACCCTCCAGTGGAAAGCCGATGTCAGCAACACTGGAGCACTCGCGATGGCCCGCAGCCTTGGCTTCGCCACGGGCGGGCTCCACGCGAGCGTACTGCTCGGCTGAATCCCGGCGGAGTGTTTGTACAGCTAACGCCCTTTAGGAACCCTCCTGAGGGCGTTAGCTGTACAAACAGTCCAGGTGTTGAGCAGTCTAGGTGTTGAGATCAGCCTTCTCCGTGGCTGGTTCGGATTCGGATGTGCCGCCCCAACCACTCACCGACTTCGGCTTGCCAAAGAACAAAGCCACCACGGCACCCAGCAGAATCGCACAGGCGGGCAGGATGATGGACTGGCTCATCGCCGTCGAGAATCCTGCATGCAGGGCTTCCGGCAGGACACCACTCATGGAGGCTTCACCAACAGGAGCACCGGCAGGCGCCGCAGGCAGTTCTGCTGCCAGCCGCGACTGGATCAGGGCGGCGATGGCCGCCGAACCCAGGACGGCACCGATTTGGCGGGTGGTGTTGAACACGCCCGAACCCGCCCCGGCCTGGCGGGGTGCCAGGTTGCGGGTGGTGGCGTTGGATACCGGACCCCAGATAAAGGCGTTGGCAACGCCCTGCAAAGCGCTGGGAAGCAGGAACATCCAGATGGGGGTGTCAGGTCCCAGCAAGGCCGCGGTCCAGAACAATGCTCCGGCCATGCAGACCAGCCCGAACGAGGCAAAGTAGCGCGGGTTCGCACGGTCAATGAGCTTGCCAACGAATGGCGCCAGCGCACCCGAAATGACGGCCATGGGGATCATCAGCAGCGCCGACTGGGTGGGCGTCAGGCCTCGCACCGTCTGGTAGTAGAAGATGGTGGGCAGCGGGAAAGCGGTGACCGTGAAGCCAACGGCCATGATGGTGGTGTTGCCCAGCGAGAAGTTGCGGTCCTTGAACAAGCCAAGGGGCAGCAGGGGTTCCCCGCCCCGGCGTTCCAGGAGCCACTGCCAAACAACGAAGAGAACCAGCACAACAATTCCGGTGACGATCAGGCCCCACACGGAAATGAAGCCGGTGACTGTTCCCCACTTGTACGTCTGGCCCTCCTGGATGCCAAAGACCAGCAGGAACATGCCGACGGCGGACAGCACCACGCCAACGACGTCGAACGTGTGGCTGTGCGTCGTCAGTTTCGGGACAAAACGGGTGACCAGGATGAACGCCACAATGCCGATGGGGACGTTGACGAAGAAGATCCATTCCCACCCCAGGCTGTCCACCAGGACGCCGCCAAGGATCGGCCCAACGAGTACTGCCATGCCGGCGGTAGCTCCCCACAGACCCATGGCGGCACCGCGCCGGTCCGGAGGAAAGATGCGGGTAATGACGGCCATGGTCTGCGGCGTCATCATGGCGGCACCAAAGCCCTGAACCGCACGGGCGGCGATCAGCATGGTGACATCGCCGGAGAGCCCACACCACAAAGAGGCGAGAGTGAAGACCACAAGGCCGATCAGGTACAGGTTCTTGGGACCAAACCTGTCACCAAGCCTGCCGGTGATGAGCAGGGGGACGGCGTATGCCAGCAGATAGGCGCTGGTGACCCAGATGACGGCATTGATATCCGTGTTGAGGCCCTCCATGATCCGCGGATTCGCGACCGACACGATGGTGGTGTCGATGAGGATCATGAAGAAACCCACCACGAGTGACCACAGCGCGGGCCACGGCTTAGCTACGTTTTCCAAGGGATTCCTTTGGCTTGTTTGAAAGTTCGGTTGGAGTTGGCCGGGGTTCGTCCCAGGGCAGTTTTCCGCTGTCCAACTCCT
This sequence comes from Arthrobacter sp. yr096, assembly GCF_900108925.1. Classification (NCBI taxonomy): domain Bacteria; kingdom Bacillati; phylum Actinomycetota; class Actinomycetes; order Micrococcales; family Micrococcaceae; genus Arthrobacter; species Arthrobacter sp. yr096. The sequence continues at coordinate 459,924 of NZ_FNYI01000001.1, read as the reverse complement.
CCAGGAGACCGCGGATCCACGCGATCTCCGTTCGCGTGATTGCTTGTTGATACGTGATGTCGATCCAGTACTTGCGGTCCAGTCCTTTGGCCGTCACGGTGGCCTCGGCGGTAACCAGGAAGTCAAGATCGGCGCTGAGCGCCACCACCCGCTCTTCAAGGAGCCGCATCACAACGTCCGCGGGAAGGTGATGGGCTTCGGCTATCGCGTGTGGGAAGAGGGGGTACTCGTTAACGGGCGTGGACAGCATCGCTTGGAGCCGGGCATCCAGGGCCTGGTGCCCGGCGTCGGTAATGCAGTACGTAGTCCGTTCGGGGCGGTTGCCTTCGCGTTCCGTTCCGGTTGCCTGGACGAGCCCGTGTTCCTCAAGCCGGCCGACCGCGTGATACAGCGTGCCGGGGCGGACTTTGACGAGCCGGTCCTCATGGCGGGCCATCAGGACTTGATACATCTCGTACGGATGCATGGGTTCTTCTGCCAGAAGCGCCAGGGACGCAACACCCAGGGGCGTCAGGTCAGCAACTTTGGGCACAGCGGACACCTTTCATCATAAATATTCCACCACAACTATTCCACGTGGAATATGTAGGCGCAAGTAAGCCCGGCCGCTGCAGCGACCGGGCTTGCTGGCGTAGTGGCCTGAATCAGCCCAGGAGGGCCAAAATCTCCGTCCGCGCGAACATGGTCGCAGCGTCGCGCGCTGAGGGGGTTCCGGCGTCGGGGTCTGCACCTGCATCCAGCAGCGCCCGGGCTACGCCCGTATATCCCTTGAACACGGCCCCGGCCAGCGGCGTCTGCCCGCGGTCATTGGCAGCGTTGACGTCGGCGCCGTGATGCAGGATCAGCTGCACCGCGTCCTCGTGACCGTGATACGCCGCGAGCATCAACAGCGAATCACCGGCGGCGTTGGTCAGGGTTGCCGGAGCGCCCGCGGCCAAGTAGCTGCGCAGCAATTCGGCGTCGCCGCCGCGTGCGGCGTCAAACAGGGCATGGGCGAGGGCCAACGTTTCGTCGTCGGCGGCCGTTTCGGGGCCGGTGGCCTCCGGGCCGGTGGGGTGGCTCATCGATGGGGTCCCTTCAGGAATCCGGTCTGGCGCCCGACAACCTGGCCGGCGTCGGGGGCGACGATCACTTCCTGGGCAGCGACGTAAGGCTCTTCGCCATCCATCACGGTCAGGGTTTCCTCCGCTGAAACGGAGCGCTTGACCAAGGCCAAGGCCACCGGTCCCATTTCGAAGTGCTGCGCCACCGAAGTCAGAGTACCTACCTTGCGTTCCCCGGCAAATACGACACTGCCAACAGCGGGCAGCGTGTGCTGGGAGCCGTCCAGTTGCAGGAATACCAGCCTCCGCGGCGGGTGGCCCAGGTTGTGCACGCGGGCGATGGTCTCCTGGCCCTTGTAGCACCCCTTGTTCAAGTGAACCGAGGTCCTCAAGAGATCCAATTCGTGGGGAATGGTCTTCTCATCCGTTTCGGCGCCCAGGCGCGGCCGCCATGCGGCGATCCTCAAGGCGTCTGCAGCCAAGGACCCTGCCAGAGGCAGTCCGTCCACGGCGTTTTCAAGCTCGGCAACCGGGACCAGGTACTCAAACCACGGCCGCTCCAGCCCCGGGTGGGACTCTTCGGGGACGATGCTGTAGGCGTAGCCGCCAGGGCTGACATGCGGCCAGGGATCTTCCCATACCAAGCGGGATGACAACTGCTCCACAGCCTTGGTGGCACCCACCACCGCCCACTGCTCCGAGACATCCGTGATCTCCACGCGGAGCATGAACTTCATCTTGTTCAGCCATTCCGCCAACGGGGCCGCTTCCGCGCTCTCCACGATCAGCCAGGTGGTTTCAGCGTCGTCGATGACCCTCGCGTCGAACTCGATGCGGCCTTGCACGCTGAGCATCAACAGTTCGCTGGAAACTCCGGGCTGCAGATTGGTGAGCTGCTGGGAGGACAGTGTGTTGAGCCAGCTCAACCGGTCCGGGCCGGAGACAGTCACTACGCCGCGGTGTGAAAGATCGACGACGGCGGTACCGGTTGCCAAAGCGCGCTGCTCACGCAGAGGCTCGCCATAGTGGGCCGCGACGCCGGCATCCAGACCAGTATCCTCGACAGCGCCAGGGCGCGACAACAGAAGGCTTTTGTAAGTCATATCCAGTAGAAGTCCTTGCGGCTCAGCGGTATTCCGGGTTTTCGAAATCAAATCGGGTGCCTGCTTTCCATTCCTCCGGCAAGTTGCCGTAGGCGGGAATGCCGCCTGCATCACGCAGGAGCTTGGCCATATGGAGCAGGTTCCACGTCATGAAGGTGGTGTTCCTGTTAGTAAAATCACTCTCCGGACCACCCGATCCTTCGTCCAAATAGCTGGGCCCGGGACCCACGGGGCCAATCCAGCCAGCGTCGGCTTGCGGCGGGATAGTGAAGCCAACGTGCTGCAGGCTGTACAGCACGTTCATGGAGCAGTGCTTGATGCCGTCCTCGTTGCCGGTGATCAGGCACCCGCCCACTTTCGGGTAAAACGCCCATTGGCCCCGGCTGTTCAGCTGGCCCGAATGCGCATACAGCCGCTCAATGAGTTTCTTGGTCTGCGACGAGTTGTCCCCCAGCCAGATGGGACCGGCAACCACCACGATGTCGGCATCCTTGACGGCCGGGTAGATCTCCGGCCACTCGTCCGACTTCCAGCCGTGCTCACGCATATCGGGATACACACCACTGGCGATGTCATGGTCAACGGTTCGGATGAGCCGGGTGGTGACACCCTGCTTCTCCATGATGTCCCGGCTGATCCTGATCAGGCCATCCGTGTTGCTGAGCTGTGGAGAGGGCTTGAGAGTGCCATTGAAAAAGACGGCCTTGAGGCCCTCATAGCCTCCCGGCTTGAGGTTGCTGTTCACTGTCTGCTCCTTCTGCTGGTTGCGTGCGGAACGAAAAGTGAGGCCTCGGGCCAAGTACGCCTTTCCCGGGTCAGGACACCTTGTGGAGGAAGGCAGAGGCGTGGGCTTCGAGAGCTTTACCGCTGGCGGCCACATCCCAACGCCACAAGAGGTTGCCGTCCACCAGGCCGAAGATCCGGGTGGCGGCGGTGTACTCCTTGGAGTGGCTGCCGCGCATCACCATGTCAGTGCTTAGCTGGATCTGCGGGCCCTTGATCTGGCCGTAATAGAGCTCTGTGATGCCGCCGGGGTGGGCGATCGAGACAGAGATATCGAAGCCGCCGTCTTTGTTGCGGCGCTCCTCAACGTCATCGGCCGTCTTGAGCACCGGAACGATGTCGGCCGGGATCAGCCCAGGACCGCCGTCGCCCTCCTGGAGCTTCCGCTCCAAAGCCCAGAAACCGGTCTCAACCGTCAGCGGACGCAGCTTTGTGCCGGCGTCATCAGCGAGCCAGGTTTCGGCCCGGTACTGCAGGTACGGAAGACCGTTATGGGTGAAGGAGGCATGCTGGACGAAATGCTCCGAATCCTCGTCACCGCTGCCGAGCCGGCCGCGGCCCTCCCACTCACCAATGAGCCAGGAAAGCGGGACGAGTTCAGGCGTCAGGTCTGTTGGGATCTCAATAGGCACAACGACTACCTTGCGTGGAAAGCAGGATCAGAAGGCTTACTTCTGGCCCTGGAAAAGGCGGTAAACGACAAAACCTGCAAACCAAGCCATGGCAACGCTTGCCAGGCCAAGGAGAACGAGGAAGAAGATTTCAAATGCGAGTACAGACATGATGCCATCCTAACCGTTAGTAGATGAGTAGTTTGTCAATGAAGTATGCCAAAGCCCCCACGGCCCAAACAGGCGCTACGCCCATTCCCACAGCTGCAGGAATGTTGAGGCGTCCCCGGCGGAGGGTGGTCATCCGCCGGAAGCACACCAGCACGGACCCCACCACGACGCCCACCAGGGCGGCGGGGAGGACCGCGATATCAGAGAAGACGAGGCCGGCCAGTGGCCCCATGAGGCCCGCCATCACCACACCAAGGGGCGCCACGATGCGGTCCGGCCAGCGGATGATTCCGATCAGGAGGGCCACAGCAGCGCTCAGGCCGGCCACCAGGACCATCTCCCGTACGCCGTTGAACCGGGCGCTGGCAATCCACCCGGCGCCCAGGCAGTTCAAAAGGACTCCCGCGCAACATCCCAGTGTGGATTCCAGGCGTTGGGCCTGGCCAGTGCCCCGGACCAGCTGGACGATGAACACTGCCATCACGCCCAAGGCAATAAAGGCCGGTGCTCCATCCAGGAACCCTGGTGCCGGCATGTACGCGGCAATCACTGCTGATCCCGCGCCGGCCAAAGCGATGACGGATGCCAGCGTCTTCTTGGCCGGCACTCCAAGGAAATGGGGCCAGCCAATCCCGACAGCCGCGGACGCCGCGATGCCAACGCCCACCATGGCTTCCCGGGAAACGAAGGTGCTGGCCACGATGGCTGCGAGCGCCACGAGTCCAAATACCCCGATGCTCCAAGACTTCACTGTGTGCCGACCTCAATCCGATGCGCCTTACGACCTCTCGACAATCCTGCCTTAACCCGGCCCAATATGTCGTAATTCCGGCGCCTGCCCGTCACGAATCCCTGTCTGGCGGGGCCCTGATGGGTATACTCAGACTTCAACGGCGCACCGTGTTTGCCTTCATCCCGTTACAACGGGCAGAGGTGCACGCGCGCTGTGACCGACCGGTGAGACTCCGGTTTCGACGCCCGATGATGCGCGTAAAGCCCATTGGAGGAACTATGTCGCACATCCTGCTCCTAACGAACAGCACCGGCTCTTCGGTGGACATTCTGCCTGCCTTGGAATTGCTCAACCACCGCGTGCACATCCTCCCGGCAGAACCCACCGCCCTGCTCGAAACCGATCCTACGGACATCGTTTTCCTGGATGCCCGCAAGGACCTGGTGGGCGCCCGCTCACTGACGCAGCTGCTCAAGGCCACCGGCCTGAGCGCACCCCTCATGCTGATCCTCACGGAAGGCGGCATGGCTGCTGTCTCCTCCGCCTGGGCAGTAGATGACATCGTGCTGGACTCCGCAGGACCCGCCGAAGTGGAAGCGCGGATCCGCCTGGCCATGGCGCGAGCCGTCACCGGCGAAGAGGAGACCCAGACCGAGATCCGGGCTGCCGGCGTCGTGATCGACGAAGCGAGCTACACAGCGCGTGTGAATGGCCAACCCCTGAACCTGACGTTCAAGGAGTTCGAACTCCTGAAGTACTTGGCACAGCACCCGGGCCGTGTGTTCACCCGCCAGCAATTGCTGACCGAAGTGTGGGGCTACGACTATTACGGAGGCACCAGGACCGTGGATGTCCATATCCGGCGACTCAGGGCCAAGTTGGGCGTGGACCACGAGAACCTGATCAGCACGGTACGCAACGTCGGGTACCGGCTCACACTGGTCAGGCTCCCCGATGATGAACTCTCGGAAGCCTGAGCCTGCCCGCCGCTTCACCGAAGAACCCGCTGCAACAAAGCAGAAGAGGCCCGGATCTTTGTGGATCCGGGCCTCTTCTGCTTTTGGTGGAGGACATACGGGTCGAACGTATCGAGGCCACCCCACTGGTGGATCCCCCCAACACTCACTGACGAACCAGTCGAAAGCCGAGCGAGATAACGAGACTACCGCCGTTGCGCCGGGACATCAAATCACGCGGCTTGCGTGGGACGTATAGCCTTGCATCATGAGTCACGCGCATCCGGAAAACTGGCCCGTACTGATCATCAACGGCGCCTTGGACACCGAGCTCCTGAAAGACTTCAAGACCCTCGCCGCCGCTGCGGAGGAGTCCGACGGGAACCCTCCCCTCTCTGAGCAGACTCTGGTGATGCTGCGGGGTGTCGACGCGGGCGACCATTCCGTCCTCTCCTTTGCCCTCTATGCTCCTGACGAGGACTCAGATCCGGCCACCGCCGAGGACCTCGCGGGAATCGCCGTCGTCGTTGAAGGCCCGGACCAGAGCGGCGTGCTGGAGTTGGCCGTCCACCCGAGCTACCGCAACCAGGGTGTGGCGGGCAGGTTACTGGGCGCACTCCAGGGCAAACGAAGCCTTGACGGCTTGAGCGCCTGGTCCCACGGCAATCATGAAGCCGCCGCCGAACTCGCCGCGCGCTTCGGATACGGGCCAGTACGTGAACTGTGGAAGATGCGGCTGATGTCCTCGGCCTCTGCACTGCCCGACGCCGGCCTGCCGGATGGCGTCTCCCTCCGCGCCTTCGTGCCGGGCCAGGACGAGCAAGCATGGCTGGACGCCAACCGCGCAGCGTTCTCGCACCACCCCGAACAGGGTTCGATGACCCTGGCGGATCTGGAAGCCCGCAAGGCGGAGGACTGGTTCGATCCCGGGGGCTTCCTGTTGGCCGTCAATGACGGCGGCGAGCTGTTGGGATTCCACTGGACGAAGGTCCATCCCCGCCAAGGTCCGCACCCGGCCATCGGCGAGGTGTACGTGGTGGGCGTTACGCCGGCGGCCCAAGGGCTGGGTCTTGGCAAGGCGTTGACGGTAGCGGGTATCAACCATCTCCAGGACAAGGGCCTGCATGCGGTGATGCTCTACGTAGACGCCGACAACGCAGCCGCGGTAGCCCTTTATCAGAAACTCGGCTTCGTTCGTTGGGATACCGACGTGATGTATGGTCCGGTAACCAAAAATTAACCTTGGGAGATCGCCGGACGGAAAGCCGGTGACATCTTGGATTCGGGCACCACAATTGCTTGTAATGTGGGAGGAAACCCCGTCCTGAGCTTAGGAGAACCCCATGCAGCCGGACCCCGTCGGCACCGCCGGATCCACCTCGAAGGGTGCAACCCTGCCCCCGCGCTTCGGATCATCGGAAGTGCCGGCCTCGCGAGCCACCCAGGACCGCATCGATATTCCTGAGTTTGCACCGAGCCTGGAGCCGGAAGGCGACATCTCCCCGGACCGTTTCCTGGACCGTGAGCTGAGTTGGCTTGCGTTCAACTCCCGCGTACTGGAGCTCGCCGAGGATCCTGACCTGTTCCTGCTGGAACGCGTCAACTTCCTCTCGATCTTCGCTTCCAACCTGGACGAGTTCTTCATGGTCCGGGTGGCCGGCCTCAAGCGCCGCATCGCCACCGGCCTTGCCGTGCCTTCACCCGCAGGGCTGAGCCCCATCGAGGTGCTGGAGCAGATCGGTGAAGAGGCCCATAAGCTGCAGGAACGCCATGCGCGCGTCTTCGCCGAGCAGATCCGCCCTGCCCTGGCTTACGAGCACATCCACATCATGCACTGGCACGAACTCGATGAGGATGCCCGCCACCGGATCAGCATCATGTTCCAGGAGAAGGTCTTCCCGATCCTGACCCCCTTGGCCGTGGACCCAGCCCACCCCTTCCCGTACATCTCCGGCCTCTCCCTGAACCTCGCCGTGATCGTGAGCAATCCGATCAGCGACAAGGAACTCTTTGCCCGTGTGAAGGTTCCGGACCAGCTCCCCCGCCTCATCTCGGTGGACGGTCCCCGTGCGGGTGCCATCCCTGGCCGCGTGGCCCGGTTCATCGCCTTGGAAGAAGTCATCGCTGTCCATCTGGATAAGCTCTTCCCCGGCATGGAGGTGCTGGAGCACCATACCTTCCGTGTCACCCGCAATGAGGACCTGGAAGTAGAAGAGGACGACGCCGAGAACCTCCTGCAGGCCTTGGAGAAGGAACTGCTGCGCCGCCGCTTCGGCCCTCCCGTGCGTTTGGAAGTCACCACGGACATCAACCCGAACATCAAGGCACTGCTGATTCGGGAACTTGGGGTTGAGGAGTCAGAGGTCTACTCTGTGCCTGCTCCCCTGGATCTCCGCGGGCTGTCCGCGATCAGCGGCATCGACCGCGCCGATCTTCACTACCCCAAGCACGTGCCGCACACCTCGCGATACCTCAACGAGTCTGAGACGTCCAAGGCCGCGAATGTCTTTGCCGCCATGCGGCGACGCGACATCCTGCTCCACCACCCGTACGACTCGTTCTCTACGTCCGTCCAGGCCTTCCTGGAGCAGGCAGCCGCGGACCCTAAGGTCCAGGCCATCAAGCAGACGCTGTACCGCACATCCGGCGACTCCCCCATCGTCGACGCCCTGATCGACGCAGCAGAGGCGGGCAAGCAGGTCCTGGCCCTTGTTGAGATCAAGGCACGCTTTGACGAGCAAGCGAATATCTCCTGGGCCCGCAAGCTGGAACAGGCCGGCGTGCACGTGGTCTACGGCATCGTTGGCCTGAAGACGCACTGCAAGTTGTCCTTGGTAGTCCGTCAGGAAGTGGATGGCCTGCGCCGTTACTGCCACATCGGCACGGGCAACTACCACCCCCGTACGGCCCGCTACTATGAGGACCTCGGCCTGCTGACGGCCAATGAGCAAGTGGGCGAAGACCTTTCCAAGCTCTTCAACCAGCTCTCCGGCTACGCCCCCAAGTCCACTTTCAAGAGGCTTCTTGTGGCACCGCGATCAGTCCGGGCCGGGTTGGTGGACCGAATCGAAACCGAAATCCGCAACGCCCGCGCCGGCATCCCGGGGCTCGTGCAGATCAAGGTCAACTCAATGGTGGACGAAGCCATTATTGATGCCCTCTACCGTGCCTCACAGGCCGGCGTGAAGGTTGACGTGGTGGTCCGCGGTATCTGCTCGCTGCGTCCGGGCGTGCCGGGGCTCAGCGAAAACATCACTGTCCGTTCCGTCCTTGGCCGGTTCCTTGAACACTCACGCGTCTTTGCCTTTGGCAATGGCGGTGAGCCCGTGGTGTACATCGGCTCAGCCGACATGATGCACCGTAACCTGGACCGCCGCGTGGAGGCCCTGGTCCAGCTGGCCAGCAAGGAAGACACAGCAACAGTCATGGACCTGATGCGTCGGTACGTGGACGACGGAACGGCGAGCTGGCACCTGGACAACCAAGGCCATTGGACGAGGTTCCACCTGGACCAGGACGGCAAGCCGCTCCTGGACATGCAGTCCTGGCTTCTGGAATCGCGTTCACGGCAGCGCGCATCGGCCCGGCGGTAAAGGAACCACTTGAACAGCGATACCCCCGTGCAGGATCAGACAGACCACCCCGGTGAGCCGGTTGCCGTAGTTGCAGCCGGCGCTATTCCTTGGCGCATCAGCAAGGGCGCCCTTGAGGTTCTTCTGATTCACCGGCCGCGCTACGACGATTGGTCATGGCCCAAAGGAAAGCTCGACGCCGGCGAAACCGTCCCGGAGTGCGCCGCGCGTGAAGTGTGGGAGGAGATAGGCCTCCAGGCGCCGCTGGGCATACCGCTCCCCGCGATTCACTATCATGTGGCCGCTGGCCTGAAAGTGGTTCGGTACTGGGCCGTTAAGGTTAATGGGGCACAGCTCCGCCCTGACGGCAAGGAAGTAGACAGCGTCATGTGGTGCAGTCCGGACCGTGCGGCTTCCTTCCTGAGCAATCCCACGGACGTGGAGCCCCTGGAATATCTTGAGAAGGCTCACGTCCGCGGTGAACTGGACACGTGGCCGTTGGTGTTGATCCGCCATGCCAAGGCAAAACCCCGGTCCTCGTGGACCAAGGCTGAGGGTGACCGCCCGCTGGCCGCCACGGGTCAGCGGCAGGCAGTGGCAGTGCAACGCCTGTTGGAGGTATGGAAACCACAGCGGGTGGTGACCAGCCCGTGGACCCGCTGCGTAGCCACCATTGCCCCTTATGCCAAGGCCAGCGGGGCCAAGGTGAAACTGGTGGAAGCCCTCACTGAGCACAACCATCAGCGCTCTCCCAAGAAGACGGCTGCGGCGGTCGAGGCATTGTTCGATAAGCAGGTGCCAATCGCAGTCTGCACTCATCGCCCGGCGCTGCCCACGGCCCTTAAGCAGCTGGGCCAGCACATGTCGCAGGCGCTGCGGGCTCTCCTTCCCACCACTGACCCCTTCCTTTCTCCCGGCGAGGTCATCGTCTGCCAGGTGGCCCGGGGATCCGAGCGGAAGATTGTGTCCGTGGAACAGGTCAAGCCCTTCGACGACTAACGCGCAACGCGCACCATCCCCCACAACTTTTGTATCAAATGCTTGATACATTGATAGCAAGCATTTGATACAAAGACTTGGGGGTCTTCGTCGTGTTCTTGAGCCTGCCACCGCTGTTGTTCCTGGGCCCTGTTGTGGGCGCGGTGATCGTGTACCTGTTCCTTCGGATGCAGGTGTGGTCGAAACCGGATGCCCAATCCGTCGCGTCGCACGGCCTCTGGGTGGGCATCATCGGGTGGATGGCCAGTTCCCTGCAGGGAGCCATGAATACGGGGATCCTGCGGGTGAATCCAACTGCGTCAAGCGCGCCGGCCACTGCCGAGCAGATAGCCAGCGCATTGGCGTGGCCAATTCTGGCCTGCCTCGCTGTCCATGCGTTGGGCCAGCTGAGCTACCCAGCACCCAAGGCGCCCCGCCGGTACGCCGAACTGGCCGTCCGAAGGATCAGGGACTTCCTTCCCCGCAAACTTGCCTGGACCACCGCCACGATCTTTGCATTCGCAGCGTTGGTCATTGCCTGGATTGCCACGCTCCCGGCCCACACACCGGTGCTGCCCACCCCACCGGGCCAGGCGCCGCCGTTGGATAACGGATACATGGGTCAAGGGCAGGAGGGCAGGATTCACGGGTGGGAGCTGGCCGCCTGGCTGGGCGGGGCCTTGCTGGTTCTCGCCCTGGGAACGTGGCTGGTCCTCCTGCTGATTGCTCGACGGCGACGCTTGGAAACGCTGGATGGTGCCGACAACAGTGTCTTGAGGTCCATAGCCGCCAACCGTTTGCTCCGGACGGTGGCCACCATCGCAGCCGGGCTCGCGGGCATCGCCGGGAACTTCGCAGCACAGCCAGCTCCCGGAGCCTTGTGGCAGTCGTCCTGGTTCAATGCGCTTGGCTTGGTCAACATGGCTGTACTCCTGGTCATGTGGTGGTGGCGCGTTCCCGAACTCCCGTCACTCCTCACAGAAAACAAGACCATCAGTGCCACTACGCTCCGCACTGATCCACGAACCCACGGGGCAGCCCGGCTCAGTCTCTCCATCGGCGCCGCGTTGGGTGTGGTGGGCGGAACTGCGGCACTGGCCGGCTACACAGCGATCCTCATCCCGGCCCGAACACCTGAGCCGTGGGCTTTTCCATCGATCACCGGCATGATCGCCGTGATTCTCTTGGCTGCCATAGCAGCGGGCGATCTCCTGACAGCCAGGAACTATGGAGCCTCCAACCCTCCGGTACAGTGGCCGCTCCAACCCGTTTCCCGGGGGTTGCTGTCCTTTGCGATAGGCAGCGCCCTGGTGTTGGCACTGGCTGTGGCTTTCGCTGTGGCTGGAGAAGTAAAGCCATTCAGCCCCAAGACGTGGCCGGCATCTGTTCTTGTCTCCATGGTGGTGGCACTGGCCGGCGCAGCAGCCATCCTGAAAGTGCGCCGCCGTCGAGGTATCCCCGAGTCAATCGGGAACACAGGCCTGGACGCCGCGCTGCGGGCCATCAGCATGTACCGCATAGTCAGGACGCTGGCCGCGTACTGCTTGGGACAGGCAGCCGTCCTGCTGATCAGCACCGGCAACGCCTGGTATGGATTCTTCCCGCCCAAACCAGGCCTCGATCCTATTGGCCCCAGCCCACTCCCCACGATCGGCATCGTACTGGCCGTCATCGCCGTCATGGTCTCCGTGACACCGGTTCGCAGCCTTTTCCGGAAGATCCCCCGCGGCGACGCCGCCAAGCACGAGGAACGCGCGCAATGACCGCCGGGATCACGGTGGATCTGGCGGATCCCGTCCCGCCGTACGAGCAGATCCGCAGGCAACTCAGCTCCTTGATCGCCGTCGGGGTCCTTGAACCCGGTAGCCGGCTGCCCACGGTCCGCAGCCTGGCCGCTGACCTGGGCATCGCCGCAGGGACCGTCGCCCGCGCCTACAAGGAACTGGAGCAGTCCGGGCTGATTGAATCACGACGCCGGAACGGTACCGTCGTCGTCGGGCCGCCCCGGGTGCCGCACGGCATGGCGGGTGGAGATGTGGCGGTGATTGCCGGCGTCGACGCTTTGATCCTGACAGCGCGCGACGCGGGTGTGAGTGATGAAACGCTCATTGATCTTCTTCGTGGCCGGCTGGCAAGTAAGCTGGACTCGTGAGCATCCCCACCCCATATGAAGACCTCCTGCGCGATGTCATGGCCAACGGCACGCACAAGTCGGACCGCACCGGAACCGGAACGCGCAGCGTTTTTGGCCGCCAGTTGAGGTTCGATCTTGCCGAGAGCTTCCCGCTGATCACCACCAAGCGGGTGCATTTCAAGTCCGTGGCTGTGGAGCTCCTGTGGTTCCTGCGCGGCGACTCGAACGTGAAGTGGATGCAGGACCAAGGCGTCTCCATCTGGGACGAATGGGCGGATGCCGACGGCGAGCTTGGCCCCGTCTACGGCGTGCAGTGGCGCAGTTGGCCCACCCCCGACGGCGGGCACATTGACCAGATCTCTGACCTGATGTCCAACCTCGCCTCCAACCCGGACTCGCGGCGGCACATTGTGTCCGCATGGAATGTGTCCGAACTCAAGGACATGGCCTTGCCTCCGTGCCATGCCTTCTTCCAGTTCTACGTGGCTGACGGCAAACTGTCCTGCCAGCTGTACCAGCGCTCCGCGGACACGTTCCTGGGCGTGCCCTTCAACATTGCCTCCTACGCCCTGCTGACCCGCATGGTGGCGCAGCAGCTTGGGCTTGAGCCCGGCGAATTCGTCTGGACCGGAGGAGATGTCCACGTGTACGACAACCACGTTGACCAAGTGGCCGAGCAACTCAGCCGCGAGCCGTACGACTACCCGCAGCTGAAGATCCTCCGCAAGCCGGACTCCATTTTCGATTACACGCTGGATGACTTCGAGGTTGTGGACTACCGCCACCACCCCACCATCAAGGCGCCGATCGCGGTATGAGCACCTCTTCTTCCGACATTCCGGCACAGCTTCCCAGCGTCATTTTCACCCAGGAGACTGCCGCCACCATGACCGGCATCGGCATGATCTGGGCGCAGACCACCTCTGGCGTGATCGGCAAGGACGGCAGCATGCCGTGGCACCTGCCGGAGGATCTGAAGCACTTCAGCCAACTCACCACAGGCCACCCTGTCATCATGGGCCGCAAGACCTGGGAGTCCTTCCCGGAGAAGTACCGCCCGCTGCCCGGACGCACCAACATCGTGGTGACCCGCAACGCTGAATGGGCCTCCACGCCCGAGGCGGAGGGCGCTTTGGTGGTCTCCTCCCTTGACGATGCCCTGCTGGAATCACAGTTCGCACCCGGCGGCCACAAGGTGTGGATCATCGGCGGTGCCGAGATCTTCGAACAGTCCATGGGCATCGCCAACCTCGCGGTGATTACCATCATCGACGCCGACTGTGAGGGCGACACTTTCGCACCGGAACTCGGTGACGACTGGACCTTCGACACCATGGCGCCGGCCGAGGGCTGGCTCACCGCCAAGAACGGCACGAACTTCCGGTTCACCACGTGGCGACGGAAAGAAAGCTAGGAAAGCAGTATGTTGAAAAAACCTGAAACCCTGTTCGTGCTGGGCTACATGCTGCTGCCGCTCTTCGCCCTGATCTCCGCCATTGTGGGGCTGACCATGATCCTGGGTGGCAACCGGATTGTTGGCATCATCATCCTGGTGGTGCTGACGCAGGTATTTACCTTCGGTGCGTTCTTCGCCCTGCGCAAGCGCAAGGCCGTGTTGCTGCAAGAACCCGACATCGGACACTAGCCGCAGCGGGAGGCGCGCAGGCCGCCCGGCCAGGAGCCGACGTCGTACGTCGCACGCGTGACGTAACCAACAGCGGCAGTTTGCTCCCAAAGTTTAGACTTGGTGAATGACTACAGCAGCTAATCCGTCCGTAGGACTGGTCGGTTGGCGTGGCATGGTCGGCTCCGTCCTGATGCAGCGCATGCAGGAAGAGAACGACTTCGCCAACATCAACCCGGTATTTTTCTCCACCTCGAACGCAGGAGGTGCCTCCCCGTCCTTCGCTGATGGGGCCGGCAAGCTCGAGGATGCGTTCGATATTGAGACGCTGGCCAAGCTGCCGATTATTGTCACTGCCCAGGGCGGCGACTACACCAAGCAGGTCCATGGCGAACTCCGCAGCCGTGGCTGGGACGGCCTCTGGATCGATGCTGCTTCCACCCTGCGCATGAATGACGATTCGATCATCGTGCTGGATCCCATCAACCGAGATGTCATCGATGCCGGCCTTTCCGGTGGCGTGAAGGACTTCATCGGCGGCAACTGTACGGTCTCCTGCATGCTCATGGGACTCGGGGGCCTGTTCAAGAACAACCTCGTGGAGTGGGGCACCTCCATGACGTACCAGGCCGCATCCGGCGGCGGCGCCCGCCACATGCGCGAGCTCCTGAACCAGTTCGGCACCCTCAACAATGAGGTCAGCAGCGAACTGGACGACCCCGCATCGGCCATTCTGGAAATCGACCACAAGGTTCTCGCAGCACAGCGCACCGGTGTGGACGCCACGCAGTTCGGTGTGCCGCTGGCAGGTTCCCTGATTCCCTGGATCGATGCCGACCTCGGCAACGGCCAGTCCAAGGAAGAATGGAAAGCCGGAGTAGAGACCAACAAGATCCTCGGCACCGGAAACGGCACAGCCGGCAAGGACCACATCGCCATGGACGGCCTGTGCATCCGCATCGGCGCCATGCGGTCCCACTCCCAGGCCCTCACTCTCAAGCTGCGCGAAGACCTGTCCGTCACGGAGATCGAGAACCTCCTGGCCAAGGACAACGAGTGGGCCAAGGTCATCCCGAACACCAAGGAAGCGTCCATGGCGGACCTGACCCCGGTGGCTGCATCCGGCACGCTTGACATCCCTGTGGGCCGTATCCGCAAGCTCGAAATGGGCCCGGAGTACATCAGCGCCTTCACCGTGGGCGACCAACTCCTGTGGGGTGCGGCCGAGCCGCTCCGCCGCATGCTCAACATCGCCACGGGCAAGCTCTAGCCCCTGCATTCAGTACGTCGCTAAACCCGCTGTTCCGTTGCTGTCCCGCAACGGAACAGCGGGTTTTCCACGTGTTAGGGGGTTCAGCCGGCCATGAACTTCAGGTAAGCACGACCCTGGGCCTGGAACGAGCGCTCAGCGGCCGGACCCAGCTGCCCTGTGAATGGCTCCGGCACGACACCGACGGCTTTGCCTTTCACCGTCCGCGCCCACGTCCCCACAACCTCACCGCCGGACACCATGATTCGCTTGAACACGCCGTTCTTCCCCGGCACCACCAACCCGGCGAACTCAGGGGCCAGGACCAGGCTCCGGTCCTGGTACCCGAGCAGATACTCATCGAAGCCGGGGAGAGCCAGCAGCGAGCGGGCGCCGGGGACGTCGTCGTCGAGCATTGCTGCCGTCTCCGGCGAAAGCCAGTAGCTGGCGCCGCCAAACGCCACCTCAACCAAACGATCCTGCACCTCCTTGAGGGCGGCACGTGCCTCGGTGAGCGGCACCTGGCTCCACCACGAGAAGTCCCTGACTGTCGCGGGGCCATGGCTGCGGATGTAGCGGAACAGCAACTCGGCAATCCCTTCCCCACGCCCCAGGTCCCGCGATTGCGGGATCCAGTCCTCGAAAGGCACGAACAGTTGCTGAACGCCCACCTTGCCGTTGGACGCCGCCATGGGCCCTTGGACGAGCAGCGCGCGCTGGCACAGGCTGCCGAGCAAGTGGATGCCGCGTTGGGCCTTGGTGATCTGGCCTGCTTCCTCGAACGCCTGGAAGAGCTGCTCCCGGCTGGCACCGGCTGCGCCCTCTGTGGTTTTGAGCTCCTCAACGGTTTTGAAGGCGATGTCCCGGCAGTGGCTGATGTCGTCCGCGGTGATGGCCAGCTCGCGATGACGCCCTGCCACCATATTCATCAGCCTGTCGCTGGTGATGCCCAGTATCCACCGCAGGTCTTCAGGCGCGAGCAGATGCAGGGTGCCGCGCATCGGCCACGAACGGACCATGGTCCCGGCGTCGAGGGCTCCGCGGACATCCGAGGCCGCAGTACCGGGGACGCGCTGTCCCACCGCCCACAAGGCAGAGCCCAGGTCCTGTGCCTGCATGGCCGTCATCCAACGGACTGCGTCCGGGACTGAGGGAAACCCACCGGCCACCAGGCCTTGGCTGGCGAGCCGCAACCGGCCCATGACGCGCGGACTGAGGGTGGTGCGGGCTGAAAGCATGCTTCATCCTAAAAGGGCCTGCGGGCACAGGGAACCTTGCCGCGCTTCCCAGCCGCCTACCAGCAGCAGATCCTAGGATGGATTCATGCTTTTCGGTGATCTTGCTCCGTTTGTGCGGCCGCTGAGCCGGTGGTTGGCTACCGCCGGCTGGTTCTGCACGCTGGTAGGACTGGGCGCCGGGTTGATTGTGGCAGTGGGGACGGGCGTGAGCCTCTCCCCTTCCATGCAGGCCATCCAAACCGCCAGCTTGGTTGCCACGGCCGCAGCCGCGCTCCTGATCGGAAGTGCTGCGGCCAGCCAGCCCGTAGCCGAACGGGACGACGAGGCTCCAGAACCTTGGTTCTACCCGGCGGCGGCAGCCCAGGTCCGCAGCTTCCTGCTTGGATCCATCGTGATGCTTCTGGGACTGCTGGGCTTCGCCATGGCCGGGCTGTTCATGCCCAGCGGACCATCCCCGCAAAGCATCGCATTCAGCCAGATCTTCCTGCTTGGCTCCGTCAGCTGCGGACTCACTTTCCTGCTGCTCAACAGGATCCTGCCCATCGCCGAGCGGCGGACGCGCTAACACCAGGGCCACGCTCCGAAAAGCGGCGGCATCCGGGGGAATGCCTAGAGGCTGACCCCGATCAGCAACGGCTCAGGGTGCAGTTCAATACCAAAACGTTCGACGACGCCGGCCCTCACCTCGCGCGCGATGGCCACCATGTCCGCGGTGGAGGCTGACCCCCGGTTGGTGATAGCCAAGGTGTGCTTGGTGGACAGAGATGCCCGCCCACCGGAAACGCTGGTCTCCTCAAGCCCGAATCCCTTGCCAAAGCCAGCGTGGTCGATGAGCCAGGCTGCGGAGAGCTTCACCAGTCCATCAGATCCAGCAGGATACTGGGGTGCATTGTCCGGCAGCCCTGCTGCACGATCCGCAGGCACAATCGGGTTGGTAAAGAACGAGCCCGTGGAATACGTGTCCCGGTCTGCCGCGTTCAGGACCATGCCCTTGGACGCGCGGAGCCGGAGCACTTCCCGACGCACATCGTTGGAGTAGGCGCGCTTGCCTGCGTCCACCCCCAGGACCCGGGCCAGCTCAGCGTAGCGGATGGGGGCACTCATTCGGCCCAGCGGCAACTGGAACTCCACCGTCAGCACCACGTAGCGGGGCGAACCCTCAACAGTGGTCTGCTTCAGGATCGAATCGCGGTAACCGAATCTGAGCTCGGAATTGGTGAAGGTCTGGACTGCGTTGCGCTCACGGTCCCATGTCCGCACGGCCGCAATGGTCTGTGAAACATCGGCTCCGTAAGCCCCCACGTTTTGAACGGGAGTGGCGCCGGTGGCCCCCGGAATCCCGGACAAAGCTTCCAGCCCGGACCATGCATGCAACACGGCGTGCTCCACCAGCGCATCCCAGTTGTGGCCGGCATGCACCACCACGGACACACCGCCACAGCTGTCTTCGGAGTTCACGGTGAAGCCCTCGGACGCGATTTTCAGGACAGTCCCGGGGTAGCCGTCGTCCGAAATCAGGAGGTTGGAGCCACCGCCGATGATCAGCAGTCTCTCGCCGGCAGCGTCGGCCGAGCGAACGGCGTCGATGATGTCAGCTTCGGTACGGGCCTCCACAAAGTTTCCTGCGGGGCCGCCTACAGCGGCTGTGGTCAATTCGGAAAGCAGCGTTTGGGTCACCAATCAAGCCTAACGGGCTTCGTTGGCGTGCATGGACTGTGCCTGTTGCTTACCGGACAGGGGGGCCAGGAAGAAACTCACCACCAGCAGCGCCAACGGGGCCAGCAGCGAATGGAGGATCCCGAAGTGTTCGGCCAGAAGCCCCAGCAGCGGCGGACCACAAAGAAACGCCCCGTAGCCGATGGTTGAGACCACCGAGACGCGGGCCGCCGCGTGGACCGGGTCATCGGCGGCAGCGGACATCCCCACCGGGAACCCGAGCGATGCGCCAAGGCCCCACACGGCCAGGGCCACGAACGCGAGCCACGGGGCAGGGGCAAAAACGAAGAGCGCAAGACCCACGACGGCCGTGGCCGAGCACCAGCGCATCACCAGCACCCGTCCGAACCGGTCCAGGATGGACGTTCCCGCGAAGCGACCGATGGTCATGAACGTGACAAACAGCCCATAGCCAATTGCCCCTGCGGCATCCGTTTGTCCATGGCCGTCAGCAAGTGCCAGGGCCACCCAGTCGCCGGCAGCGCCTTCAGCCAGCGCCAGGCCGAGGACCAGGACGCCGATCAGCAAGGTCCGGCGGTCACGCCAGGCAAGGGCAACAAGCCGCTTGTTGTCCAGCGGTGCCGGAGCTTCGCCTTGGGTACCCTCCCGGTCCGCCGACTCTGCAGTGATAATCGGGAGCGGTCCAGTGGACGGATCCTGGAAAGTATCTGGTTGAGCCGGGCGGAAAGTTTGCTGCGCGGGCGCTGTTTTCTCCGCGCGGAACCAGAAACCGGCGGTCACCACTGACGCCGTAACTACCACCCCGGAGATCAGGAAATGCCAGAACACCGGCATGTGCACGGCAGCTGCCCAGGCACCAAAACCAGCAGCCGCTACGGTACCGAGGCTGAATGCACCATGCAGGTGCGGCATGATGTGGCGTTCCATGGCGCGCTCGAGGGCTGCTCCCTCCACGTTGGACGCTGTGTTCCAACTGGCCGTGCCGAGGCCAAGCACCACAAGTCCGGCCGCCACCACCAGCGGATTCGCCACAACTGAAGCACCAAAACCCACAGTCACCAGGCCAACACCCACCATGGAGCTGCCGATCCTGGTGGTCAGCTTGGGCCCAAGCCGCAGCACGATGAGACCTGATGCGGAGATCGAAATGAACGATGCGACGGTCATGCACATCAGCAAAAGCCCGATGCCGCCGGGCGTGAGATCCAGTCCGTCGCGGATGGCGGGCAGACGCGACACCCACGTGGCAAACGCGATGCCGCTGGCAGCGTAGGAAGCAAGAACAGCGGCGCGCCACCGCGACATTTCAGTCGGAGTGGCGCGCCGTTGGAAGGTATTCAGTTGGTTCAAGGGACCTTCACAACCGCCTGGGACTTCATGAGGACTTTTTGGCCGGCAGCCACGACGGTGAGGTCGATGCGCGCGGTGCGGGCATCGACGTCGAGCGCGCCCACTACGCCGGTGACGTCAATGACAGCGCCGGCTTCACCAGAGCCCGTGGTGTCGGTGACGAGGACGGGCTTGGTGAATCGGGTCTGGTAGTCGACGACGGCGGCTGGATCGCCCGCCCAGTCACTGACCAGTTGCACTGCGGCACCCATGGTGAACATGCCGTGCGCGATGACGCCCGGCAGCTCAACGGAGGTCGCGAACGCTTCGTTCCAGTGGATGGGGTTGAAGTCGCCGGAAGCTCCCGCGTACTTGACCAGATCCTGGCGGGTAACGTCAATGCTGCGGGTGCCAATCTCCTGGCCAACCGTCAGTTCTTCGAATGTGGGGCTCATGGTTACTGTCCCTCTCCGCGGACCAGGATGGACGAGGTGGTGGTGGCGACCCTTTCGCCTGACTCGGTGGAAATTTCAGAGCGCGTGGTGATCATGGCTCCCCCACCCATGGCACGGACGCCGTCGACGTGCAGTTCGGCCACCAGGCGGTCGCCGGCAACGATGGCGCGGTGGTGGGTGAAGCGCTGGTCGGCGTGGACCACGCGGGAAAAATCGATGCCCGACTCAGGGTCCTCCACCAACTGCGCATCAGCGCGCTGGGCGACAATAATGGCAAACGTTGGCGGGGCGACGAGGTCGCTGTGGCCCAGGGCCTTGGCTGCCTCAACATCGAAATGCGCGGGGTTGCTGGCTTTCACAGCCTTCGCGAACTCGCGGATCTTTTCACGGCCGACGTCGTAAACCTCTGCGGCAGGGTAACTGCGACCCTGCAGGTCCGGATTAATACTCATGGTCCAACCCTATCGGGCCACGGGAAATTGCTGCCCCGCTGAGCGGGCCTTACTTCTTGTAGGTCTTGCGAATCTTTTGGCCTCGAATGACCAGTCCGGTGACATGCAGCAACAGACCCACGCCGATCACGGGCAAGGACGCCATGGCCAGCCCTTGGTTGCCGGAGGTGTTTCCGACAATGGACATGATGAGTCCGACGGCGATCAGTCCCATGGCGCTGAAAACCAGCGCTTTGTAGGACGTGGAGGCGGTGGCCCAGAATTCGTTCAGCACCGTCCAAGTCTACCGGGGCGCGGTTGGTGGGTTCGCGTGGGCCGGGCAACGGGAGGCGAGAGCGTTGCGAGGCCTGCTCTGCGTCCCTAAACCCAGGAATACCCCGTAAACCGGGCCCCACAACTTAAGAGCACGGAAGATGAGGGGTCAGAAGAGCGAGTCCTGCAGCGCCGGGATCTCCGTGGTGTGAGGGCCCAACTCGATCTTGCGGCCCTTCAACCCACCGAGGTCCGCCACGAAGCTGCCCTCGATGTCATTGCCCGAAGCGTCTGGAAGGCCTGCCAAGGCAACCGCCCCTGAAAGAGCGTGGACCCGCAGCCCGTGCCCGCCGGCGTCGAAAGTTGCCGGGTAGGGGTGGCGCCGGCCTCCCCCAGCACCCGCCACACAGAGCCGCTCGGCAAATTCCGGGCGATCCCACTCTTCCTCCACCACCGAGTAACCGGTCATGGCAAGGCCGCCCAACAGTTCGCGCACAGTGCGGGCGTGCCGGCGGTTCACCGCAGAAAGCTCGACGGCGGCACGCGGCTCCACAAGTCCGGCCACTTTTGCGGCGGAGCGGACCTGCTGGACGAGGCCGAGTTCGCGGGTCACGAGGTCCTCGAGCACGCGAACAACCCGTCCGTCCTCCGCATGGGCCACATAGGAAGCGTGGACGGCGCCTTGCTCGGCAAGCCGGTTCCATTTGCGCTGCCCCGAGGCCGTGCCAACTTTGGTGGCGCCGTTGGCGAACGTGGCCACATAGAGCCAGTGCGGCTGCATGAGGTAGGCACGCAGGCCTGTGGGAACGGAACCGCCCCGGTGGAAATCGTGCATCAAGCGGGAATCGTCGCGCGCAAAGCACGCCCCGCACTGCTTGCCGCGCTCGGCCGGCGACTCGCTGCGGCAGGGAACATGCGTGCGGTCTCCCGGGCCGTGAACCTTGGTGTGGCCGAGGCACCACAGGCCGGGGATAACGCGCAGGCCCAGGGCTGAACCCTGGGCCAACGCAATATCAGTGAACCCTGCGTCCGGCGAGAACATCCTCAAAGCCGGTGACGAAGAGTCCCAAACGACTCCGTGAACCAGCATGGTTACAGGGAAGGCTGCACTCCGAAAGCGACCGCAAGCTTCATGATCTTCTCAGCGCGGCCCAAACGCGGGAGATCGGAACCGTCGCGGATGACGCGGCCGTTGGCCTCGAAGTCGTTCATGAAGTCCGTAGCCCAGGCAACGTCCGACGGCGTGGGGCTGATGACCTCGTTGATCACGGTGGTTTGGTCGATGGCCAGGCAAAGCTTGCCGGTCATGCCCATGGTCACCGTGATACCCGTCTGCTCGCGCAGGATGGGGTGATTGGTGCCGACAGTGGGGCCGTCGATGGGGCCCGGCAGGTTACCCACGCGGCTGGCGACGACGAGCTTTGCACGCGGGTAGGCCATGGCCTCCGGGGTTGCCGCCATTCCTGTGTCGCGGCGGAAGTCGCCCGAGCCGAAGGCCAGGCGGAAAGCACCCTGGGCGCGTGCGATGTGGTTGGCTTCCTCGATGCCGAGGGCAGACTCCACCAGGGCAACCACGGGGGTCTTGCCGTCCATGCGGTGGTAGGACTCAGTGACCTGGTCAGCCGACTCGGTCTTGGCGAGCATCACGCCGAGCAGGCCGGGAGTACCACGCAGGCCCGCGAGGTCATCGGCCCAGAACTTGCTGGTGGCGTCATTGATACGGACCCAGGCCTGGCCGCCTGCGGTCAACCAGTTCACGACATTCTCACGCGCAGCATCCTTCTGCGACGGGTCCACGGCATCTTCAATGTCCAGGATGATGGCGTCAGCGCGCGAACCCGCAGATTCATCAAAAAGCTCCGTTTTCATGGCGTTCACAAGGAGCCAGGAACGGGCGATGTCGGCGGGAATGTTGCGGGTAGGCCGAATGGACTCGGCGGCGATGCTAGACGTCATGTATCTACCGTATCCGCCCTGCGGGCCGCAAGGCGAAGAAATCCGCCCGCTTGTGAGGATCAATACGAACTAAACCCCATATGACTGTGGGGTCCAACAGTATGAACGTCCGACGACGGTACCCGCCAGTCATATCCGGCGCGCCGGTCGCTGTTGTTCACAGTGCTCAACGCGGCGACTTGTGTCCCCCGGTTGCCCGGAATTGCCCAGGATTTCCTCCCGTGTCGGGCTGTTTCGCAGAGTTTCCAGGCGTTACCCGGGCGCTTCCCAGCCGCCGTCCCCATGGGCTTTCATCGTTCCCAAGCCTTTGCACAAGGTCCCCGGGCCTTTGCCTGGCCCGGCCACCCAACACCCCCAACCATCGAAAGTAGCTCCCATGAAACTGCATCTGCCCCTCCTGAGCGTCGCGGCCGCCGTCGTACTAGCGCTGACGGTGTCCGGCTGCGGCGGTGCAGCCGAAGCAGGACAAGCCAACCAAGCCGGCAACGAGGTCAAGGAGCTCCGGTACCAGGGCTCGGCCAACAACGTGACCTTCCCTGAACTTGCTGCGGATCTTGGCTACCTGGGCGACCTGAAACTGAACTGGGTGGGTAACACCACCAGCGGGCCGCAGGACATCCAGTCAGCTGCGACCAACCAGACCGACTTCGGCGGGGCGTTCTCCGGAGCGGTGGTCAAGCTGATCGAAGCCGGCGCACCCGTCAAGGCGGTGACAAATTACTACGGCTCGGATGAGAAGACCTTCAGCGGCTATTACGTGAAGGCGGACAGCACCATCAAGGAACCACGTGACTTGATCGGGAAGAAAATTGCCGTCAATACCCTGGGCGCGCACCACGAAGCCGTCATCAACACCTGGCTGACCAAGAACGGACTCAGCCAGGACGAGATCAAGCAGGTCCAGCTGGTCCCGCTGGCACCCAACGACACCGAGGAAGCCATCCGTCGCGGCCAGGTGGACGCAGGAACACTCGGCGGCGTACTTCAGGACAGGGCCATCGAGGCCGGCGGGCTGCGATCGCTGTTCAGTGACTTTGAACTGTTCGGAACGTTCGCAGGCGGCCAGATCGTGCTCCGCAACGACTTCATCGAGAAGAACCCGAACACCACCCGCACGTTCACCACAGGCGTTGCCAAAGCCATCAAGTGGGCAGCGGAAACCCCTCGGGATGAAGTCATTGCCCGGTTCACCAAGATCATCGACAGCCGCGGACGCAACGAGAGCACGGCCAACCTGAAGTTCTGGAAAAGCCCTGGCGTCCCGGACTCCGGCGTGATCCAGGACAAGGACTTCACCCGCTGGGAGGCGTGGCTCAGCTCGGCCGGCATCGTCAAAGACAAGCTCACGCCGTCCAAGTACTACACGAACGACTTCAACGAGCTCGCTGCAGCGAAGAAGGGATAGTCATGACAGCCAAAATCAGTCTCCGGAACGTCACCAAGGAATTCACAGTCCGGGCCACCAAAAACGCTGCAGCCACCCGGCTCACCGCCATCGACTCGCTGAGCCTTGACGTCCGCGACGGCGAATTCCTCACCCTGGTGGGGCCCAGTGGTTCAGGAAAGACCACACTGCTGGACCTGCTCGCTGGACTGTCCACGCCCACTTCCGGCGAAGTGCTGGTGGACGGCAAGCCCGTCACCGGGCCGGGAAAGGACCGCGCGGTGGTGTTCCAGCAGTATGCACTATTCCCCTGGCGGACGGCCTCGGCGAACGTCTCGATAGGGCTTGAGGGCGTCGGTCCGGACGGTAAAAAGCTGAACCGCCGCGAACGGGCAGCCAAAGCAAAGGAATACCTGGCCTTGGTAGGGCTTGCCGGTTTTGAAGACCGCTATCCACATGAACTGTCCGGTGGAATGAAGCAGCGCGTGGCCATCGCCAGAAGCCTGGCCTATGAGCCTGATGTGCTGCTTATGGATGAACCGTTCGCTGCGTTGGACGCCCAAACCCGTGAGCAGTTGCAAGACGAACTGCTGCGGATCTGGAAGACCACGGGCAAGACGATCGTCTTCATCACCCACGGCATTGACGAGGCCGTGTACCTCGGCGAGCGCGTTGCGGTGCTGAGCGCACGCCCGGGCCGGCTCAAGGAAATCGTCGACATCGACATCCCGGACCGCGACGGCGAAGAGGACATCCGTTCCACCGCTGCCTTCGTGGAGCACCGCCACCAGGTGTGGACGCTCCTGCACGACGAAGTACGCCGCGCCCAGGATGCCGGACACCGCAAGATCCTTCCGGATGGCAGCGCACCGGATGAGCCTGCCACCACCATCACTGAAAGGAGCGCGGCCTGATGACCACCACGCTCACAGCAACAGAAGCTGCACCCAAGCCTGCCGGGCACGTTGAGCCGGGTGCCGCCGTCGAACCTTCCCTCGCACTGACCGCACCTGAGGCAAGTACGACGCCGATCCTCGCCACTGCGCGGCGGGTGGCCTCGGTGGCGGGGTCCGTTGTGTGGAAGTCTGCAGCCATCCTGGCGTTCCTGGCGCTGTGGGAGCTTGGGCCGACGTACTTGGCCAGCCCCTCCACCCGCGTCTTCCTGCCGCCGCTGCACGAAGTGCTCCTGGCATGGGGAAAGCTCTTCGAGGCAGGCACCATCCAGGGCCACATCGCAGCCAGCCTCACCCGCTCGGTGGCCGGTTTCGGTGCGGCGCTGGTGGCAGGTGTCTCCTTGGGTTTGCTCATCGCCTGGTACGGACGGCTGAACTCGGTCCTGAATCCGTTGCTGGAACTGTTCCGCAATACGGCTGCCCTTGCCTTGCTGCCGGTGTTCACGCTGCTGTTGGGCATC
This sequence comes from Arthrobacter sp. yr096, assembly GCF_900108925.1. Classification (NCBI taxonomy): domain Bacteria; kingdom Bacillati; phylum Actinomycetota; class Actinomycetes; order Micrococcales; family Micrococcaceae; genus Arthrobacter; species Arthrobacter sp. yr096. The sequence goes on along the minus strand of NZ_FNYI01000001.1, from coordinate 434,810 downwards.
GGCGAAGAATCCAAGATCAGCATCGTGGCCTATGCGGCGTTCTTCCCGGTGCTGCTGAACACCATTGCCGGAGTGAAGACCGTGGACCCGCTGCTGATCAGGGCTGCGCGTTCCTTGGGGCTCAACAGCTTCCGGCTGTTCCAGAAAGTCATTCTTCCGTCCGCTGTTCCCACGATCTTCACAGGCATCCGCATGGCCGGAACCGCCTCCATCCTGGTGCTGATTGCTGCCGAAATGGTGGGCGCCAAGGCAGGTCTGGGCTACCTGATCGTGAACGCGCAGAGCAGCTTCCTGATCCCGGACATGTACGCGGGCATCCTCACGGTCTCCTTGCTGGGCCTCGGCGTCAACTTCCTGCTGGTGGCCCTTGAACGGCACTTCTCCCGCTGGCGCACCGCCGTCGGTGCCGCAGCCTCCTAAACCCACCCACCCGCGGCACCTGCCGCAACCATCACAACAAGTAAGGAAACACATCATGACCGTCATTACCGAAACCAAACTCGAGTTCGCCAAGCTCGGCTCCCGCATCGGCGCCGAAATCCGCGGGCTGGACATCAGCGGAGACCTCAGCGAGGACACCGTTGCACAGATCAGGGCTGCACTCAACGAACACAAAGCACTGGTGTTCCGCGAAGCCAACATCCTCAGCGACGAAGCGCAGGTGAAGTTCGCGTCGCATTTCGGCCCATTGACCAAGGCACACCCGACCGTTGCCTCGGTGGAGGGTGAAGAGAACGTACTGCCCGTGGACAGCGAAAACGGTTCGGCCAACAACTGGCACACGGACGTCACGTTCGTGGTCAACCCGCCTCAGGCTTCCACCCTGCGCAGCATTGACCTTCCCGCCTATGGAGGCGAGACCCTCATTGCGTCGTCGGCCGGCGCGTACCAGGACCTTCCGGAGGAACTCCGGAATTTCGCGGACACCCTGTGGGCCATCCACACGAACGACTACGACTACTCAGTGCCCAAGAACCTGGAGCATTCCAACGCCGAGGAGCGCCGCAAGGAGTTCACCCGCCTGAAGTTCGAAACCGCACACCCAGTGGTCAGGGTCCACCCGCTGACCGGCGAGCGCGGATTGTTCATTGGGGGCTTCGCACAGCGGCTTCGGATTGTGGGTTTGTCCAACACTGAGTCCAAGGACATCATCCGCCTGCTGCAGGCATATGTAACGCGTCCGGAGAACGTGGTCCGGGTGAACTGGGAGCCCAACCAGGTGGTCTTGTTCGATAACCGCATCACCCAGCACTATGCACCGGACAACTACGACGGCCAGCCGCGCAAACTCAACCGCGTGACCATTGCCGGCGACATCCCCGTGGGCGTTGACGGCAAGGCCAGTCAGTCGATCCAGGGTGACTCCACCACGTACTCCGTGGTAGCCCCGCTCAGCAACGCGTCATAGGCGCACCCCGTGTGTTGCTGTCCTCACCCAACTGAGTCGCAGTCAGGCCGTTTAGAGCATTCATCACGGCCTCAACTGCGGCTCAGTTGGGTTAAAACCGGGTTAGGGAATATTGCTTCCCCGGGCCGCCACCCACAATCCGTACCACTCGGCGCGGGACATGGTGGCAGACACGGAGGCGGCGTCAGCACAAGCTCCTATCCGGGCCGGGTTGGTGGTTCCCACCACCGGAGAAATTTTTGCGGGATGCTTCATGAGCCAGCCCAGCAGTACCGCTTCAGGCGTGGTGTCCTTCTCCCCCGCCAACCGTTCAAGCATCGCCGCAGTTGCCGACTCGGCCGCTGACAACCCTTCAGGCGTCGCTCCGGTGTAGCGCCCCTGGGCCAGCGAACCGTAGGCCTGCAGCTCAATACCCTTGGTCGTGCAGAGTTCCACAGTCCCGTGAGGGAAGCTGTACTCCAGATTCTCCGCATGGTTGACCAGCACTGTGCTCTCCAGCCAATCCCGTCGCAGCAGACTCATTTCCAGCTGGTTCGCCACGATGGGCGCCTGCAACTCGTCCTGCAGAAAAGCGATCTGCGCGCCGGACATGTTGGATACACCCACCTGCCGTACTTTGCCTTCTGCCATCAACTGCCCGACGGCGTCCGCTACCTCGCGCGGGTCCATCAACGGATCGGGCCGGTGCAGGAGCAACACGTCCAGGTAGTCCGTTTGGAGTCGTTTCAGGCTTTGGTTGACCCGTTCAAGGATGGCTTCACGGCTGAGGTCATAATGAGTGTCCAGCCCGCGCTCGCCCAGCCTGATACCGCACTTGCTTTGCAGCTGGATCTTTTCGCGCAGGCCTTGCGAACGGGCGAGGACTTCACCAAACACGGCCTCGGACTTGCCACTGCGGTAAATGTCCGCATGGTCGAACAGCTCAATGCCAATCCCCTGCGCGGCCTCGATCACGGCAGCGGCTTGATCGATCTCTGCAGCACCATAGGACGTACCGTCCCACGGCCCGCCGAGTCCCATGCAGCCGTAAATGAGGCGTCCCCGCCCGTTCGCGTTCGTCATAGCTTCAGTCTTCTGCCGCAGCGTCCAATGACAGTGCCGCCACGCTTACGCGTTGCTGACAATCCACACGGTGGTATCTGCCGGCAGCTTGCCGTCTGTCAGCGGTCCGCTGGCCACGGCCACCTTCCCTTCGGGGAGTTCCACAGCCTTGCTGCCGAAGTTGGTGACCGTGTGCCAGCCGCCGGGGCGGCTGAAATGCAGCACGTCCTGGTTGCCGGTCTCCACCCAGTCGAGTTCCTCATCGGCCTGGAGTTCGCTGCGAAGACGCAGGGCATCGCGGTAGAGCTCCAGGGTGGAACCCTCCACGCCCTCCTGCTTGGCCACGGCATAGTCGGCGAACCATGCCGGCTGGGGCAAGTGCGCAGCACCTGTACCGAAACCGAAGGACGGGCCTTCGGCCGTCCACGGCAACGGGACGCGGCAACCGTCGCGACCAATCTCCACTCCAGGATTGCGGAAGAATGACGGGTCCTGGCGCTCTGAATCAGGGATTTCCGATACTTCACGCAAACCAAGCTCTTCACCCTGGTAGAGATAAGCAGAGCCAGGAAGCGCAAGCAGCAAGAGCGTTGCCGCACGTGCACGACGCAAGCCGAGTTCGACGTCGAGTTCTTCAGACGGTGCGCCGGCCAGAAGCCAGCCCTTGCCGTCCTGGCCCTTGGGCTCGCTGCCAGTGATGTCCTGGGCTGCGTTGGTGCCCTGCGCTACCGAGCCACCCTTGGGTAGGCCGTAGCGGGTGGCATGGCGGACGACGTCATGGTTGGAGAAGACCCACGTTGACGACGCTCCGGACTCCTTGGCAGCCACCAGGTTGTCCGTGATGATCTTCTTGAAGGACGCGGCATCGAAATCGGACTGCAGCAGGTCAAAGTTGAATGCCTGGCCGAGTCCTTCCGGGCTGGCGTAGCGAGCACGGCGGGACTCGTGGACCCAGGCTTCCGCCACGGCGGTGCGGGGAGGGTTGTATTCGTTGAAGAGCTTCCGCCACTCGGCATAGACCTCGTGGACCTCGTCGCGGTCCCAGAACGGGTGGGAACCATCGGTGAAGCCATCGGTTCCATGGGCCTTGGCCTCAAGGTCCGCCTTCATGGGCAGCGGCTCCGATAGATCCTTGGCCATGCCGTGGGCCACGTCGATGCGGAACCCATCAACGCCGCGATCCGACCAGAAACGCAGGGTCTTCAGGAAGTCCTCGCGGATCTCCGGATTCTCCCAGTTGAAGTCCGGCTGCTCCTTGGCAAAGATGTGCAGGTACCACTGGCCCGGCGTGCCATCAGGCTCGGTAATGCGCTCCCAGATGGGTCCGCCGAACACGGAGTCCCAATCCGACGGCGGCAATTCACCGTTCTCGCCCCGGCCATCACGGAAAATGTAGCGCTCGCGGGCGGCGGAGCCTTTAGGCGATGCCAGCGCTTCCTTGAACCACTCGTGGCGGTCGGAGGAATGGTTGGGGACAATGTCCACCACGATCTTGATGCCGGCCGCATGCAGGGCTGCCGCCATCTGGTCGAAGTCCTCAAGGGTCCCCAGCTTGGGGTCCACGTTGCGGTAATCGTCAACGTCGTAACCGCCGTCAGCGAGCGCGGAGGGATAGAACGGACTCAGCCAGACGGCGTCGATCCCCAGTTCCTTCAGGTACGGGACTTTGGCCGTGATGCCCTTGATGTCGCCGATTCCATCGCCGTTCGCATCGGAGAAGCTGCGCGGGTAGATCTGGTAGACAGCGGCTTGCCGCCACCAGTTCGGGTCGGACATGCGGTGGGCGTCGGTACGGTGTGCCTGTGCGGCGGAGGTGCTCACGAAACTCCTTTGATTTAGATTCTAAATTTATGTCCCGGACCAGTATGAAACGCCCGGGCATTGAAGGTCAATAAGGCCTAGCCCTTAACAGCTCCCTGGGTCACCCCGGCCATTACCCACCTCTGTGTGAAGAGGTACGCGACGATCGCCGGCGCCATGGCCATCAGGTACGAGGCGAAGGACACGTGGTAGTTGTTGCTGAACTGGGTCTGGAACAGGTTCTGCCGCACAGGAAGCGTCTGAAGTGCGGGATCGGAAATGATCAGCGATGGCATCATGAAGTCATTCCATGCATAGAGGAACGCGAAGATCCCTACGGTTGCACTCATCGGCGCGAGCAACGGAAAGATCAGCTTCCAGAAGGTCTGCCATGTTGTGGCACCGTCGATTCTGGCACTCTCCTCGAGCTCCATGGGGATGGACCGGAGAAAGGCGGTGAAGAGCAGCACGCTGAAGCTCAGCTGGAACATGGTGGCCAGCAGGATCACACCCAAGGGGTTGTCCAGGCCCAGGCGGCCCGTGAGCTGGATTTGCGGCAGCGCCACCACTGGGAACGGAATGAACATTGCCCCCAGAAGGTAGAAGAACGAGTACCTGAACAGCCGGCGTTCCCAGTTGCGCACGATTGCGTAGGAAGCGAAGGCGGCCAGGATGATGGTGGCCAGAACAGTCCCCGCAGTGACCAACAATGACATCGCGGCGCCCACGGGAAAGTTGGTCAAAGTCCAGGCCTGAACAAATCCGTCCATGCTGAACGGGGCCGGGAGGGAGAAGGCATTCCCATCGACAGCCTGCCCCTGGGTCTTGAACGCCATCGAAACCGTGACATATAGGGGAAGGAGCACGGTCACCGCGCACAGAATGAGAATGGTGGTTGCTGACCAGTTCACCCGTTCAACGGCAGGAGTTGACCTGCGCCTGTTGTTCCCGGCGGGGGTTTTCCGAACCTGGGGTTGGTCGATTTCAAGGGTTGCTTGGTTGGTCATCAGAGTGCGTTCCGTCCGCGAGTCAGCGATAGCTGTACGAGAGAGATAACGATGGCCACCACGAAGAAGATCGTTGCGTTGGCCATCTGGTAGGCGTAGTCACCGCCGTTGAAGCCTGCGATGACGGTCATCGCGATGCTTCTGGTTGAGGTTCCCGGGCCACCGTTGGTCAGGCCGACAATGATGTCGTAAGCGTTGAGGAAGCCTTTGAAGCCCAGAATGATGTTGATGACCACGTAGCCGGAGACCAGCGGGAGCGTGATCTTCAGCAGTTGCTGGAACTTGCTGGCGCCATCGATTTCCGCGGCCTCATAGACATCCCCGGGCACAGCAACAAGGCCGGCAATGTAGATCAGCAATGCCCCGGGCACAGCCTGCCAGGCCGTTACCAGCACGATGGCAACCCACGCGAGGTCAGGATTGGCCAAAAGGCTGCTTTCCAACCAAGGAATGCCGGCCGCAGCACCGAGCGAGGGCAGGGAATTGGAGAACAGGAAGTTGAAAACGTAGGCGATGATGATGCCGGAGACCACCATGGGAATGACAAAGATGGTCCGCAGTGCGGACTTCATCCGGATGCGGGACGTGAGTCCGACGGCCAGGAGGAAGGCCACTGCGTTGACTGCGATCACTGTGACGATGGAGAACCCGAAGGTAAACAGATAGCTCTGCAGAATGGCCGGGTCACTAAAGATCGCGACGTAGTTGGTCAGGCCAACGAAATCCCAGTCACCTATTCCAATGGAGTTGGTGAAACTGAAGAAGATGCCGATGATCCCCGGAATGGTGATGGCCAGGGTGAACAGGATGAGGCTGGGCACGAGGAAGACGTAGAAAATGGGTTCGACGCGTCGCCTGCTGCGTATTTTTTGGGGTCGCCCAACGGACGTGGTGGGCCTGGTGATGATGGACATGGTGTTGGCTCCCTGGTTCTGCACTACTGGCGGAACGCCAGGCGCGCCCAATCTGCGTCGAGGGTACGGAGGGTGGAGGCAGGGGGTGCGCCGAAGACGATTGCCTGCGTGTAGTTCATGATCGGGATGGTGCGCGGAACCAGCACCGATGGGCCCTGATAAACCCGGGCGTTGTTGTAGTACTCCACCATCCCTTCAATGCGGGGGTCGGGCTTGTTGGAAGAATCCTTGGTGGGCGTGAACCCAAGCTGCGATTCGTTGTAGGCGTCGATCACCTCAGGCCGGTACAGGTACTCGAGGAAGTCGCGAGCAGCATCCTTATGCTTGGACGCCTCCGGAATCCAGGCCGCGAGGTCTACGTTGACGCGGACGCGCAAGTCCTGCGGGTCTTCCGTCATAGGCAACGGGAAGGTTCCGAGCGACAGCCCCGGGGCTGTCTTGGCGATCTCGCTGAACGCCCACGGGCCCTGCAGATACATGGCAGCCTTGCCCTGCGAGAACGCCAGGTTGCCGTCGCCATATGCCCGGCTTGCAGCGTCCTTGTTGACGTAACTCCTGGCCAGCGTCAACATCTTCTGGACGGGCTGGTCAAAATCCTTCTGGAAGGACACTGAAGACTCCGGCCCGACGTCCACTCCCTCGGCCTCAAGTTCCTTAAAGAACCCGAGGCTGTCCACCTGGCCGCCCACCGAATAGTCAAACCACCCCTGCGCGATGGTCCAGTCATCCTTCCATGTGGCATAAAACGGCGTCACTCCGGCGGCCTTCAGCTTCTCGCACGCCTCGATCAATTCGCTCCAGGTCTTGGGCACGGCAATGTTGTTCGCAGCGAAGATTTCCTTGTTGTAGATCACCGAGGATGCCATGACCGAGTACGGCAGGGCGCTGGTCCGGCCAGGATAGGAACCGTACTGATCCATGAGCGGCTTGAGGTCATCGCGGATGCGGGACGCCGCTTCCGTTCCGGACAGATCACTCAACACTCCGCGCTGAACGAACCGGGAAGTCTCCATGTTGTAGTTGGCAAGTGCAATGTCCGGCGGATTGCCGCGAACGAAGCTCGCGGACACTACGTCCACGCCGGACGTGTCCAGTACCACTTCGGTGTGGTCCTGTGAAGCGTTGTAGTCAGCCACGAGCTTGGTCATGAAGCCGATGGCCTCCCGCTTGCTGAACGTGAAACGGATTGTCTCTTTGCCCGACTCCCCGGTGCAGCCCGAGAGGAGACCGGCAAGCAGCGCCAGTCCCAATCCCATAGCTGCGAAGCGTTTCCTGCGTGTCATTTTCACAGACACCGTTGCCCTTTCGTCTTGCGGACCGCAGTGGCCGCATTGCCATCGCGCGGCGGACCGTGCTCCTCGCCACCCGAAGTTTAGATAGGAAATAAATTTATTACCTATCGCTAACCATGGTCAGTGATGGGCGCCACAGGGTCAAGCCATGGGTGAAATGCGTCGTCATCTAAATTTATGCACTAAATTTAGAGAGACCGCCCTATCAATCCGATGGACGGCTGGAAAGTGGGAGCACCCAAATGCAGACCGGGACTGCACCGTCAACCCAATTGGTGCGCAGGGTCAACGCCAGTGCCATGCTCAAGGCGATGCGCGGCGCCGGCGTGGTCACCGGCACTGAACTCATGGCAGCCACCGGACTCTCGCGCGCAACCGTCATCTCCATCTGCGATGAACTGGTCCGGCTGGGATGGCTCCAGGAATTGGAGAACCAGCGGGGCGCCGGAGACTACGTCAAGGGCCGCCCCGCGCGCCGATTCATCTTCGACGACAGCGCGGCAAGTGTGATCGGGATCGACATCGGTGCCACCAAGATCACCGCAATCGTGGCTGACATGGCCGGGGCATCCCTGTCGAAGGTGACCATGCCTTTCCGGACCTACAACGTGCCCGCCGACGAGCGCGCCGATGTGCTGGATCGGATCGCCGCGGACGCCCTGCACAAAGCCGGCGTATCCGCGGACTCTGTACTCGCAGTGTCCGTTGGAGTTGCGGCCCCCGTGAGCCGCGACGGCGAAGTCCTCACGGCACAGGAATTCTGGAAGTCCTTTGATGTCCGCCGGATTGTGTCCGAGCGGCACGGATGGCAGGTGCTCCTCGAAAACGACGCCAACCTCGCAGCCCTCGCCGAAAGGTGGCAGGGCACTGCGCAGGGAGTCGACAACCTTGTGGTCATGCTTGCCGGTGACCGTCTTGGCTCCGGTATCCTCGAGTCCGGCCGTTTGCTCCACGGGCAGGTGGGCGCCTTCGGGGAGCTGGGATATCTGGACCATGTGGACGGAGTGGGCGACACCTTCGGCATAGCGCATTACGCTGCGCTGTGGGGGCGGGAAGCCGTCCAGGACCCCGCGTCTGCGCTGCGACTGCTCTGCGATGGCGATCCCGAAGCATTGACCGCGGAAATGGTTTTCACGGCAGCTGCGGACGGTGACGCTGCCGCCCGCAAGGCTTTGGACCGCGTAGCGCACCGCATGGCCCGCGTCATCGGCTCCATCAGCACGCTGGTTAATCCTGAACTGGTGGTGATCGCAGGAGGCGTCGCGGCATCTGCCCACGCCTTGTTAGCGGACATCGGGAAGGAACTGCCGGACTTCACGTTCACTCCCCCACGCCTTGCAACCTCCGTCCTGGGCGATGGCATCGTGTCCCTCGGCGCCATCCGCCACGCACTGGACTACGTGGAGGAGCATGCCCTGGACCTCTACCCCGCATCACTGCCCAAGCACCCGGACGCCGGCTAGCGCTGCGCTGTCCGGCACTGCGCTGTCCGAAACTCCGCTGTCCGGCACGCTGTCCGCCCGCCCCGTGTACTGCCTGGCATTACCCAGCCGCGGTGTGGCCCTATTCCGGCATTGACATGGTGCGCAGGTCCAGTTGCCGGAGGACGCGATCGGCCACTTCAGGATCAGTGCCAGGTTCGTTGCGCGCTGCCACTACCTCTTGGCGGGCAGCATCGAGGGCGATGGTCTGGACCGCGATGGACAGCTCCCGTCCGCGCTTTCGCTTCTCCGAAGCCGACTCGTTCTGCAGCGTGCCGTCCAACAACTCAGCATGCAGGCGGCGCATTTTCTCCTTGACCAAGGCCACTTTCTCGGCCGGAAGTTCCTTCATGAGTTCGTGGTCCTTCAGCGCTGCTACAGCCGCTGACTGGGCACGCTTGGCCAGGAGCTTCGCGGCATCCTGCTCGTGCGAACCGTCCTCCGTGGCTTTGAGTACCCTCATGAGCCACGGCAGCGTCAGGCCCGGGAGGACCAGCGTCGCCAGGAGGACTGCGCAGGCAATCACCAGGATTTCGTGCCGGGCGGGGAAGTCGCTGCCATCCGGCAAGGTCATGGGGAGGGCCAAAGCCAGGGCCAACGTGGCGAGGCCCCGCATTCCGCACCACGTCAGAATCAGAACTTCCTTGGGGGATGTTGGAAGCAGGTTCCTGCGCCTGCGGGCCGTCAGGGAAAGAAGGCCGAACCACAGGTATCGGACCACGAACACCAGGACGCAGATCACCACAGCCATACCGATCATCCCGAAGATCGCAGTTCCCTCGTCGCGGATGACATGGCGGATCTCCAGGCCCACCAGCCCAAAGGCCAGGCCGGTTGCGAGCAGCTCCACCACATCCCAGAAGGCAGTCCTCGTGACGCGCTCGGCGGCGTCCTGCGGCCGCGTGTGGCGCTGCAGTTCCAAAGCGGTGACGACGACGGCCACCACACCTGAGGCGTGCAGCTCTTCCGCGAGAATGTAGGCCGCGAAAGGCACCACCAACGTGACAGCGCTGCGAGCCACCATGGAGGTGACCAGCTTGGTGATGAACTTGGTCAGCCAACCCATCGCGATACCAATGATGACGGCAAGGGCTGCGCCGATCACGAACTGCGGGATGACCTCCGGCCCAACTTCCTTACCGGACATCGTGGCAGCCACCGCAGCCTGGAAGATCACGATGGCTGCGGCGTCGTTGAAGAGCCCTTCGCTCTGAAGGACCGTGATGAGTCGCCGGGGCATGTGGACCCGGCCCGCCACGGACTCGACGGCCACAGGGTCCGGTGGGGCAACCATGGCACCCAAAGCGATTGCTGCCGGAATGCCAATTCCAGGGATCATGAGCCAGGCGGCGCCTGCCACCACCGCCGTTGAGACCACCACCAACGCCACGGCCAGGAGCAACAGCGTCCGCCACCGCACCCGGAAGACCGCCCAAGAACTCTTCTGGGCCGTAGCGAACAGGAGTGGCGGGAGGAAGATCGGCAGGATCAGCTCGGGCGAAATCTCGAACTCGGGGAAGCCCGGAATGAAGGTGAGAGCAACAGCCAGGAGCAGCATAAGAACCGGATATGGGAGCCGGAGCCGGTCCCCCAGGCCCACTGCCACCACTGTTGCAAGCAGCAACCCGACAATGAGCGCCAACTGATCCATGTTCCTGCTTCCCCAGAGGTTGTAAGGCCCTTCCCCGGGCCGGCCGAAAAAGTTCCCTACCAACATATCCCGGAGTACAGGCGGCCAGGCTCCCGGCGGCCGGACCACCTGGAGCCGGGCGCCAGAGCCAGCCCGCTTCGGCGTTAGTCCCCCGTCAGGGCGTCCACCACGTCCTCGGTTCCGTCCTTGAAAGCGATGGTCCGCCGGATGGTCCCCGGCAGTTCGAGGACCGCTGCGGTCACCAACGCCACGTTTGCCCTGGAGGTGTGGGTACCATCACCGGGGTTGGCGGGGTCCGTCTGGATCAGGCCGGTGGCCGGCTCATCCGTGAGTGCTCCCGGGCCCAGGACGGTCCAGTCGAGTCCGGTGCTGCGGAGGTAGTGGTCAGCAGCGGCTTTGGCTTCTGCGTAAGCAAAGAACGGATTGTCTTCAGGGACACCGTGGTCCTTGTCCGCCCCGAGGTAGGACACCATCACGTACCGCGGGACTCCGGCTTCGGCGGCGGCATCCATGGAACGGATGGCGGCATCACGGTCCACGGCATAGGTCCTGTCCGGGTTGCCACCGCCGGCACCGGCTGACCACACCACGGCGTCATGTCCTTTGAGTGCCTGCGCGAGTTCCGCCGTCGTCGAGTTTTCTGCGTCCAGCACCTCAGCAGAGGCTCCGGTGTCCGTGACATCTGCCACATGTTCGGGATTTCGAATGAAAGAGGTGACGTCGTGACCTTCGCCACTAAGAATGCGGGACAGATGCAGGGCCACTTTCCCGTGGCCGCCAATGATTGCAATTCGGCTCATGGACCCATTCTGTCCCACCGAACGAAAAAAGACCCCGCAGGCAATATCTGCGGGGTCTTGCTCTGTAGCGGTGGGGAGGCTCGATCTCCCGACCTCACGATTATGAGTCGTGCGCTTGAGGGTAGAATTGATGGCAAAGCGGCCAAAAACCGCAGAATCTAGCGGAAGTTTTCGAGCCAGCATAAGCTAGCAAACGCTGGCAATGGCTACAGAAATGGCTATAGTGAGTTCCAGGGGTCCGAACGGGCCACTTCCATATCGACTTTAGGGAGTACCAAATGAGCGAACGCGGCGCTGACTTCGACGCCAAAAAGGAAGCATACGAAGCGGCGCAGGATGATCTGCCGACTCAGGCGCCGATCCGATATCAGCTTGAAGGCCGGGACATCTCGCGAGCGGAGTTCTCCCGAACGCTCGATGAGAGGAACTCCGTGATGAGGGAACTTGACCGCGAAGAACGGAAGCGTCGTGGCTAGAGAGGCCACGCGCAAGAGCACCCGGGGCAAGGGCGAAGGATCCGTTTACAAGCGAGCCTCGGACGGCATGTGGGTTACCTCGGTCGAACTCCCCGCCGGGCTAGATGGGAAGCGCCGGCGGAAAGTCGTGGCACGGAAGAACAAGAACGACGTCCTGATCGAGATGCGGAAGTTGCAGCGCGAGCTCGCCAAGCACGGCGACCTGCCGACGTCCGGCGTCACGCTGGCAAAGTGGGCCGACTATTGGATGGACCGCATCGCGCCGAAAGAGGTCAAGCCGAAAACCCTCGAAGGGTACCGGACAGTCATCACGGGATACATCGTCCCGCTGCTCGGCAAGAAGATGCTTGCAAAGATAAACGCCCAGGATGTCCGGCGCCTGCACGAGGTCATGGCCGCGACGCCGAAGAGTCCGAAGCTGCGCGGCATGAACCCGGATGACTGGCCCGAGTCGGCATGCGTATTCACTGACTCAACGGGGCAGCACCAACTTCACGACGGCGCCCACGAGGTCACCATGCTATCGAGCACCTACACGCTACTTGCTCACAATGCGCTCTCGGTCATGCTTGGAACCGCATTGCAGGAGGGCAAGATTCACGTCAACCCCTGCGACATGGTTTCCCGGCCGAAGAAGCGCGTCCTAGAACAGTCCGCACTCTCACTAGAGCAGTCCATTCAACTTCTAGCGCACCTCACCGGAAACAACGACCGAGCACTCTGGGCAACCTACCTACTCACAGGATCTAGGCGAGGCGAAATCATCGGACTGGAACGTGATCGAGTCACGGACGTGCTTGACCTTTCATGGCAGCTGCAGCGGATCACTGACATAACGAAAGTCCCTGACGACTTCGAGTTCCGGCAGATCAAGGGAACGCTCTACCTGACCCGCCCGAAGTCATCCTCCGGTTGGCGCGTTATCCCACTCGTGGAGCCGCTCAAGTCAATCCTTGAGCTTCACTTGCAGGACGCTCCGGAGGAAGGTCTGATCTTCCGCGAGGAAGGCCGCCCGTGGGACCCTGACCGTGTGACGAAGGCGTGGAAGCAACTCATGCGCGACGCTGACCTACCGGAGGACGTCGTCCTTCACGGCGCCAGGCACACGACCGTGGACCTGCTCTACGCGGCCGGAGTGCCCGAAGACATCATTCAGGCGATCGTCGGCCACTCCACAAGGCAGATGACGCGCTCCTACCGGACCCGCACGGACGCGGCAAGGCTACGCGAAGGCATGGAGTCACTGTCGAAGCTCCTGACCCCGCAGCTGACCGCATAACGGCAAAACGAAGGCGCCCCCACCGATTTGGTAGGGGCGCCTTTTTTCGCCTGCTATGCGTCGTCTTCATCCTCTTCGGCTGCGGGAACAACTCTCAGCTCATCTATCGCCGTGTATGCCACGTGGTCCCAAGCTCCGCCCAGCGCCCGGATTATCACCTCGACGTCATTCAGAGTGAAGGGCGCTTCATCACGCAGTCTCTTGTTCACGTAAGCGGGCGTTAGGTCCACCAACCTGGCAAGGTCTTTCGCCGTAATTCTCTGCCGGGCCAGGGCAGCGCGAAGCTCGGCCGCAAAGGCGCGAGCCAGCGGCCCAGATTCCGGACGTTTCGAAGCTGGCACGCTCATGATGCTATCCGTTCTAGAGCCAGAATCACCAAACAGGCATGCTGACACTCTCAAATCGTGACTGGAAACTCCATTATGCACTCACAGCATGCATTATGCGTGTTGAGATTCCAAATTTAAACCTCAGCGCGCATAACGCTACTCTTTAACGCGTCTGGGCTTAATCTCGTCATGCAGAGGCGGGTTTGCCATCTTGTCGGTCGCTCGTCGTAAGCTCATGAGTAATCGAACATACTTTCGAATGCGGGGATGGATATATGGGATCTGATCGGTTGGCAGCAGTGACGAGTTACACGTCTGCTACCGCCACATGCGCCGCTTGGGGGGAGCCCCCCAAGGACGCCGCAGATGGCTCCAAAAAAGAAACGCGCCCCTACGCCTTAGAGGCAGGAGCGCGTGCCGGCGTCGCATGGATGACGCTTCGGGACTTCGGAGAAATGGCGAGCTCGTGCAGCCTTACGCCGTCTCAGATGTGGGCCGAGCTTGAACGCGAGCATCAGCTTGGTCCATCAATGACCCTGGTGTGACCTCCAGGGCTTCGGCGATCTTCAAGAAGGTCGGCATCGGGATGCTTCGCTTGCCAGTCATGTAGTGGCTCATGGTGACGCGATTGATGCCGACCTTGTCGGCGAGGTCCTTCTGTTCCCAGCCGCGCTCTACGAGCTCTACCTTGATCTGGGTCACCATCGCCGCTTCAAACCGATCGCCATATGTTGTCATGTGACCAATTTAAACGCATCGCGAGCATGCGTGCAACACGATCGGCTAATTCTGTTCGCCAATCGCTGTACTCAGTTGAATCCTCAACCACTACTTGGATACTTGCATCCGGTACTTGCAATTAGTCAAACGACTACTTATGGTTGACGCATGACTACCCCACCCCCCGGCGCAACAGTCGCCTCAGACTCAAAAATCGCCCAGCGCATCGAGAATGCCATGGGCAGCCGAGTAAGCATCTTGGCGCTGTCTGACGAAACAGGCATACCGTACAAAACACTTCACCGCAGCATCAAAGGTGGCATCAAAGGCCACCGGCCCCTGACCGTCGCTGAGGTCGGAGCTATCGCTTTTGCGCTCAACATCAGCTCTCGTCAACTTGTCGAGGATGATGCCCAGTGAGCAAGCGAGCCTACAACTTCGAAGAGGCCGCCGTGGCCACCGGATACAGCATCGATACGATCCGCCGAGCAGTCCGCAATAACGAGCTGACCGCCAGGTACGCAAACAGCAAGCCCGTCATCCTCATAGATGAGCTGGACGAATGGCTTGAAAACCTTCCCACCGAAGCACCCAGCAAATAGCAAGTAGCACCACCCGGCCACATCCGGCCCGCCGAATCCGGCACCCTTAGCCCCTTTGTCTGGGCACCCCTCCTGCATCACCATCTTTGACCTCACCCATGGGTTCGTCCCTCGGAGAAAGGGCTAATTGCCATGCCCGAAAACACCTTGGCTGGCTGGGAAAACAAGATCCGTTCCTACGCTGCCACTCACAAGCTCCCGCTCGATCGCACGGTCGTCAGGCGGGCGGCGAAGAAAATCAACCGCAGCTTCGAAGCGTGCAACGCCTTGACGCTGACGGATGACGAGCTCATCGCCCGCGTCCTTCAACACTCGGACCCGACGGGCGAGGAAGCCGTGAAGAACGTCATGCGCGAACGGAACCATGCGGCAGCAGCACGGAGGTTGGCTGCATGAACGACAACGTCGTTTGGCGGGCAATCCGGCAGGGCACTAAGTCCCGCCCAGTCGAGCACGGTCACGGCGGAGCGCGTCAACGGAAGAACCGATTCGCGTTCACCGACAAGGAATTGGCAGAGGCCATGCGCCTCGCGCAGCAACAGCGCGACGCCGCCGACCTTCAAGCATGGGAGCCCGCTACATGAAAGCTGCAGCACTCGAGGATAACTACTGGATTGAGGACGCCGTTGCGACTATCGATCAGTTGGCCCGCGACAAGAACGAGTTCACGGCCGACGACCTCCGCAAGGAGATGCGGCCGCCGGCACATCAGAACTGGCCCGGCATGGCGTTTGCGCAGGCTCGCAACCAAGGGCTCATCGAGTCAGTCACCTCAGCTACCTCCACAGCCCGCTCGCGTAAGAACGGCTCCCTAAAGACATGGCGCCGCTGCACAGAAGGGAAGCGGAAATGATCATCAACGGATTCTTTGTGGTGGCCGTGGCGCTCGTGTGCGTCCTTGGCTCGATTGAATTCGGCCGGGCCCGTCAGCATGACGCTCGCCTGCAGCCTGCCGAACCGATCGATTATGACGCGATCGAAGAAGAATCCCAGACCCGGTACGAAGACGACGCCGACGCCTGGCGCAAAGGAGAACGGTGATGGCAGTTGCAACAGATGAGTGCCTGCAATGCGGAAAGAGCCGCGAGCAGGTCAAGGACTACTACGAATCTCCATGCGCCACGGCTACATACGGCGAGACTGTTGAGGGCTTGGATGACTGGGACCGCCACCACTGGCGCGACTGGTCCAACAAGTCACTCTCAGACGCTGGCATCCTTCCGCAGTTCTTCGAAGAGCATCGGCGCGACGATTTCTACTCGCTGACATATGCGCCATGCGAGCACACGAAATGGGCTCACCGATACCCGCGTGAGAATGACGCTGAGCTAGGCCTTGACGTCAACGAATGCGTGGAATGCGGACACCGGAAGGGCGAGTCATGATCCGGAATCCGCGCCGTGCCCCGCACCTGAACCAGCGTCCTTCGGCGGACATGCCAGAGGGTGGTTGGGCGGCCGCCGACCTCACCCTTCCGGCCATCTGGTACCGGACCCTCTCGACGATGCCTACCGCCTGCGAATTTCCCGTCAGCGGCGACCAACAACCCAGCAAGGAAACGAGCCGATGACCAAGCCACTCGAACTGACCATCTATTGGCCGACTTCGTGCGGCGAATCCTGCGATTGCACCGAGTATGTCGTCGGCGGCCGTCCGATCCCGCGCTTTGCAGTCGATATTCGGGCCAAGCGGCTTACCGAGCATGAGCTCGCTGCCGAGGTATGGCACTCCATCGTGAAGTTCTACTCCAAAGAGCCGAGCGTGGACGCCGTCGAAGAGGCATGCCGCAACGCCGTCATTGAACGGTTCGCCACCCACCCGCATTACGACGAAGCATGACCGCGGACGAAAGCGGCCACCATGCTGCCGCCAATCCTCGCCGCGAAAGCCCGCAATCCCTTGCAAGTTGAACTTGCAACAATCCTCGCGACCACTGACAAGGACAGAGACAAATGACCATCACGAACGAGGAAATCGCCGAGCTACGACAGCGGGCCGATACCGAATCAGTCCTCCGCGACGGCGACCCCTATTACGGCGAAGACGGCGAAGCGAACTCCTACGAACGCGCCGTCACGCCAGCCGTTGTTCACAAGCTCCTGGACGAAATCGAAGGACTCCGGACGGCACTCGCTGGCCACCTGTTCGACGGCGAATCACTCAGCATCCGCGAAGCCGTCCGCGAAGAAATCCAGAAAGAGATGCTGAAGAGCCGCGACCACCACCGGGCAACCGGCATCCGTGTCGCTGCCCGTATGTTCGCCACTGGACTGCGCGAACCAATCGACCGCGGCTACGTCGGCGGGTTCCTAACCCAAGTCGCTGACCGGATCGAGGGCAAATGAGCGGGGAGCCGAATCAAAATGACCTTCCCGCGGAATGGACTATCGGTGTCGCCAGGCAAGGACCACCACCGCCGCCACGCCATGACAAACCACGACACCGGGCAGTCATCACCACGGAATCAACAAGCGAGTTCGCAGACCACTACGTCACCGCTGAGGAAGCCATCACCGACCGCATCACCCGGCTCAAGGAAAACAAGCAACGCTACGTACGTGAAGGCATGACAATCCGGTTCGACGCGCACAACGGCGACCACATCACCATCACCTACCAAGATGCCTGACCTGTTGCCGGGTATGGGCGCGGACTTCTGGCAGCGACAAACCAACCGCTACCCAAGCTGTGCATGCCCGCCCAGCCGCTACGACCCGCGCACACCACGACCCACCAACCCAGACTGCAAAATTCACGGCCCCACACAGGGGCCTTTTTCATGCCCGAACCAAGGAGAAGAATGACGTACTCCCCCGGCATCTATGCCGACCTCACCAGCGAGGAATACCACGCTGACCCCGCACTCGGCTCGACGTCGCTGAAGACGCTTGCCAGCCGGACCCCCGCGCATTGGCAGTACGAGAAAGCCAACCCAGTCCACAAGGACATTTACGACCTCGGCACCGTGACCCACAGCCTCATCCTCGAAGGCGACGAATCCGGAGTAGAGGTCATCGACGTACCCGACAAGCGCGGCGCCAAGTGGACTGTCCCAGCCGCCGAAGCCGTGAACGCGGGCAAGATTCCACTCAAGCAAGCCGAATGGGACCTCGTCCGCGCCATGCGAGACAGCGTCATGGAACACCCGGTAGCCAAGACAGCGTTCACGGGTCACCGCGCCGAAGAGTCCGTCTTCTGGGAAGATGACGGGCTCATGCTGAAGTGCCGGCCGGACGCTTGGCTGAAAGACCGGCTGGTCGACCTGAAAACCACCGTGAACGCAGACCCGCGAGAGTTCCCAAAGTCCGGCTTCAAGCTTGGCTACTACCAGTCAGCTGCCCATTACCAAGACGGTGTCCTGGCGATGACAGGCGAGAGGCTCCCGTTCTGGTTCGTCAACGTAGAGAAGACGGCTCCGCACCTCGTGTCCATCGTGGAGTACGACGACTACGCAATGGAGCTCGGCCGGATGATGAACGCCCGAGCCAAGGACATCTACCGCCGCTGCCTCGAAACCGGCGAATACCCCGGGTATCCGACAGTGGAGCCAATCACGCTCCCAATCTGGGCGATCTACCAAGCCGAAGACATCCTCGGCCTCAACATCGAAAAGGAGATCGTGATCAAGTAAATGGACATCTCGAAGGCTCTAGTAGCCAAATCGGACTGCCTCAACGCATCCGACCTGACCGGCTCCCCCATCGTCGCCACCATCGAAAACGTCCGCAAGGGAGACACAGCAAAACCCGTCGTTGTTGACCTCGTCGGGATGAACGGCCGCCCATGGAAACCATCCAAAGGCATGCTCCGCGTCATCGCCCACGGATGGGGCACCGAATCAGATGCATGGATCGGACGGTCCGTGAAGCTCGTCAACAACCCGGAAGTGATCTACGCGGGCGAACCAGTGGGCGGCGTCGAAGTCGTCGCCATGTCGCACCTCGCCGCGGACTTCACCATCCCGGTTCGCATCAGCCAAAAGAAGGTCAAGCAGCACAGCGTGACCGTCCTGGCCGAGCCCCAGACGGAGCCGTGGCGGGCCCAGTGGCAAGCGATCACTAACGCGCTGATCGCTGCTGGATACGAGGGCGACGGCAAGGCGCTGCTTGCCACCGCCGGCCAAGTTATCGGCGCCGCATGGGACCACCCCAACAAGATCACCCCCGAGGACGCGCAAAGGGTCCTCGCCGCCGTACGAGAAGACAACACCCAGGAGCCCACAGAATGAGCCGTATCGTCAGCCTGCAGTCCACTAACTACAAGCGTCTCAAAGCCGTCCGGATCGAACCCGATCAGAACGGAAACCTCGTCGTCATCGGCGGCAACAATGGCCAGGGCAAGTCCTCCATCCTGGACTCCATAACCGCGGCCCTTGGCGGGGTAAATGCCAAGACCACTCCAAAGCCGATCCGTGACGGTGAAGATCGCGCAGAGATCATCCTCGAAACTGAGGACCTGATCGTGATCCGCAGGTTCACACCCGGCGGCTCGACGCTTACCGTCAAGTCTCGCGACGGCGCCGTTTATCCAAAGGGGCAGGCGAAGCTTGATGACCTGCTGGGCAAGCTTTCCCTCGACCCGCTGGCGTTTACGCAGCTGGACGACAAGGCGCAGGTCAAGACACTGCTCGCCCTTGTAGACCTGCCGTTCGACCCTCTTCAGCTGGACGGTGAACGGGCCGACATCTTCCACGACCGCACAGCCGTCAACCGCGACCTGAAGAACGCCAAGGCTGCCCTTGACGCTATCTCCGTCACGAAAGAGATGGCAGACCTCGAACCTGTCAGCGTGACCGACCTCCTGCGCGAACTTGATGAAGCGCGTACTGCCAACCACAACCTCAAGGTTGCGGTGACAGCCCGCGACGGATGGGCGGACGCCGTCGAGAGGGCCGAGCGAGAACTGCAGCGGGCGAAGGGCATGTTGCGAGAAGCCGAGCGCCAAGTTGAAGACGCCCGGCCAGCTCGTGATGTCGATGCAATCCGACTCAAGCTCGACAGTGCGGAACAGATCAACACCGATGTCCGAACGTTCGAGCGCTGGCAGCAGGCAAGTGACAACGTCAATGATCTCCAGATTGAAGCCGCGCAGCTGACTGAGCAGCTTGATGCCATCGACAAGCAGAAGGCTGAAGGCCTGGCGGCTGCGAAGTTCCCGATTGAAGGACTCGGATTCGATGAGTCCGGCGTGACCTACAACGGTGTCCCATTCAAGCAGGCATCCAGCGCCGAGCAGCTGCGCGTCTCCCTTGCCATGGCGATCGCCCTCAACCCTAAGCTCCGAGTGATCCGCATCGCCGACGGCTCGCTTCTCGACTCGGACAACCTGGCACTGGTCGAATCCATTGCCCGCGAGCACGACTTCCAAGTCTGGATCGAAATGGTCGGCGACGGAGAAGGCCGCGGGATCATCATCGAAGACGGTGAGGTCAAGGAGTAATGGCAGGCGAAACCCTGATCACCATCATCGGCAAGGTTCACGACGAGCCGCAGCAGAAGTTCAACGACGACGGATCGGCAGTCACCCGGTTGACTGTCGTCACGAACCCTCGCAAGTTCAACAAGCAGAAGAACGAGTGGGAAAACAAGCCCGGCAAATTTTGGGAATGCCGGGCATGGAACCAAGGGCAGATGCTGCTCGCGGACAATGTCGCCAACACCCTCAAGAAAGGCGACAACGTCGTCCTTCATGGGGAGATCGAGACGCAGGTCTGGCAGGGCGAGGACGGCAAGAACCGCCGCGGTGACCAGATCCGAATCGAAGCCATCGGCAAGGACCTCCGCTGGCACCAAGCGCCCGCCAACGACGTCCCCGCCACTCACCAGCCCGCCGCTGATCCCGGCGGATGGGGCACCGAACCGCAGGGCAACCACGGCACCTGGAGCTAATCAGGGCCGCGCACACCATCACCAAAGGAGCAACATGAAAGACGCGTTCAAAGTCATCGCGATCGTACTCGCCATCCTCATCGGTATCGCACTTATCTCGTGGGGAGGATGGGCGCTCAGTGTGGCGCTCTCCGGACCCAAGGGCCAAGGCGACGCCGTCAAGATCAACAACAGCGCCGAGAACTGGACCGAGAAGCAACGGAAGTTCGAGCAGCTGAACGCCGCCGTGGAAACCAACAAGGAACTGGTCGCCATGCACGCAGCGCGAGTCGCGGCCGACCCCACTGACAAAACCGCGTCGCAGATGCTCGCCGGAGTGCAAAGCGAGTGCATCGCTTCCGTGAACGCCTACAACGCAGAGTCCCGCAAGGTCCTCTCCAAGGACTGGAAGAGCCCGGACCTGCCCTACGAACTGACCACCACCGGCTGCACCGCCACCAAGTAAAGGAACCAAACAGATGAAGACCATGCAGAAAATCGCCGCCGTCCTGACCGCTGCCGCCCTTGTTCTGGGAACCGCTGCTTGCAGCAACAATTCGGAGTACGAGAAGCGCAAGGAGGCTCAGGGCACTTCGCAAATCACGAACTCACTCGAGAAACAGAACCTCGAAAAGAAACGGGATAAGGAAGAAGACCCCAACGCGATCCGGTACGTCTACGTCCTGAGCTACGCCAACATCATCGGCTTCTACACGGCCAAGGGAAAGATCAGTTCCAGCGCATCCCAGGTCGGACCCGAAACCGAAGTCATCAAACACTACGGAGAGGGATTCATTCTCGACTCCGCCAAGGATGACGGCACCTACGGTCCCGGCGATCCTGGCATCTTCTTCTTCACCACGGACGGCGTCATGGTCGAGACGAGCCTCGATTACATCGTCTCCGATCAGCCTCTGCCGATCGACGTTCCGCGCTTCTCCAAGTAGCCCACACCCCGCACCGCCAAGCCGCCAATGAGCGGCTTTTTTCATGCCCGCGGCGCCTGGCCATTAACGGCCGGGCGCCGCACCCGCGAAAGGACCACATTGACCGCCGAAAACACCCAGCCCGTTCACGACCTGACCAAAGAAATTCAAGCCCGCGACGGCGTTGCCGTCGTCGTGTACAGCAAGAACGACTGCTTCGGATGTACCAAGACCAAGGAAAAGCTGGAAGAAAACAGCATCCACTACACCGAGGTCAACGTCGAGGAAGACGAAACAGCATTCAAATACGTCACGGAAACCCTCGGCATCCGGCAGATGCCTGTCGTTGTCGTCTCCGCACTCGAAGGTGACATCACCTGGCACGGCCTGCAACCCACCAAGATCCGGGAACACATCACGCACCGGGCGGAGGCAGCATGAAGCCGCTGGCAGTCCGCAACGACTACCACCCCGAGGTCCTGCAGCGTTTCAACAGCGACATCGAAGACCACGAAATGACGATCCTGCTCGATCAGGACGTCTACCGGCACTTGCGCTTCAAGAAGCCAGGCACGGGCATGTACTACTTCGACATCATCACCTCGCCGTGGCTGCTGACCATCCGCGGCGACATGGGAACCTACGTCTTCTCCCGCGAACACGACATGTTCCCGTGGTTCAACAGTGGATATGTGAACGCCGACTACTGGGCACAGAAGCTCCAAGCGATCGACAAGCAGGGCGGGCTACGGGAGCACAGCGAAAATCTCTTCAAAGACCACATCATCCAAGACTTCTGGGAACGAAGACTCGATTACGAACCGAAGAAAGTCTCGGCCATCTGGGGCGAAATTCGGGAAGAGATCCTCGGCCGATGGGTTGACCGCTCGACAGGGCTTGACTGCTTCCGACTGATGGATGATTTCGAGTCGAACGGCTTCCGCTATTCCGAAGCCTACGAGCACAGCTTCGACAAGCTGACATTCCACTACCTCTGGTGCTGCCACGCGATCCTGTCCGGCATCCAGCACTACAACGCAGCTAAGGCGGCCGCCGATGTCGAAGCTACTGGATGATCCGTGCTGCTTCCTTTGCAAGTCCTCGCTCGGCATCTGCCTAACTCGAGGATCCTGCGAGCACCACACGGATGCCCGACGTCGGCAGGACGCAAACGATCGGGCGATGTCCACCCACCGTGACCCCACTGGCAACCAAGCCGTCAACAACGTAATGCGCGAAACGCGCCCCAAACCCAAGGCCCCGCAAAAGGGGCCTTTTTCATACCCGAAGGAGGGACGATGACCGAATACAACGACTTCCTGCGCGCCAAGGCCGATTTCGAGAAGAACTACGGCCAGCCAGTAACGGCGGGGGCCGTCAACCCGCTTCTCAAAGAGCACCAACGTGACATCGTTCGCTGGGCAGTCGAGGGCGGTCGGCGGGCGATCTTCGCCGCGTTCGGCTTGGGCAAGTCCATGATGCAGATCGAAACGCTCCGGCTGACGCTCGCCCAAGCGGGAGGCTCTGGCCTGATCATCGCGCCTCTTGGCGTTCGTGGCGAGTTCGTCCGCGACGGCGGCAAGCTCGACGTCGAAATCAAGTTCATCCGATCCGTGAAGGACATGACCTTCCACGGCGGCGGGCTCTACATCACCAACTACGAGACGGTCCGCGACGGAAAGCTCGACCCGAACATCTTCACGGCCGTCTCACTCGATGAGGCTGGCGTGCTCCGCTCGTTCGGCTCGAAGACCTACCAAACGTTCCTGAGGCTTTTCGAGAAGGTCAAGTACCGCTTCGTTGCCACGGCCACGCCGAGTCCGAACAGGTACAAGGAACTGATCCACTACGCCGGATTCCTTGGCGTCATGGATACCGGCCAGGCACTCACCCGGTTCTTCCAACGGGACTCCACGCAGGCCAACAACCTGACCATCTACGAGCACAAGCGCGAAGAGTTCTTCATGTGGCTGAACTCGTGGTCGATCTTCCTGCAAAAGCCCTCTGACCTCGGCTACAGCGACGAGGGCTACAACCTGCCGCCGCTAACCGTCGAATGGCACTCAGTGGGAGTGGACCACTCCACGGCCGCGGTCGATCGAGACGGGCAAGCACGTCTGTTCCGCGGCGGCGTGAAAGACCTGCAGGGCGCAGCGAAGGAAAAGCGTGACAGCCTCCCCACCCGCATCGACAAGCTCATGACCATCGTCCGTGAGCACCGCGAGGCGGACGGCTCGCAGATCATCCTCTGGTGTGACCTGAACGACGAGCAAACGGCGATCGAACGGGCATTGGCCGCCGAAGGCATCACCTACAGCTCAGTGCACGGGTCCTTGGACCCGGACACCGCTGAAGACCGCATCGACGCGTGGCGGGACAAGGAAACCTGGGCGCTCATTGGCAAGCCCGTACAGCTGGGGCAAGGCCTGAACTTCCAGCAAGCACACACAGCAGTATTCGCCGGCGTCACCTTCAAATTCAACGACACCTTCCAAGCGTGGCACCGCATCCAACGATTCGGGCAGGAACACCCCTGCACCATCCACATGGTCCACGCCGAGTCCGAAACGGAAGTCGTCCAGTCCCTCAAAGACAAATGGGCGCAGCACAAGGAGCTCACCAACACCATGACCGAGATCATCAAGAAATACGGGCTGTCCCGAAATTCGATCACCGAAGCGCTCACCCGCTCCATGGGCATCGAACGCATGGAAGCGAGAGGCGAAGGCTGGACCCTTGCCAATAACGACTGCGTTGATGAAACCACCAACCACATGGACGAGAACAGCGTTGACCTCATCGTCACGTCGATCCCGTTCAGCAACCACTACGAGTACACGCCGTCCTACAACGACTTCGGCCACACCGACGACAACGCTCACTTCTGGGAGCAAATGGACTTCCTCACCCCGCAGCTGCTCCGGGTCCTCAAGCCTGGCCGCATTTACGCCTGCCATGTGAAGGACCGCATCAACTTCGGCAACGTCACCGGCGCCGGAATCCCCACCGTGTCACCGTTCCATGCTGAAGCTCTTTTCCATGGCACGAAGCACGGCTTCGACTACATGGGCATGATCACCGTCGTTACCGACGTCGTCCGGGAGAACAACCAGACTTACCGTCTCGGCTACACGGAGATGCGCAAGGACGGAACGAAGATGGGCGTCGGCTCGCCGGAGTACATCTTGCTCTTCCACAAGCCGCAGACCGACCGGTCGAAGGGGTACGCGGACGACCGGGTAACTAAGGAAGTCGAGGATTACTCGTTGGCCCGCTGGCAGGTCGACGCGCATGCCAACTGGCGGTCAAGCGGCGAACGGCATCTCACCGCGGATGAGCTCGCTGCCCTGCCTGTCGAGCAGCGTTCCCGGCTCTTCACCGAGCAAACACTTCGCGAGGTCTACGACTACGAATCGCATGTGCAGATCGGCGAGGCACTGCAAGGCAAGGGCGCACTTCCGGCAACCTTCATGTCCCTCATGCCCGGGTCTTGGGCGCCGGACGTGTGGCACGACATCAACCGCATGCTTACCCTGAACGGCGAGCAGAAGCGCCGGAACGTCCAAATGCATGTTTGCCCTTTGCAGTTCGACATCGTTGACCGACTCATCGACCGGTACAGCAACCCCGGCGACCTCGTATTCGACCCCTTCGGCGGACTCGGAACCGTCCCGCTCCGGGCCCTGAAGCTCGGCCGCCAAGGACGCTCAAGCGAACTCAACCCCGGATACTTCCTCGACTCAGTGAAGTACCTCGAAGCCGAAGAACGCCAACGCGAAATGCCCACACTGTTCGACCTCGAAGAGGTCCCGCAAGCGTCATGACCACCACGCGCGCCCACCGGGTACCAGCCACGAGATCCGAGTTGCTGAAGGCTCGCCTGGACGAAGCTCGCGCCATTCATGACGCGTGGAACATCCGGTTACGGCGTGCCGAAGCACAACACACCATCACCACCCGCGACGGCGGCGACAACACGGCCACGCTGCGAGTCATCGCGGCCACTGAGATAAGCGTCTTGGACGCCGCCGGGGAGCTCAAAGTCGCCCTCGAAGCATGGGTCAGCTCATGCACCAACCACTAACAGGAGAAAAAGTGAAATTCAGCATCCCAGCCAACGCCCTCGCAGATGCCGCAGCATTCGCGGCAAAGGGCATCAGCCCGCGCCCCGCAAACCCTGTACTGTCCGGGCTCTTGATCGAGGCCGCCGCCGGCGCGCTCCGCATCAGCGGATTCGACTACGACAAGTCCGCCCGCACGCAGGCCGCAGCTGACGTCGAAGTCGACGGAAATGCGCTCCTGCCCGGAAAGATGTTCACCGACATCGTCAAGAAGTTTGGCAAGAAGGCAGTCACCGTTGAAATAGAAGGATCGGCCGCCAAGCTCACCGCAGGATCCGCGGTATTCACGATCGGCTCCATGAGCGTCGCGGACTTCCCGCCCATGCCACCGCTCCCCCAGCCCGCTGGAACCGTGGACGGCGACGTGTTCGCCGCGGCCGTGGCGCAGATCATCGACGCTGCTTCTACCGACGCCGCAGTGCCCGCACTCATGGGCGTGAAGGTCATCAGCGACGGCAACGAACTCATCCTGCTGGCCACCGACCGTTACCGTTTGGCCGAAGTCATCGTTCCGTGGACGCCCGCAGGTGACGGATTCGAAGCGCTCGTCCGGGCGACCTGGCTCCGCGACGCGGCCAAAGGGCTTGCAGGCGAAACGCAGATCCTCATCGACGGGAACAACGTCGGTATCCGATCAGGGAACCGGGCTACCACCACGACCGTGTTGGACCAGGACTTCCCGAAGATCCGTACGCTCTTCCCGAAATCGACGGAGACAGAGATCGTTGTCGACCGCGCCGAGCTCGCCGACGTCGTATCCCGGGTGGGGCTCGTCGCCGAGCGCAACACCCCGCTCCGCATCACGGCATCCGGTTCTGAGATGACCGTAGACGCAGGAACGGGCGAGGCCGCACAAGGTCAGGAGACCATCCCGTGCGAAGTCAACGGCACGGACGTCGTCGTGGCCGTGAACCCCGGATACCTCGGATGGTCACTGTCTGTGACGCCGTCGGAGAACATCACACTCGGCTTCCAAGAGAACCGCGGCAAGCCTGTCCTGATCACCGGAAGCGATGAACTGTCCCACCTCATCATGCCGGTGCGCCTCCCATGAGCGCGGTCTACGAAGACGGCGTCTGCTACTGCCAGTGGTGCCTGCATGGCGGCGAAAACGGAGACTACATCGACGTCGACGTCATCGAAGACGGCCGCCAGAAGCTATCCGACTGGCACGACACAGCCCACGGACTGACGCTCTGGGCCAACTGCCCACACGAGCCCTGCAAATTGCTCAGCGACGACTTCAGGAGGACGCCATGACCGAATCAATGGAAGGTCAGGAGATGCTGCCTGGCCGGTGGCCAGAACCGGTACTCACCTGCGACCTGATCATCGCTCGCGAACTCACTGATGCGCTCAGTCACCAAGAGCGGTTCAGTGGTGCCCTCAGCGCATCCATGGAGTTCCCAGTCGGCGACAAGTCGGACGCTGCTATGGCCGCCAAATACAAGATGTCCATGTACCTGCAGGCGTACATCGCCTCCGCTGCGATCTCGGACCTGTTGCGAAAGATTCAGGGCCTAGCGCCGGGCCTCGCAGACCAGATAGCCCGCGAATTCAACGATCTCCACGAGAGCGGCGAACAAGGCGAGCTCATTTGGGAATGGGCCGCCGAACGCGGGCTCGATCCCGCGGACATCATCAACACCGTCAAGCACGGGCTTGCTCAGGAAGAGACACCATGACGATCACAGTTACAGACATGTTTTGCGGGGCCGGCGGGTCATCCACCGGCCTTTCTAATGTCCCGGGCATTCAGGTCAAGACGGCCATGAATCACTGGGCCCGTGCCATCGAGACGCACAACACCAACCACCCCGACGTCGATCACGTGTGCGCGGACATCCAACAGGTAGACCCGGAATTCATTTCGACCACGGACATGCTGTGGGCTTCACCGGAGTGCACCAACCACAGCGTCGCGAAAGGCAAGAAGCGCGTCACCCGGCAGACAGCTCTGTTCGGCGAGAAGCTGCCCGACGAAGCCGCCATCAAGTCCCGCGCCACCATGTGGGACGTGCCCCGGTTCGCGGAAATCCACGACTACAAAATCATCATCACTGAGAA
Source organism: Arthrobacter sp. yr096 (assembly GCF_900108925.1). NCBI lineage: Bacteria > Bacillati > Actinomycetota > Actinomycetes > Micrococcales > Micrococcaceae > Arthrobacter > Arthrobacter sp. yr096. Next base: position 407,029 of record NZ_FNYI01000001.1, on the reverse strand, counting down.
CGTAGTCGATGCAGCCAAGTGGCTCATGTTCGATGCCTGGCTGCTGGCTATGAAGTCGCTCGGCTACGACCACCACATCGTCTACATGAACAGCATGCACGCCCAGCTCGGCGGCCTCCCGGCGCCGCAGTCCCGCGACCGCATGTACGTCATGTTCTGGAAGCAGGGCAACGCCCGGCCGGACTTCGACAAGCTGCGTCCGCTCGCTTACTGCCCGTCCTGCGATGAGACAGTCCGGGCCATGCAGGTCTTCAAGAAGCCCAACGAGCGCTGGGGACGCTACCGGGCCCAGTACAACTACCGCTGCCCAAAGGTCTCCTGCCGAAACCGGATCGTCGAACCCGGGTGGCTGCCTGCCTCCGAGGCTATCGACTGGTCCATCGAAGGCGTCCGTATCGGCGACCGGGAAAAGCCGTTGGCTGACAAGACAATGGCCAGGATCCGTGCCGGACTCGATAAGTACGGCCGCGGCCCACTGCACCTCGAAGCGGCGGGCAACACCTACGACTCGGCCAGCGCCGGGCGCGGCGGCGACTACTTCCGCATCTGGCCCACCGAAGAACCGTTCCGGACTCTGCACGGATCTGCGTCCAAGGGCCTTGTGATCGACGCCGTTCGTGGCGCCCCGATCATCAGTCACACGGATGATCCGTTCCGGACGCAGACCACGAGCTATACGCGTGGTCTGCTGATCCCGGTCGAAGGTCGGCTAGGGAAGGAAGCTCAGCACATCGGGCAGCCGATGCGGACGCAGACGACTCGCAACGAGACGGCCCTGCTGATGCCCTACTACGGTTCCAGCAAGCCGCAGGCCATGGATAAACCGATCGGCACGCTGACGACCGTGGATCGTTACGCCATGATCACTCTCCGTGGCCAGAACGCACCGAAGGACGTCTACGACCCGCTCGACACGTTCGCGGCCAACGGTAACCATCACGCCCTTATGGGAGTGAATCCGCCGGCCGTCGAGGACTGCACCTTCCGGATGCTCGAACCGCACGAAGTTACATGGGGCATGGCATTCCCGAAGGAATACCAGATGACCGGAACCAAGCGGGAAATGGTCAAGCAGGCCGGAAACGCCGTCTGCCCGCCCAACGCCCGCGACCTCGGCATGATCGCCGCCGAATCCCTCGGCGTCGCAGCATGACAAATAACGCGAACCAACCAAGAAGCCAGTAAGGAGAACTCAATTGCGGATCCGCAGCACCAAGCCAGAGTTCTGGAAATCACGGAGGATCGCGAACGTCTCATGGGATGCACGCCTGGTACTGAAGGGCTTGGAATCCTACGTCGATGACAACGGCGTGGGAGTCGATGACATCGAACTGATCGTCACAGATGTCTTCCCTCGCGATATGTTCGCGAACCCTCGCGAGACTATCGCGAGGGTGTCCGAAGCTATCACCGAGCTATTCCACGCTGGTTTGGTGCACCGATACGAGGCCGCCGGAGACAAGTTGCTGTACATCTCATGGTGGGAGTCCATCCAGCGCATCGATAAGCCGGGGAAGGGCCGAAAACCGCGTCCTGACGGGACTATGGACTACAAACAGTCTGAAATTCGCGAGAGTGTCGCGAGGCCTCCCGATAGTGTCGCGCCCGGAACAGGGGAACAGAGGAACAGGGGAACAGAGGAACAGAGTGCTGTGGTTCCGTTACGTAACTACGTTTCAGAGCGCGAAGTTCAACTTTCGCAACGAGCCGCCATCCATTCCGGAGCGAACATCGTCAATGCCTTCAACGACCACATCCCCGAAACCCTGCCATCCAAAACCCGGCAGGACCTCACAGCCCACGTGACCGTGGCAATCCAAGACGGAATAGCCGAGAAGCACATTCGCCGAGGCATTGAACTTTGGTACGCCAAGGCCATGGGGCCGGGCGCGCTTCCAGGCTTCATCTTTGAAGCCCAGAAGGAAGCAAACGGCGGGGGAAGCGCTATTCGCACCCGCCAAGCCACCGGGACCGAACGCGCAATGACTGGACTTGAACTCGCCGCGCAGCTCGCAGAAGAGGAACGTAATGGAAAGATCTGAAGTCGCGAAGATCCTCGCGAAAGCCGCTCTAATCGATAACCGCAAGATCGACCGCGAAACCATCGAAGCCTGGCACGAGGTCATCGGCCATGTTGATTACGACGTCGCCATGGCCGCCCTCACGATCCACCGCCAGACGTCGTCGGAATACCTGATGCCAGCACACATCACCGCCAACCTTCGCAAAGCACGGGAAGCCCGGGCCGTCGAAGCAAACCGCCGGCGGGCGCTCGACCCGCCGACACCACAGCCGAGAACCAAGATGCCCGCTTGGTTCCGAGAAGCACTCGCCAACTTCGGCAAGGACCCCGCCCAACGCAGCGAAAACGAAACCACAGAAGCCGTCCCACACGGGGCGGCTTCAGTCATTCAAGGAGAGAAATGAACTACCTACTGCTCGCATTGTCCCTCGTCACCGCATCGATCGCGCTGCTCTACACCGTGAACATCATCCGCGTAGCCGCGGGCCGCATCGTTTGGGCGAACAACCTGGCCATGATCGTGCACCTCATCGTCGCCCCTGTCGCGGCCACTCTCACTGTTTGGCTGTTCCAGTTGGCGGTAGCCCGATGAAATTCGCGATCGGCGACCCTGTTCGCGTCATCAACCGCAGGTGCTCAGTATTCGATGCTGTCGGCATCGTCACCGCATTGAACACGGAGCACCGTCACCTTCCGCCGTTCGTGGTGGAGAGCATCGCGGACCACCCCCTGTATTTCAACGCCGATGAGCTGATCCTGGCTGAACTCCCGCCGACGGCCGAAGACCCAGTGAACCATCCGGCCCACTACGGCGGAGCAGACGACCCGTACGAGGTCATCAAGGTCGCTGAGGCATGGGGATTCGATAAGGACGCCTACCTGTTCAACGTCCTCAAATACATCGCCCGGGCAGGTAAGAAGGGCGCCACCGTGCAGGACCACAAGAAAGCCCGGTTCTACCTTGACCGGAAGATTCAGCGATTGGAGACAGCCGAATGATTCGCAAAGAAGGCAAGGCCCGTTGGGTGTACACCTGCGACCTTTGCAACGTCCGGCTTACTCGCCCGGACCAGTTCCGGGCCATCGAAGCCATGCAACGACACCAACGTTCCCAAGAGCACGGGTTCAAGGTCATCGGTGCAGCGTTGGAACCGTTCGTTGAGGCAATGTCCAACATCGCCACCGCAGCGGCCAGTATGGCCGAAACCGTCCACGCAGTGTTCGCCCCACCGCCCAACCTCCCCCACGATCCGACCCTGCTGCGTGACCGGCGGAAATGGGGCGGACGATGAGCGTTTGCCAGACCTGCGGAGCGCTTGGCGGCTTGCATAAGTCGTGGTGCGAGAACCCGCTTCAAAATTCCCTTGGCAAGCCAGCCAGGCCAAAGCCGAGCCGTCCCGAGCCGTCCATGCACTTCATGCGCGGGCCGATCGCGAACGTACTTCCCGAATTGTTCAAATCCATTCCAGCAGATGCTGACGTAACGATCACGGATACGAAGGACGGGCCCGGGCGTCGGTCGCTGAACATCACGGCTTCATGGGAGGAACCACGTGACACGTAATCGGGCATCAGCCAAGAAGGCCGGATCCTCGTTCGAAACCCTCATCGCCAACTACCTCGCCAGGCACATTGATGACCGGATCGAACGGCGGACCAAGAACGGCGCCAAAGACCGCGGCGACATCGGCGGCGTCCGACACCTCGGCCAACGCATCGTCCTCGAATGCAAAAACACCATGAAGCTCGCGCTCGGCCCATGGGCCACCGAAGCCGAAACCGAACGAGGCAACGACGACGCCCTCGCCGCAGCCGTCGTCCATAAACGCCACGGCAAAGGCCAAGCACAAGACCAATGGGTAACCCTCACCGTCGGCGAACTCGTCGCACTCATCAACGGCAACCGCGATCACTACGAAACCACTCAGGAGACACCATGACCATCTCAGCCAGCACCATCGAAGCCCTGCGCGAACTTCAGAACACCATCGGCGAAAACAATGAAGCGAAAGGCTTTCACGGCGACCGCCCGGACCGCGCCGACTTCGTACCCGGCGAACGCGGCGACGTCGCCTTCATCAACGCCGAACGCTGCTACCAAGCCAACCTGCAGATGCTCATCGTGTCCGAAGCCGTCGAAGCGCACGACGAAATCCGTCACGGCCGCGCCGCCGACGAAACCTACTACCCCGAACTGCAGCTTCCCGGTTCGCTCGTCGCAGAGGTCGGCGTCGAGCGGGCCCGTGAACTGATCGAGGCCGACAATGCAGGCAAGCCTCGCAAACCCGAAGGCGTCCCGTCCGAAATCGCCGATGGCATCATTCGCGGCTTCGACTACTTCCACCGCAACAAGATCGACGGCGCGGCGATCATCGTCGAAAAGATCATCTTCAACACGTCCCGCCCCCACAAACACGGGAAGAAGTTCTGAGCGTGGGCAGGCTCCGGAAGATCATCATCACGATCGACTGCAAGCCCAAAGACGGCAAGAGCGACCAACTGTTCCGGGCACTTTGGAAAGCCATCGAGAAGTACAGCACCAAAAAAGCCGCCCAGTCACTCCAAACCAGCTACATCTACGACGAAGGAGAACGTCAGTGACCACTCCCGCCAGATTCCGCAAAAAGCCCGTCGTTATCGAGGCAATACAGTTCGACGGAACCAACCAACCTGAGATACGCGACTGGGTAGGGCTCCGCTACGAAGGTGACCCATTCAAACGGGACGGCTTCATCCCCGTTGATGAGCAGTGGGTAGATCCTCCCGCGGACGTCTCCGCTCTTGTCTGGGACAAGCTCCACGACACATGGGTAGGCGTCAAAGACGGCCAATGGATCATCCGAGGCATCCAAGGCGAGTTCTACCCATGCGACGCTGACGTCTTCGCCGCGACGTACGACCCGGAGGTTGCTCAGTGAAGTATTTCTATGACACCGAGTTCCTCGAAGATGGCCACACGATCGACCTCATCAGCATCGGAATCGTGGCGGAAGACGGGCGCGAATACTACGCCGTCAACATGGAAGCCGACTGGGACCGCATCCAACAACACGGTTGGCTCCGAGAGAACGTCTTGCCACACCTCTACGCGCATGGTCCTCGCGAACAGGTATGGCAGACCCGCGAGCAGATCAGGACCGGAGTGCATCGCTTCCTGACGAAAACTCCTGACACCCAACTCTGGGCATGGTTCGGCGCATACGACCATGTAGTCCTGGCCCAGCTGTTCGGGCCCATGATTCAACTCCCTCACGGCATCCCGATGTACACCAACGACGTCCGATCACTCGTGGACTTCACCGGCATCACGGAACTGCCCAAGCAAGGCGGAACCGCGCACGACGCACTCGAAGACGCTCGGCACGTCAAGGTAATGCACGACTACATCGGGCGGGCACTCTTCGCCCGCGAGCATGTCGGCGTCGTTTCGATCCGTGCAGCCGTAGGAGTTGAAAAGCCATGAAGCCCCACAAGATCACGGTCACGGCCGTGCCCAACACGGACGAGGACCTGCCCGACGACCAGTACATCGATGAGGTCCAGTACACCGTCGAATGCCCGGAAGATGGCACATGCGCTTTGTGGTGGGAATGCACTAAGTGCCAGGACGAAGGATTCAAGCCAACAGAGGACCAAGAGGACGACGGCGAGTACACCCGCCACGGAGTCTTCCATCAAGACCTCGAAGGCATGTGGTGCACAGAAGGCAAACAATGCGCCGCCATCCACGATGACAACTGCAGGGATTCGGTCTACGAGGCAGCCGAGTGCGCGGGCATCGGAACTCACGACGTCAGCGTGGACTACCACGGCGATGGCGAATGGTGCGTGCAAATTATCCACCCGCCAGAGGTCCGGGCCGCGATCCTAGAACGGGCGAAGGCGATGCTGTCCAAGACGCGCCCAACGGAATGGGACAGAGCGCCGCTGTCCCTCCGGGAGTATTACAGCGCCCGCGCATGGGATGAGATCCGGAAAGAACGAACGTGACCGCCAAACGTAGGCCCGGCGGCCACCCGGCCAAGCAAGACCCCGACGTCGCTAAAGCATTCCGGACCATGAAAGCCAACGTCGAACTCGTCCGCGACCTCGAAGACAAACTCACACCAGAGGCCCACCTGCACCTCAAAGCTGCAGCGCTGGGCCTCATGTCCGTCTACGCCGAACTCACCGGAATGCCATCGCCCGTAGAAATCATCGAAGGAGGACCACATGAGCCACCAGAGAAGCCGGAAACGCCAAGCCGATCCGCCGATACTCCTCACGCCATGGCAAGCGGGAGTGCTGGAACGCATGTTGGAAGGCCACACAGTCAACTGGCCCCGCCGAGCCGGACGGTCCACCATCACGCGGTTCCTGGCCCAACGCCTGCGAAGGAACGGCAACCTACTCATTCACAAAGGAGGTAAACCTTGAGCCATGAATGCACCACCGAGGGCTGCCTGAACCACGGGGACGGCTACCTATGCGAGCAGTGCCTCAGTGACCTGCAAGCCTGGATAGACCAAATACCGAGGCTCATCGAAACGCTTGGCGTCACCATCGGCAAACTCGATCAGGTCCGCCCAGCGAACGCAGGATGGAATAGCGGAGGGAAACCCGGATCCGCGGCGCCCATCAACCTTGATGCGCTGCAACTGCAAGAGAACCTCAAAACCGTTGCCAGCAAGGCGGAGCACTACAAGCACGATCCCATGGCGGCCGGCATCGCCTGGATGATTCAAGACTGGGTTACCAGCGCGGAACTAGCGGTCAGCGGCCCGGAAGAACCAACGATCGATCAATTCGCACTCAATGCGCGTGTGAAGGAAGCCCGCGGAGAGCCCATGCCGCCCCGGCAAGCCATCGACTACGTCCGCAAAAAAACAAAGATCACGGTCAAGATGGACGACTTCAAGAACTGGGTGAAACTCGGGCACCTGCCATACGTCTTCGATCGAGTCACGATCGACGACAAACCGTCCAGAATCTACTTCCCCGGCGACGTATTCCGTGTCGCACAAAGAATGCGTGAAAGGCGGATCAAAGTTTGATAGGGTAAATCCCGGGTTAGAGGTCTATCCACTGACAGGAGCCGGATCGCATAAGCGACCGGCTTTTTTAGTGCCCGAAACCCCTTCCACATTCGGAGGTCACTATCTCCCGCGCAGGGTAAGCGCAACGCCGCTCGCTGAGAAGCGCCGGCCAATGGGACTGTAGCTCAGAAGGACAGAGCACTGGTGCGCACATCAACATGACAGAGGTCGCTGGTTCGAATCCAGCCAGTCCCCCTAACACCGCCGCCGCTGGCCCAGCCAAGCGTCGGTTATCCGTACCGGCCAGCTCTGCGCCATGCCATCGAGCATGAAGAGAGCCTCATGGCCGGACGCAACCGGGCACGCCCACACCAGCGGCAAGAACTGGCGGGGCAACAACTTCCGGTGTCGCAGTCAAAGCCGCCAACCACGCCAAAGGCTGTCACAGCGTGCACGGACCCAAGGAACCGCAGGACGCAATGACGTCCAGGGATGTTCTTTCTTCCATCCCAAGCGATCCTGCTACGACACCGGATAACACTCAGGAGGTTGCCATGCGCAATGCAGTCATCAGGAAGAAGCGCATCAAGGTAGAGCGCGCATACCTCGACTTCATCAGCAGGCCCATTCGGCATATGTCAGGTGTCGTGCATATCGAAGGCGCATCAGTTGTCGACTATGACAGCTTCATCAACAGGGCACGCATCATGGCCATGTACACATAGTGGCCACATCACGCACTGGCACAGCGCAATGGAAGCGCATCTCACGCCAGGCTAAGAAGAACGCACGACGTGATGGCATAGACCGCTGCCCCTATTGCAAGGTCATGCTCAACTATGACGTTGGGCGAACACATTGCAGTGCTGAAGCCGATCACATCGTGCCATGGGACAAAGGCGGACGAGATGAGCTATCAAATGTCATCGTCATATGCCGGCGTTGCAACCAATCAAAAGGCAACCGAGCCGCACCGAAGATCGCAACAGTGCTCGCGCGACAGCCACTCAAAACTAGCCGCAAATGGTAGCCCACAGGCTGTGGATAACTGCCCAATAAGGCTTCTCCTTATCCTGGGGGGGCATACCCTCCCCCCACCTCAGCGCGTCGCTCCTCCAGCGATAGCGAAAATATCCCCCCGAGCTCCCACTGTCTGGGCGCGGGGCTGGTGGCGAGGGGCCCGTGGAGCCATTCTGACTGCTGCACCGCTTGCTTGTAGGGCATTTTTGACCCTCGGCTGAATTGCCCTCGTGGGCGGTGTGGCCCATTTTGTGAATGCCGCTACTTCCCTTTATTTACAAGGAGAAAGTGTGACATTGCGGTAGAATTGGAGCATGCCAGAAAGAGTTTGTGAGTCATGTGGGTTGTCGTTGCGTTTGTATCGCGCGCAAGCTCGGACGTGCTCGGCTCTCTGCCGGAAACGACTCTCCCGCCGCTTCGATTTTCCGAAGGCGATGACGAGCCGAGATCGGTGGGTGCGACGGACCGCGAAAAAGCGTCCGGTGACAATTTCCGGAAAATCAGCGAGCTCGACTGATCCGGCCACTTGGTCATCGTTCGCGGCCGCTAAATCGTCGGCGGCCGGCGTCGGGCTCGGCTTTGTCCTCGGCGATGGCATCGGATGCATCGATCTAGATCACTGCTTTGAGGGCGGGAAGCTCGCGGCGTGGGCCCGTGACGCGATCGACGTCATTTCGGAGCCGATTATTTTTGCTGAGGTTTCGCAGTCTGGCGATGGAGTGCACGTTTTCATCGAGGCGAGCGAGGGACCTGGCCGCGTTATTCGTGACGGCCGGAATATTGAGCGCTATACGACCGGCCGCTATATCGCGGTGACAGGTGACCGTTTGAAACTCTAGGAGCCGTCATGAACATGTCCAAGTCGTTGGCAGTGGATGCACTGCTCACAGCTGTTGACGGTGGACATGTGGCGGTCTTCGGAGACTCCGAGGCGTCGATGCGTGCCGCTGCCCGATGGTTCCGCAGCGAGTATCCGGAGCTTGATGTTGTGGCCGAGATGATCCATGCGAAGCACCGGGAGTCGATGACTTTCCCGGGCGGCGGGACGCTCACTTTCCTGTCGCTGACTTCTAATCCGGACCGTTTGCGCGGCTGGTGCCTAGACCGATGCTACGTACCCATCGGCACTTCCCCGCGGTTCGTGGAGGATCACCTTCGCTGGAATCTCCACGCAAGCAAAGACGGCACGATGGCCGGCTACTAAGGAGGCGACGTGGAACTTCCTGCTGGACTTGGTGAGCGCGGTTTGTCGCTCTGGGAAGCGATGTCCGGCAAGGACGTTGCCAGGAATGCTCTGGTCCTTGAAGCTGCCCGAATCGCTGACCGGCTGGACGAGCTCGACAACATCATTCAGGGCAAGGGCGTCCTGAACCTCATGCAGTTCCGGTTACACCTCAACGAAATTGACGAGGACGGCGACCGCAACATCAACGTCGAGGTCAAATTCGCAGCACCGCTGGCTGAGGCTCGCCAACAGGCGACGGCGCTCGCGGCGATCCTTTCCAAGCTTGCCCCTGCTGAGTCTGCGGCTGCAAAGCCCGCAGGTAAGCCCATGCCCGCCGGCGTTACCCCGCTCGATCGGATCAGACAGCGGAATTTGCAAAAAGCCTGACTGGTGGTGGTGTCCGTTGAAGGGTTCGCAGGACGCCAGATTCTACATCGCACCAAAGCCCCGAGGATATTCCTGTGATCACGCCGAGGCTGCCATCGACCTCGCTGCTGGTTACGGGCTGGTCCTTGACGAGTGGCAACAGAAGGTAGTCCGGGCATGGCTCCGGACCACCACAACCGGTAAGTGGTGCTCTGGAACATGGGGCGTGTCCGTGCCGCGGCAGAATGGCAAGAACGGCAGCCTGGAAGCTGTCGAGCTTTACATGCTTGTGGAATTGGGCTTGAAAATCCTCCACACCTCGCATCTGCTGACGTCGGCACGGAAGGCATTCAAGCGTCTACTTCAGTTCTTTGGGCAAAAGGTCAACGATCCTAACGCGCGATTCCCGGAACTGAACGCCATGGTTGTGGAGATCCGGAAAACCAACGGCCAGGAAGCGATCGTGCTGGATAACGGCGGCCTGATCGAACTTGGCGCCCGCACTGGCGGCGCTGGCCGTGGTAGCTCCTTCGACGTCCTTGTCATCGATGAAGCTCAGGAGTACGAAGAGGACGAGCAGGAAGCTCTGAAGCCGACTATTTCGGCAGCGCCTGGTGGCGATCCTGTGACGATCTTCATGGGCACTCCCCCGCGGGACTTGTCCGAGCGTGGCGAGCCTTTCGTGCGAGTCCGGAACAACGCTGTGACCGGCAAAAACAAACGTGCGGCATGGGTGGAGCATTCCGCCCGCGGTGACGTCGACAAAATGGACGAAACCGAGCTCGCCGTATTTGTCCGCGATCTGACTAACGCGGCTGACGCCAACCCTGCACTCGGAATCCGCATTTCCATGGAGACGATCGAGGACGAGCTCAACGAGTTCTCCCCGCGCTCTTACGCGCGCGAGCGGCTGAACATGTGGCCAACACCGACCGAGGCTGGCAAGAAGGCATTCACGAAATGGCTGCTGCGAAAAATAGCGGACCCGGATCCTGAATGGCAGATTGCAGCCTTTGGCGTGGACATGAACTTGGAGCGCACAAAGGTTTCGATCGGCGTAGCCACGTTCTCCGGCGTCGGCGTGCATCTGGAGCTCGCCGTCGATGCCCCGTTTGATGAGGCTGGCGTGTCCGCGCTTGTGGCTTGGATTTGGGATCGCACGAAGCGCCGCATTCCGGTGGTCATCGATGCGATGTCCCCGGCCAGAGACATTCTTGAGGTCCCCCTGAAAAAGCGGAACATCTCGGTCTACATCCTGGGCCCGGCCGAATACACGCAGGCATGCGCGATGCTGCACCGCGGCGTCGAGGTCGAAGCTTCTGTGACGCATTTCGATCAGCAGCATCTCAACGAATCGGTCAAGCACACGGTGCAGGACCCAATCAAGAACCGGCCCGGCTCATTCAAGTGGAACAAGGACAGTTTGGAAGCTGACCTCGCTCCGACAGTCGCCATAACTTGCGCCCATTACGGGTCCCAGAAATTCGCTCGTCGCCGCTCAGCGCGTTCCGAAAGGAAGCCCCGCGGCGCAATCGTCGCATAGGTGGTGATGGCTTGGCCGTCCTCGATCTCAACCGGGCTCTGACTGATGAAGAGGCTACCGCTTTCCAAGGGATGCTTCGAAAGATCCGGATGAAAGAGCGCCGGAACCGCCTGCGGCTCGAATATTTCGAGTCAAAGAAAAAGCTGGACAAGGTCGGGTTCTCCATTCCGGACAGCATGAAGGATTTTCAGCTGATGATCGGTTGGGCTTTCAAGGCCGTCAAGGTACCTGCCAGCCGTGTCCGGCCGGACGGCTTCATCTTGCCGAACGGATCTTCGCTTCTGGATGACGTCGAGAGCGTCATGAACGATCCGAACGTCATGATGGTCGAACGCATGGCCATCGAGTCTTCGATGCTTCACTCTGTCGCTTTCGTGTTCACGAGCCCCGGCGATGTCTCAGCTGGCGAGCCGGAGGTTATCGTTTCCGCACGTTCGGCTCTCGAAGCGACGGCGGAGATCGACGAACGCACAAACCGGGTCATCAAAGCGCTGGAGCTCGTGGACGCCAACAAGGCGCTGCTTTACTTGCCCGGCCAGGTGTTCCGGGTGGAGCGCAAGGGCGGCGACTGGCGTGTGACTGGCGAGTTCACGAGCGTCTCCCATCGTGTGCTGTGCGAGGTCTTTGTTTGGGGCCGATCGCTGAACCGACCCTTCGGGCAATCGCGCATCAGCCGCCCGCTCATGGGCTACATCGACACGGGTGTCCGCACGATGCTGCGGCAGGAAGTCACGGCGGAGTTCTATTCGGCTCCCCAACGGGCACTGCTTGGCGCTGACGAGTCCCATTTCATGGATTCCAAGGGCCAGCGCATCTCACCACTGAAAGCCCTGCTGGGAAGCATTTGGGCGTTGCCTGATGTATGGGACGAGGACGAGGGCAAACTCGTTCGGCCGGCCATTCAACAGTTGGCTCAGGCTTCGATGCAGCCTCACTCGGATCAACTGCGCACCATCGGCCTGATGGTGTCCAGCGAAACGACCATTCCGGTCGCTTACCTCGGCATCATCCACGACAACCCGTCTTCGGCAGATGCCATTCTGGCGTCTGAGTCCGACCTGGTCGCCATGGTCGAGGATGAACTCCCGAGCATCAACTTGTCTCGCGTTGGCCTGGCCCGCAATGTCGTCGCCGTCATGCACGGGCAGTGGACACCGAGCATGGAGCGAGATCTTCGCGGCCTCCGGTCGCGGTTCCTTGATCCGGGCACGCCGACAATGGCCGCACGGGCTGATGCGGGAGCCAAGTTCGCGACGGCATTCCCCGACGGTGACCCCGAGGTTGCCATGGAGATGTACGGACTTGACCAGATCACCATCGACAGGATGCTTCGGTACCAAAAGAAGCAGGCCGCCAACCGCAGCCTCGCGGACCTGATCGCGGCAACCCAAACACCAAAGCCTGCTGCGCCTGCGGAGGCTACTTCTGCCGAGGTTCAGTAGTGGTCGTTCGTGAAGAGCTGGAGCAGAACCGGGCGAACACAGCTGCTCTGTCTGCGCTCGTGCTGGAACGGCTTGCCGGGTACTTCGGTTCGCTGGATTTTCGACGGCCAGAGGTTGTCCGCGATTCGCTGCTTTCATTCGTCCCTGCCCTTGTGAGCCAGTTCGGGCCTGTTGCTGAGGCGCTCGCCTTGGACTGGTACGACGAGCAGCGGCTTGCGGCTGGCTCCCGCGGTTCGTTCCGTGCGAAGTCGGCGCCGCAGTCGATCCCTGACGAAGCTGTGACCGCGAAGGTTCGTTACTTAGCCAAGCATCTTTGGACTCCCACTCCGGAGGACATGCTAAAGCCACTCTCGAGTGCAGTGGACAAATACGTGAAGCAGCCGGGCAGGGACGCGATCCTATGGAACGCGGACCGTGAGAATGCTCGCTGGGCGCGCGTCCCTAGCGGCGAAAAGACCTGTGCTTTCTGCTTGGTCTTGGCCTCTCGTGACGCCATCTACCTGTCAGAGCGCTCAGCTGGAAGCCGTGAGCATGGCAACGAGTTCCATGGGCTGTGTGACTGCGAAATAGTCCGCATCGCCCGCGACGAGGACTACCCGCCCGGATACATCCCGGAAGACCTCTACGACATCTACGAGATTGGCGCCGATAAGGCGGGCAGCCGAAGCGACCTGAAAGCGATCGTTTACGACCTTAGACGGCGTTTTCCCGACCGCTTTACCGACGGCGTCGTGGATGACGACTACATAGCCCAATCGGGCTAATTCAATTTTTCCGTGCAGCGCGATGCTTCACGGTTTTTCGCCGTGCGATGCGGCATCACAAGGAGGAACACCCTTATGGCAAATTGCTTCCCTCATGGAATCGACATCACCGCGCCTGGAGGTTTTGAGCGACTCATGGCCTTCCACCGGCTGACCTTCGGCGACGCGCAGATGAACGCTAACCCTGGGACGCCGGCTGATGGCGGCGACGGCAGCAACGGGACCGGTCAGGAACCGGCCGCTGGCGCGCAGCCTGCGGCGGGTGTGCAACCGGACGAAGACCAACTTGGCGACGCTGGAAAAGCAGCGTTGAAGGTCGAGCGCGATGCTCGGTCCAAGGCTGAGAAGGAACTCGCTGAGGCCAAGGCCGCGCTGCAGAAGATCGATGACGACAAGCTCTCGGACATCGATAAGGCCAAGAAGGAAGCTGCCGAGAGGGAGACCGAAAACCAGACGCTGCGGCTCGAAAATGCCAAGCTCGCAGCTTTGGCCAAGCACCCGGTGCCGGTGGACAAGCAGCACCTTGTTACCGGAACTGATGCAGCGACGTTCGAAGCGTCTGCCAAAGAGATCTCCGAGCTCGTTCTTGCTGCCGCGGGCAAGGTTCCTCCGGCAAACAAGCTCGATCCAATCCCGGACGCTGGCCGTCGCTCTGGCGGTCAGAGCCCATCAGGTGGATCGGTTGCGGCGGGCCGCGACCTCTATGAATCCACCAACAAGAAAACCAACGCTTAGGAAAGGCTGATCATGCCTCGCATCCAGACCGAAACCTTCGGCAGCGGCAATATGTCCTGGCTCGGCTCCGCGCACGGAATCAACAACGCGCGCACCGAAATGCTGGACTACTCCGCTTTCACCAAGGCCACCCACTTCCCTGACGGCTACATTCCTTCCGGAACTGCTGTCGCCAAGGTCGGCGGCTTGCTCGTCCCCTACGATCCGACCGAAGGTGTCGTCACGAACGCTGGCATTCTCGCCGGCTTCGTCCTGACGGACCAGAAGGTCGTTGGCACCGCGGACTTCGCTGTGCCTCTGCTCGACCACGGCCGCATCAAGACGGCCAACCTGCCCGGCGGGTTCACGAAGCCCGCCGCCGCAGCAAAGGTCTCTGCAACCACGTTCGTCTTCGCTTAGAAAGGAGGGATCATTCATGGCACTTTGGACTGATCTCATCACTCCCGCGGAACTGACCGGATACGTCCGGGCCGCACTGGCTGACATTGAAGCCAACCGCCAGTCCCTCGCGCGCTGGCTCCCGAACCGTGAGGTTCCGCGCATCACCGTCCGCTTCGTGAAGGGCCGCAATGGTCTTGTCATCGAAGCGCAGTTCCGAGCCTTCGACGCTGAGCCTGCAATTGCTGGCAGCACGTCCGGGCAGCGCGTCATTCTGGAACTCCCGCCGCTGGGCCAGAAGCGCGTCATATCGGAATACGACCAGCTCATGGATGAGAGCGCTTCGGATGAAACAATCCGAGCTTCCATCCTGGACGAGGCCAAGAACGTGGCCCGCGCCATCGCGGACCGTATCGAGCGCCTGCGTGGCACCGTGCTGGAAACGGGCAAGGCCACGGTCGTGCAGGACAACTTCAGCTTCGATGACGACTTCGGTCGGGATCCTTCCCACACCGTTGTCGCACCAGTGCTGTGGTCTGACCCCACGGCTGACCGACTTGGTCAGTTCGCTGGCTGGTCCGAGGTCTACGCCGCGTCGAACGACGGCCAGACCCCGGGTTCCGCGGTCATGAGCCGCAAGGCTTTCACTGCACTGAGCTCGGGCGACCAGTTCAAGACCACGCTCATCGGCGGCGCTCAGCGTCCGGCGATCGAAGCCGAAGTGAAGGCGTACCTTCAGGCCGCTGGATGGCCAGAGATTTACATCTACGACCGCCGTACTTCTGCTGGCCGTGTCATCACTGACACGAAGGTCCTGCTTCTGCCCGAAGCCGTGGACCCGAACACGGGTACTTCGCAGCTTGGAAACACCTTCTGGGGTCGCACGCTGACCTCGAAGGATTCCAACTACGACCTGGCCGATTCCGAGCAGCCGGGCGTCGTGGTGGGCGCTCACAAGTCCGAAACGATCCCGCACATCGCGACGGTCGAGTCGGATGCCATCGCGCTGCCCGTTCTGGCCAACGCCAACCTGAGCTTCGTGGCCCGGGTTCTTTAGTCGAGCAACTGTGCGGGACGGTCAGGTGGCCGTCCCGCACAGTTCATGCGGAAGGAATCAATATGGCGACATTCGCCGAACACGTCGTGGTTATGCGCGACTTCACCGCCGTTACGTTCAAGCCCGGGGACGAACTCCCTGATTGGGCCGTCGGGCTCGTTGGCGATCACTGCCTTGTTCCGGAGGTTGCGGAAGAATCAGGTGCTGAGCCTGACTTCACCGGCTCAACAACGCCGGATGCTTCCGAGGAACATGCGCCCGCGCCGGAAGAAAAAGACGAGGATGAGAAGTCCGAAGAGTCTGACGAGAAGGATGCTGAAGACGACGAGTCCGAGTCCCAGATCAAGGACGAGACTCCGGACTTCACCGCACCTGCACCGCGCCGCGGCCGCCCCCGGAAGAACGCCTAGCCGTGGCCGCCGACTACGCGAGTCTCGAAGACTTCAAGAATCACTGGTCGGCGCTCAAGCCCGAAGATGAAGCCGACGCCACGCAGAAGTTGCATGAGGCCTCGATCGAGGTCCGCGGACTGTACCCGGACCTCGATGGGCGCATCGATTCCGGCCTAATTGATCCGGACGTTCCTCGCTTGGTGGTCTGCCGGATGGTCAAGCGCGCCATGGAGCCCAAGGACGAAAACGCGCCTCCGACTGGAATGGAGTCCTTTCAGTTCGGCGCTGGCCCGTTCAGCGTGGGCGGAAAGATGACCAACCCGGACAACAGCATCTACTTGTCCGCAGCGGACAAGCGATTGTTGGCCAGGTCAAAGCATCGGGAAGCTTTCACGATCATCCCGGGAGTGTGAGATGGGCATCGTCAGCATGTTCCCGAAAGCCTGGCGCACGGACGTAATTGTCCTGCGAAGCGGCGGTCGGGACGCGAAGGGAAACCCAAAGCCGACGTCCGAAATACCGGTGGCGGACTGCATGATTGGTCCGCGCATGTCAGTTGATCCCCGGTCGTTGTCTGATGTTCCGGACAGCGACATCTACCTTTACCGGGATCCGGACCCGGATTTCACGTTCCAGTCCACGGACAGGATCCGTGTTCCGGCTGGTAAGCGCATGGCGGGCGACTGGGCGATTAACGGCCGTCCGGCCGAGTGGCCGATCGGCGTGGAGGTTGGGCTGGTGAGCACGTGAGCAAATATGAGCCTCTGGACATTGGCCTGAAACAGATCGCGCAGTCGTCCGAGGTTCAAGCTGCCACGCTCGCAGTTGCTCAACGGATGGCCGGTAATGCCAATGCGGTTGGCGATTCGAAGTATGAAGCGGCAAGCCAAACGGTCACCGCCGGCTGGGACAACGAGCGTCGTTCGGGCGCCGTGGTCCGGGAAACGGAACCTCACTGGAAAGACTGGCGCGACGGCGTTCTGCTGCGCGTCGCTAACGCGATGAAGGAAAGACGTCAATGAGCGATGCGCTAGTTTTCCCAAGCTCCCGAGCGGGGCTCTTTGCACTGATCGACGGCACAGTCCATGAAGGCGAGCCTGTCACTGCGTGCTACCACTTGCAGGTCGATTCGAGCGCTTCACTGCAGGGCCCGTTCCCGCTGGTTCATATCCATGGCCGCGGCGGGACGCAGGGTTTCATCGACCGGGTTGAGCGTCGGACCATCGACGTTTACGCGGAAGGCGAGAAAGCGGAGCGGGTTCTTCAATCCATCACGGCTTTCATCTGCGGAGCGAACATCGACACCCCCGCGGGATTCTTCGACAGCATCACCTGCGACGGCACGCCGGAAGAGACCGATTACCCATCGGACACGCTGAACCAAGCGACGGCCACGTTCATGATCACCGCCCGGCCGATCAACTAACCCCAACCGGGGACCCCAAAAATATAGAGCCCTTGAAAGGGGTTATTTGTCATGCCAACTTTCGAAACGATCCGCCAGGACGCTGACGAACGCGCCCTTATCCGCAAGATTCAGCGAGCAGTATCCTTCATCGCCCCGGTGAGTGTGGACCTGCCGGAGACGCTGTTCAGCGGCGCCGGAACGCTCATCGACTTGAAGACCGCGGGCTGGCTGCCACTGGGCATTGTCACGCCGGACGGCTACGACTTCGGCCGCGACGTCAACAAGGAAGACGTTTCCGGCCTTGGTTACGCATCCTCGGTCCGTTCCGATGTGACAGGCGTTGCTCGTTCCATCAAGACGACTCTGCTGGAAACCGGACGCAAGCACGTTCTGGAACTCCTGTACGGCACCGACCTGACCGGCACCACGCAGAACACGACCACGGGCGAAGTCATCTTCGATGAGCCCGACCTGCCTGTCGACCGCGAGTACCGCTTCCTGGTGCTGGGCGAGGACGGTCCCGCCGATGAGAACTGGATTCTGGGCCGCGGCTACGGGCGCGTCAAGCTCTCCGCCACGGACGCGCAGAAGTGGGGAGCATCGGATGCCCTGCAGAATTCCATCACCCTCGACGTCTTCACTGACGACGAAATCGGAAACCCGGTCAAGCACTACCTGGGCGGCACCGGCGCCGTGAAGCACAAGACAACTCTGGGCTTCCCCGCCGCCACCCCGTAACAAGCTGCGGTCCGCGCCATCTTCGGGTGGTGGTGGCGCGGGCCGCTTTCCTCTCACCACCCGTGTTCTTAGGAGCGATCAATGCCCCGATTCATCAAAAACGACCTCGCCATTGAAACGTCCATTCCTGTCGAGGCTGCCAGGCTGCGCGCGCAGGGATTCATCGAGCAGAAGGCGAAGACCGCCGCAGTACGCGAGGCTGACGCCGAGCGTGCAGCTGACGGCGACGAGGAGGCTACCAAGCCCGCGTCTGCCAGTTCTGCCAAGACCACCAACAAGTAACCACCAACCACCACCCGGAGGTAACACCAATGTCTGACACCCCGAACGTCCAGTTTTCGCTTGCCAAGATTCGCAAGGAAATCCGCAAGGCCGAGGTTCTCAAGGTCGCCCTGTCCGGTTCGAAGGTCATCACCTTCCCGGACCTTTACGCCATGGAGTCGACCGAGGCTGAGAGTATATTCAGCCGCCTGAACCAGAACGCTACCAACTGGAAGGTGATCCGCACCTGGCTGTCCCGTGACGACGCCGATGCACTGCAGGCTGAAAAGCTCACGGTCATCGAGCTCTCCACTGTGATGCGCACGGCGATCAACTACTACGAGGACATCTACGGCACCGCGGGGGAAGGCAACGCCTCCGCGGTCTAATCGAGCGTTTCCGTCCGCAACTCCGCGCTGACCTCATGCAGGTCTACGGCGTGGACCTCGCGGAGTGGTACGCCGCTGGGCGCTGGGTGGCCTTGCTCGACTTCGTCGACGGGCTGCCCAGCGCTTGCAGGCTCAACGAGGCAATAGTCAACGACAAAGAATACGCCGCCTACATGGCGTCTCTGCCCAAGTCAGAGGACGAATGGGCGCCACGCGTTGCGGAATTCGACCTCAACGCGCATCTACTGCGCGAATTGCTGCACGCGGTGAAGAGCCTGAGCACTGTCACCCTCGCTGCCGCCGGCGGAAAGCCTAGCGAACCGACACCGTTCCCCGCGCCTCGAACAGAGTTGGAGCGGGCAATGGAAGCGGCCGATAGGCGATGGACAGAAGACTTTATCGGCCGACTTGGATTCGACGCCAGTGACATCTGAATAGAGATTCGAGGTACCCCATGCCTGTAGTCGGCATCGCCGAAGTTCTTGTGAAGCCTGTCTTCAATGGAGTGCAGCGGATGATTTCCCGCAATGTCACTCCTGCCGCTTCGAGGGCTGGCCGGGCCGCAGGGCAGAGCATGGGCGCCGGTATGGCTGCCGGGTTCAACGCCGAAACGGCCAACCTCGAAGCGAAGGTCGCCCAGCTTGGCAAGGTAACGAGCAAAGCCGAGACTGACCTAGCCGCGTCCAAGGACAAGCTCAAGGTTGCATCTGACGCCGAATCCAAGTCTCTGGGCGATCTGCGTGTAGCTGAATTGAAGCTGCAGGAGGTGCGCGAGAATTCAAGCGCTAAGGCATCTCAGATCGCTGCCGCCGAAGAGAAATTGCAGGCCCTGCAAAACCGGGCCGTCGCCGCAACGGCACGGCGCGAGTCGGCGGAGCGCAGCGTCGCCCGGGCCACAAACGAATTCAGTGAAGCGCAACACCGTTCCTCCGCGGCCTCGACTGAACTCGAAACGCACATGCAGCGCGTGTCCAGCCAGGCCGATGAAACTGGACGGCGGTTTGGACGTCTAGGCGTGGCGCTCAGCAACATATTCCGCGGCCGAAGCCCGCTGGCTGGAATGGCTGACGGCATGCGCCAGGACTCCGATCGCGTCCGCGTCGATCTGTCTAGGCTTTCCCGGGATATGCAGCGGGCGGGCAGCATGGGCGCCAACGCATTCATGCAGAGCTTCAAGGTCCTCGGTGGCCTCTCTGCTATTGCGCCGCTCGCCGGCGCCGCTGGCGCTGCCCTGCTGGGCGCCTCAGGAAACGCTGTCACTTTCGCTGCGTCGCTGAGCTCCCTCGCTGGCGTTTCGGCATTGGTGCCGGCTGGCCTGATGTCTATCACTGCTGGCGCTGGTGTCCTGATTTCCGCTTTCTCTGGTGTCGGTGAGGCGCTGAAGACGGCAGTGGACGCTTCCAACACTCTTGCTGGCCCTAACCCCCGGCTGGCCGCTATGGCGGTTGAGGACGCGATGATGGCCATCACGGTGGCCGAAGAGAACGCGGCCGAGGCGCAGGAGAATGCTGCACGTCGCGTAAGTGACGCAAAGCGGAACCTGGTCGACGTCACCCTCTCTGTTGCTGAGGCTCAAAAGTCTGCCGCGGCGGCCGTTGAAATGGCGGAACGCGACGAGGCCAAGGCTGCGCGGGACGTGATTCAGGCGCAGAAGGATCTCGTCAAGGCCCGCGAAGAGGCCGCTAAGAAGGTCAACGATGTCGGTCGCGCGCTCGACGCGGCCAACGCACGGGCCCTCGCGTCGGCTGCGGAATTCAAGAAGGCCACGGATCTCTACGAAGCCGCGGCTCGCAACCCTGGCACTTCCGAAGCTGTCTTGGCTCAGCTGCAGAACAACGTCGAAAAGGCTGCCGCGGCCAACAACGACGCCAAGACGTCCGTGCTGCAGCTGCGTGACGAGCAAGCCAAGGCTCAGGATCAGGCCAACAAGGACAACGAAAAGGTCCTCAGCGCAGAGCAAAAACTGAGTGATGCACGGCAGGCGCAGACAGATGCGATCCAGTCGCGCAAGGATGCTCAAGCGGATGTGCTGAAGCAGGAGCAAGACGGTGCGCAGCGGATCGCTGACGCGCAACAGGCTGTTGCTGATGCGACGAAACAAGCTGAGAAGTCGCAGGTCGATTCGGCTCGTGCTGTAGAGCAGGCCCACCGGAACCTTGAACGGGTTCAGATGCAGCAGGCTGATCAGGCCGCGCAGGCTGGGTCGAAGTCGGCGGACGCGATGGGCAAGCTGACGCCAGCTGCGCAGGAAGCCGTTCGGGCATTGCTGGTCGTCAAGGACATGCTCGGCGGAATCCGGCGCATTGCACAGGAGAACTTTTTCACTGGGTTTGCGGCACCACTGCTGTCTCTCGCTAATTCGGTAATGCCGCAATTGGCAGTCGGTGTGGGCGCTATCGCATCAGCCCTTGGCTCTGGGGCGCAGATCTTCATGAGGTCACTCGAGAGTGCATTCGACGGTGGCGTGCTCGAAGCTCTGCTGTTGGGTGTCGCTAAGACGACCTCCATCTTGAATACGGCTATCGACCCGGTGGTTCAGTCATTCACGACTCTGGGTGTCGTCGGCATGGACTACATGCCACGGCTTGGACAGTTCGTTGCTGACCTGGCTGGGAAGTTCAACAGCTTCGTTCAGGGTGCTGCAGCTGACGGCCGATTGGCGGCATGGATTGAAGGCGGCATTCAGGGCCTCAAAGATCTATGGTCGATCGCCCAGTCGGTGGGCGGTATTTTCTCCGCACTGAACCGGGCGGCCGAAAACGCTGGCGCGGTATCCACCCTTGGCGGCCTGGCAGATGCGATGTCCCGTATTTCGGACATCATGAACGGGACCAACTTCCAGGCAGCCCTTACGACCATCTTCGATGGTGCCAACAAGGGCGGATCCGCTCTGCTGGGCGTGCTCGATCCACTTGGCCAAGCGTTCGCGGTCGGTGCCCCTGCCCTGTCCCGGTTCCTTGAACTGGGAGGACAGATCGTTGCTCTCGTGGTGGGTAGCCTCGCCGGGGCATTGTCGAATCCTGCCTTTGGTGCTGGGCTGACAACGTTCCTAGAGGGCGTGCGGACCGGAGTCTCTGGGCTCGCTCCCATCCTGCCGACGCTGACAACCGCGCTCGGTGACGTTCTGACGGCGTTGGCTCCGCTGATCGCGGCGGCCACACCCGCTCTCGGCGAGGCTCTGGCGATCGTTGCGAGCGGCGTCGCGGAACTGGTTCGGTTCCTGACACCACTGCTCACGGCAATCGTCGGATCGCCTGGCGTGATCCTCGCGGTAGCTGGCGCCTTCGTAGCATGGAAAGTCGCCATGGCCGGCATCTCACTGTTCGGACTGATCCAATCTCTCGGCTTGCTCGAAGGTCAGACGATCCGTTCAACGATCGCTCTTGGCGCGCAGAAGGTTGCTGTAATGGCAGCCTCCGCAGCTTCGCGAGTTGCGGCCGCGGGCCAGTGGCTGTTGAACGCGGCGCTGTCTGCAAACCCCATTTCAATTGTGGTGCTGGCCATCGCGGCGCTGGTGGCCGGGCTGGTTTGGTTCTTCACTCAGACCGAGCTTGGGCAGCAGATCGTTCAAAATGTCTGGGGCGCCATCCAAGTCGCTGTTTCGGCGGTAGTCGACTGGTTCCAGTCAACGGCGATGCCGATCATTCAGCAGGTCTTCGCAGTCGTCGGCGGCGTCTTCACATGGCTCTACGAAAATGTGATTCGCCCCGTCTTTGAGGGGATCTCGCTTGTCGTCGGAGCTTGGTGGGCCGTGACAAGCTACATCTTCCAGATCCTGCAGGCCGTGATCGAAAAAATCGTCGCTCCAGCTTTCGTCTGGCTCTACGAGAACGTGATCAAGCCGGTCTTCGGATTCATCGGCGCCCTGATTTCAGCTTGGTGGACGACCATCGTCAAGCCGATTTTCGACGGCGCAGTCTGGCTCCTGAATAACGTCCTGGGCCCGGCCTTCAACTGGCTCTACCAGGTGGTCATCAAGCCAGCCTTCGATGGCATCGGCGCGGCGATCAAGTGGGTATGGGAAAACGTCATAAAGCCGGTCTTCGATACCCTCGGCGATTTCATCACGAAAACGATACCGAAGGCATTCGAGGATGGCGTCGGCTTTATCAAAACGGCGTGGGAGAAGCTACAGGAAATTGCGAAGGCGCCCGTACGGTTCGTGGTCGATACGGTCATCAATGATGGCCTGATCAACGGCCTGAATGGGATCGGCAAGTTCCTTGGCCTGCCTGAACTTCCTCGCGTGGCGTTGCCTGCCGGGTTCCACGACGGCGGTTATACGGGCGACGGTGGCAAGTACGATCCTGCGGGAATTGTGCACGCTGGCGAGTTCGTGTTCACCAAAGAGGAAACCCGAAACGCTGGTATCGGCAATCTGTACGCGCTGGCTAAGAAATTGCGCGGGTACGCCACTGGAGGTCTGGTCCGGCCGATTCGGAACGCCACGATATCCCAGCCGTTCCACTCCGGACATAACGGCATCGACTTCGCGGCGGCCACGGGAACTCCCGTGTTCGCTGCTGGTCCTGGCCGAGTGTCCTCCGCGGGATGGTCCTCCTACGGCGGCGGTAACGAGATCCACATCGACCACCCCAACGGGTTGCAGACGTGGTACGCGCACCTTTCATCGTTCGCGGTGAAGATGGGCCAGATGCTCACCGCCGGCACAAAGATCGGCGAGGTCGGTTCCACCGGCAATTCCACCGGACCGCACCTGCACTACATGGTGCTCAACGGTGGATGGCCTAGCTACGTCAACCCGGCGGCCTACTTGGACGGCGGCGGCGAAGCAGGATCCGGCGGCGGCGGATGGAACCCGATCGCGGACATCGTGGGCGGCTTGGTTGACCAGTTCAAGAAGGCATTCCCAGAGGCTGGCTTTATGGCTGATATGGCCATTGGCGCAGGCAAGAAGTTGCTAGATGGGGCCGTCGATTTTGTCACCGGAAAGGGTGGCAAGGATGACGGCATTGGGTCAACTGGCCTGCCGTACTTGCACGATCAGGGCGGCATCATCAACCCGGGCCTGACCCAGGTGATGAACCGGACCCGCAAGCCAGAGGCTTTGCTGAACCCGCAGCAGTGGGCGGACATTCACTACCTCGCGACCTCGCGTGGTGGTGGCCGCGGTGGGGTCACTTTCACGGGCCCGGTTCATGTGCGAGACGAAAACGAGATGGCTCGAATCATCGAAACCCGGCAACGGGATGCATTCGCGGTCCACAGCTAGACAAGGAGTCCAATGGGCATCGCTTTCGCAACTCCCTACAGGCCGCCGCTTCCGGCGGTGAGCCCGTGGACGCGGGCGGCTATGACGTGGACCGCGAAGGGAGTCACTTGGCCCATCACAAGCCCTGCATCGGGAGTGTTCCTGATGCAGGGCGTGAGGGGCCTCGGCTCGATCGCCACTGACCGGCACTCGACAGCTTCGCCTGCTGTGGCAGGTTCGAAGCACGAGGGCACGTCCGTTCTTGATCGAGAAGTGTTCTGGCCGCTGCATATCTTCAATGACGGCGGTTCGCAAGCGTGGATGGAACGTGACCGCGCTTTCTGGAAGGGCATGGACCCGGACGACGTCGGCGTTTGGGAGATAACCCACCCGGACGGCGCCAAGCGTTCCATCGCCCTTCGGTTCCGAAGCGATGGCGACCACACGGTTACCTACGATCCGTTCAGGTACGGGTGGCAGACCTATGGCATCACCCTTATGGCCGACGACCCATTCTGGCGCGGGGACCCGGTGGTCAGGTCGTGGAAAAACCCTGAGTATCAGCCGTTCTTCGACCCCGATGGTCCGCAGCTCTTCAATATCGGATCGTCCAGCGATATACAGACGGCCACGATCGACAACCCCGGCGACGTCGAATCGTATGCTCAGTGGTTCGTCGATCAGGGCGCCACGTCCGCGTCTGTGGGTGTCGGCGGCCTGATTGTCGACGTACCCTTCCCAGTTCCGGCCGGCAAGTGCCTAGTGATCGACTCTGAGCCGGACAACATCGGCGCGACCATGTACACCATCGCTGCTGGTGCTGCCGAGATGAAGCCGTCAGATCGTGTCATCGGCGTGCACCTGACTAACCCTGTCGATAAGTCGCCAGACCTTGGCGAAGCAGACTTCGCCCCGATCCCTGCAGGCGCCAAGGTCCGGCTCTCAATGACATTGGAGGGCCCTGGCTCGGTGGAGGCTCGCCTACCGACCTTGTACAGGAGGCCATGGTGAGCGTCTTTCGTATAGCGGTCTACGACAAGGACCGGCAGTTCCGGTGCCAAATCGGCAATCCGAAGGCATTGACAGCAACGGTCCGGCACAACCTTGTAAGCACTGCCAGCGTCACTCTCCCTCTCTCGCATAATCGGATGTCAGAGTTGCAAGCCGACGGGGCTCGGGTGAAGATCAGCTTCCGCGGGGAACACCTACTCTCCGGGCCGATCGTTTCTGAAGAGGGAGAATCTGACGGGCTCACAGGATCGGTCACCTTCAACATTGAAGACGACTTTCGGGTACTGAGAGACATCACGGGCTGGCCGGTTCCGACGTCACCAGTCACAAACCAAGCCGCCGCCGAATACCGGACGTACACCGGAACCGCCGAATCGATACTCAAGACGGCCGTTAACGAAAACGGCGTGACACGCATGGGGATTCCCGGGCTCATCGTCGCGCCGAACCTTGGCCGCGGAGCTGTAGTCCCGGGAGGCGTGCCTTTCCGCATGCACTACCTTTCCGATCAGTTGTTTCCCGCGATCGAACAGGCCGGCATCGGCGTCACCGTGAAACAGGTTGGCGCCAATCTAGTGCTCGACTGCTATGTTCCGCGGACCTACACGCGGAAGCTCTCAGTCAAGGGGCGAACTCTCCAGTCGGTGAAGTGGTCCCGTTCGCGGCCGAATAAGTCGAGGGTCATCATCGGCGGCCAGGGCGAGGGTACCGCTCGGAACTTCCGTTCAATCACGGACAGCTACCGAGAGTCCACCTACGGCATGCGAGCAGAGACTTTCCGGGACGCACGAGACGACGACTCACCGTCGGTAATGGACGCTCGCGGGCAAGAAACCCTCACCGCCGAAGGCCCAAAGAACGGGATCAGCCTCAGCTTGGCCGGCACCGGAATATTCCAGTACGGGCCCGGAGGCTTCCGAGTCGGAGACACACTCCCCGTGGACATCGGAAACGACGTCGTCATTTCCGAAATGCTACGCGAGGTCGCCTTGACCTGGGTTTCCAAGGACTACGCCAAGGTCGAACCGACCGTCGGCGAACTAACAAACCAAGCTGCCTGGATCACGGCCGTGCGCATTGCCGCACTGCTCAAAGGGCAGCGGAATCAGGAGCGACGCTGATGCCAGTCGAGTTCATTTCTCGTGGCTATGACACGACACCCGACAAGCCCTACACCGAGGTTTTCTGGGGAAATGCCCATTCGGTAGTCCCCATCGGTTCATCCACATACGGCGTGCGCGGCACGGCCGACTGGAAAGTCACGCCGGTCGCCGGAGCGGATCGCACTGTGTCCATCGCGCCAGGCTACGGATGGGGTTGCGGGGTAACCGACCAGACCGTTGCAAATGAGACGCTCCAGTTCGACACGAACGTCTCGGGCACCCGCTACGACATCGTTGTGGTGCGCCGCGACTGGACGCCCACGGCTGGCGTATCCAAGTTCATGGTTGTCAAAGGCAGTGCCACCAAAGCCATCCCCGGCACCCGCAAATCGGGGCCGGGTGTTGAGGATGACCAGCCGATTGCGATAGTCCCGATCATTGCAGGCCAGACGCAGCCGGGCCCGATCATCGATCTGCGCTGCTGGGCTGGCAACGGCGGCGTCGTCGCCAAGGATGTCCTTGCCCTTGGGTACCTGGCGCAACTAGGCGCGGCCGTGCTCATCGGTGCCGCAACCTGGCGCTACCGCTTTGGCACCAACGACTCTCCCGGCTGGTTCAGTGACGTTGCAGACATCAAGCCCATCGCATTGTCCGGGGGTTATGCAGCCCTCGGAGCAGGGCTGGGTACGCCCCAGACCCGGAAGCACGCAGACGGCCGGGTGTACCTTGGCGGCGCCATTGGCGCGTCCGGGCCTTCAGTGAATGTGGACAAGGCGGCTCCCAACCGGTTCAAGGTCGGAGAGGTTGACGCAAGCCACTTGCCGGAAGTGATCGAAGTGCTGGAACCGATCGCGACGGCCTCCATGGGCAAGGTGTTCCTTTACGTCTACCCGACCGGGCATGCGAAAGCGGGCTGGATTGAATTTGAGGCTTCCATCGCGGCTGGCGTCATACCCAAAAGCGCGTTCTCGATCCTGCTGACAGGCGGACTCAGTTGGGCGGCGGCATGATTGACGGATTCCCCGCGCTGGTGGGCTTAACTTCCCCAGTAGCTGCGACCATAGCGGTCTTCTATCTCGTGTTCACCGGCAGGCTTTGGACGAAAACTGCGCACATGGACGTAGTGCGCGTGCTGGAAGCACAGATAGCTGCGCTCATCACAGACCGGAACAACTGGCAGTCTGCCGCCACCTTGGCAAACCAGACGAACAGTGACCTGGCCAAGACGAACAGTGACTTCATCGAAAACGCGAAGTTCTCAGCACATGTCATGTCTGCGATTCAGGAAAACGCGGCAGGGGGTGGCGCCCATGTTGTTCGCGAAGCTACAGGCTAGGGTCGCCGAACTGCGGAAACTCCCGCAGTTAGAGCCGGTGGACCACGCATTGGCCGAGGCCGCCATTGAGCACGCGGTGGATGCTCACCGCGCCGCTCAGGAGCAGCGCGCTGAGGCAACACAGGCCGTGACAAATCTCCGCGAGGTGAATATCCGAAACGGATTCGCGCCCGCAATCGAAGCACAAATCATGAGGAAGTTAGGAAGGGCCACGTGAAGCGGACCATCTTCAAGGCAATCACTTGGGCCCTGATCGGCGCAGCGTTTGTGACCACGTATTCAATGCTCGGCCTTCCGGGGTTGTATATCGGCTACGTAGCCGGATCCTTCTGGGTTGCTCTGCCGATTATCTATTGGATATGCCATCCGGATTGGTGGATGACGCGTATGGGCCGGGCGCTCATGATGCTGCTCGGCTCACTTGCTGCCCTGTTCATCCTGATTATCACGAGCGGGATATTCGGTGCGACGCCGCTGCGTGAGGTCTTCCGCATTGTCATCTACTCCGCCGTGCTCGTGGCAGCCGTTCGGCTGGCTGTCCTGTTCTTCCAGCTCCGCATTGGTGCCGACTGGCACAACGACAAGAGGGGGAACGATGGTTAGGCCTGTTGACTTTCCTATCACTCAGACGTTCGGGGAAAACCCCACCAAGGACATCCGCCCCGGCAGCCCGGACTACTGGATCATCGAACTGTTCGGCAACTATCAGCCGGACGGGCACGCAGGTTTCGACTGCGCGTGCCCCGAAGGAACTCCCGTGCGGGCTGTGGCAGACGGCGTCGTTCTCCACATCGGGTGGATGGGCGGAACCTACGCAGACAACCCTTGGTGGGTTGCTCCGAACTTCGCCGGATACTGCGCGGTCATCGACCATGGCAGCTTCATTGGCATCTACGGCCATTGCAAGGACGGCTCCGGGAAAGTTTCCAAAGGCGCGCGCGTGCGTGAAGGTCAGGTGTTCATCCTGTCCGGAAACACCGGCGGCTCAACTGGCGCGCACCTCCACTTCGAGGTCTTGCCTGATGGCTACAACCTCAACGCCGAGTTCTACGGGCGCGTCAACCCAATCCCATACATTGGCTCGGCCTCCATCGGCCCGGCCGGCGCCATCACCGATCCCCAGGAGGACACTTTGTCCGCAGCAGAAGTCAAGCAAATCAACGACCACACAACGCTGATGCTGAATCAGCTTGCCCTCGACGGCCAGGCTGGCGGACGAACCCGCGGCGGCCTAGCCGACGTCGCGGACAAGGTAGGCGACGTCTGGGCATGGCTACGAGGCGGCGAAGCTGGCAAGCGAGTAGCCGGACCCATCCCAGCCATGCTCGCAGGCATCCAAGGCCAAAACGCTGGCCTGCTGGAAGCACTCAAGCAGGTCACCAGCGCTCCCGGCTCCACGCTGGACTTGGAGGCTGTGAAGAGCGCAGCCAAGGCGGGCACCGCCGAAGCTCTGGCGGACCTCGAAGCGACCGCGACCACCACTGTCACACTGAGCCAGGAAGGCTAGCCCATGACTGAAACTCACGTCCTGATTACGGCCCTAGCCGCGGCACTGTCAATCATCAGCCCGGTCGCCATCGCGTTCTACAAGAACGACGGCTGGCGCAAGATCACAAAAGTAAGCGTGCCCATCGTAGTGGCTGTCGCCATCGCGGCCGCGTACCTCTGGGTGAAGGGCCAAACGCAGCTTGTCACCCCGGAGGACTGGTTGAATGCCTTCCTCACTTTCTACGCCATCCAGCAACTTGCATACACCACCGTGCTCCGCTGGATCGCTGAACAAGTCGAGAAGGCCGGCGTCCAAGCCAAAAGCAGCACCGTCCCCGGTGAGGTCGTCGATAGCGACGAACCTCAGCACCGCGCCTAATCACCTTTGGAGGGTAAGTGACTGACTACGTCCACGATCAAGTGCTGGTGGCTGATGCTGCCAGCTTCACACGGGCGCCAAACTCGGCCATCACGGCCTACGACGCGAACGATGCCGCCGAGACTACCCCGTTGGCCCTGAAAGACCTCAACGGCCTGCCACTTGGCAATCCAATGGTGTCGAGCGCGGACGCTTTCACTCCCGCGTTTGTAACGACGTCTCCCCAAGTCAAGCTTGTCGGTGGCGGACTCTCGGTGCTGTCAGAAAGCTACAAGGGCGTCAGGGATGAAGCTGTTGCAGCCAAGGTTGCGGCGCAGGCTGCAGCTGCGGACGCTGCCGAAGCGGCAGCATTGGCGCAGGCGCCGACTGACGCGCAGGTTGACGCTGGCGTTGCCCGGGCGAACATTCCCGGGCAGGTCGCTAACGTGGTACCCCCGCTGGTGAGCTCCCAGGTGCCGCCACTCGTCGCCGCAGCCATCGCAAGTGACCCAACTGTTGCCTCATCTGCAGCATCGATGGCACAGTCCACCGCGGGCGTGCTGTTGCGGCGACCAACACTGGCCTCTGGTTCACTTGGTGCCCTGACCACCCAGACATCCTCCGGGGCGTACGTGCTGAGTACGTCCAACGTATACACCGATCTGCCTGCCGGTGTGGCTGTAGACGCCAACGGAAAGATGACCGTGGGCGCAGACCTGTTCACGATTAGTTCCGGGGTTGGGGATACCCGGCAGGAACTTGTACTCCGCAATGCCGGAGGCAGGTACCAGCGGGAGCAGACCAGTGGAAGCAACTTCACCATGTGGCGACGCGTGGACAGGGTCACCGATACTCTCTACACCGATGTGATCGCAATCAAGGCATGGAACGCCTTCCGTCCGTTTGGCACTCTGGCAGCCGGATCCCTGGGCGCGCTGACCACAGCAGCTTCCACGGGTTCCTACGTGCTGAACACGACGAACGTCTACACCGACCTGCCCCCGGGGGTTGCGGTCAACGGCAGCGGCCAACTCGTTACCGGCGGGCAACTGATCAACATCAGCAGCGGCGTCGGTGATACCAAACAGATCCTGACCATCCGCAATGCAGGTGGAGAGTTCGAGCGGCAGCAGACTAGCACTGGCGTCTTCTCCGCATGGCGCAGGACTGATCGGGCCGCCGATGACACGGTGTTCACGGATGTGCGAACGATTCGCGACGACTGGAACCCCATTCGTTTCATTGGCACCCTAGCTTCCCGTTCGTTGGACACGATGACTGGACCGTCCACGAACGGCCTCCACACCCTCAATACCGCTAACATCTACACCGGCCTTCCGGTGGCTGTGGTCGTTGATGTGAACGGAAAGCTGGTCACCCCTGGTTCGATCTACAGCCTGTGCAATGGCCTGGGGGATGGCCAGCAGATCCTGACTATTCGTTCCAACGGTGGCGTCTTTGAACGACAGCTGACCAACTCCACGACTTGGACGGCGTGGCGTCGAACGGACCGCGCTGATGACGCACTCTACTCGCGGGTGGCGCCGCTAGAGCGTGTTGTTGGCACGCCCGGCGCGGGTGGGCAACCGAGCGAGATCAACGCACAGTTGAGGATGCTCGGGGCGCAGGTCGCTAAGTCGCACCAGCCCCTCACCCTTTGGGAGGGGACCGGGATCTGGACAGCTAGGGATGCTGGCGATTTGTTCCTTGATCAGATTGCATCCAAGTATCCGGCGATCAAGCTTCGCACCCTCGGGTACAGCGCGTTGGGTTCCCCCATCCGCGCCGCGCACATCGGCAACCCGGCCGGGCCGGCCATGCTGCTGCAGGCAGGCCAGCACGGCGACGAGGTTGCGTCCCGGGAGGCTGCCTTCATTTGGCTGCGGGAACTGGCAGAGTCGAGTGACCCCGGCTTGGCGACGTGGCTTGGTTCGAACTGCATTGTGGTCATTCCAACCATTAATGCGGACTCGATCACCAAGACACGGTTGTCATCTACTGGCACGGACCTGAACCGTAACTGGGCAACTCGGACGACTCCGGAGGTTCAAGCGGCGTCCAGCATCTTTGGGCTGTACCCGAATATTCTCGTTGCCATTGATGCCCACGAAGGCGGCGGAACGTCTCAAATGGAGATTGACGTATCGCCGACTCCGGAGGTGGCCGCCCCGGTGGCGGCTATGAATCAGCAGCTATTCAACGCGGTTTTCAGCGCGTTCACTTCTGCTGGCCGGCCGGTTGGGCAGTACACGGCAACCTCAACTGAGACCACGTGGGCGATGAACTACATGCCAGCGGTTCAGCGAGTCCCATGCCTTCTGACCGAGTCTCCGTCCCTGCTTGAACCGAACATCTACACCCCGAGCCCAACGAACCGAGTTAACGACCAGTTGCTTGCGTTCCGAACAGTTCTGGCCCATCTCCGGGCTAATCAGGCAGCATACGCGGCCGCAAAGGCTGGCTAGAAAACAAAGAGCCCCACCCTTCTCGTTTAGAGGGGTGGGGCTCTTTTGTGCGTGTTAGGAGACCTTGCGCCATTCTGTTTGCAGATCCGATGCTGCTCTCTTGGCCGCTTCGACAGTCTCGGCCGGAGTCCAAACCAGACCGTCCGGGGTTCTGTCCTGAAACTCAGCGACCGGCGCGGCTGGTTCTGCGGGCATCGAGTCGTCAGTTCCGGGGTCTATGCTCATGCGTCAAGGCTAACAAACTGCCCAGCGGCAAGCCTAGGGATTACAACGTCCCAGGACTCCGGGCCCACCAGCTGCTCAAGCCCGCTGCGGAGGTCATCCTTCGGTGGAGGGGTGTGCCCCTCCCGCCAAGCAGCCTGGAATACGTGGATCTTATTATCCGGGTGCTGCACTTCAAGGAACGGTTTCAGGTGCCGTTCTATGTGGTACTCATCGTTGAGGTTTTGCAGGTAGAGGACAGTGCTGCCAACACGGCGACTGTAAATCTCTCGCAGATCCGTCACGGGCATGTCTGGGATACGGCTGATCGGGTCGTACTCATCCTCGGATATGCCGTAGGCGAGTGTGGCCCAGTCGCGGACGTTGCGGCCGTGGTATTTCGTGATGTCAGTTTGCGGGTTCCAGATGAACGCGAGCGAACCTGGGAAGAGACTGGCGAAGTACAGGCTAGCGAAACCACCGCCGGACCCGCCGAAGAAGATGACCCGCTCTGAACCATGCGACTGCAGCACCTTGTCAATGATCCGAGGAAGTACGCTCTGCACACGCTGATGCTTGTTGCCCGCAAACCACGACAGTTGCAGTTTGTCCGAGAGGATCAGGCTGGGGTCTGAGATGGAGATCCGGTTGGCCTGCAAACCTGCTGTGATGCCACCACCAGATAGGAACGGGATCTTGTGGTGCGCTTCGATGGCGCCGTGAAGGATGATGACCGTGGTGTTAGCGCCGATGTTGCTGTTGACCAAGTCGATTGGCAAGTTATTGTGAGCGATGCTCAGAATCCCGGGTGGCACATCCTCCGCGCCGAGGAAAGTGTCAAGGTCCCGGTAGTTGGTGACCACGTTGGCTTTGGTGTCTATGAATCGCTCGCGCACCCGGTCAAGCCTACCTGACAAGGTTGTTGCTCCCATCTGCCATGTTGAACGAGGGACAAGGTCTAGGCGTCCTGGGAGCCGACCAGTTTGCCGTTCCAGCACTCCAACTCTCGCAGCAGCCAGGTGAGCGCTCCGCCCTCTTCCACAACGGTCATCAGGAAATCGGTGGTCGCGTTGAGCGATTCGATTGCGAGGGCATCAAGCGGTTCAATCTCGCCGCGGTTGAGCTCACCTTCGGCGCCGTCCGGCATGACGATGTGCGGTCTATGCACAACCGCATTGCGTTTCTTGGCAGCTTTGCCTGCATCTACAATCCATGCCCGAATTCGGTGCCGCGTGGATTCTGGAAGTTGCGCGTCTCGGACGGCAGTCTTCAAGATCTTGAGTTGGCGACTGACGCTGCCTGTTTGCGCCCAGCGGGTCATTTCAGCGTCAGCGAAGGTGAAGCCGTTGACAAGGCAATGGAGCGTCAGTTCGAAGGCCTTTCCATTGACCACTACATTCCCGATACCGCGAAGGCGCCGGTCCTCATCTGGGAAGAAACCTGGGCCCGCAAGCTCGCTACGCATCCGAAGTCCGAATAACTATGGCTTTACAGCCTTCGGGGACGAGCGCCCTGGCTGCGGCCAGCGCCGCGTCATAGGTGCCTCCGGATGCTTGCGCAGAGCCTTGCTCGCCGGCCGCGTTTTCAATGGTCAAGGTAACTTCCACCTGACTATCTTGGCATGATGGTCCCATGCCGATCTATCCGCCGACGTCGTTCCTGCTCGACGGGGTGACGTACGAGTTTGAACATCCGGAGCGTGCCGGGCCCGTAGAGGACGTCCGGTCCTGGGAGATTGACCAGCAGCCAAAAGTGCACGCGCAAATCCCGCTGAAGGATGGCGGCAAGATTGCAGTCTACGCCCACGCTACTCACTGGAATCGCACCCAGATCGGCGTTCAGTGGTACGACGACGACAAAGACAGCCTCACCGCCTGGATACCCAAAGAAGACGTCCGGCCGGTCACCAACTCAGAGTGGGACATCGATGAGTACAACCGTTGCCCTGAATGGCTACGAGTCATCCAGTGGGGCAAGAGGCTGCCAGGATTCCTGCCCTGGTGATGGCTACGGAACGGGCTTCCACCAGCGCACTGGAGGCTGGGTGCGATGATTCTCACATTTCACGTTGCTACAGCGGACTGGTCCGTACACAACTCCACCTCCGCCGCCGAACGTGGTGGTCGGCTCAGCTGCGTCCTCGGTTGGATGCCCGCATGTGACGCATACGGTTTCCCTGCTGATTCTTCGTTTCGGATGGTTGTTCATGCTGGCCATTCT
This sequence comes from Arthrobacter sp. yr096, assembly GCF_900108925.1. Classification (NCBI taxonomy): domain Bacteria; kingdom Bacillati; phylum Actinomycetota; class Actinomycetes; order Micrococcales; family Micrococcaceae; genus Arthrobacter; species Arthrobacter sp. yr096. The sequence continues at coordinate 372,879 of NZ_FNYI01000001.1, read as the reverse complement.
GCACCCTTCACTGACTGGCTGGCGCATGCTGTCGTTGGCTACAGTTGGCTACCCTCAAAAAGTGCGATTGGCTAAAGCTCTGGCTACAGTGAGCAGCCTCTGAACTTGGCCGAAAACGAGAAAATCCCCGGCTTCCCGGGGATTTCTTCGGTAGCGGTGGGGAGGCTCGATCTCCCGACCTCACGATTATGAGTCGTGCGCTCTAACCAACTGAGCTACACCGCCACGAATGAGAAAAACCTGTGCCAAGCCGGTCAAAACCGCCTTGACACAGGCCCTCATTCAGAGCCCCCCACCGGAATCGATCCGGTGACCTCGTTCTTACCAAGAACGCGCTCTACCACTGAGCTAGGGGGGCAACGAGTAAATACTCTACCGGACGTTTTCAGAAGCTACAAATCGGCGAAACAACGCGGAAAAACGGCGCCGACACAATTTGCGAAGTCGCCGTTTTCCTGATCCAAATCCGGTTCAATAGGCCGTCACCTCAGGGCAGGCGAAGTACCTGTCCCGGGTAGATCAGGTCCGGGTTGGGGACGGTATCGGCGTTGGTTGCTATCAACGCACCAAGGTCCACACCGAACTGGGCCGCAATGCCGCTCATGGTGTCCCCCTGTTCCACCACAACCTCCGTGACCCGCGGCGCCACCGGCCCGGGCTGCCCCGCCCCTGCAGCGGCCTCAGAGGCCGCCTCCTGCGCTTGCGGCTGAATCTCCGGGGCGTCGGGTTCCAAGCCCTCCTGAGCGGCCTCCTGCACCGCTGCCGCATCCGCAGCGGCCTGCTGCTGGGCCGCCTCGGCTGCAGCCGCCTCTGCCGCGGACTTGTCAGCCGCGGAAACCCCGACGACGGCGGCATCCTCTGCGGCCTGGCTCACGGCTGTCTGGTCCTCCGGTGTGGTCCCGGGAGCGGCATGCTCCGTGTGATCCTTTTCACCGTGGTCTTTGGCGCCGAATCCCAGGTTCTTCCTCACGTTGTCCAGCAATCCCATGGAGCACCCTCCTGTGTTCTGCGGCCAGTCGGCCGGCACCTTGATGGTACGGGGGGGCGCGGGCGCATGTAACCCCGTTAAACGCCTCAGGGGCCGGCTGGAAAGCCGGCCCCTGAGGGGAATTACTGGGTTTTTACCACCCGCAGGTGTTTACCACTTGCCCTTGCGGTTGAAGTCGCGGTTGCTGCCTTCACCGCCGGTACGGGGCTTGCGGGCTCCGTCACCGTGACCACCGAAGCGTGAGCCGCTGGCCTGGCCGCGGTCGCGGTCGCCGTAGCTGCCTGCGGTGCGCTCGGAACGGTCGCTGTAGGAGCGGCCGCCACGGTCAGCGGAGGTACGCTCGCCGTCGGACTTACGGAAGTCCTTCTTGAAGCCACCGTTGCCCTTGAAGTTGCCGCCGCCGCGGTTCTCGCGGTCACCATAGCCACCGCGTCCACCGCCCTGGTAACCGCCACGGTCGCTGTTCGGCTTGCGGCCGTTGTCCAGCTCAAGGTGGATCAGTTCGCCACCGATGCGGGTGCGGGACAGTGCGCGCAGCTGCTCGGGGCTCAGGTCTGCCGGGAGCTCCACCAGGGAGTGGTCCGAGCGGATGTCGATGCCACCGATCTGTGCGGAGGAAATGCCACCTTCGTTGGCAATGGCGCCAACGATGGAGCCCGGCATGACGCGCTGACGGCGTCCGACGGCGATCCGGTAGGTAGCGTTGCCCTCGGTGAGTGCACGGGTGGGGCCACGGGAACCGAAGCCATCCTTGGAGCGCTCACGCTTCTGGTACTCAGGAGCTGCAGGCAGTTCCTTGACCAGCAGGGGCTGACCACCCTGCGCCATGACGGCCAAGGCTGCTGCGATCTCGGAAGCCGGAACGTTGTGCTCTTCCTCGTAGGAGGAGATGAGATCGCGGAATGCTGCAACATCCTCGGACGCCAGGGTCTCAGTGATGCGCTCGGCGAACTTGCCCAGGCGCAGCGTGTTGACGGTCTCTGCGGTGGGAAGGTGCATCTGCTCCACCGGCTGGCGGGTTGCCTTCTCGATGGAACGCAGCAGGTACTTCTCGCGCGGCGTCATGAACAGGATGGCGTCACCGGAACGTCCTGCACGGCCGGTGCGGCCGATGCGGTGCACGTAGGACTCGGTGTCGTGCGGGATGTCGTAGTTGATGACGTGGCTGATGCGCTCAACGTCAAGACCACGGGCAGCGACGTCGGTGGCCACGAGGATATCGATGCGGCCTTCCTTCAGCGCGTCAACAGTGCGCTCGCGCTGCTGCTGCGGGATGTCGCCGTTGATGGCGGCAGCCTGGAAACCGCGGGACTTCAGCTTGTCGGCGAGGTCCTCGGTAGCCATCTTGGTGCGCACGAAGGCAATAACGCCGTCGAACTCTTCCACCTCGAGGATGCGGGTCAGGGCGTCCAGCTTGTGCGGGCCCATGACCTGAAGGTAACGCTGCTTGGTGTTGGCACCGGTGGTGGTCTTGGACTTCACCGAGATTTCAGCAGGGTTGTTCAGGTACTGCTTGGACATGCGGCGGATCTGGCCCGGCATGGTGGCGGAGAACAGCGCAACCTGGCGGGTTTCGGGGGTCTGCTGGAAAATCTGCTCCACGTCATCGGCAAAGCCCATGCGCAGCATCTCGTCAGCTTCGTCAAGTACCAGGTACTGGAGCTCGGAAAGGTCCAGTGAACCCTTGGCGATGTGGTCGATCACACGGCCCGGGGTACCGACAACAACCTGCGCACCGCGGCGCAGTCCGGCCAGCTGCGGGCCGTATGCCGAGCCACCGTAAACCGGGAGAACGGTGAAGTCGTCAATGTGCTTGGCGTAAGAGGTGAAAGCCTCGGCAACCTGGAGGGCAAGTTCACGCGTCGGGGCCAGGACCAGTGCCTGGGTCTTGCGTGACGGACCGTTGAGGTCGTGGAGCTCGGCCAGGCGGGAGAGGGCCGGAACAGCGAAAGCTGCGGTCTTGCCGGTACCGGTCTGGGCCAGGCCGACGACGTCGCGGCCTTCAAGGAGCAGCGGGATGGTGGCTGCCTGGATGGGTGACGGCTTTTCGTAGCCGACATCCTGCAAAGCGGCCAGAACACGGCCATCGATACCAAGATCGACGAAGCGGACGCCTTCTTCTTCCTCTTCTTCTGCCTTGGGGGCAGGAGCTTCGGTGAAGGCGGGGGCTGCAGACTCGGCTGCAGCGTTCTCGACGGGGGCAACGGCAGCAACCGGTGCTTCAGCTTCGGCGGGTGCCGTGGTCTCGGCTGCTACAGCGGACTCAGCGGTCTGGGCGTCGAAGTTTTCGTTGAGATTTTCGGTCATAGGGGGAAATTCCTCATCCATAGGGCAGTCGGCGCGGCCCGGTTGGGCTTGGCCGCAGTACTCGTCGCGGAGGCAGGCAAAGTGCCCTGCTCCCGCAAGAAGTCCGGCGCTATCGCAATCCCATGGCAGGACTTCCCGCTGCATCTCTTGGCTGCTATCCCAGCAGTCTGTACAGCGTTTTCTTTAGCCGGCTCTCCCTATGAAAATGCCCGCACACAATTGCGGGCCCCAACACTTACCAGTCCTGCCTCAAGAATTGGGCAGGAGAAAGGGATTTCCGGAGTGGGGGATATTTCAAGTGTAGGGCACGTAGCACCCCCGCCGCGAGTTAAGACCCCCGGGTAGCCGGGTGAGCTTGTTCACACCCGGCCTCGAAGCTGCTAGAGTCCGCTCCTCCGCAGGACTTTCTCAAATTCAGGACGGTAGTCATCCTGCAGGCGGATCTCCCCGTCAGCTTCGGCATCGAGCAGGATATGGACCATGTCCGCGGTGGGCTCACTGAACCACTGCCCCACGGTGATGCCATGTTTGGGGATGAAGGTGCGGTGGATGTGGTCGCCGGCGGAGATGCTGCCCGTCTTGATCACCCGAAGGTAGGTACCCACCCTCCCGGCCTCGGAGAATCTCTTGACCCACGTGGGCTCCCCCAGCACACGCTGGAAGGTGGCGCAGGGGGTCCGGGGGGATGTCACCTCCAGCTCCACGTCCAAACCGATCTTCCACCGTTCGCCGATGACAGCCCCGGTGGTTTCAATGCCTGCCACGCGCAGGTTCTCCCCGAAGATGCCGGCTGGAAGGTCCCGCTGCAACTCAGCTGACCAGTAATCGGCGTCGGGCTGCGAGTAAGCGTAAACGGCTTGGTCTTCCCCGCCATGGTGCACACGGCTGGCCTGCACATCTCCGTGGATGCCCAGCTTGTGTACTTTGACCGGTCCCTCGACGGGACGTTTGTCGATGGCGGTGACGCCCACGCCTCCAAGGGGGTCCGGAAGCAGCTGGTGGACACGGCAGACGGCAAGAAGGGATGCGGTGTTCATGGTCACAGTCTACGGATTCCGGCGGCCCAGCCCACGAATCCGGGAGACAGGAGACAGGAAACCCGGATCACGGATCAAAGCGGTAGCCCATGCCCGCTTCTGTGTGCAGGTGGCGCGGCTCGGCCGGATCACGCTCCAGTTTGCGCCGCAGCTGGGCAATGTACACACGCAGGTACTGGGTTTCCTTGGCGTAGGCCTGCCCCCAGACCTGGGTAAGGATCTGTTGCTGGCTCACCAGCTTGCCCTTGTTACGGACCAGGAGCTCCAGGATGTTCCACTCAGTGGGAGTCAACCGGACTTCCGCGCCGTCCTTCACGATTTTCTTGCCCGCAAGATCCACCATGAAATCCGCGGTGGCCAGGGTGGGTTCCTCGTGCTCGGTGACAACACGGCGGGAGGCAACCCGGAGGCGGGCAAGCAGCTCATCCAGACCGAAGGGCTTGGTCACGTAGTCGTCCGCGCCGGCGTCGAGCGCTTCCACTTTGTCTTCCGAAGCGTGCCGGGCGGACAAAACAATGATGGGCATGCTGCTCCAGCCACGGATCCGACGAATAATCTCCACGCCGTCCATGTCCGGCAGGCCAAGATCCAGCACCACGATCTCCACGGGCTGCTTGGCCACGGCCTGGAGGGCATCGGCGCCAGTGCCCACCGACAGGGCCTGGTAACCGTGGGCCTGAAGGGTCACCTGCGTTGCCCGGGCAATCCGGGCTTCGTCCTCCACAATGAGTACCAGCGTCATTGCGCGTCACCGGTCCACAACGGCAGGGTGACCACCATGGTCAGGCCTCCACCCGGCGTCGGCTCCGCGGCAAGCCGGCCACCCATGGCCTCGCTGAACCCCTTGGCCACGGCAAGTCCCAAGCCAATCCCGCCGCCCGCAGCAATGCCGCCCGGTCCGATTCCACTCCCGGGAACAGCCGACGGCGAATCACCAAAACGTTGGAATGGCTGGAACATGGTGAGGACTTCCTGGTGGCCCACTCCCCTGCCGTGGTCCACAATCCTCAACTCGCCGGCGGGCCGGTCCCCCAAGGTAATGCCGGCGCCGGCGCGGGCGGTCAGGACCACGTCAGAGTCCGGCGCATACTTCACCGCATTTTCCACAATGTTGGCCACCACGCGCTCCAGCATCCCGGAATCGGCCTGGACAGGGGGAAGGTTGGCCGGCAGTTCGTTGCGGAGGCGCTCCCGTGGGACTCCCCTCAGCGCCTGGGGCAGGACATCGGCCCAGACAATGCCGGTCAGCAAGGGGTTGACAGCATCGGCCGTAATCCGGGACATGTCCAGGAGGTTGTCCACCAGGTGGTCCAGGCGGTCTGCGTACTCCTCGATGGTCTCCAACAGTTCCCGCTCCACCTCCGGCGGAAAATTCACGTCCTCCTGGCGCAGGCTGCTGACCGCAAGCTTGATGCCGGCCAACGGCGTCCGCAGGTCATGCGACACGGCACGCAGAATGGAGGTCCTCATCTTGTTGCCCTCGGACAGCCGGACATTGTCCCTCCGGCTCTTCACCAACTGCTGGCGTTCCCGCACGGCCACCACGAAAGCCCCGAACGCAGCCAGCAGCCGCTGCCGTTGAGGGGACAAGGGCCCGCCGCGCAGCAGCAGCGTGTAATGGGGATCGACGACGGCGGCGTGGTCCGCTGCGGCATGGGTCACCGGCGGATTGAGGCCGGCGCTCGCCAGGACCTGCCACGTCGTCTGCATGCCGGATCCTCCATGTGCCGGGGCTCCGGGAGCCGATGAACCCAACAAAGTCACGGCCTCCATGCCCAGATTGCTGCGAACCTTCTCCAGGAAGGTTTCCAGGCTGCCATCAGAACTCAGGATGCGCAGGGCAAGTTCGCTGAGCGCGGTGGCTTCCGCTCCGGACCGCGCCGCTTCCTGCGCACGCCGGCTGGCAAGGCCCACCGCGAGCGCCACGCCACAGGCCACGGCCAGGAAGACCACCAGGGTGAACAGGGTGGTGGGATCGGCAATGGACAGCGAGCCAACAGGATCGGCCGAGAAGTAATTCAGGAGGAAACTGCCCAGCACCGCCGCAACTACAGCCGGCCACAATCCGCCGATCGCGGCCACAGCAACGGCCACTGCCAGTTGCAGCAACATGATCATGGCGAAGTTACGGAAATTGAACACGGTGACCAGGAGCTCGACGGCGGGCGGCAGCAAAAGTGCCAACACCAGGCCCGTGATCACCCGGCCTTTGCCTATGCCGCGTACCGCCGGCAGCCGCAGCAGCACGCCGTCGTCGCCGTTGCTTTGTGCCTCAGGTACCGCCATGGCTCCATCCTTACATGGTTGGCCGCGTGGGCAGTTCTCCCCATTTCCGTCCGTCACCCGTGCCGGAGCTGCGTGCAAGGACTAGGCTTGCTCTGAGCATTCTGGTCCGGCGTGGCGCCGGACACTTCAACGGTCTATCCAGGGGGATATTCATGGGCCCGAAAGACAGCCCTGACGCAGCCGGCAACAACGGCGGCAGCAGGGACAACAACAGCGAGTTCGGAGCGGGCAACAATCCGCCCAAACCCCCACCGTGGCAAGTGCCCAAGCCTGAACTCCACCCCGAGCTGTTCACCCCTGTTGAGGGCGGCCCGGAGCAGGAAAAGAGTGCGGGCAAGGGCAAGAAGCGTCCAGCGCCGGCTGCAGCATCCCAGGGCCAGGCAGGAGCATCAGAGCCTGGCCAGCCCCTCCCTGTCATTGACCCCTTCGCCAAGGAACGCGAGCGAGGGGCAGCTGAGGCAGCGAAAAAGAAGAAACGCTCCCAACGCCGAACCGTGGTTGTGGGCTTGGGTGTGACCGCCCTCCTGGCCGGAACCATCACCGCGATCGTTGCCAGCAATGAGCAGGAAGCCGACTACGCGCAGGTCTGCTTCAATGAGGAAACCGGCGAGCGCGTTGATGACAACGAGTGCAACAACAGCAGCTCTGCCGGCCGGAGCTCGGCCATTTATGCCTGGTACTTCTACTCCCGGGGAGCCAGCGTTCCCGCCGTGGGGCAGAACCGCAGTTCCTACCCGAGCTTCACCAAGACCGTACCCACCGGGGCCAAGACGGCCACGGGGTACAGCACCAAGGGCGGCACGGTCAGCCGCGGCGGCTTCGGCAGCAGTTCCAAAAGCGGCGGAAGCTCAGGAGGCTAGGCGTGCGTCGACTGCACTCCGAGCCCAGGCCGGACTGGAAGCAAAAGATCGAAGAACAGGGCTTGGTATTTTCCACCACCACCATGCCCGATGGCCGAAAAATCGAATACTGGAACGAGTCGGCATACTACGAATTCACCATGGACGAGGTGGAGACGCTGGAGAAGACTGCCGAGGACATGCACATCATGTGCCTGGAAGCAGCAAAGTACCTTGCCACCGGAGCCATGGGCGATATCGGCATTGGACAACAGGCACTGGAGCTCGCCGGCGAATCCTTGCTGGCCGCGGACATGGACATCTACGGCCGCTTCGACTTCATCTATGACGGCAAGGGCGGCCCGGCCAAGATGCTGGAATACAACGCCGACACCCCCACCGGGCTGATCGAAGCATCCGTTGCCCAGTGGTTCTGGCTGCAGGACGTTTACCCGGAAAAGGACCAGTGGAACGGAATCCATGAAGCCCTGATCCGGCAGTGGAAGAAGCTGCAGTTCAGGACCGGCATGAGCACCCTGCACGTGGCGCACTCCGAGGCGGAGGAGTCCGGCGAGGACTGGATGACGGCGGCCTACATGCGGGACGTCGCAAGCCAAGGCGGGTGGACCACCATCGGCATCAACATGTCCGATATTGGCTGGGATCCCAACCTGAACCGCTTCGTGGACCTGGACAACTTCATGATCAGCACCATGTTCAAGCTGTACCCGTGGGAGCTGATGATGAAGGAGCCGTTTGGGCACCGCCTCCTCCAGCGTGCCCACAACCCACGATGGGTAGAACCGGCATGGAAGATGCTGTTATCCAACAAGGCATTGTTGGCTGCGCTTTGGCACCTCTATCCGGATCACCCGAACCTGCTGCCTGCCTACCTCGGCGATCCTGGTCCACTCAAGGAATGGGTGGCCAAGCCCCTGCACGGACGTGAAGGCGACAACATCCGCATCCACGCTCCCGGCATCGAGATCCAGCAGCCGGGCGGTTACGGACGTGAAGGCTGGTGCTTCCAGCAGTACCACTCCCTGCCGGACTTCGACGGAAACCATCCCGTCCTGGGCCTCTGGGTAGTGGATGGCGAATCCGTGGGGTGTGGCATCCGGGAATCCGATGGGCCCATCACGGACTACTTCTGCCGCTTTGTTCCCAACACCATTGACGCCCCGGCGCCCATCGCGCCCCCTGCTACTTCCTACGGAGCTGCACTATGAGCACTGAAACCTCGACGCCGGGTAGCGGCTCAGCGGGCGGCGACCGTACCGCCGTCGTACCTCCCAAAGGCCTCCATGCCGGAATCCTGGACCTCGGCGATTCCGTGATGCTGGGCCTTGCGTCCACCGCGCCTGTCTATTCGCTGGCGGCCACGCTGGGACTGATTGTTGCCGTGAACGGCAACTACACTCCCCTGATCCTTGTTCTCGGCTTCATTCCGGTGCTGTTCATTGCCTACGCCTTCCGTGAGCTGAACAGTGCCATGCCGGACTGCGGGACCACCTTCTTCTGGGCGCGCAAAGCCTTTGGACCGTGGGCGGGCTGGTTGGGTGGCTGGGGTGTGGCGCTGGCCGGGGTGGTGGTCCTGGCCAACCTGGCACAAATTGCCGGCAAATACCTGTGGCTGCTGGTGGGCGATGGTTCCTTGGCCGACAACACGTGGCTGGTCACGGCCACGGGCGTGCTGTTCATCGGGTTCATGACCTACGTGAACCACCGCGGGATCCGGCTGGGCGAACATGTCCAGCGCACCCTGACCTACATTCAGTACATCTCGCTGGGCATCTTCGCGGTGGCCATTGTTTTCCGGATAGCCGGTGGAGCGCCTGAAGGCCAGGCCTTCGATTTTGAATGGTTCAATCCGGCCGGCGCCTTTGCGGACCCGGGCGCAGTGGTTCACGGCGTGTTGCTGGCGTTGTTCATTTACTGGGGCTGGGACACCTGCCTTGCCCTCAATGAGGAAACCGAGAACCCGGCCAAGACCCCGGGCCGCGGTGCAGTCATCTCGGCATTCGTCCTCATGGCCATCTACGTTTCCGTGGCACTCCTGGTGATGATGTACGCCACGATCGGAACCGATGGCATCGGCCTGGGCAACGAGGCGAACCAGGATGACGTGTTCCTGGCCATGAAGGACGTCGTCCTGGGCCCTTGGGGCTGGCTGATCATCGTGGCCGTGCTGGCGTCCGTCCTGTCCTCCACACAGACCACCATCCTGCCCACCGCACGCGGAACACTGTCCATGGGTGTCCACGGTGCGCTGCCACCGCGTTTCGGCAAGGTCCACGAGCGATTCCAGACTCCGGGCTTCTCCACGCAGGTCATGGGCGCCGTAGCTGTGGTCTATTACGTGGCCATGAGCTTCCTCAGCGAAAACCTGCTCTCAGACTCCATCAGCGCCATCAGCTTGTTCATCGCGTTCTACTACGCCCTGACCGGCTTCTCCTGTGTGTGGTTCTTCCGCTCCACGCTCCGGGAGTCCGCCCGCAATCTGTGGTTCCGTGGGATCCTGCCGTTCCTCGGCGCACTGTCCCTCACTGCGGCGTTCTTCATTTCCGCAGTCCAGATGTGGGACCCGGCCTACGGAGACACGCAGATCTTCGGGATTGGCGGGGCTTTCGTCAGCGGCGTGCTGCTGCTGGCCTTGGGCGTCGTCCTGGCTGTTGTGTGCCGCTTCGCTCCCTCCACGCGTGGCTACTTCACAGGTGCGCGGCCGGAGATTGGAGTGGTGCGCGGCGAGTAGGCTACGGGGCCTGGCGTCGGGCCGCAGCCCACTGACGCAACCGGGTGGGCACGTCAGGCACCTCATCGGTTCGGACGGAGTTCCTCCGAAGCGCCACGAACCAGCAGATGAGGATAGCCACAGCACAAAACACTCCGGCGCTGGATGCCATGATCCAAAGTCCGGGAGTCTGGACGTTCAGGTCAGCGGACCCCAGCGCCAGGCCGATGGTCTTCGGTGAGAAGAAGAACACGGCTGTGGATACAGCCAGGACGGCCCCCATGACTATTCTCTGGGTCTTGTAGCGGGCCGGGGTTTCCTTGATGGTCCAGGCGAAGGCGGGCAGGACCACGGCCATCCATACCCAGTGGTGCGACCAGGAGACCGGGCTGATGAGCAGCATGGCCAGTGCCGTCGTCGAGATTGCCAGGACGCGGGCGCCTTGCGCGCTGGCTGCCCTGATCAGCAAGGCTGCCAGCACTATGGTGGCCAGGCTCAACGCGAGCCACGGCAGGGTCACGGAGTCGTGCGGGACACCAAAATGCAGCAGCGCACCCTTGATGGAGAGGTTGTCCACGTATCCGGCGCCGCCGATGCGTGACGTGTCCGGAAGGATCTCCAGCCAAAACTGCAGGGATTCCGCCGGCCGCAGCAGCCAGCCGAGCAGCACAGTGGCAGCGAAGCCGATGGCCATGTTCGCGAGCCCACGCCAGTCCTTCCGCATCAGGAAGTACAGGCCAAATACCAGCGGGGTCAGCTTGATACCCGCGGCGACCCCCACCAGGAAGCCGCTGCCCCTGAAGCCCCGGCGCTTGGAGAAGCCGCCCAGCAAATCAATGACCATCAAGCCCATGAGCAGGATGTTGATCTGCCCGAACGCCAACGTCTCCCGCCACGGCCCCAGGAACACGACGGCAAGGAACAGTGCGCACGCTATCCAGCAAGCCTTGGTGGAAGACAGCGCACTGCGCAGGTCAGGCTTGGAGGACCAGTACCGGACGATCGTCACGGCGACCCAGGCGGCCAGTGCCACGCCCGCAACGTTGAACAGCATCAGCGCCGCCGCTTGGGGCATCCGCGCCAGCAACCCGAAGACCAGGGCTGCGAAGGGCGGGTACGTAAACGGAAGCTGCGGTCCGCCGGCCGAGGCAACGCTGGGACCGTAGAGTTCCGAAGGCGCTGGGCCCGCTTGGTTCAGGATGCTCCCGCCGAACCAGTAGACACTGAAATCCAGGCCTTGTTTGGACCAGTCCGCGAGCATCATCCATACGGGCACTACCAGCACGGCCAACGGCAGCAAACGGAGCAAAACCGAGGATCGTGATGCTTTTTTGCGCGGTGCTGCGGCATCTGCCGTGGCCCGTAAATCGACGTCAGGCAGTGCCATACAAAATCCCCCAAGTTAAGCAAACAGCAATGGGGGAAGTGTGCGACCCCCGTTCCATAGTACTGAAAGGGCTCCCCCGGTCCGTCGGCCGCCGCCTGCCGTCGCTGGGCCGCCGCCTGCCGGCCCTGGGCTGCCGCCTGCCGGCACTCGGCTGCCGGTGCGCTGGCCCGCGGCTGCCGGTCCGCTGACCCGTGGGGCCTAGGATGCTGGCATGAGCGATTCAACGACGAACACCTCCGACGTCCTTGCCTTGGATTCCCTGCTGACCTCGGACGAATTGGCCCTCCGCGAGAAGGTCCGCGATTTCACCTCCCAGCGGATCCGGCCAAACATCGCCCGCTGGTACGAGGACGCAGTTTTTCCGCGGGAGATCGCGCCCGAGTTGGGCGAGCTCGGCGTCCTGGGCATGCACTTGGAGGGGTACGGCTGTCCCGGCCGGTCCGCCGTCGATTATGGATTGGCGGCGATGGAACTGGAAGCCGGCGATTCCGGGATCCGCACGTTCGTGTCGGTGCAGGGCTCCCTCGCCATGACGGCGATCCACACATGGGGCTCGGAAGCACAGAAGGAGCAGTGGCTACCCCGCATGGCGGCCGGCGAGTTGATTGGATGCTTTGCCCTGACGGAACCGACCGCGGGTTCGGACCCATCGTCCATGACAACGTTTGCCCGGGAAACGGGCGACGGCTGGGTGTTGAACGGTGCCAAGCGATGGATTGGTCTGGCCTCGATTGCCGATGTCCTGGTGGTCTGGGCCGGCACCGATGACGGTATCCGCGGCTTCCTGGTTCCGGCGGGGACCTCCGGGGTGACCGCGACGCCCATCGAGCCGAAGCTCTCCATGCGCGCCTCCATTCAGTGCGATGTAACGTTCGACGACGTGCGGCTGGCACCGGATGCCATCCTCCCGGGTGCCAGCGGACTTCGGGGACCATTCTCCTGCTTGAACGAGGCCCGCTATGGAATCGCGTGGGGTGCCATGGGCGCGGCACGCGACTCGTACGAGGCCGCCCTGGAGTACGCAGCCAACCGCCTCCAGTTCGGCAGGCCGCTGGCGGGCTACCAGCTGACGCAGGAGAAACTGGTGAACATGCTGGTGGAAATCCAGAAGGGCACCTTGCTGGCATTGCATCTGGGCCGCCTGAAGGATGCCGGTCATCTTCAGCCCCAGCAGATCTCCCTGGGGAAGCTGAACAACGTCCGCGAGGCCATCAAGATCGCAAGGGATGCCCGGACCATCCTCGGTGGGAACGGCGTCACGCTGGATTACTCACCGTTGCGGCATGCCAACAATCTGGAATCCGTGCGGACTTATGAGGGCACGGACGAGGTGCACACCCTGATCCTGGGCCAGCACATCACAGGAATTGGAGCATTCCGCGGCTAACTTTCCGGGAGGACCAGGAGCTTGAAGTAGCCGCGCAGGCCCTTGGCGACATCCACGTCGTCGGGGGCCAGCAGCCACTGGGTCTGAAGCCCGTCCCATAGGGCAACCAAGGACATGGCGGCTTCATCCGGATCAATGCCGGGCCGCAGCCTGCCCTGGGCCGCCAGTTCAGCGAAGCGCCGGGCATAGCTCTTGCGCAAACGTTCAAAGCGCTCGGTGAAGTATTCGCGCCCGGGGTGCCCATCGGTGACGGATTCGGCGCACAGCACGGTGTACAGCTCAATCACGCCCGGAATGTCCTCGTTGAACAGCGCTGTACGGATCACGGAGTCCACCAGGCCTTCCTCCATGTCATCGGGGAAGGAGCCGCTGGTGATTTCATCGCGCCGCTTCAGGACCGCCATCAGGAGCTCGCTCTTGGAGGGGAAGTAGTGCAACAGGCTTGTCTGGCTAAGGCCAACCCGGTCGGCAACCTCTTGCAGGGATCCGCCACGATAACCACGGGCAGCAAACACGGCATGAGCAGCGTCCAGGATGGTCCGGCGCCGCTCCTCGGATTTCGCGTAGGGGCCCCGCCTCGCTGCGCGGCCCACGTCCTTTGTGGTCATGGCTAGCCAGTGTACATGCGTGTTACGGGCCAGATCTAAAATTCGAGTGGTTACTCGAATTTTCTGTTACCGTGGTCACACTTGCTGCGGTTGGACCCCAAGAATCCACACGCCGGCATAGTCAACCTGACACGAAGAGGTGAAGGCTCATGACCCGTTTCACGCGAAGACAACTCCTGGGCGCCGGCCTGGGCACAGCGGCCATGGGCCTGCTGGCTGGGTGCGCAACTCCAGGAACACAGTCCGTCAACGCTGCCCCGACCATTCCCGCCGCCGGAGGGCCCGTGAGGCTCACCTACTGGGCCTGGCTCAAGGACTTCCAGAACGTGGCCGATATCTGGAACGCGGCGAACCCGAATGTCCAGGTGGACGTGGTGTGGATTCCCGGCGGCAACGCCGGCGGCTACCAAAAGCTCTACTCTGCCCTCGCCGCCGGAGGTGGACCGGACCTGGCCCAGGTTGAACTGCGCTCCATCCCCGAGTTCATGCTGGTCAACGGACTGGTGGACCTTTCCCGCTACGGCGCCAACCAGCATTCGCACCTCTACGACCCCACGTTGTGGAAGCAGGTCAGCTACACCGGCGGAGTTTACGGCATTCCCCAGGACTCAGGGCCTATGGGCATGTTCTACCAGCCGGCCATCTTGGACAAAGTGGGCGCAGGCACCCCGAAAACCTGGGACGAGTGGGCCGGTGTTGCCGCGGAACTGAGGGCCGTTGACACGTATCTGGACTGCTTCCCCATCAGTGACGCCTCGCCCTTTGCCTCCTTCGCCGCACAGGCCGGAGCTGCATGGTTCCGCCCGGAAGAGGACGGCTGGGTCATCAACATGACTGACGAGGCCACTCTTAACACTGCCCGCTTCTTCGACAAAGCGATCGACGACGACCTCGTCACCACCGCCTACGGCGCCTTTTCGCCGGGCTGGTTTGCGGCCGCAGGCAAGGGCGGCATTGCTTCGACCATTACCGGCAGCTGGGGCGATGCCCTGGTTGAGGGAGTCAGCGGCTCCGAAGGCAAGTGGCGGGTTGCGCCCATGCCCACATGGGGCAGCACGGGATTCGGCTCCACCTACCTGGGCGGCTCCACTGCGGCCGTCCTGGCCAACAGCAAACACCCCCGCGAAGCACTCGACTTTGCCGTGTGGCTGACCACTTCCACAGAAGGAATCGATGCCGAGATCAAGAACAGCGGCATCGGCTGGTCACCCAACCCCGACTTCATCGGCTCGGACCGCCAGCAGCCCTCTGCGTTCTTCGGAGGCCAGCGTTACAACGAGGAAGTCTTCGTACCGGCCACGCAGCAGCAGAACCCTGACTGGTCCTGGTGGCCGGTGACCCAACAGTCTTTCAACATCCTCAGCGATGGTTTCCGTAAGAAAGCTTTCGGTACCTCTTTGGTGGATTCCATCGCGGCTTCCGAGCAGCAGATCATCACCGTTTTCAAGAACAAGGGCCTCACGATCCGGAAGGAAACGGCATGACGACAACCCGCACCGCCCCTACCACGCAGCGTCCCGCCGCAGCTGCCCGCCGCCGCAAAAGGACAGGCGCCGCCGCACGTGCACCCTGGCTCCTGCTGGCACCGTTCCTGGGGCTCTTCATCCTCACGTTTCTGCTCCCCATTGTGGTGGCCATCATGTCCAGCTTCACCAAGGTGACGCGCAGCGGGCTCTTTGGCGAAGCTGGGGTGACCAGTGAGTTTGCCGGCTTCAGCAACTACGCCCAAGCTCTGGCAGATGGCAGCTTCGTGGCCTCCATCGGCCGGATGCTGCTGTTCGGCATTGTCCAGGTGCCCGTCATGATCGTGTTGTGCACCGTCCTGGCCCTGATGTTGGAATCGGCCTCCGCCAAGTGGCCGGGCTTCTTCCGCGCCGCGTATTTCCTCCCCTACGGCGTACCGGGCGTCATCGCCACCATCCTGTGGTCCTTCCTGTATGTGCCCGGGCTCAGTCCCTTGTTTGACGCGGCCAAAATCGTAGGGCTGACGCCCGATTTCCTGGGCGCCAACAGCGTGCTGTGGTCCATCGCCAACATCGTCACCTGGAGCTACACGGGCTACAACATGCTGATCATCGTTGCGCAGCTGAAAGCCATTCCGGTGGAGCTGTACGAGGCAGCCAAGATGGACGGTGCGTCTACGTGGCGCGTGGCCCGGAGCATCCAACTCCCACTGATCCGCCCAGCGCTCATGCTCACCACAGTGTTCTCCATCATCGGAACCTTGCAGCTGTTCGCGGAGGCCCAGGTCCTCAAGACCGTGGCCCCGGCCATCGACAGCCAGTACACGCCCAATCTCAGTGCCTACACAACAGCGTTCGCCTACAACGACTACAACGTCGCTGCCGCCCAATCGGTCATCATTGCCGTGGCCGCGTTCGCCCTGTCCTTCGCCTTCCTCGCACTCACCAACAGGAAGTCATCATGACCGCCACAGCCACCAAGCAGCCCAAAGCCACTGCCCGCAGCCAAGCTGCTGCGGGTCCGGACCGCTCAGCCGGACGACGCCGGTCCTCCACCATCATCGTCACCGCACTTTTGGTGGTGGTGGCCCTGTACTTCCTGATTCCCGTGTACTGGGTCTTCGTTGCCTCCACCAAGTCCACCGCCGATCTCTTCTCCACCAACGGCTTCTGGTTCGCTCCCACGTTCTCCTTGTGGGAGAACATCGGCCGTGTTGTCAGCTATGACAACGGGATCTTTGGCCGCTGGTTCCTGAACTCCGCCATCTACGCAGGAGTTGGCGCCCTGCTGGCCACCTATTTTGCAGCTGCGGGCGGTTACGCCCTGGCCAAGTACGAGTTCCGGGGACGCAACCTGGTGTTCGGCACCATCCTGGGTGGCGTCCTGGTTCCAGGCACGGCAACAGCCCTGCCACTGTTCCTGCTGTTCAGCCAGCTCGGCCTGGCCAACACCTACTGGAGCGTCCTCCTGCCGTCGCTGGTGTCCCCGTTCGGCTTGTTCCTCTGCAGGATCTACGCGCAGGCCACCGTGGATACCTCGTTGATCGAAGCTGCGAGGATCGATGGTGCCGGGGAACTCCGCATTTTCCACACCATCGGGCTGAAGGTTCTGACCCCGGCGCTGGTCACGGTGTTCCTGTTCCAACTGGTGGGTATTTGGAACAACTATTTCCTCCCGCTGGTGATGCTCTCCGACTCAGAGCTCTACCCCATCACGCTCGGCCTGAACAACTGGCTCAGCCAAGTGGACCGTTTGCCTGAATTCTATGAACTGACCACGGGCGGGGTGCTGCTTTCCATCATTCCGCTCAGTATCGCCATGGTTGTCCTGCAGCGCTTCTGGCGCGGCGGACTGACAGAAGGAGCCGTTAAGTAATGACCGACGCCAGCTACATCACAGACCGTGGTCCGGGTTCAGGTAACCGCCTCCCCGCCCGTTCGTGGCTGCACACCGATGCCCCCACGCTCTCTCTGAACGGCCAGTGGCGCTTCCGGCTCCTGGCCGGTGCGCCCGGTACCCCGGGTGGACGCGGTGTCCTTCCCGCCGGAGAAGCCGTTGAGGGAGTCGCCCAGGAAACACTGGATGATTCCGCCTGGGACCAGATTGCTGTGCCTGCGCACTGGGTACTGGAGGGCGAGGGCCGCTACGGGCGCCCCATCTACACGAATGTCCAGTTCCCGTTCCCCACTGATGCTCCCCACGTCCCGGATGAAAATCCCACCGGCGACTACCGGCGGACTTTTGAGGTACCGGAAAACTGGAACGACGCCGGTAAGACAGTCCTGCGGTTCGACGGCGTCGAATCCCGCTACAAGGTGTGGCTCAACGGAACCGAGATCGGAGTAGGTACGGGCAGCCGGCTGGCCCAGGAATTCGATGTCACAGAGGCTGTACGTCCTGGCCGGAACGTGTTGGCCGTCCGCGTTCACCAGTGGTCAGCTTCCGGTTACATCGAGGACCAGGACCAGTGGTGGATGCCGGGCATCTTCCGCGATGTCACCCTGCTGGCGCGTCCAGCAAAGGGCATCGACGACGTCTGGTTGCGGACGTCGTTCAGCAACGGCACCGGCGGGATCGACCCCGAAATTACGGCGGATGCGGACGCGTTCCCCCTCCGTTTGTCGGTCCCCGAGCTGGACGTCGACGTCGTGTGGTCCTCCCCTGCCGACGTCGCCCCGGTGGTGATCGCCGCCGTCGAGCCTTGGTCCGCAGAAGTGCCGCGGCTGTACACCGCGACGGTGGCCGGCACGGGTGAGACCATCACCCAGAAGATCGGTTTCCGCACGGTGGAGATCCAAGGCGACCGGTTCCTGGTAAACGGCAAGCGCGTGGTGTTCCACGGCGTGAACCGTCATGAAGCCCATCCGGACCGCGGCCGCGTGTTCAATGAGGATTTTGCCCGCGCCGACCTTGCCCTGATGAGGCAGTTCAACGTCAACGCGATCCGCACCAGCCACTACCCGCCGCACCCGCGCTTGCTGGATATTGCAGATGAGCTGGGGTTCTGGGTGATCCTTGAGTGTGACCTTGAGACCCATGGCTTCGAGCGGCATGGTTGGGTGGGCAATCCCAGCGACGATCCCGCCTGGCGCGAAGCCTACGTGGACCGTATGGAGCGCACAGTGGAGCGGGACAAGAACCATCCCTCCATCGTCATGTGGTCCCTGGGCAACGAGTCCGGCACCGGTTCCAATCTCGCGGCGATGTCCGCCTGGGCACATGCACGCGATACCGGGCGGCCGGTCCACTATGAGGGCGATTACACCGGCGCCTACACCGATGTTTATTCGCGGATGTACTCCTCCGTGCCGGAAACCGAGGCGATCGGCCGCGACGATTCCGGCTCGCTCCTTCTGGGCTGCTCCGCCGCCGAGTCCGCGCGGCAGCGCACCAAGCCGTTCATCCTGTGTGAGTACGTCCATGCCATGGGCAACGGCCCTGGTGCGATCGACCAATACGAGGACCTTGTGGACCGCTACCCCAGGCTGCACGGTGGCTTCGTCTGGGAATGGCGCGACCACGGTATCCGCACCACCACAGCTGACGGCACGGAGTTCTTTGCGTACGGCGGCGACTTTGGCGAGGTTGTCCACGACGGCAACTTCGTCATGGACGGCATGGTCCTCTCAGACTCCACACCCAGCCCGGGGCTCTTTGAATACAAGCAGATCGTGGCTCCGGTTCGATTGGGCTTCGCCACGGAAACGCTCGACGGCGGCACGCGCCGTTTCGTCTCCGTCGCCAACCTGCGGCACACCGCCGACACCTCGGACGTCGTGCTGCGATGGCGCACCGAGGTGGACGGTGCGGTGCACGCTTCCGGCGAGCTGGACATCATCACCTCCGAGGGTGCGCCCCTGGCCGCCGGGGATACAACCCGGATCGGTTTACCGGAGTTCGCAGCCGTGGCATCCGGTGAATACTGGCTCACCGTGGAGGTGGCTCTCCGCAAGGACACGGCCTGGGCCGACGCCGGGCATGTGATCTCCGCTGCCCAGCTGGAACTGGCCCGGGCACGTCCCCGTTTGGTGGCCCCGCGTCCGTTGAGCTTGGACCGACGTGCCGACGCTGCTGCTGAGGGGACCGTGTCCCTGGGCCCTGCCCGTTTCGAGGAAGGCCGGCTGGTCTCGCTCGCCGGACTCCCCGTGTCCGGGCCACGCCTTGAGTTGTGGCGCGCACCCACGGACAACGATCGCGGTGCAGGGCGCGGCAGCTACGACCTCGCCGACCCATGGCTCAACAACGGCGACGGCGTCCCTGCTCCATCCATGGAGGCGGTGTGGCGTGCTGCCGGTCTTGACCGGCTGGCCGGCAGGGTGGAGAAGGTCTCTGCCGACGATTCAGCCGTGGTGGTCCGCACCCGCTACGCGGCCGCGGACGCCGCACATTGGGTCTCCGTGGAGGAGAACTGGCAAATTTCCGACGGCGGGCTGTGGCTCCGCCTGGACATTGTTCCAAGCTCCGGGTGGAACATCATCTGGCCGCGGGTGGGGGTGCGTTTTGACCTGCCGGGATCCGTGGACAGTGTCTCCTGGTTCGGCACCGGACCCCTGGAGTCGTACCCGGACAGCATGCACGCCGCACTGGTGGGCCGGTACGCAGCAGGCATCGACGATCTTTCGGTGAACTACGCCAAGCCCCAGGAATCGGGACATCGCAGTGCTGTCCGTTCACTCGAGCTGCAGAATGCCGGTGATCCGTGGCTTCAGTTCAACGCCGTTGCCGACTCCCGTGGCCGCTTGCCGGGCTTCACCCTTGCCCGGCACACTGCCCAGGAGATCTCCGCGGCGGCACACCCGCACGAGTTGCCGCCCAGCCACGGCAGTTTCCTGTATCTCGATGCCGCCCAGCACGGACTCGGTTCAAGGGCGTGCGGACCGGATGTGTGGCCGGACTACGCCTTGCGGCCGGAAGCCCGGACACTCACGTTCCGGATCACTGAAGCGGGCTAGATTCCACCGTTGCGGGGCCTGTTTTGCGCCTTTCCTTGCTCCCGAAGCGCGCAGAGCGGGCCCCACAACGCCACCCCTTGCGTTGCGGGGCCTGTTTTGCGCCCTTCCTGGCTCCCGAAGCACGCAGAGCGGGCCCCACAACGCCACCCCCTTGCGTTGCGGGGCCTGAAGGACCCCGTATCAGGCAACCGCCACGGGTTCCTTCTTCGCTGCGTCCTTGCGGATGGTCGCGCTGATGACCGCGGCCACTGTGCACATGGCAGCGGCACCAAGCCAGGCATAGTTGTAGTGCCCGGTGGCGTCACGAATGAAACCAGCGGCGAGCGCGGCCGCGGCAGCCCCGAGCTGGTGGGCTGCGAAGACCCAGCCGAACACCACCGAGCCGTCCGCGCCGAACACCGAGCGGCAGATCGCTGCGGTGGGTGGCACGGTGGCTACCCAGTCCAGCCCATAAACCACCACGAAGATGATCATGCTTGGTTCTACTGACGAACCCAGCAGCAGCGGCAGCACCAGCAGGCCGATCCCCCGGAACTGGTAGTACACGGCCAGCAGGACTTTGGGGTTGAAGCGGTCGGTCAGCCAACCGGAGGCAATGGTCCCCACGATGTCGAAGATCCCGACGACGGCCAGCAAACCTGCCGCCGTGGTTTCCGGCATACCGTGATCATGCGCCGAGGGAATGAAGTGCGTGCCAATCAGCCCGTTGGTGGTGGCCCCGCAGATCGCGAAGCCCGCTGCCAACGCCCAGAAAGTCCGCACCTTGCTGGCACGTTTGAGTACCTGGAGTGCCCTCACAGCGGCGTTGGCCGAGTCCTTGGGAGCGGAAGCCGCGGACGACGCAACCGGATGGTCCGCGCTGGACGTGGTGCCGGCGTCGGCCGCTTCGGCATCGGGAACGTCGGCACCATACGGCAAGACCCCGACGTCGGCGGGTGAGTTCCGCAGCCAGCGCAGCACCAGCGGGACAACTGCGAGCGCACCGGCGGCGATGAGAAGCGAGGCACCCCGCCATCCGGGATTCTGCGCCAGAGCAGCAATGAAGGGAAGGAACACCAACTGGCCCGCAGCGCTCCCTGCAGTCAGGATGCCGATCACCAGTCCACGGCTCTTGGCGAACCAGGTGTTGGCGATGGTCGCGGCGAAGACGAGGGCCATGGAGCCTGTACCGAGTCCGATCAGCAGGCCCCACGTCAGAAGGATCTGCCAGGACTGATTCACCAAGACGGTGAGCGCTGAACCCATGCCGATGAGGCACAGCGCCAGCGAGGTGACTTTCCGGATGCCGAAGCGTTCCATCAGGGCGGCAGCGAACGGCGCCGTCAGCCCGAACAGGACCAGGTTGATGCTGACCGCCAGGGACAACACCGTGGTGGACCATCCGAATTCCTGCTGCAGGGGGACCATCAGCACTCCAGGTGCTGCACGGAAACCGGCCGCTCCTACCAAGGCAAGGAAGGCTACTGCGGCAACAATCCAGGCCGGGTGGATCCGGCGTCGTTTGCCTGAGGGAACACCCTTCGTTCCGGACTGGATTCCTGTCTTTTCCTGGACCCCCGTCTTTTCCGGCGGAGTCCCTGTGACATCGGGAGCGGTCATGCGGAGATCTCCGTTTCGGGGGTGAGGGTTACGGGAGTTTGGGTTTGGGTGGGTGCGACGGCGAGTGGCAAGGCATGGGCGCTGCGTTTGAAGCTGTGCCAACTGGTATTGGCGGCCGTGAGGGCTATGCCGCAGTGTGTGCAGGTGTCCGCTGACATGGTGGACTGTCCGCACTCCGTGTGGATGACCTTCATGTGAGACACCTCGTTGGGGGCGTCAAGGTGTTTTTCGGCCCAGATAATGATGGCGTTGAGGACTGGCAACGCGTCCTCGCCCTTGGGAGTGAGGACGTACTCCTGCCGGGTCCGGGTTCCGTCCAGGTACGGGCGCTGGGCCAGCAGACCTGATTCCACCAACCAGCCGAGCCGCTTGCTGAGGACGTTGTCCGCTACCTCAAGGCGTTGTTTGATGGCATCGAAGCGGCCATTGCCGAAGAAGATCTCCCGGAGGACCAGGCTGCCCCAGGGATCCCCAAGGACGTCGAGGCCCCGGGCGAGGCTACACGTGCGGGCAGACCAGTCAGAACGAAGAGGCATGAGCACAAAGTATCTGACTTTTCTAAAGAAAGCTAGGTCGAGACGCTTCGTGAAAGTTCACGTCAACCATGGCCATCAGCTGCCCCTCCTGCCGCCAGCACCCCCGAAACCAAGTAGCGCCCCATAAAAGACGAGTATCCCCATCGGGTTCCCAACCGCCAGGGAGTTCCTACAATCAAAAGTGTCTGGGGATTCTGAATATCCATTCCGGCTTCCTTAGCGGATCCACTCCCGCTTGGAGTTCCCATGACTCTGCACGGCGACCCACAACTGCCCCTCCCTCCGGCAACCGAAGCACCCTTCCGATTCCGGCGCGGAGCGCCTGGCGCAACCCTCAAGTCCCTTGTGGCGGCTGGAACCATGCTTGTGGCCATTGCCATGACGCCGCCGCTTCCGGACTTCGGCCCGCCCCAGCCTGCCGGCTCATCCATCGCCCTGGACTCGGTGTCATTCCAGCGCCTGGCGACTCCCGCCATCGCGGGTCCTCCACATGATCCGGCTGCACCAGCGCCAGCCGAACCTCCAGCCGAACCAGCACCAGCCGAGCCACCGGTCGCAGCCCCGGAGGAAGCCCCGGAGGAAGCCGCCGCACCAGCTCCAGCCGAGCCTCCAGCCGAAGCGCCCGGGACGCCGTCCGCCGTCGTGATTCCGCCAACCGAGGCCGCCCCACAGCCCCCGGCCACGGAGCCCCAGCCGGCACAGCCCGGCTGGACCATCTACGTGGCCGGATCCGGAGGTCAGGATCTGGTTGACGCATGCATCGGGCCGATCCACTTCACGCCGACCGACAGCTACTCCCTGTTCATTACCGAACACGATTTCTGCGGCGGTTGGGCACGGTTCTCCGGCATCGGAGTGGGCCAGCCCGTCACCCTTGCCGGCTATGGAAGCTACATAGTGACAGCGCGTGGACAGGTTCCGTTGGGCGGCACCACCAGCGATGTCCTGGCCGTCTTCGGCGGCTTTCCCAGGGCCGTACTGCAAACGTGCATCCCTGGAACCAGCCAGATGCTGGTGATAGCGCTCAATTAAAGAAACCCAGTGTGATCTGCGCGACACACCCCGCTGGTTTGCCTTGGTTTCATCGGCGGTTCACTCGACGTGCCTACGCTTGCCCGGTCAACTCTGACCACGAAAGGCACTCCTGAATGTCCTCGAATATCCCCGATTCGGTTAATCGTTCAACCAATACGAAGGGACTGTCCCGTCGCGGATTCCTCGGTACCGCCGCTGCCGCAACGGCACTCGCAGCTACCGGGTCCCTCTTGCCTCCCTCAGTACAGGCTGCGATGGCAAAGCCCGTGCCGCCGGGAAGCCTGCAGTCCATCAAGCACGTGATAGTTCTCATGCAGGAAAACCGCTCGTTTGATCATTACTTCGGCTCCCTGCGTGGCGTCCGCGGCTACGGCGACAAGGCGATCACGCGTCTTCCCAACGGCACGTCGATGTTCGAGCAACCCCGGGCCACGGGCGGGAGCGTGCTGCCGTTCTCCCTCCGCAAGGCGGCGGAACTGGCTGGCAGGCCGGGTTCCGATATCCAGTACCTGGGCGACCTGGACCACTCCTTTGCGGGCACCACCACCGCGTGGAACAACGGCTGGTGCGACAAGTGGATTCCGGCAAAAAGCGCGTCCACCATGACGTTCTACCAGCGCCAGGACATCCCGCTGCAGTACGAGCTCGCTGACACTTTCACCATCTGCGACGCCTACCACTGCTCTGTCAATGGCTCCACCAACCCCAACCGCAATTATCTGTGGAGCGGCACCACCGGCAACGAGCCGGCCAGCACCAAACGTGCCGTGACCAACGCCGCCTACAGTTACACGCACGGTGGCTACAGCTGGACCACCTACCCCGAGCGCCTGGAAGAGTCCGGTATCTCCTGGAAGATCTACCAGGACTGGGACAACTTCACGGACAACGCCGTGGAGTACTTCCAAAACTTCAAGGCGATAGGCCGCAAGATGCTGGCGTCCGTGGAAGGAAACTTCCGGACCACCGAAGAGTTCTACGACACGATCAAGGGCAAGGCGCCCGCTGAGCAGGATCGCCTGCTGGCCCAACTTGAGCAGGGCCGCGCCGTTCTCACGGACTCCGAGAAATCCCTGTTCGACAAGGCCATGTGGCGCGGCCGGCCCAACACTCTCCTGGAGCGACTCAGCGCTGACATAGCCGATGGAACCCTGCCGAGGGTCAGTTGGCTGGTGCCGTCTGCAGCGGATTCCGAACACCCGGGAGCATCCACTCCCGTGGGCAGTGCAAACTTTGTCTACCGCTTGCTGGACACCGTCGCCAGCCACCCGGACACATGGAACAGCACGGCGATCTTCCTGAACTTCGACGAGAATGACGGCTACTTTGACCACGTCCCTCCGCCCGTCCAGCCGCGCCCTGCGTCCGGCGAGTCCACCGATTGGACCACCGCCCAGCCCATCGGACTCGGCCCCCGTGTTCCCATGACGGTCGTCTCACCATGGACGGTGGGAGGCTACGTCAGCTCCGAGGTCTTCGACCACACCTCCGTCATCCGTTTCCTGGAACGCTTGACCGGTGTGCAGGAACCCAACATCTCGCCGTGGCGCAGGGAAGTCTGCGGCGACCTGACCGGCGTTTTCAACTTCCAAACGCCCGGCACGCCCCCGGTTCTGGACCACCCAGGCGCTGTGCCCGCCAAGATCAGCCGTTGGCGCCCAAATCCCCCGGAAATCCAGGTGGCCCCGCTTCAGGAGCCCGGCTCCCGCCCAGCCAGGCCACTCCCCTACCGGCCACAGGTCTCAGCAACGGTCCGGCCTGGCAAGCTCGCCCTGGCTCTGGACAACAGCGGCACACGGTCCGCTCACTTCACCGTGTATGGCTATGCGGGCGAAGTCTCCGAACCCCGGCACGTGGACGTCTTGGGTAGCCAGAAGGTGGAACTCCCCGTCGCCTCCGGCACTTTCGACGTCGTCGTCACCGGTCCCAACCGGTTTCAGTACGAACTGACAGGCACGACGACGGGCGCCGCGTCCGGCGTCGACGTCACCGTTAAAGGTCGCCGCGGTAAGAAAGCCGTGGAGCTGGAGTTGCGCAATGACGGCACCGAAACGTTAACACTGCAGCTGGAGTCGCTGCAGTATGCGCCGAACAACCACACCGTGAAACTCAAGCCAGGGCATACGAAGAAGGTCGGTTGGGACACCCTTGCTGGTTGGTACGACATTCAGGTGACGTCGGCAGAGGACAGCTCTTTCAGGCGTCGCCTGACCGGCCGTGAAGAAGACGGCAACGAGGGCATCTCCGGCTAGGTCCGGTGTGGAGAATCCGGTCCTTGTTCGTTGTTCGCGCCGTACACCGGAGAGGACAACGAACGGGGGCCGGATTCGACGAACCGTGCCCGGGAGGGCCGGTAGGCCAAAACCCAGTAGACCAGCATGGCGATCCCGCACACCACACCGAGACTGGAGACCATGAGCTGCCACTGGGTCTGTGGGTCCTTGCCCCACTCGGCAGCACCGGCCCACACTGCCAGATTCTTGGGGGTCATGTAGAAGGCAATGGTGGAACAAACCACAATGACCCAACCGGCCGTACGCATCTTCCCGGTATGTGAGGGAACCCGGTGCATGGCGAACGCCATGCTGGGCAGGGCAACGGCAACCCATACCCAGTGGTGCGACCACGAAACGGGGCTGATCAGAAGCATCAGGATGGCCGTGGCGGAGACTGCAATGAAGTTCTCGTCTGCATCCACAGCCCACTTGATGACCAGGGCAGCAATGAACGCCAACCCCAGGGACAGGACCAACCACAGCAAACTGGTGAGCGGGGAGTCCGGCATGCCGAAGTGCAGCAGCAGCCCCTTGACGGACAGATTGTCCACATACGCCGGTCCACCGATACGGCCGGTGTCCGGCAGGATGGTGGTCCAGAAATTAAGTGAAGCTTGCGGCAACGCAGCCCATGCCACCGCGATGGAGCCGAAGAAACCCGCAGCCATCCAGCCAAGTGCTTTGAAGTCGCGGCGGACCAGGAAGTACAGACCGAATGCCAGCGGCGTGAGCTTCACCCCGGCGGCCAGGCCGATCAGGAGGCCGGCGGGCCAGCGGATGGCGCCTGCGCGCACTTTTCCGTAGAGCAGGAAGTCAAGCAGAATCACACCCATCAGAATGATGTTGATCTGGCCGAAGACGAACGTGTCCCGCCATGGTCCCAGGAGCAGTATGGCCCCTGTGCCCACCAAAGCCGTGGTGCGGAACCGGTAATCGGCGAAGGCCTCCCGCCAAGTGGTCGCCCGAAAGTAGTGCTTGGCCAAGGAAGCGGCTACCACTGCTGCCCCCACCAAGGCCACCACGATGAACACCAGGCTGCTGGCAAAAAAGCCCATGGCTGACAGTCCGGCGAAGAGCAACGCCGCGAAGGGCGGGTACGTGAACGGCAGGCCTTCCCGGACGGCGTAGAGATCGCCGCCTTCCAGGACCTTGTCGCCACCGTAGAAGTACACCTCAAAGTCGTTCAAGGCGGGCTGGTAGTCGGTGTACAGGAACCACACTGCAACGGCGAGGGTCAATGCCCCCGCCACGGTGAGGGTCCAGCCACGCCTGGCGGTGGAAGCCACCGGGTGAGAAAGGGAAGTCACGTGTTAGCCGTTGCTGATCTTTGTGAACGCCTGCTCAAGGTCCGCGATCAGGTCCTCGGCTTCTTCGATGCCGCAGGACAGTCGCAGGAGGTTGACGGGAACAGCCAGCTCGGTGCCCTTGACGGAGGCGTGGGTCATCTCGGAGGGGTAGTTCATGAGGGATTCGATGCCGCCCAGTGACTCCGCGAGGGTGAAGACGGACGTGGATTCGGCAACCGTGCGTGCTGCTGCCTCGCCACCCTTGAACTGAACGGACACCATGCCGCCGAACTTCTTCATCTGCTTGGCTGCAAGCTCGTGGCCCGGGTGGTCAGGAAGGCCCGGGTACAGCACAGCTTCCACCTCGGGACGCTGCAAGAGCCATTCAGCCACCGCCTGGCCGTTCTCGCTGTGGCGGTCCATGCGGACGCCCAGGGTCTTCAAGCCACGGGTGGTCAGGAAAGCATCCATCGGGCCGGAAACAGCACCAACGGCAAACTGGATGAACCCGATTTTCTCCGCAAGCCCAGCGTCCTTGACCACGATGGCACCGCCCACAACGTCGGAGTGGCCGCCGATGTATTTGGTAGTGGAATGGACCACGACGTCGGCCCCCAGGGCCAGCGGCGTCTGCAAGTAGGGAGAGGCGAAGGTGTTGTCCACCACCAGGAGGGCACCGGCGTCGTGCGCCACGGCGGCGAGTGCCTCGATGTCGGTGATTTTCATCATCGGGTTGGACGGCGTCTCCACCCATACAATGCGGGTCTTGTTCGCTGTGACTGCTGCAGCCACGGCATTGAGGTCTGACATGTCCACGGGCGTGTTGCCGATTCCCCAATCACCCAGGACGCGATTGATGAGACGGTACGTGCCACCGTAGGCGTCGTTACCCAGGACGATGTGATCGCCCGGGCGGGCGACTGCACGGATAAGGGAGTCTTCGGCAGCCAGGCCCGAGCCAAAGGAGAACGCGGCTGTTCCACCTTCCAGTGCGGCCAGCTGCTCCTGCAAAGCGTCGCGCGTTGGATTCCCGCCGCGGCCGTATTCGTAGCCGGAGCGCAGGTTGCCGATGCCGTCCTGGGCGTAGGTAGAGCTGAAATGCAGCGGCGGCACCACGGCACCGGTCCGCGGTTCAAAGGCCTGTCCGGCGTGGACGGCGCGTGTATTGAACCCGGCGTTGTTGGTGGCAGACATGGAGGCTCCTCTGTGTTCGTTGGACGATTGGATCGGGCGCGGAGCGCTAATTGCTCAGGTACGCCAGAAGGTCGTGGCGGGTCAGGATGCCCACCGGGGCGCCCGCGAAGGTCACCATCACGGTGTCAACGTCGGACAGCAGCTCGCGTGCGGCGGAAATGGTTTCCAGTGAGCCAATCACGGGCAGGCGGTCACCCATGTGTTCGGAGATCTTGTCGGTCAGTTTGGCTTCGCCACGGAAGAGTTTGCTGGTGAGGCTTCGCTCGTCCACGGCTCCCATGACCTCGCCCATCACCACGGGCGGCTCCTGTGAGAGGACCGGGATGTGGGAGACACCGAACTCGTTCATGATGTTGATGACATCGCGGACGGACTCGTTGGGATGGATGTGCACCAGGTCCGGCATCTCACCGGTCTTGGATTTCAGGACTTCGCCCACGGACGCTTCTTCACCGCCGGAAAGGAAGCCGTAGGAACGCATCCACTGATCATTGAAGATCTTGGCAAGGTAGCCGCGGCCGGAATCCGGGAGGATCACCACAACCACCGCGGACTCGTCCAGATCCTTGGCTGCCTGCAGCGCGGCCACCACGGCCATGCCGGAGGAGCCACCCACCAGGAGGCCTTCTTCCCTGGCCAGGCGGCGGGTCATGGAGAAGGAGTCGGCATCGGAAACGGCTATGACGTCGTCCGGCACGGAGGGATCGTAGTTGTCGGGCCACATGTCCTCGCCAACGCCCTCAACAAAGTACGGGCGGCCCGTGCCGCCTGAGTAGACCGAACCTTCCGGGTCCGCGCCGATGACCTTGACCCGGCCGCCGTCGGACTCTGCCCGGTCAGCGGAGACCTGCTTGAGGAAGCGGCCCGTGCCGGTGATGGTGCCGCCCGTTCCGGCGCCGATGACCACGTGCGTGACCGTGCCATCGGTGTCCTGCCAGATTTCCGGCCCGGTGGATTCGAAATGGCTTCCGGGAGCGGCAGGGTTGGAGAACTGGTCCGGTTTAAAAGCGCCGGGGATCTCGCGGACCAGGCGGTCGGAAACGCCGTAGTAGCTGTGGGGGCTGTCGGGGGCAACGGCCGTGGGCGTCACCACAACCTCGGCACCGTAGGCCTGCAGGACGGCGCGCTTGTCCTCGCCCACTTTGTCCGGCACAACAAAAACGCACTTGTAGCCCTTTTGCTGCGCCACGAGCGCCAAGCCCACACCCGTGTTCCCCGACGTCGGCTCAACGATGGTCCCACCTGGCTTGAGGCGGCCGTCCTTCTCCGCGTCTTCGATCATCTTCACGGCGATCCGGTCCTTGATGGATCCGCCGGGATTGACGTATTCGAGCTTCACGAGGACGGTGGCTTTGATCCCGTCCGTTACGTGGTTGAGCTTGATGAGCGGCGTATTGCCGATGAGGTCCAACACGGACTGGGCATACTTCATAGGTACAAAGTTACCGCCTGCCTGCAGTGGGTCTTGCTTCGGCCCCGTACCCGGCAACCACGGCCCGGGCGGGCAAGGGGCAGGGCACGGACTACGTTCCGGCGGAGGTGTCGGTCTGCCACACACCCAAAACGTTGCCCTCGGTGTCCTTGAAGTAGGCGTACCAGCCCATGGTGGGTACTGCGTCCTTGGCCTGGACCACACTGCCCCCTGCGGATTCCACCTGTGCCAGGGCAGCATCGATGTCGTCCACGTCAATGGTGATGATGGGCGTCGTGAGGGTTTCCGTCCGCGGGAACAATGCCCCGTTGATGGCACCCGGCTCCTTGGGGGTTCCTGTTTGCTCGTCGGAGGGGGCGGTAATGGCGATGGTGTAGTCCATCCCTTGCATGGGGCTCAGATTCCAGCCGAAAGCACTCTCATAGAAGGTGTTGGCCCGCTCTTTGTTGTCCGTAGGAATCTCAAAATGCACTATTGCGGCCATGATTGGCGCTCCTTGCTTCCTGGAAATGTTCCTGGGATGTGGCGCGGCCCACCCGCGCCACATCAGGGAGTCTAGCGTTGGCCGCCTGCCGCCGTAAGGGCTCCCAGGAGCAGATTGTCAGCCGGGCGTGGGACCATGAAAACATGACCATCGCAGAGGCCCCGCCCCTTGTTGCGGCCGCGGCAGATGCGGCCGCTCGATGGCACCCCGGCGGTTCCTTCCGCTTGGACCAGACCATGTTTCCGCTCATGCGCGGCAACGCTGATCCCTCCTTCGCGGCGCACGCCAATGGTTTCTGGACGGCCTTCACCACTGCCTCCGGACCGGCCACCTTAAGGCTCTCCGCGGGCGGTTTGGGGGCTGATTCCTTTGTGGATGCCCAATCGTGGGGACCCGGAGCCGGGGATGCGGTTGCCGGAGTGCCGCGGCTGTTGGGCGCGGAGGACGATTGGTCCGGCTTTGACGAGCCCGCGTTCCATTCCACGCTCCCGCGCCTCGTCACGGAAGCACGACGCCGGAACCTGGCTGTGCGGCTGCCTTCCACCGGGCGGGTGGTTGACTCCCTGGTGCCCACCATTTTGGAGCAAAAGGTCACCACTTTGGAGGCGAGGCGAGGCTACCGGTACTTGATGTATCGCCATGGGACGCCGGCGCCGGGCAAGGCCCCCGTGGGGCTCTTGGTCCCTCCCACCGCCAGGCAGTGGTTGGCCATCCCGTCCTGGGAGTGGCACAAGGCCGGGGTTGGACCACAACGTTCAGCCACCGTGATGCGGGCGCTGCAGTCCGCCGTCGCGCTTGAACGGCTGGCCGGGGTGGACTCCGCCCAGGCCGGCGCCAAGCTTCAGACCATTCCCGGTATTGGCATTTGGACCGCAGCTGAAGTTGTCCAGCGGACGCACGGTTGCCCGGATTCAATCTCCGTGGGCGACTACCATCTGGCGTCCTACGTGGGGTATGCCCTGACGGGCGAAAAGACCGATGACGCAGGCATGCTCCAGCTCCTGGAACCGTGGAGTGGACAGAGGCAGCGGCTGGTGCGGATGCTCTATTTGAGCGGCTTCCGCAAACCCACTTTCGGACCGCGAATGACCGTCCAGGATCACCGCGGGCACTAAGTTTTCATCGCGGACGGGAGCTGTCCGCAAGGGCATGGACGACCCTCCCCGGCGGGTATACCGTGGCGCGTAGGAGCCATCACCAGCCGTCCATGGAGTCCCTGGAGTGACCGTGATCCACACCAAGAAACTCACCAAAACCTTCACCGTGAAGAAGGAAACGGTGGAGGCCGTCAAGGGCGTGGACATCGACGTCGCCCCGGGCGAACTCGTCGCCTTCCTGGGCCCTAACGGTGCAGGCAAGTCCACCACACTGCGCATGCTCACCACGTTGCTGAAACCAACGTCGGGGTCGGCCACGGTGGCAGGGGTCGATGTCCAGAAGGATCCCGCCGGCGTCCGTGCCCGCATCGGGTACATCGGCCAAGGCAACGGCGGTGGGCACAGCTACCGGGTGATCGACGAACTCATCTTGCAGGGCCGCTTCTACGGGATGAACACCAGCGATTCGAAGGCCCGGGCTGAGACGCTCATGGCGTCCCTCGACCTGGGCGACCTCGCCAAGCGGACGGTCATCAAGCTCTCCGGTGGGCAGCGGCGACGCATGGATGTGGCGCTGGGGCTGATGCACTCCCCCGGCCTTCTGTTCCTGGATGAACCGTCCACGGGCATGGACCCCCAGAACCGCGCCAACCTCTGGGAGCACATCATGCGGATGCGCGAGGAACACGGGACCACCATCGTGCTCACAACGCATTACATGGACGAGGCCGACTCCATGTCCGAGCGCGTGATCGTGATCGACCACGGCACCATCATCGCGGACGACACCGCCTCCCGGCTCAAAGCGAACCTCGCCGGTGACCTGCTCGCCGTGGAGGTTGCCGCAGGCTCGGCATCCGAGGTACGTGGCTTGCTGGGCCGCGCGGCCGCCGAAGGCGACATCCAGGAGAACGCGTACGACGGCGTGGTCCGCTTCCGCCTCCGGCTGGCACAGGGCGCACGGCTTGCGCCGGGGCTGCTGAAGGAGATGCACGACGCCGGCGCTCCCGCCCAGTCGCTGGAACTCAAACCGCCTACGCTTGACGACGTCTTCCTGGAACTCACCGGCCGCAGCCTGCGGGAAGGAGCTGAAGTCTGATGATCGGACAAGCCGTGAGCCCTGGAGTCGTCCTCCAGAAACGTGGGCCCCGGAGCGTCGTGACGGATACGTGGTTCGTGTTCTGGCGGGAGATGTTGTTGCCGCTGAGGGATCCGTTCTCGCTGATTTTCTCCCTCATCCAACCGTTGGTGTTCCTGGGGCTGTTCGGGCCCTTGTTGGGCTCGGCTGTTGGCGCCCCGGCGTTCGGTGGCCAGTCGACGCTGCAATGGTTCCTCCCGGGCGTGGTGGTGATGATTGCGCTGTTCGGCACTTCGATGACCGGCTCAAACCTGCAGTACGAACTGATGACCGGTTCCTACGAGCGGATCCTGGCCACCCCGTTGTCCCGGTCTTCGCTGATGATCGGCCGGGCGCTGAAGGAGTGGGCTCCCTTGGTGGTCCAGGGCCTGCTGATCTCAGTGGTGTGCATCCCGTTCGGCTTCGTGTTCCATCCGCTGCATGTGCTCTTGGGGTTGGTCATCCTGGGCATCTTCGGCATCGGTCTGGGCGCCCTGTCCTACGCGTTGGCGCTGGTCTCGCAGAACAAAGAATGGATCTTCTGGGGCGTGCAGCAAACTTTGCTGTTCCCGCTGATGATCCTCTCCGGCATCATGCTGCCCATCGAGGCGGGTCCGGGGTGGATGAAAGTGGCCAGCCTCTTCAATCCCCTGACCTACCTGGTCAACGCCGAACGGGAGCTGTTTGCCGGACGCATTGGCATGGATACGATGTGGGGACTCGTCGCCGCCGTGGTGACTGCCGCCGTCGGGCTTGTGGTGGGAATCCGGACCATCAACCGGAACACCAACTAGCTACAGATGCAGGCGGGAGACCGCTTCCTGCCGCATCTCCACTTTCCGTACCTTGCCCGAGACCGTCATGGGGAAGCTCCCGCGGACATCGATGTAGCGCGGGATCTTGTAGTGGGCCAGCTTTCCCCGGCAGTACTCTGCAAGGTCCTCGACGGTGAGCGTGGCCGCGCCGGGTTTAAGGATGATGCAAGCCATGAGTTCCTCGCCGTACTTATCGTCCGGAACACCGATCACCTGAACGTCCTGGATGGACGGGTGCAGGTACAGGAATTCCTCGATCTCGCGGGGATAGATGTTCTCGCCGCCGCGGATCACCATGTCCTTGATGCGGCCCTCGATCACCACATAGCCGTCCTGGTCCATCCGGGCAAGGTCCCCGGTGTGCATCCAGCCCTCGGCGTCGATCGCTTCTGCGGTCTTATCCGGCTGGCCCCAGTAGCCCTGCATCACCGCATAACCGCGTGTGCAGAGCTCCCCGATCACACCATGCTCCACTACCTCGCCCGAACCCGGATCCACGATCCGGGTCTCCAAATGCGGCATGGTCCGGCCCACCGTGGTGGTGCGCTGCTCCAAAGTGTCCCCGGCCCGGGTCATGGTGGAAACCGGCGAGGTTTCCGTCATGCCATAGCAAATGGCCACATCCACCATGTGCATCTCTTCGATTACCCGGCGCATGACCTCAATGGGACATAGGGAACCGGCCATCACACCGGTCCTGAGCGTCGAAAGATCGTAGGATCCGAAATCCTCCAGCGCCAACTCTGCGATGAACATGGTGGGCACTCCGTACAGCGACGTCCCCCCGAAGTCCTGCACGGCTTCCAACGCGGCCGACGGATTGAAGCCGCGGCCCGGAATGATGGTTGCCGCTCCGAAGCTCAGGGCATTCACATTGCCGATTACCATGCCGAAGCAGTGATAGAACGGCACCGGAATCACCACGCGATCGCGCTCGGTGTACTTCAGGAGCCTGCCGATCGAGTTCCCGTTGTTCAGGATGTTGTGGTGGGTCAGGGTTGCACCCTTGGGGAAACCTGTGGTTCCGGACGTGTACTGCAGGTTGATGGGATCGTGCGGGTCCAGTTCCGCCATGCGGTCACGGACTGCGGATGGCCCGACGCCGTCAGCCCGGGTCAGGAGCTCTCCATAGCTCAGTTCGTGGCCGGCCTCCGGAGCCCCTGCCGTGAGTCCAATGACCGGTTCGCCGGGGAGGAAGACCAGTTCCCTGAGCTCGGGACACGTGCCCGCAGCTTCCCTGGCCATGCCAACGTAGTCGCTGTTCCTGTCAGACGGCGCGGTGACCAGCATCCGCATCCCGTTCTGTTTGACCACGAACTCCAGCTCGTGGCTGCGGTACGCCGGGTTCACGTTGACCAGCACCGCCCCGATCTTGGCTGTGGCGTATTGCAGGATGGTCCATTCGGCGCAGTTGGGGCTCCAGATGCCGATCCGCTCACCCTTGGCCACCCCTTGTGCCAGCAATGCGCGGGCCAGGCGATTGACGTCGTCGTTCAGTTTTTCGTAGCTCCAGCGGCGGGCGTCTCCGCCAGGAACGGCAGCCGCTTCAATCAGTGCGTCCCGCAAGGGAAACCGGGCGGCGATGCGCTCGAAATGAGCGCCGATGGTCTCTTCGAGCAGCGGGACGTCAGTGTCTCCGGCAGTGTAGGACAACATGACGGAACGCTACCAAGGGACTGCCCGCAACAGAACCGTAACCACCTCCAGCAGCTCCGTGTCCTGCCGGTAGGGTTGAAGCCATGAGTGCACCCATTGACCTGCAGGCCACGTTCATCCCCAACGAAGGCGAGTTCTTCCGCGTGAAGCTCGCTTTGGAAATCGCCATCGATGAGGTTGTGAACGAGCCCGGCTGCATCCGCTACGAACTGACCGAAGCCACGGAGGAGAAGCTCGTCCTCACGGAGCGCTGGGAATCCGAGGAACTCCTTGAGAAACACTCCAAGGGCATCGCCGTCCAGGACCTGAACGAGTCCCTCAGCGCATTGCTCGCCGAGCCTGTGAAGCTCGAGCGCCTCTAGGCGCCGCAACGGGGCGCCGCAAGAACGGGACGCCGCAACACCGCCAGAACGCCTTAAAGCAGCGAGGTCGCCGGAATTTTCCGGCGACCTCGCTGCGTTCCGGCGAATTCGCCGGGTTGGTCTAGTTTTCCTGCGCCTCGGCACGGGCCTTGGCAACGTGGGCGTGGACCTCTTCCATGTCCAAACCCTTCACGGCCTCGATGACTTGCTCAAGCTGCGGGCCGTTGAGGGCGCCAGGCTGCGAGAAGACGAGGACCTTTTCGCGGAAGGCCATGAGCGTGGGGATGGAGGTGATCCCGGCTTCGGCAGCGAGCTGCTGCTCGGCCTCGGTGTCCACCTTCGCGAACACCACGTCAGTGTGCTTCTCCGAAGCGGCCCCATAGGTGGGCGCGAACTGGCGGCACGGGCTGCACCAGGCAGCCCAGAAGTCCACCAGGACAATATCGTTGTCCTCGATGGTCGATGCGAACTGTTCTCCAGTGATGTCAACTGTAGCCATGCTTCCACGGTACGCGACCCCGCCTGCTAAGTCCCGTGGAGGGTTGGCCTGTTCGCTCCCCGCGTTACCGGGAATAAACGGGATGGCTGGCTACTTGCCCAGCACGTATCGCAGCGCGGACGCATAGAGCGGCGCAACCTTGTTGTGGCCGGTCTGATTCATGTGGGCTCCATCGAGGTAATCCCCGGCCGCACCTGCGATGGTTGCGGTGCCGGACATCGAGATGCGCGGCCAGCCTCGGAGCGCAGCTTCGCGGGTCACCAGCCCGTCCACCCAGCGGCGTTGGGCATGGCTGGCGTCGTAGCGGGACAGGACTCCGTTGACCAGGATGGTGCTGCGGGGATACTTACGGCGCAGTTCGTCCCAGAGGCGGTTTGCTTGCGAGAGGATGGCTGCATCAGTAGCACCGATCCGGGCGTCGTTGCCGCCCAAGGTCACCACCACCAGGCCGGGATTTCCCTGCGGCAGGAGGATGCGGTCCTGTAATACGGCATCAGTTGCGGAGCCTCCGCCTACGGCCGGGCTGCCGGAGACATAGCCGATTCCGCCGATGCTGCGGACAACCTGGCGAGGGTAGCCGGCTGCTCTGGCCCCCTGCTCGCCCCACGAGTCCATGTCCAGCTGCGAGTCGCCAAGGAAGACCACTGTGGATGCGTCCACAGCCTCGGCCGAATAGAGCTCCTGCGTGGCGTCATTCCAGATGGTTTCCAGCTTCTGGAACGCCACGTGGGCTCCCCTGCCGTCTGACCAGGTGTCACGCACGGGCCAGCCGAACTCCCCGGGATTGACTGACCACACCTTGTAGGTTGGGTGTCCCACAATCCGTGCTCCCGTGGCCGGACCCCATACCAGCCAGCCGTTGGCGAACTGCTGCACCAGTCCGCCCGCGCGTGGAAGTTTATCCGTGAGCGGCAGCCCCAGTGACCCTGCCGCTCCGCCCAGTGAAACATAGCGGTTATGGACGTCACCATGGGTGGTTGAGTGCGCACCCGTTGCCGCGGACCAGTAGACCGTGCCGCCTTGGAAGAGTTGGTAGACGAAGGAGCTTTGCCGGACTTCCTCACTGACTGGATACCCCAGAGCGCCGTTTTGGCCTCCTGTGGAAGACCAGTAGCTGCGGATGGCGCCCGTGATGGCGCGTGCTCCGGTGGCCGGTGACCAGATAATGGTGCCCCGTTGGTACTGCTGTGACGAGCCGCCGTTCCGCAGTCCCGTGGTTTCGTCCGTGGATGGGTAACCAAATTCGCCTTCCTCCAACCCGGATTCACGCCAGCGTTCACGGATGGCGCCCATGGACGGGTGCGCTCCAGTGGCCGGCGACCACACCACAAAGCCGCGCTCGAAGGCCTGCCAGGCACCGCCGTCGCGCAGTCCGGTGCTTTCCCCGGTGACCGGGTATCCAAGGAACCCGCTTTCGAATCCCGCACGACCCCAAGCCAGGTGGATGGATCCGCTGGTTCGTTGCGCGCCAGTGGCCGGTGAGTAGGCAATGACCCCGCGTTCAAACGACTGCTTGGTACCGCCGTTCCGGAGCCCGCTCACCGTGTCGCTGGTGGGATAACCGTGGAAACCGGCAGGCCCATCGTTCTGCCACCAGGACGTGCGGACAGGTCCGTTGACCACCACACGGGCCCCGGTGCGCGCGGACCATGCGATGTCGCCGCCGGCGAACCGCTGCACGCAGCCATTGGCGCTGCCACTGCCGGTGCATTCTTCTGCGCTTGTTGGCATCTGCAACACGCTGCGCGCCCACGGACTGGTGTTGTACAGCTGGCCGATGGCGCCCGTGACGGGCGGGGGCGTTTCAAGGGTCACGCGTGCCGCCGGAGGAGCCGCCTGAACCGCCGTCGCCAGGGATCCTGGAACCAGCAGCACCGTTGCCACTACGCCCAGGAACCAGCGCGTTACGGCCGACTTTGCACTTCTCACTTCACTAACCCCTCAAGCTACGGGCATGCCCCCACCTGCTCCCCCACATGAAAACAGTGAGGCAAGTATGTTCGACGCCGGCCCTCACCAGAGCGGCGACGCAGCGAATGGTGCCACATCGTTATGTGCCACCCTCTTGATCCCGGCTGAACAGCTGTTTAGTCTTTGAAACATGCGTTCAAACGCAGAGGATTTGACCACCCGGGCCCGCATCCGCGACGCCGCAATCGGACTTTTCGGCCGCGATGGATTTACCCGCGCCACCGTCCGGGCCGTCGCCTCGGCTGCCGGAGTAAGCCCTGGTTTGGTCATCCATCATTTCGGCAGCAAGGCAGGGCTCCGCGAGGCCTGTGACCGCCATGTGCTGGCCCAGACCGCTACCCAGGGCCGAGAGAAAACCGACCCCGGGTCCACGCGTCAGCTGATTCAGGATTATCTGAACCACCCGGACCAATACGCCAACGAGATCTCGTACATACGGCAATCCCTGGGGGATGAATCCGCGGCCGGTGACGCCTTCTTCGATGCCGTCGTGAGGCAGACGCAGGACATCATCCAGGACGGGATCGACGCCGGCACCATACGGAAGGTTGATGACGTCCGGTCAACCGCCGTGGTGATCGCCTCCAACAGCCTGTCGATCCTCATGCTGGGCAGGCACCTCACAAGGACATTGGGCGCCGTCACGCCCGAGCCCCACGGAATCGGGCCGGAGTTGCTGCGGCACCTCACACTTCCGGCCCTGGACATCTATACACACGGCTTCTACACGGACTCGCGGTTCCTGGATGCAGCCCGCGACGCACTCCGGCAAGACACACCAACCAAGGAAGGGAGCATGCCCCGTGACCCAGGCAATCGTCGTCGAGGGGTTGCGTAAGAAGTTCGGACACCGGGAGGTGCTGCACGGACTTGATTTCGCCGTGGAGCGCGGGACGGTGTTCGGCGTCATCGGACCGAATGGTGCGGGCAAGACCACCACCATGCGCTGCCTGCTGGACATCATCCGGCCCAGCGCGGGTTCCATTGCCGTGCTTGGGGAGGACCCCCGCAGGGCAGGCACCGGTCTCCGCCGAAGGATCGGCTATCTTCCGGGCGAACTGCACTTGGAGAACCGCACTACGGGCCGCCGCATGCTGGAACACTTCGAAGCGATCAGTGGACCCGTGCAGCCCGGATACATCGATCAGCTTGCCGAGCGGCTGGACCTGGACCTTGACCGGCAGAGCCGCAAGCTTTCCAAGGGCAACAAGCAGAAACTGGGACTCCTGCAGGCCTTCATGCATCAGCCTGAACTCCTGGTTCTTGACGAGCCGACCAGCGGCCTTGATCCCCTGGTCCAGCAGGTCTTCCATGCCATGGTCCGCGAGGCCGTGGACGGCGGCGCCACTGTCTTCCTCAGTTCGCACGTCCTCAGCGAAGTCCAGCAAGCGGCCGACGCCGTGGCTATCCTCCGCGACGGCGAAATCGTCACCGTGTCCACCGTGGAAGCTCTCAGGACGGCCGCAGTCCGGCAGCTTCGCTTCACCAGCACTGGAATAGAAGCGCCCGACGTCGGGGCGTTGCTGGGCAGGGTGCCTGGCGTCGCCAACATAGCGGTGCGGGAGCTTCCCGCTGATGGCCATGCTGCCGGGACCGTTGAAGCCACGGCGACGCTGTCAGGTCACGTCCAGCCCCTTGTCCAGGAACTCGCCCGCCTGAATCTGACGGACCTGGTCCTTGAGGAACCTGATCTGGAAGAAGCCGTGTTGACCCTCTACACCGGAACATCCCCTGCGCCGGGACACGGAGAGGGCCCCGGCTCCAACAACGCGTCCGGTTCCGGCTCCAGACCGGCCGCCCGAAAGGAAGGAGCCCACCGTGCCTAAGATCCTGCCATTGTTCACCAAGGCGCTCACAGATTCGTGGCGGTCCACCCTGGCCTGGGCCCTGGGTCTGACGGCGGCGATCATGCTCTACCTGCCGCTGTATCCCTCCATTGGCGGAAACTCGCAAATGCAGGACCTCATCAATGCCCTTCCCCCTGAAATGACCAAAGCACTGAACTACGACCAGATTGCAACCGGTCCCGGCTATACCCAAGCCACACTTTTCGGGCTGATCGGCTTCCTGTTGATGTCCATGGCGTCCGTTGGCTGGGGGGCCGCAGCGGTAGGCGGAGACGAGGAATCGGGACTGTTGGAACTGACCCTCGCGCACAGCGTTACCCGTGTCCAGGTGGTCCTCGAAAGGGCTTTCGCGTTGATAGTCCGGACCGTGGTTCTCTCCGCACTGGTCTTCCTGTTGGTGCTGGTACTGAACCGGCCCTCGGAACTGGGCATCGACGTCGGGCATCTGTTCGGAGCGGTGGTCCTGTTTGCCGCGCTGGCTTTGCTGAGCGGCACGGCAGCCCTGTGCGCAGGCGCGCTGACGGGCCGGAAGGTCTACGGGATTGCCGCGGGTGCCGCGGTGGCCGTCCTGGGCTACGTGTTCAATGCGGTCGGGAGGCAGAGTCCCGACGTCGATTGGCTGCTGAACCTTTCGCCGTACCACTGGGCGTACGGCAATTCACCCGTAACAAACGGCGCCGATTGGGGTGCCGCCTGGGGCTTGCTCGGAATTTCGGCCGCGCTCGTCGCGGTGGGTGCTGCCGCCCTGCAGCGACGTGATGTGGGAGTTTAGGCCCAGACGTGGGGTGCGGGGCGGCTCGCTCCGGGAAGTGCGTTGTTCCCGCGCCACTCGTGAATCCATTCGGGCAGCTCGAGGTCAGCCGGCGGGGCACCGAACTCTGCGATGATTTCTTCCTGCGTGACGGGCTTGCCCTTGTGCACTAAACGGGTGGCGATATGGGCGCGGGCGTAAATTTCGCTGTCCACCACCATGCGCTGCTCAAAGTAGATGGCCTTGGTGTCCAGCCCAATGATGCGGGTTTCGATGGTGTACCGCTGCCACAGCTGCAGGGACTTCCGGAAGGCAATGGTTTCCCCGGCTGCTACCGGGTTCCAACCCCGCTTGCGCATCTTTGTCCAGATTCCGCTGCGAACCATGAGATCGAACCGGCCCAGGTCCATCAGCGAGAAGTACATTCCGTTGTTGACGTGCATGGCGATGTCGATGTCCGTCGGCAACACCCGCAGAGGCAGTGAGGATTCTTCCCAAACGCCCAGTGGCGAGCGCTTGGAGGACGTGAACAGCAACATGAGGGTGCGAAGAAGCAGATGCATGCCTGCAATGTTACCCGTCGGTAACTTTGCTGTGAATATGCGGACCACATGCTGGAACCACACCGGCTGCGAGGCTCCATTTATGTCCAACGATTGCACTAACGTTTACCGCTGGTTCATGAAAGCCGTGCACAATATCTGAAACTCGTATTGACCAGGAAACACCAGGGGGACTCCTCATGAGCACGCTGCAAACCACCAGGCCGCACGGCGAAATCTGGCCGGAACTCTCCCGCCACCAGGACGTTGTGCTCCAGGATGCCCGTGGCAACCGGATCGAGGGCACCATCGATGGCATGACCAACGACCGCAGCACACTCTGGATCCAACTCAAGGGTGGCCTTGGCCGCCAGTTGATCCACCACCTGGATGGTTACTGGTTGGAGACGCCCGCCGCCTGAACCGGCCCATCCCAGGCAGGGCGCCTGCGGTGACTAGTATTCCCCTATGACGCAAGCTCGATATCGGGACCTCGTGGAATGGCCCCTCATGGCCACCGCATTGATCTTCCTCACCGCCTACGGGTGGCAGGTCATCGGCCGCGTGGACGGCGCTGCTGCCGTGCCCTTCGAGATCGTTCTCTGGATCACGTGGGGAATTTTCGCGGTGGACTACTTCGTGAATTTGTGGCTCGCCGAGGACCGCGGGCGGTGGTTCCTCTGGAACCTGCATGAGCTCCTGATCGTGGTTCTCCCCTTCTTCAGGCCCCTTCGCTTGCTGCGCCTGGTCACCCTCTTGTCCGTCCTCCAACGCACCGTGGGTGAGACCCTGCGCGGACGCGTGGCCACCTACGTTGCCGGCGCGGCTGCGATGCTCATCCTCATCGGCGCGTTGGCCGTGCTCGACGTGGAGCAGAACGCCCCGGACGCAAAGATCCTCACCTTTGGGGACGCGGCTTGGTGGGCTGTCACCACCATCACCACAGTGGGCTACGGAGACCTCTATCCGGTCACTCCGATCGGCAGGATTGTCGCAGCGGCGCTCATGATGAGCGGCATCGCTGTCCTCGGTATTGTGACGGCTTCCATCGCCTCCTGGCTCGTCCAGCGGATCGAAGAGAACGCCGAGGGCGTGGCGGCGGCAGCGGGCCAGAAGGCAGCCGAGGCCGAGGAGCCTGTTCGTGCGGAGATGGCTGACCTGGTGATGGAGATCGCGGCCCTGCGCCGCGAGATCGCGGAGCTCAGGGAGATCGCGGAACCCGGGCAAAAGCCCGGGTCATAGTTTCGGGCTGAGGACACCACCTCCCGGCGTCGCCAGGCGGCGCCCCGAAATGACGCACCCCCGAAAAGAACGAGCAATCCCCGAAAAAAACGAGGCAACCCCCGGGATACGAAAAAATCCCCGGAACCAGTGGTTCCGGGGATTTTCCTTGGGTGGCAGATGAGGGATTCGAACCCCCGTAGGCGTTGCCAGCTGATTTACAGTCAGCCCCCTTTGGCCGCTCGGGTAATCTGCCGAACTTCAAAAGAAGATCACTTCCGGAGACCGTTTCTTTTCGATCCGGTAACCGAAGGCAGAGACAACCTTACAGAATTTCCTGCGAAGAATCTAATCGGGGGCAGATACCCCGGAATTCCGCGTATTTCAGGCTTCGCCGAGGATCCGTCCAGCCAGTTTGGCCTCAAACTTCTCGGCTTGCTCGGCGGTGATTTGGTTGAGCTGCACGGCGCGGAGCAAATCCGCGTGCACCCCGTCCATACGTGACGCAGCGTCGGGTACCGGGCTCAGGACGATCGATGCTGCCACAGCCGCTGCCGCCACTGCACTCGCCGCCGCAACGGCGGCCGTTCCGATGGAACCCGCTGCTGCGGACGCGGATTTGGTAATGGACTGGACGGCCTTGCTGCTCATGCTGATCCTCCGACGATGCGTTCTTCCAACTGTTACAACTCTCAACCCGCACGCTCGGTTCCAGCCCTGCATGTGCTGTGAGCGAACTGTGAAAGTCCTCCACCGTCCCAAGCGGCGGCTTCCGTACTAGGCTGGATGCCAGACCAACCCGCCCTCACAGGGCCCCCAACCTAAGGAGAGTCATGGCAGGCGAATCCACATTCGACGTCGTCAGCAAGGTAGACAAGCAAGAGGTCGCCAACGCCCTCAACCAGTCCCAGAAGGAAATCGCGCAGCGATACGACTTCAAGGGTGTCGGCGCAGAGATCGACTTCAGCGGCGAGAAGATCCTCATGAAGGCCAACTCCGAGGACCGCGTCCTCGCTGTCCTGGACGTCTTCCAGTCCAAGCTCATCAAGCGCGGCATCTCCCTGAAGTCCCTGGACCAGGGCGAACCCTTCCCTTCCGGCAAGGAGTTCCGCCTTGAGTGCACCATCAAGGAGGGCATCGCCCAGGACATCGCCAAGAAGATCAACAAGATCATCCGCGATGAAGCTCCCAAGTCCGTCAAGTCCCAGATCCAAGGTGACGAGCTCCGCGTGACGTCCAAGTCCCGTGACGACCTCCAGGAGACGATGAACATCCTGAAGAAGTTCGAAGAGGCCGATCTCCAGTTCGTGAACTTCCGCAGCTAACACCCTCGTCAAAAAGCACCGAGGCAACCACCGGCCTCAAAGCCGGGACGCACGCTCATCAGGGCGCCGTGTCCCGGCTTTTTGCTGCCCAAAAACTACACCGACTGTCGTAATGAGCCAGCGCATTAGCACACGATTAGTTTGCGTAATAGTCAAGTCACAGTATCCTTCTTCCTTAGGCGAACCTAAGTACGGTTCCCCTTAGTGAAAGAACTTCCATGACCGCCAATTACCTGATCGGCCTGCGCGAAGGCCTTGAGGCCTCACTCATCGTGGTCCTCCTGATGGCATACCTCATCAAGACCGGCCGGCGGCATCTGATCTCCCGTGTCTGGATGGGCGTAGGCCTCGCAATCGCCATTTCTCTTGGCTTCGGCGCTCTGCTGACCTTCGGCCCACGCGGCCTCACGTTCGAGGCCCAGGAAGCGATCGGCGGAGGCCTGTCCATCGTGGCGGTCGCGCTGGTGACCTGGATGGTCTTCTGGATGGCCCGCACGGCGCGCAGCCTCGGCGGCGAACTCCGATCGCAGGTGGATAAAGCAGCCGACGGCGCCGCCTGGGGCCTCGTGGTGGTTGCGGCACTGGCAGTGGGCCGCGAAGGCCTCGAAACTGCCCTCTTCATCTGGGCCGCGGCCCAGGCAACCGGCGAAACCACCCTGCCGCTGCTCGGGGCCTTGCTCGGTCTGCTGACAGCTGCCGGCCTGGGTTATCTGCTCCACCGGGGTGTGCTGAAGGTGAACCTCGGCCGCTTCTTCACGTGGACCGGGGTGGGGCTCATCATCATTGCCGGTGGCGTCCTTGCCTACGGAATCCACGATCTCCAGGAGGCGGGCGTCCTGCCGGGCCTGAACAACCTGGCCTTCGACGTCTCAGCTGCCATCCC
Organism: Arthrobacter sp. yr096; assembly: GCF_900108925.1. Classification (NCBI taxonomy): domain Bacteria; kingdom Bacillati; phylum Actinomycetota; class Actinomycetes; order Micrococcales; family Micrococcaceae; genus Arthrobacter; species Arthrobacter sp. yr096. The sequence goes on along the minus strand of NZ_FNYI01000001.1, from coordinate 328,965 downwards.
GCCGTCGTCCTGGTACGGAACCCTGCTGAAGGGCACGCTGAACTTCTCCCCCGCCACCACCTGGCTCGAAGCCGCTGCATGGCTGTTGTACGTGATTCCGGTGCTGTTCCTTTACATCCGGGCCAACCGTTCGGCTCCACCCCAGGCTTCCAGCAAGACTTCCACCCCCGCCGTCACGGCCCACCCGTAGTCCCCGCCCTGACGCCCGCCCCCAACACAAAGGACACACCCATGTTCCTGCCCGCCTCCTCTTCCCCGAAACTTCGCAGGACGCTCGCCGTCATCGGGGCAGCCGCAGCCGTACCGCTGGTGCTTTCCGGTTGCACTGACAACACCAAGACCACGGGCGCAACGGATGGTCCCATCCAGGTCAGCAGCACCGCCAACGAGTGCAAGGTCTCCACCAGCACTGCCCCCAGCGGCAACCTGACCTTCAACGTGAAGAACGAAGGCACCGAGGTCACCGAGTTCTACCTGCTGGCCGAAGACGGCTTGCGGATCATTGGCGAAGTAGAGAACATCGGCCCCGGAATCACCCGCAACCTGGTGGTTACTGCGCCTGCGGGCAAGTACAACACCGCATGCAAGCCTGGCATGCAGGGCGAAGGCATCCGCGCCTCCTTCGAGGTCACTGAGTCCGGAAACAAGCCCAGCGTGGACGCCGGCTTCCAGGAACTCCTTGACACCGGATCCGCGCAGTACGTGGCCTACGTCAAGGACCAGACCGAACAGCTCATTGTGGGCACCAAGGCCTTTGCCGAGGCTTTCGCCGCAGGTGACGCCGCCAAGGCCAAGGACCTCTACGCGTCCACCCGCATGCACTGGGAGCGGATCGAACCCGTGGCCGAGTCATTCGGCGACCTCGATCCCAAGCTCGATGCCCGTGAGGCCGACCTTGAGCCGGGACAAGAATGGACCGGCTGGCACCGCGCTGAGAAGGACCTCTTCCCGCCGGCAGACTACACAGCCATGACTGCCGCGGAGCGTACGGCGATTTCCACACAATTGGTGGCTGACACCGAGGACCTCGTCACCCGCACCCGCACCGTCCAGCTCACCCCGGACAAGCTCGGCAACGGCGCCAAGGAACTTCTTGATGAAGTGGCCACCGGCAAGGTCACCGGCGAAGAGGAGATCTGGTCCCACACCGACCTTTGGGATTTCCAGGCCAATGTGGACGGTGCGCGCATCGCCTTCGAAAGCCTGAAGCCTGCTCTTGAGCAGAAGGATGCGGAGCTGGCAAAGTCCTTGGACGAGAAATTCGCCGCCCTGCAGGCCGAACTCAAGAAGCACGCCAAGGGCGATGGCTTCGCGTACTACAACGAGCTGAGCCAGGACCAGGTCCAGCAGCTCGCCGCCTTGGTCGATTCGCTGGGTGAGCCCCTCTCCAAGCTCACCGCAGCTGTGGTGTTGTGACCGGCTGCCCCTTCGGGCACACTGGCGAAAGCCCTGACGCCAACCGCACCGGTGAGGGATCCGTCGTCGGACACTCCGGCGCGTCAGCAGGCGTCGAGACTTCCGCCGGGCTGACGTCCCAGGAAGCGTCCGACGCCGGTTCAGCAGCTACCGCTGCGGCCAGTACCTCACGTATGTCCCGACGCGGCCTGCTCTCTCTCGCGGGGGTGGGCGGCGCCGGGGCCGTTGCCGGCTTGGCCGCCGGGTTCCTGGGGCACGATGCTTTGACGGCTGCCAACGCTTCAGCCTCGGACACCAAGGCCGGGGAGGCTGTGGTCCCGTTCTTCGGCGACCACCAGGCGGGTATCACCACGCCCGCCCAGGACCGCCTGCACATGGCCGCGTTCGACGTCACCACCGAGGACCGCAAGGACCTCATCAAGCTCCTCAAAGACTGGACTGCCGCGGCCGAGGCCATGACAACCGGTATTCCCACGGGCAAGACGGGCGCCGTCGATGGGCCCTACGATGCACCGCCGGAAGACACCGGCGAAGCACTGGACCTGCCGGCTGCCAAGCTCACCCTGACCTTCGGTTTCGGTGCCGGGCTGTTTGAGGAGGATGGCAAGGCGCGTTTTGGGCTGGACGGACGCCGGCCTGAGGCCTTGATCGATCTCCCCCACTTCCCCGGGGATGACCTTCAGCCGGGCCGCACGGGTGGTGACATTGTGATCCAGGCCTGCGCCGATGACCCCCAGGTTGCCGTCCATGCCATCCGCAACCTCGCCAGGATCGGTTTTGGGAAAGTCCGTGTGCGTTGGTCGCAATTGGGCTTTGGCCGTACTTCCTCCACGTCCAGGGCACAGGTGACACCGCGGAACCTCTTTGGTTTCAAGGACGGCACCAACAACCTCAAGGTCGAAGACAACACGCTGCTGGATGAGCACGTGTGGGTGCCGTCCAGCTCGCGGCCAGGTGAGCAGTGGATGAGCGGGGGCAGCTACCTGGTGGCCCGCCGGATCCAAATGCACATCGAAATCTGGGACCGGACTTCCCTGCGTGAACAGGAAGGGCTGATCGGCCGCACCAAGGGCGTGGGCGCTCCCCTGTCAGGCGGAGATGAGTTCACCGCTCCGGACTTCGGGATCAAGGGACGTGACGACGAGCCCCTCATTCCCCTCGATTCGCATGTCCGCCTTGCACACCCGGACCAGAACGCCGGCGTGAGAATGCTGCGCCGCGGCTACAACTTCACCGACGGTTCGGACGGCCTGGGTCACCTCGACGCCGGACTGTTCTTTATCGCGTTCGTCAAGGATCCCCGGACCCACTACGTGCCCATGCAGCTGGCCTTGGCCAAGGGCGACACCCTGTCCGTGGAGTACCTGAAGCACACAGGCTCCGGTCTATTCGCTGTGCCTCCCGGCGTCAAAGCGGGCGGATACATCGGCGAGGGCCTGTTCTCCTAATCCCGCAGCGGGTTCACAACGCGTTTCTGTCTCTATGAAAGTGGGCGTCCGGCCATTCGTTCCAGCCGGCTGATCCGTTCCTTCATGGGCGGGTGCGTGGAGAACATGCGCCGCATACCGCCGCCTCGGAACGGGTTGGCAATCATCAGATGTGAGGCGTTGACCAGCTTTTGGTCCTGGGGAAGGGGCAACTGGCTGACGCCGGACTCAATCTTGCGCAGGGCTGAGGCGAGTGCCAGAGGATCGCCAGTGAGCTCGGCGCCGTCTTCATCGGCGTCGTACTCACGTGTGCGGGAGATGGCCATTTGGATCAGTGAGGCTGCGAAGGGCGCGAGCAGGGCCATGGCAATGGTAGCCAGCGGGTTGGCGTTGCGCCGGTCGCCGCTGCCAAAAATCAGCAGCATCTGACCCACCGAGGTAATGACACCGGCCACGGCAGCGGCTACGGATGAGGTCAGGATGTCTCGGTTGTACACGTGCATTAATTCATGCCCCAGCACGCCTCTGAGTTCGCGTGCGTCCAGAAGGTGCAGGATACCTTCAGTGCAGCACACGGCGGCGTTCTTGGGATTGCGTCCGGTGGCAAAGGCATTGGGAGTCATGGTGGGCGAAAGGTAGATCCGCGGCATGGGCTTGTTGGCACGGACTGATAGTTCCCTCACGATCTGGTACAGCTGCGGAGCCTGTGCCTCAGTGACTGGGTATGCGGCCATGGAACGAATGGCGATCTTGTCGCTGTTCCAGTATCCGTAGGCAGTGGTACCAACGCCGATCAGAGCCATGATCCAGATGGGCGTCGTGCTGCGCGTCCCTGCCGCGATAATGGCACCCAAACCCAACAACACCGCCCACAGCACACCGAAGAGCGCGGCAGTCTTGAGTCCATTGTTGTGTTTATGCACGGTTTCTCTGGTCACTTTCGTCAGCACTTGCAGGGGTTCTCTCAGGATTAACGCCGACGCCGGTCGCCGTGTTCCGTTGTCAGCCTACGTCGCCCGGGTGGCTGGCGGCAGGGTGACTGGCTGTGGTCATCGTGTGGCCAGCGGAGCTAGGGCACCGGATGCTTGGCGTCGTAAGCGACGAAACCAGGCTGAATGCGCGAGGCCAGCCATGCCAGGACAATGCACAGGAGACCGCCGAGGAGCAGTACACCGCCTTCGCTGAGGAACTGCGTGACACCGCCGGCCAGCATGTCACCCACACGGGGCCCTCCCGCCACCACCACGATGAACACGCCCTGCAGCCTCCCACGCAGGTGATCGGGTGTGGCCGCCTGCAGGATGGTGGTCCGGAAGACGGCGCTGACAGAGTCGGAAATGCCAGCGAGCGCACAGCAGACGGCTGCAGGAATGAGCCAGGCCGTGACGCCATCGCGACCGGCATCGCCGGCCAGCAGCACCACCAGTCCGAACCCGGCGATCGAGGCACCCCAGCCAACGACGGACCACACCACGGCGCTGCCCTGTTTGCGTACGCGCCCCAGCGGTCCAGAGAACAGGCCTGCGAGGAAAGCACCCACGGCCGTGGACGCGAGCAGAACACCCACCGTAGTTTCGCCGCCGCCGATCATGACCGCCCCAATGGCAGGCATGAGCGCACGGGGTTGCGCGCAGATCATGGCGATGAGGTCGATGATGAAGGTCATCCGGACGTTGGGCCGGGTGCCCAGGAACCGGAAACCTTCAACCACGGAACGCAGTCCGGGCCGCACAGCATCCTTGGAAGGTGGCAATGGCGGAAGCCTGAAGAGGCCCCAGAGTGCGAACGTAAAACTGATGACGTCAATGGTGTAGGTCCAGCCAAAGCCAATGGTGGCTACCAGCACACCGGCCAACAGCGGCCCGGCAGTCATGGACAGGCCGAAGGTCAGCATGCTCAGGGCGTTGGCCGCCGGCAGCAGGTCCTTTCGAACAAGAAGCGGGATGATGGCGCTGCGGGCTGGTCCGTTGATGCCTTGGGCGCCGCTCTGGATGGCCACCAGTGCGTACAGGATCCAGATGTTTCCGATCTCCAACCACGCCTGCAGTGCCAGTCCCGCAGTGGTTGCCCAGAGGACCAATGAGGCGATGAGGGCCACTTTGCGGCGGTCGTAAGCATCGGAAATGGAACCACCGTAAAGGCCCGCGATGACCAGCGGAACCAACGCGAAGATCCCCAGAAGACCCACGTAGAAGCTCTCCTGCGTGAGCCTGTAAACCTCCAGGCTCACGGCCACCAGCGTCAGTTGGGTACCTATGGCGGCCACCGATGCCCCCATCCAGAGCCGCCGGAAAGCGGGACTCTCCTTCAGCGGAGTGATGTCTGCCAGTAGTTTCGCCACCGTCCTACCTTAACGACCATTGCAGCAGCCTCCCGCCACGCGTGCCGGCTTGGTAGGCTCACCCGGGGGAAGGAGTTGACATGGTATTGTCGCGACGATTGCTGTACCGTTCGGGCTTTTGGGAGATCGCCCGTCCACGCCATCCGCTGACTGCCGGGCACGTCCTGATCAGGCTCTCGGATCCCTCTACAGAGTTCGCACACCCCTCGGCCGCCGACTGGCTTTTCTGTCACAACCTGGTCCGCACTGCCCTCCGTGAGGTTCTGGATGCCACCCGCTGCGCCGTCATGTTCGCCCACCAATGGCACCCGTTGGGCTCGGCCATGGGCGAACCCGTCGCTGAGTCATCAACCCCCACGTTCCACCTGTTTGGACGGTGGGACGGAGAAACCACGACGCCGGGACTCCAGCTGTCGCTTCCGGCCCACCGTCGGACCGGGGTGCCGGACGACGAGCTGGACGGTACCGATGCCGCGCTCCGTGAAGCGCTGCGGGGAGGTGGACACCGCTCCCCGGTGACTTCTGCCGATCAGGTGCGTGCCGTCGTCGGGCCTGTCAGTGGATCCGATCCGCTGGTGCGGACGATCGATGCAGGCCCCCGTCACACCGTCATGGAGCCGGCCCGGCACACTGCGTCCATCGAGGATCTTCAGCCGGCGGAGCTCTTGGCCATGGCATCGGCCTTGGGGGCGCTTCCGCTGTCCGGGGGACTCAGTGGATTCAGCTGTGTTGTGTTGGAATCCGAGTCACTTGGTGTCCCCTTAAGGGTCCATGCGCTGGGACGATCCGTGGCAGAAGAAGTCAATCCGCTGGAGGCACTGCTCCGTTCACCCGAAGTTAGCCTTGCCTTATTGTGAACTCCTCAAAATAAGTGTTTCAATGAATGCATGACAGATCACACAGCCGAGCAAGCAGAATGGGCCGCCGCCCTGCATGCCCACGGCAGGCGTGTGACCAAGCAGCGGCTGGCTGTGCTGGCCGCGGTCCAGCACCATCCGCATTCCCCGGCGGAAGGCATTCTTGCCGCCGCCCGCAAAGAGCTTCCTGAACTGACGGCGCAGTCCGTTTACGTAGTGCTCAGCGACCTCACGGATCTGCAGATGCTGCGCCGCTTTGAACCCCCGCACTCCCCGGCGCTTTACGAAACCCGGGTAGGCGATAACCACCACCACGCCGTCTGTATCAGCTGCGGCAAGGTGGAGGACGTGGATTGCGCCGTGGGCCACGCACCGTGCCTTACTCCGCATTGGGATGAGAATTCAAAGCCCATGACCATCCAGATCGCCGATGTCCTTTACCAGGGCATCTGCCAGGACTGCCAGTCCAAACAACAGCTTCCCGTAACTTCCGTAACTCAGAAATAAGAAAAAGGAGAACAATGACTGCCATTTCAACAACCCAGTCAGGTGCCCCCGTTACGTCCGACGCGCACTCGAAGTCCGTCGGCGCTGACGGTGCCATCATCCTCACCGACCACTACCTGGTGGAAAAGCTTGCGCAGTTCAACCGCGAGCGGGTCCCGGAGCGTGTAGTGCACGCCAAAGGTGGCGGCGCATTCGGTACGTTCAAGACCACCTCGGACGTTTCGGCCTACACCAAGGCTGCTTTCCTCCAGCCGGGTACCGAGACGGACATGCTGATCCGTTTCTCCTCCGTTGCAGGCGAGAACGGCTCTCCCGACACTTGGCGTGACCCCCGCGGTTTCGCCGTGAAGTTCTACACCTCCGAGGGCAACTACGACCTCGTTGGCAACAACACCCCCGTCTTCTTCATCCGCGACGGCATCAAGTTCCCGGACTTCATCCACTCCCAGAAGCGCCTCCCGGGCAGCCATCTGCGTGACGCTGACATGCAGTGGGACTTCTGGACCCTCTCCCCCGAGTCCGCCCACCAGGTCACCTGGCTCATGGGCGACCGTGGCCTCCCGGCTTCCTGGCGTGAAATGCAGGGCTACGGCTCGCACACCTACCAGTGGATCAACGCCGCCGGCGAGCGTTTCTGGGTCAAGTACCACTTCAAGTCCAACCAGGGCGTCAAGACCATCACCGGTGACGAAGCTGCCGAACTGGCTGGCTCGGACGCGGACTTCTACATCCGCGACCTCCAGGAGAACATTGCCGATGGCAACTTCCCCTCCTGGGAACTGCACGTCCAGGTCATGCCGTACGAGGACGCCAAGACGTACCGCTTCAACCCGTTCGACCTCACCAAGGTGTGGCCGCACTCTGACTACCCGCTGATCCACGTGGGCACCATGGAGCTGAACAAGAACCCGGAGAACTACTTCGCGCAGATCGAGCAGGCCACCTTCGCGCCGTCGAACTTCGTACCGGGCATTGCCGCTTCCCCGGACAAGATGCTGCAGGCCCGCATCTTCTCCTACGCAGATGCACACCGTTACCGCGTGGGCACCAACCACGCTCAGATCCCGGTGAACCAGCCCAAGAACCAGGTCAACAACTACAGCCAGGATGGCCAGGGTCGTTTCCTGTTCAACTCCCCCTCCACCCCGGTGTACGCACCGAACTCGGTAGGTGGCCCGGCTGCTGTTGAGCCCACTTCACCGGCCGGTGGCTGGGAGAACGACGGCGAGCTCACCCTCTCCGCCCACACCCTTCACGCTGAGGACGACGACTTCGGCCAGGCTGGCACGTTGTACCGCGAGGTCTACGACGACGCCGCAAAGGCCCGCCTCCTTGACACCATCACCGGTGCTGTGGGCGGCGTAAAGCACGCCGACATCAAGGAACGCGCTATCCAGTACTGGACGAACGTTGATGCCGACCTCGGCGCCAAGCTCCGCGCCAACCTCGGCGCCGGCCAGACCGAGTCCGACGCCGAAGCAGCCAACAAGCTCTAAGCGTCATTGCTCCACTGCATTTCCAGGAACACCCCGTTGCGGATCTCCGCGGCGGGGTGTTCTTTTTGTTTTTCCACATAGCGGTCCCGGGCTATGGCTGCGGATGTGCCGCCGTCCATAGGATCCCTTTATGAGCACATTCGAAGGCATCCCTGCTGCCGCATTCCGTTTCTATGCCGAGCTTGAAGAGAACAACAACCGTGAGTGGTGGCTGGAACATAAAACAACCTACGACGCCGACGTCAGAGAGCCGCTGACCGCTCTCCTTTTAGAGTTGGAGCCGCAGTTCGGGCCAGCCAAGATCTTTCGTCCCAACAGGGACATCCGGTTCTCCCAGGACAAGTCACCGTACAAGACCGCGCAGGGCGCCTTCGCTGCCACTCAGGAGGGTGTGGGCTTCTATCTCCAGATCAGCGCAGATGGGCTGCTGATCGGCGGCGGCTACCACTCGCACACACCGGCGCAGCTGGCGCGTTTCCGTGCCGCTGTGGATGCTCCTGCCAGTGGGGAGGAGCTCCAGAAGATCGTTGACGCGGTGGCGGCGGCGGGCTTCGCCATTGAGGGCGAGAAGCTCAAGACCGTTCCGAGGGGCTACGACAAGGACCATCCGCGCGGGGAATTGCTCAAGCACAAGTCCCTCTCAGCGGGCATTGAGGTGGGGCAGCCGGAGTGGTTGTCCAATCCCTCGGCCAGGGATGAGATCGCTTCCCGCTGGGAGGTGCTGAGGCCCCTGGTGGAGTGGGTCCGAGGGCATGCGGCACCCTGACTGGACTGGGGCCGGGGCGGGCGGAACATGCAAAAAGCGCCCGGAAACCGATGGTGGTTCCCGGGCGCCTCACGTCTATTTAGCCGCAGCTGTCAGACAAGCAGTTGTTGCGGGGGCTAAACCTTGGTGTAGGTGTCTTCGTCCTCGTCACCCTTGGGCTGCTTGCTGTGGGCATCACCGGTGACGGCATTCTTCGCCGCAGCGAATTTCTCGTTGAGCCGTGAATGGCGCTGGCCGTAGGAGACGTAAATGATCATGCCGATGACCAGCCAGATCGCGAAGAAGATCCAGGTTTCAACGGCCAGGTTTGTCATGAGGTATAGGCAGAGGACCGCGGAGACCCATGGCAGGACCTTGCCGAACGGAACGCGGAAGGCAGGCTTGAGGTCCGGGCGCTTCTTACGCAGCACCAGGATGCCCAGGCTCACCATCACGAACGCGGACAGCGTGCCGATGTTGATCATTTCCTCAAGGAGATCCACGTTGGTCAGGCCGGCCACCAGGGCAACCGCAGCACCACAAATGATCTGGAGCCGGGCAGGCGTGGAGCGCTTTTCGCTGGTCTTGGACAGCGAGCGCGGCAGGAGTCCGTCGCGGCTCATGGCCAGAACCACGCGGGACAAGCCCATAAGCAGCACCATGATCACGGTAGTCAGGCCCACCAGCGAGCCAAAGGCAATGACCTTGGCTGCGTCAGTGTTGCCCACGGCCTCGAAGGCTGTGGTCAGGGTGGGGTTCTTGACCTCGGCCAACTGCGTGTAGGAGACCATACCGGTCAACGCCAGGGAAACCAGGATGTAGAGCAGCGTAACTACTGCAAGGCCACCGAAGATACCGCGGGGAAGTGTCTTCTGCGGGTTCTTCACCTCTTCTGCGGAGGTCGCCACCACGTCAAAGCCGATGAACGCGAAGAACACCAGTGCTGCACCTGCGAAGACACCCAGGGTCCCGTACTGGGCCGGAGCGGCGCCGGTCAGGAAGCCGAAGAAGGACTGCTTCATGACGTCGGCCGCACCGGAGTCTGTGGGCTCGGAAGCAGGAACGAAGGGTGTGTAGTTGGAGAACTTCACGTAACTGAAGCCAACAACGATCACGAACAGCACCACTGCGATCTTGATCAGCGTGAAGACGTTGCCAACGCGGGCGGACAACTTTGTCCCCAGCACCAGCAGCACGGTAAAGATCGCGACAATGAGGAAGGCGCCCCAGTAAAGGTCAACCCCGCCCACGTTGATGGACGGCGGCATGTCCACGCCCATCAGGCCAAAGACCGTACTGAGGTAGATGCCCCAGTACTTGGCGATCACGGCAGCGGCGGTGAAAAGTTCAAGGATGAGGTTCCAGCCAATGATCCACGCGAGGACCTCGCCCATGGTGGCGTAGGTGAACACGTAGGCGGAGCCTGCGACAGGAATTGCCGTGGCGAATTCTGCGTAACACATGATGGCCAGCGCGCATGTGATGGCGGCGATGGCAAAGGAGATGGTGACGGCGGGGCCGGCAAAGTTTGCAGCAGCCTTGGCGCCCACCGAGAAGATCCCGGCGCCGACAGCAACGGCGACGCCCATGATCATGAGGTCCCAGGTGCTCAGGCTGCGCTTGAGCTTGCGACCGGGTTCGTCGGCATCGGCGATCGACTGCTCGATCGACTTGGTCCTGAAAATGTTCATAAAAATGCCACATTCTGGATGGGGGTGGTATAGGACTCATCAAGAATAGTGTCCGACCAATGGACGGCCATATTTATCCCAGATAGTGAGACGAACCCAAAAACGCCGTGACTGGTGTTGCTGGTGTGACGGGGACAGGTAGCCCCCGTCACACCTCTCAGACGCTGGGAACGTCCCAGTCCATCAGTGTTGAGCGGATCAGGAACCGCTTGCCTTCTGGCGATTCCACCGAGAAGCCACTGCCCCTGCCCGGGACCACGTCCACAGTGAGATGGGTGTGTGACCAGTAGTTGAACTGCTCCTTGGACATCCAGAACTCCAGTGGCTGCGGCCCTGCGCTGGATCCAATATCGAATCGGCCGAGCAACACATCGGAGTCACCTGTCAGGAACTCCCCCGCCGGATAGCACATGGGAGCGGAGCCATCGCAGCAGCCACCTGACTGATGGAACATGAGCGGCCCGTGCTGGTCCCAGAGCTTGCGGAGCAGTTCCACGGACACCGCGGTGAGCGCCACCCGGGAGAAGTCCTCTCCGGGCAGCGTCACTGCGGCTTCCAAGCCGTTGGGATTCATCAGAACTTCAGAACCACTCGGCCGTCGATCTTGGCGTGCTTCATCTCGTCAAACACCGCATTGACCTCCGAGAGCTCCCGGGTAGAGACCGTTGGCTTGATCTTTCCCTGCGCATAGAACTCCAGTGCCTCTTCAAGGTCCTGCCTGGTGCCCACGATCGACCCCCTGACCGTGAGACCTTTGAGCACGATCTCGAAGATGGGCGCCGGGAAGTCTCCCGGAGGCAGCCCGTTGAAGACGATCGTTCCCCCGCGCCGTGCCATGCCGATCGCCTGGCCGAATGCTGAGGGATGCACTGCCGTGACCAGAACACCATGGCAGCCACCCGTTTCGCGCTGGATGACCTCGGCCGGATCCTCGTGCAGGGCGTTCACAGTCAGCTCGGCACCGTGTTCGCGGGCAAGGGCCAACTTGTCATCGGCAATGTCCACCGCAGCCACGCGAAGACCCATGGCCACCGCATACTGCACTGCTATGTGTCCCAGACCGCCGATTCCGGAGATGGTGACCCACTGCCCCGGCCTGGCCTCAGTCATCTTCAGGCCCTTGTAGACGGTGACCCCTGCACACAGCACGGGCGCAACTTCCACCGGGTCCGAGCCTTCCGGGATACGCGCGGCGAAGCGGGTATCCACCAGCATGTACTCGCCGAACGAGCCGTCAACGCTGTAGCCACCGTTTTGTTGGGACTCGCACAGCGTTTCCCAGCCGGTTCGGCAGTACTGGCAATCACCACAGGCCGACCATAGCCAGGCGTTTCCCACGAGGTCGCCCACGGCCACATCCGTGACACCGTCACCAAGGGCCACCACTTCACCGACTCCCTCGTGACCGGGGATGAACGGCGGCGTCGGCTTGACCGGCCAGTCGCCTTCGGCGGCGTGCAGATCGGTATGGCATACCCCCGACGTGATGAGGCGGACCAGCGCCTGGCCGGGACCCGGCGTCGGCCGTTCCACTTCCTGGATCTTAAGGTCGGTTCCGAATTCCGTAACTACTGCTGCTTGCATGGTGGTCATTGACGATCTCCTTTGATCGATGAACAGGACGGGTTTAGAAGAAGCCGAGCTTGTTCTCGTTGTAGCTGACCAGGAGGTTCTTGGTCTGCTGGTAGTGGTCCAGCATCATGGCGTGGTTCTCACGGCCAATACCTGAGGACTTGTAGCCACCGAAGGCGGCACCTGCCGGGTAGGCGTGGTAATTGTTCACCCACACGCGGCCAGCCTGGATCTCCCGGCCGGCGCGGTAGGCGACATTTCCATTGCGCGACCAGACGCCGGCGCCAAGCCCGTAAAGGGTGTCGTTGGCGATCCCGATTGCGTCGTTGTAGTCGCTGAACTTGGTCACCGACACCACTGGGCCGAAGATCTCCTCCTGGAAGATGCGCATCCGGTTGTGGCCTTCGAAAATGGTGGGTTGGACGTAGTAGCCGCCAGCCAAGTCGCCGGAAAGTTCCGCGCGAGCACCGCCTGTGAGGATCTTGGCACCTTCCTGCTTCCCGATGTCGATGTAGGAGAGGATCTTCTCCAGCTGGTCGTTGGAGGCCTGGGCTCCAACCTGGGTGTCGGTGTCCAACGGGTTGCCCTGGATGATCTTGCTGGTCCTGGCCGTGACGTCGGCCATGAAGGAGTCGTAGATGCCTTCCTGGACCAAGGCGCGGGACGGGCAGGTGCAGACTTCGCCCTGGTTGAAGGCAAAGAGCGTGAACCCTTCCTGGGCCTTGTCGTAGAAGGCGTCATTCTGGTCGGCGACGTCATCGAAGAAGATGTTCGGGCTCTTGCCGCCCAGTTCCAGCGTGACGGGAATGAGGTTGTTCGACGCGTACTGGCTGATCAAACGGCCAGTGGTGGTTTCTCCCGTGAAGGCGATCTTGCGGATCCGGGAGCTGGAAGCGAGCGGCTTGCCGGCTTCCACACCAAAGCCGTTGACGACGTTCACCACGCCGGCCGGGAGGAGGTCACCGATGAGTTCCATGAGGACCAGGATGGACGTGGGCGTCTGCTCGGCAGGCTTGAGGACTACGGCGTTGCCAGCTGCGAGCGCCGGGGCAAGCTTCCAGACGGCCATGAGGATGGGGAAGTTCCATGGAATGATCTGGCCAATAACGCCCAACGGCTCCTTGAAGTGGTAGGCGGTGGTGTCCTCATCCAGCTGCGAGAGGTGGCCTTCCTGTGCACGGACTGCCGAAGCGAAGTAGCGGAAGTGATCTGCTGCCAGCGGGATGTCTGCGTTGAGCGTTTCGCGGACGGGTTTGCCGTTGTCCCAGGTCTCCGCTACCGCCAGGAGCTCCACATTGTCGTCAATGCGGTCTGCGATCTTGTTCAGGATGGCTGCGCGCTCGGTGGCTGAGGTCTTCCCCCAGGACGGTGCAACCTTGTGGGCGGCGTCGAGGGCAAGCTCAATGTCCTCGGACGTGCCACGGGCAACTTCGCAGAAAGCCTTGCCCGTCACTGGTGTGATGTTCTCAAAGTAGGCGCCCTTCACCGGGGCCACCCACTCGCCGCCGATCCAATTCTCGTAGCGGTCCTTGAACGTGACCTTCGAACCCTCGGCACCCGGCTGTGCGTAAACAGTCATTGCTAGCTCCTTTGCTGCGAATCACGGTGGCTGTCGCCATTGATTCGAGCCTAGGAGCGGGGAGGTTGCAGCTACGTTGCACCCTTGTGATTCAGCTCACGCAGTGAGGTCGGTTTCGATCCGTTCAAGATCAGCCACGACGGCGGCCCGCTTCGGTGAGCGCGGCGGCAGCAGCCTCAGAACAGCGAGGCGGAGGTCGACGTCGTACTTCGCCTCGGGCAGCTCAGCGTACTTGAGCAGCGAATCGACGCTGCCGTCAGTGAGCAGCGCCTCGCGCAGCAAGTGCCCGACCCGTTCACGCAACTGCACGACGCCGGGCGCTTCCGAACGTGGAAGAACGGCACCTTTGTAAATTTCCAGGGCGATGCGATGTGCTCCACGCTGCAGGCAATTGAGCACCTGGCCGGAATCCGGGAGCAACTCGACAGGCAAACGGTATGGACGGGATTCGGGAACAGCATCGGGGCTGAGTTCCTGGAGGACCTTACGGAGCCGCACCATTTCCGCGCGGAGAGTCACTGAGGAACCGTCGCCGGGATAGAGCTGGGCGCAGAGGTCATCGGCGCTCAGCCCTTCGGGCTGGCTGCTGAGAATCGCCAGGATTTCGCTGTGCCGTGCGGAAAGCGAGACAGTCCGGCCTTCGATACTGAGCAGAGCTTGGTCCCGGCCCAACAATTGGAGGCTGTTCCGGTACAGGGCCTGCCCGGAGGTGGTGGCGGCGCTCCGGCGTCGAGGTTTCTCCCTGACCGCGGCCGCCATCGTCAGGCGTTCAATACGTAGCTGTGCCTGGGCCGCAGCGACGGTGGCCTCCACCAACGAAAGGGTGTGCGGGGCAACCGCGGTTTCCGTGCCCGTGATGTCTACGACGCCCAGCACGGCACCGGAATCGGGATCGTGGAAGGGAACGGCAGTACAGCTCCACGGGTGAACTGAGCGCTTGAAGTGCTCCGCACCGGAGATCTGGATGCTTCGGTCAAGGGCCAGCGCCGTACCCGGTGCACTGGTGCCCACGGATGCTTCGGACCAATCAGCTCCCGCAACGAACATCATGCCTTCAGCGCGGCGCTGCATCACGGGATCGCCGTCCACCCACAAGAGCCGCCCGACGTCGTCGCCCACGGCCACCAACAGTCCGCTGTCATGGCTGGGCTGAACCAGGAGCTTCTTGATGACCGGCATGATGGCAGCCAACGGGTGTTGCCTGCGATACTCCTCCAGCTCGTCCCGGTCCAAGGCAAGCGGTGCCTCGGCGACGTCTGGGTTTGCGTGCAGATTTGCCGAACGCTGCCAGGACTCACGCACCAGGCGGCGGAGGCCAACAATGCCTTCACCTTCGGGCATCCCCAGCCGCAGAGTCTCCAAACGCTCGTGCCCAGCCAAGGCACGCCTTTGAACCAGTTCCGCGGCATCGCTGCCCGGAACCGGTGGATGGATTGGATTCCTCATCGAACTCCCCTGATGCGCTGCGCGTGCGGTGGGCGGCACAGTACCGTGAAGTCTAGTTCGAGGACGGGAGTTTTGGTACAGGTGAAGCCCTCATGACCCCGTCTAAGGGGCATTACCTGTGCAAAAACCCACCAGTCAGCCGCGGGAGATCTGGATCATTTCTTCACGCGGAACAACCTTGATGCGCTCGCGGACCACGCCGTTACCTTCGGCGTTGGAACCTTCGCCGGAAGTCCAAGCTTCACCCAGGGCGGCCTCGTGGGCATCGAGCCGGTTCCAGCCCTCCCACGTGGTGTATTCGACGCCCCGTTCCTCCAGGAGATCGATGATGGCCTGCGGATCCGGATTCCGGGCGGGAGGCAGGGTGAGCCGGTCTTCGAGGAGGAATCCGATGGTCTCCAGGGCATCGCCTTTGGTGTGGCCGATCAGGCCAACGGGTCCGCGCTTGATCCAGCCAGTGGCGTAGATACCTGGCACGTGGTTTCCGTCCGCATCCAGGACGCGGCCGCCGTCGTTCGGGATGACGCCGCGGCGGGCATCGAACTCAAGCTCCTCCAACGGCGAACCGTGGTAGCCGATTGCGCGGTACACGGACTGGACGGGGTACTCCACGAATTCCCCGGTGCCTTTGGCGTTGCCTGTTCCGTCCAACTCCGTACGCTCGAACTTGATCCCGGAAACTTTCCCGGGCGTCTCCGGCGAGTCGAGGATTTCCACGGGGCTGTGCAGAAAATGCAGGTGCAGGCGCCGCGAGGACGGTTGCTCCGACTCGGCGTGCTCCTCCACCAACCAGTTGGTCATGGTGTTGACCATGGTCTTGATCTGGTTGTTGGTTTTGATGGCCTCATCCGAGGCTTCGTCGAACTCGAAGTCCTCCGGGTAGAGCACGATGTCCACGTCCTTGCAGTGGGACAGTTCGCGCAGTTCCAGCGGGGTGAACTTCACCTGGGCGGGGCCGCGTCGGCCGAAAACGTGGACGTCGGTGACCGGGGACTTCTTGAGCCCGGCATAGACGTTGTCCGGAATCTCGGTGACCAGCAGTTCTTCGGGATGTTTGACCAGCATGCGGGCGACGTCCAGGGCCACGTTTCCGTTGCCAATGACGGCGATCTCCTTGGCGTCCAAGGGCCATTCGCGGGGAACGTCCGGGTGTCCGTCGTACCAGGACACAAAATCGGCACCGCCGAACGAGCCGTCCAGTTCGATTCCGGGGATGTTCAGTGCGGCGTCTTTGATGGCACCCGTGGAGAAGATCACGGCGTCGTAGAACGCGCGGAAATCGTGGAGCGTCAGGTCGCGGCCATAGGTCACGTTTCCCAGGAAGCGGATGTCGCCGCGGTCCAGCACCTTGTGCAGCGCGTTCACGATGCCCTTGATCCGTGGGTGATCGGGGGCCACTCCATAGCGGATCAGGCCATAAGGCGCCGGGTATGCCTCGAAGAGATCGATGCTGACCTCCACGTCACCGTCCTTGACCTCATTGGATTTGGTCAGGATGTCCGCGGCGTACACGCCTGCAGGACCTGCGCCAATGATCGCAACGCGAAGTGGACGTTTGGGGGTGGTTGCGGCTGAGTTGGACACCGTAAGCCCTTCCGAAGCAGTGAGCCACGCCATTGTTGGGGCGCGCAGATTCCAATTCTAGATGTCGACCCTACGCCAGACCGCTTATATGGCAGGAGTCACAGAAATTCCCAAACATTGCGGAATATTGCGCCCACGGATGGTGTTGCCGACAATGTGTCGACACCGGAACAGATCATCTCAGGCCCCCCTTCAAAGCAATCCACGACGACGGTAGCCGGGGGCGGGAGGAAAGGCACCGGCGGTTCCGCCAAGCCGGTGCGGAGCGAGTCGACCGCGGGGGTCCTGTTCGGCATTGGTGCTTACGGCCTGTGGGGCCTGCTTCCGCTGTACTTCTTCGTCCTGATGCCGGCCAGTGCCATCGAGATCGTGGCCAACCGGATCGTGTGGTCCCTGCTGTTCTGCGCGCTGCTGATCACCATCACCAGGGCCTGGAAAACGTTCTGGACCGCAGTGAAGGATCGTTCCGTGTTCGGTCCCCTTGCCCTGGCTGCGGGGCTGATCGCCATCAACTGGCTCACCTACACATTCGGTGTCACTACAGGCCATGCTGTTGAGACGTCGTTGGGCTACTTCATCAACCCTCTGGTCTCTGTTCTCCTGGGCGTTTTTGTTCTCAAGGAAAAGCTGCGCCCCCTGCAGTGGGCAGCTGTGGGTATCGGCTTTGTCGCAGTGGGCGTGCTGACCTTCTCTTACGGCCAACTCCCCTGGATCGCCCTGATCCTGGCCTTCAGCTTTGGCCTGTACGGTTTCGTGAAGAAGCGCGTGGGACCCAAGGTCGATGCCCTCACCAGCCTCAGCGTGGAGACCGTAGTGTTGGCTCCCTTCGCAGCGATCACCATGGTCGTGCTGGGTGTGACCGGCGCGGAGACCCTCACCACGTTGGGAGCCGAGCACTTCTGGCTGCTGGTGGCTTCCGGCGTCATCACGGCTGTTCCCCTGCTGTTCTTCGGAGCCTCGGCACGACGCTTGCCCATGACCACCATCGGCCTGCTCCAGTACTTCGCCCCGGTCCTTCAGTTCATCGTGGCGCTGACAGTGTTCAACGAGACCATGACCACAGCCCGCTGGATTGGCTTCTGCGTAGTGTGGTTGGCTCTGGTGTTGCTCACCATTGACATGCTCCGCACCACCCGGAAGAACTCGGTCCTGAAGAAGAAGGCCCGGCTGGCCGCTGCGTAGGCGCGAGGAAAGCCCGCCAAATCGCGGGAAGCCTGCCAACTCGCCGGAAGTTTCCCGGCGAACTGGCATGGTTCCCGCGAACTCGTCGATAAGCCCTAGTCCAGCACGTCCGGATTGGGTTCCCTTGGGGACGCGACCGCGGTCCGGACACCCGTTGTCACCGCGAAAACGAGCGGCCCGGAGCCCGAGGCAACTCCAAGATCCACCTCGAACAAGGAGTCGGCCAGCCTCTTGGACGGATACTCACCGGAGGCGAAGCCCAGCAACCGGAGCCCCACGAGTTCCAGTCCCGCGGGCAGTTGCAGCCGGATCCGCCCGGATACCGGCGCCCGGGTCACAATGGCATACACCTCGCCGGTGCCAGACCGGGTGAAGTACCCCCACCCCGGGTAGTCCCAGCCTTCAGCGAAGCCACAGCCATGGATCGCTTCCCCGTTGATGGCGAGCCACTCCCCCACCCTGCTGGCAATCTCTACCTCTGCCGGAGCCATGGAGCCGTCGCCCCGGGGTCCGAAGTTCAACAGGAAATTACCGCCAAGGGACGTGCAGTGGGCGATCATGTCCACCACATCCCATGGGTGCTTCAGTGTCGACTGCGCCCAGGGCCCCTGATGGTACCCCCAGCTTGCCTGCGGAATGGTCATACACGCTTCCCAGTCGCGGGTAGCCACGGCGTGGTCCCATGGCTCAGGCAACCTCCGCTCGTAGCCACTTTCGTAATCACCCATCAGGAAGCCATTCGTATCCACATGCCTGGCTCCCATGTCGTCGGCACGCAATCGGCTGTTAACCACCACGCCGGGAATCCGGTCCTTCAGCATCCGTTCAACTTCCCAGGTCCACCGGCCGTTGGCCTTGACGGATTTGTCCCACGTGCCATCGAACCAGAAGCCCTTGACACTCGGATAACGTTTCGCGAGTTCCTCCAACTGCTTCATCGCGAAGTCCAGGTAGCGGGCAAAAGCCGCGTGGTCGTCGTCGTTCTCCAGCGTGAAGCGCCAGTCAGGGTGCCGCCAGTCGAGCACTGAGTAGTAAAAGTTGACGTCGATCCCCCGGGCTTCGTAGGCCTGAATGAGCTCGGCCAAGACATCCCGGCCCGACGGCGTGTTGCCCATGTGGAAGTCCGTGTGGGCACTCGGCCAGAGGCAAAAGCCATCGTGGTGCTTGGTGGTGATGGTCATGTAGCGCGCACCCAAAGCCACGGCCGTGTCTGCCCATTGCCCGGCGTCGAAATCGGCCAGCGTGAAATCGTTGGCAAGGGCTTCCCACCGCTGCTGCGGAATCTTGGCGACGCGTGGCAGGAACTCCGCCGCGAACTCCACGTCCTTGCCTTCCCACCGGCCCGCCGGGAGCGAGTACAGGCCCCAGTGGATGAACTGCCCCACCCGATGGCCGCGGAAACGCTGCATTGCGGCGTCCTGGCGTGGTTCCAGCCGGGATGCACCGTACTTGAGCTCCATCATTTCCCCACCTGCCCGTCCCACGGCACGAACGTCCGCAGGTCAAAAGTTTGCGAAGTGCCGCTTGCCCACCTGACGGAGACTTCCGTACCGGAGACCACGACGGCGGCAGCTGATTTGAGTTCTGCGGGCGCCGGAGCCGGTCCCCTGGTCAGCGCGTGGAGGGCAACATGCACCGTTTCCTCACCGCGGCGCTGCGCGCTCAGGCTCGGGACCGTCGAGTGCTTGCCCATGGCGTTGGCATCCGTGTATCGGGTGGTCCCTGGTACCTCCCAGCCGTGCACGGCGGTGACGGCAGCGAACACGTCACCATTGTTGACCCACGATGTGTCCCCGGTCAGCCCCGCTTCCCCGGGGTGGTTCCCAGCCACAGCATGGCCACCCTCCCGGACTGAGTACTCCACGGGGCCGCAGACCAAGTGGCAGCGAAGCTCGTAGATCCCATCCACTGCAGAGACGGTGGTCACCGCCGTGCCGGGCAAGGTCTTCCCATATAACTGCGGAATGTGCACCGATCCGCTGACGAGCCCGTCCGTGCGGGTGGCGCGGAGGGCACAGCGGCGGCTGGCCACGCCGTCGGACCCCAACAGCGCCAAGTGACCGTCAACGTTGTCCTCCCACGCAGCTCCCGTACCTGGAGCCGTGTGCGTCGAATAGGAGAACTTGGCGTAATGCGGATCGTCGGGGTCCGTCCCGCCGCCCACGGGCAGGCCGCAGTGATCGCTGCCGTGGTTGGTCAGGCGGACCAGGCCGCCATCGGTGCTCATGGTCCAACCGGCATCGGGTAGTGGCTGCACCACGCCGGGACCATCGGTGGGCTGGGCCTCTTCGGCGTCCTGCCACACCCTGTGCTCCGGCGGCAGCGCCAAACCAAGGAATCCAATGCCCGCCAGATACGGCGAACCAAAACCGCTGTACGCCTGGCAGGAACCCACGTGCTCGTCATACCAGCCAAGGTTCGGCGGCCCCTCCACACCAACGCCCCTGGCTGTGAAGTTCGCCAACACCCCTGACGCCAGCCGCCGCGTGGCACCCGGTGTCAACGGATTCACCCCGGAGATCTCAGCACACCACATGGCCGCAAGGACAGCAGTGCGGTACGCCAGGGATCGCCCAACGTGCAGCACTGCGCCATCGCTGGCGAACATCAGGCTCTGCGTGCCCACGAACTCACGCAAGCGCTCCAGATGACGGCGGCCCTCAGGGGTGTCCTCCCGGCCGGTCATCTTGTACCAAGCCCACAAATAAGGGTGGATGGCCCATGCGTTGTAGTAATCGATGGAATGCTCCGGCCCATCCGTATACCAGCCGTCCCCCAGGTACCAGGACTCCACCCGGGCCACGTTCCGCGCACCCGTGCAGCCGGACACGTCCTCGCCCACCGAACGCAGGAAACCCTCTGCCATCGCCGGGAAGAGCTGCCAGTTATTGCCCCACACCTCAAGCCGGGCATGGTGCCGCAACCAGCCTGCAACTTGCTTCTTCTCAGGCGCAGTCAACGGCTCCCACAGCCACTCACGCCCAACGAAAAGCGAGAAAGCAATGTTCGCGGCCTCCACGATCGAGTTGGTTACCCCCAACAGCGGAGACTTGCAGGTGACACCCAACGGCCAGCGCTCCGCGCCTTCAGGATCAGTCCCTGCCAGCAGCGCCTCCCGGTACCAGGCCGCCAGCCCAAGCCGGTCCTCGCCACGCGCCCCGGCAATCCGCGGCGCGGCCATCAGCAGACTCCGGCCAATGGTCTCCATGCCTTCCCGGCGCTCGCCGTCACGCGTCACAGGGCCCGGCAGGCGTGGACTGGCCTTGAGCGGGCTGGAATAGTCGCGGATGTGTTCCAGCCAGTGGTCAGCTGTTGCTTCCCAATGGCCGCGCGTCCATCCGGTGAACGGGGACTGGACGGGATCTGGAGTGGGCAGCCACGGCAGGCGTGGGTGGCTGGGCAGGTTGGGCACGGTCTGTGTCACGGTATTCGGATCCTTGGGTCTCTGCGGACCGGCTACTTGGCCAGCGCTGATTCGTATTCGCCACGAATGGTGTCTCCACCATTCTTCTTCCAGTCCGCCACTGCGCTTTTGAGTGCGTCCATGGTGCCACGGCCTGCGATCACTGCCGTGGCGGCATCGGAGACTGGCTGGCCCAGCTTGGCGCCCTTGCTGGCGTTGGTGGGGCTGAACAGGGTGCCGCATGGATCTTCGACACCCAGCGGAATGAGCTTGGAGTAGGCATTGTGCATGACGTCCACAATGTCCTTGTTGCTGGGGTCGTACACCACTTGCTGCGGAGCGGCGAGGTACTTCCACGGCACAGCGTTGTCCAGCAGCGCACGCTCGGTGACTACCGGGTTCCCGTTGGAATCCAGGGTGTAGTCCGCTCCCTCTGCACCGTAGTTCAGCAGCAGGTACTCCTCACTTCCAAACGGGGCAGCCAGGAAGTTTGCCACGGCCAGGACTTCCTTGAGCTTGGCTTCATCTGCCTTCTTAAGCATGACGGTGGCGAAGGTGATGTTGTCCAGCCATGTCTGTGCCTTCCCGCCGTCGTGGCCTACGGGAATGAACGGCACAGCTTTGTTGGCCTTGTTCGCTGCAGGGATGCTGCGGCCGTAACCGGTGGGTCCGATGTACGCGGGAAGCCCGTCGTAAATCATGGCAACCTTGCCGGAGATGAAGGAGTTCACCATCTGCGATTTGGTCCAGCCCTCGGAACCCGGCACATACAGTCCGTCTTTGTAGAGCTTGGCTGCGAACTCGATCGCGGCCATGTATTCGTCCGTCTCGAACGCCCTGGTGAGTTTGCCGCCGTCGTTCTTCCAGACGTTCGGTGTGCGGAACATGTGGTGCAGCATGGTGAGTCCAAACTTGGTGCTGCCCAAGGCCCACTGGTTCTTGGACGGGTTGGTGAGCTCCTTGGCCACCCGGTAAAAATCGTCCTTGTCCTTGATGTCCTCGGTGGATGTGATGCCCACGTTTTCCAGCAAGGTCTGGTTCACAAAACCCGAGCCGCCCGTGAGGTTGCGTGGGATGGGCAGCGAGTAGAGCTTGCCGGCCTGGACTGTCTGCTTCCAGAACACCTCCGGAATGGCCGCCAGGTTGGGGTACTCCTTGATCTTGTCCCCGCCCAGCAACGGCGTGAGGTCAGCACATTTGGCCTGCAGGAATTCCACGATGTTGGGCACCGCCGCGCCGTCGTTGAGCATGAGGTCCGGCAGCTCGCCACCGGCAATGATCGTATTGAACTTGGTGGCATAGTCATCCGAGGAAACCGAGGTGATCTCCACCTGGCCGCCCAGACGGGCTTCGATGGCTTGCCACGCCGGGTTGTCCGCACGGGCGTTGGGGGCAGTTCCGAACAGGTTGGTGATGGCGGTGACCTTGCCGCCCTTGAGCGGTGCGTTCTCCACACTCCGGAACGGAGCCGGGTACTTGTAGAACGCCGACGGCACACCCTCTGCCGTTCCTGGAATGTCCGCCGCGGCTGCTTTGAGGGGCATGTGCGTTGGGAGCAGTGCTTCGCTGGCATTGGAGGCAACACTGGTGGTGCGCTGGCCGCAGCCAACCAAGGCTCCGCCACTGAACAAAGCCAGGGCGCCGATGCCCGTGACGGAAAGGAAGTTCCGGCGGCTGGGGCCGGTGGTGGGGACTGCTTTCATGGGATTCCCTTTCAAAAAGTGGATAGTTGAGTCGACTAGCCTTTGATGGCGCCGGTGAGGACGCCTTTAGTGAAGTACCGCTGAAGGAACGGGAACACGATCACGATGGGGATCAGTGAAATCACGACGACGGCCATCTGGATCGCTTGTGACGGCACCGCGATCTCGGCTACTGCGGAATCGCCCATGGGCTGGCCGAGCAGAACGTACTGGCGCAGGATCATGGACAGCGGCCACTTGTCGTCATTCAGGTAGAGCATGGCGTTGAAGAACGCGTTCCAGTACCCCACTGCGTAGAAAAGCCCGACGACGGCCAGCACTCCCCGCGACAAAGGGAGCACCATCTGGACCAGGATTCGGAAGTCTCCCGCGCCGTCGATCTTCGCAGCCTCGAACAATTCCTGCGGCAGGTTCATGAAGAAGGACCGCACCACCACCAGGTTGAAGGCGCTCATCAGGGTGGGCAGGACCAAAGCCGCGTAATTGTCCAGCAGCCCGAGCTCCTTGACCATGAGGAAGCTGGGGATGATGCCAGGGCTGAAGAGCATGGTGAACAACGCCGTCATCAGGAAGAACCGTCCGCCCACGAGGTCCCGGCGGGTCAGGCCGTACGCCATCGCCACCGTGACCACCAGGGACAGGGCCGTGCCCACGGTGGTGATGACCAAGGACCGGATCAGCGCATCAGTGACTACACCGCCGGCAAAGATGGTCTGGTACGCGGCGAAGGTTGGTTCTTTGGGGAAGAGCACCAGGCCGTTGTTGTTGGCGATCTCGCTCTGGCTGGAGAGGCTTGTGGCGAGGACCGCCAGCAAGGGGTACAGCGCCAGGAAACAGATGACCACCAAAGCGATGGCTTTGGAAATCTGCATGGCCGGCTTGGGCTTCTCCATCCAGACGGGACGGGAGTCCTTGGCCTTGGGCCGGTTCTTTGGCCCGTTCTTCGGCCCGTTCCTGGGCCCGTTCTTCGGGCGGCGGCCCAAGCCGGCCACCAGCGTGCTACTTGGATTTGCCACTGGAATAGACACCTTCCTGTCCGAAGAAATGCGCGAGCTTGTTGGCGCCAAGTACCAGGAACAGTCCGACGATTCCCTTGACGAGGCCCACGGCGGCCGCGGGTCCCCACTGGCCGTCCTGGATGCCGTGGAAGTAGACGTACGTGTCCAGGACTTCGCCGGCACCGGGTCCCACGTTGTCGCGTTGGAGGACGATTTGTTCGAATCCGACGGACAGGATGCTGCCCAGGTTGAGGATGAGCAACAGGACGATCACCGGCATGATCCCGGGGAGCGTAATGTGCCAGAGCCGATGCCGGGCATTTGCTCCATCCACCGCCGCGGCCTCGTAGAGCTCCTGGTCCACGTTCATGAGCGCTGCCAGGAAGATGATGGTTCCCCAGCCGGCGTCCTTCCAGATGGACTGGATGGTGACCAGGAACGGGAAGAACTCCGGCGTGGTCATGGCATCGAAGCGGGGCAGGCCCAGGTTTTCGAGCAGGTGCGGAACCGCTCCTGTGGCACCGAGGACCTCGGAGAAGACCGCCACGATGATGACCCACCCGATGAAGTGCGGCAGGTAGACAACGCTCTGCACGAACTTCCGGATCTTATTGGACACGATGCTGTTGAGCAGCAGCGCCAGGCAGATGGGAACGGGGAAGAAAAGGGCCAACTGGAGGCCCGTGATCACCAGCGTGTTCCGGAGGGCCTCCCAGAAGGCACCGTCCTGGAACATGGCCGCGAAGTTATCCAGGCCCACCCAGACGCTGTCCATAAAGCCGAGGTACGGCTTGTAGTCCAGGAACGCGATGACGTTTCCTGCAAGGGGGACGTAGTGGAACACCACAAAGTACAGGAAGCCGGGGGCGATCAGCAGCAGCATCACTTTGTCGCGCCGAATCCTTGCCATGAGACCCTTCTTGCGGGCCTGCCCTGCACCATTGGCCGGTGGTCGACCCCGACGGCGACCTTCCGCCACCGTCGCCGGCCCGCCGACGTCGGGCGTCGCTTGGGGCGTGAGTGTCTGACTGTTGCTGCTCATGTATTTCCTCTGTCTGCGCCGTCAGGGCGGATGTGGAGTGGCCCGGCGCCTGGGGAGCGCTCAATGGCTAGAAATAGTAAGCGTTTACTATGGAGAAGAAGCTACCCATGGTCGAGGTGTGATGTCAATAACATGCACAAAACCATACATTCATTGCTTCTGCCGGGATTGACAGGATTTCAACCGGCCACCTAGTGTGGCTGCAAATAGCAAGCGCTTACTATAAATTTCCCTCGACGAACCGAACGGAACCGCAGTGACCACCAACCTCCACCAAGCCGGCGCCATCAAGGCTGCGTTCGCGATGGGCCGCAACAACCTGCGCACCCTGTTCAGCTCCGAGGACCTCGCGCGACTCCACGGAATGGTCACGCTCCTGGACTCCGAGCCCATCGCCGACTTCGCCGCCCGTGGAGCGTTGGAAAAACTCAGGGGCGTCCAGCTCCTCATCACAGGGTGGGGCGCGCCCGCCATCGATGGGTTCGTGCTGGATCAGCTGCCGGAGTTGCGCTGCATCGTCCACGCAGCCGGTACCGTCAAAACCTTCCTGTCCCCGGAGGTCTACGCCCGCGGAATAGAGGTTTCGTCCTCGGCCGCTGCCAATGCGGTGCCGGTGGCGGAGTACACCTTCGCCGCGATTGTCATGGGCCTCAAAAGGGCCCGGCGGTTCAGCGAACAACTGCGCATCACAGGCGCTTCCCGCAACGCGTCCGGCTTCCCCACCATAGGAACCAACGGCGTGACCATCGGACTGGTGGGCGCCTCCCGCGTCGGGCGCCTGGTGATCGGCTTGCTCAAGAACCTCGATGCCCGGGTGCTGGTCTACGATCCCTATCTCACCGCCGTCGAAGCCTCGGCGCTCGGCGTGGAAACCGTGGGCTTGGACCAGCTGTGTGCTTTGTCGGACGTCGTGAGCGTCCACGCACCGGACATCGCAGAAACCAAGGGGATCATCGGTGCGCAGCAACTCGGTCTCATGAAGGACGGAACCCTGGTGATCAACACTGCCCGGGGTGCTTTGATCGATGCCGTGGCCCTGACTGCCGAGCTGGTTTCAGGACGGCTGGACGCGTATCTTGACGTCACAGAACCAGAGCCGCTTCCGATCGGCTCCGTGCTGCACACGCTGCCCAATGTGGTGCTGACGCCCCACATTGCGGGGGCAATGGGCAACGAAATCCACCGATTGGGCAGCCACGCCGTGATGGAAATCCGGCGATTGACCGAGGGCTTGCCCTTGGCTTATCCGGTATTGGCCGCGGATCTTGCGAGAATCGCTTAGTGACTGAGAAAAGCTCCCCTACAGATCCGATCCATGCCCGCGGTGGCAGCGGCGCCACCATTGCTGATGTCGCCCAGGCGGCAGGCGTATCGGTGGCCACTGTTTCCAGGGCCCTGAGCGGCAACTACCCGGTAGCAAAAGCCACGCGCGAGCGAATCTTCCGGTCCGTGACGGACCTCGGCTATGTGGCCAATGCACACGCCCGGGCCCTCGCCGGCGCTACCACCAGGACCGTGGGCATCATCATCAACGATGTGGCCGATCCCTTCTTCGCCTACATCGCCCGCGGAGTCGAACGCCAGGCGAGCGCAGAAGGGCGCATGTGCCTCATCACCGCCACCCATGGGGACAAGGAACGCGAACTCGCGCTGGTGGACCTCATGCGTGAACAACGCACTGATGCCGTAATTCTGGTGGGGGGCGCTTCGGACGACCCGCGATACAGGAAGCAGATGGCGGACCGGGCACGCGCGTTGGACGCGGCCGGCTCCTCACTGGTCCTCTGCGGCAGGCCGTCCTTGGGGGCGGGAGTGCCCACCAAGATGGTCACCTACGACAATGAAGGAGGCGCCTTCGCCATCACCGACTATCTGATCTCGCAGGGGCACCGCAGGATCCTTTATGTCGGAGGGCCTCGGGACTTTTCCACGACGGCGTCCCGGCTGTCCGGTTTTTACCGCGCCTTGGATGCGCGCGGAATTGAGCGGGACCCGGCCCTGGTTCATGAGGGCGCCTTTGGCCGCGGCTTCGGGTATAGCCGCATGCGCGAGCTCCTGGACCAAGAGGTGGATTTCACCGCCGTTTTCGGTGCCAATGACCTGGTAGCCGCCGGCATCCTCGAAGCCTTGGAGGAGCGTGGCATCCGCGTTCCACAGGACGTCTCGGTGGTTGGCTACGACGACGTTCCGGTGGCCAGCGAGCTGCGCCCCCGACTCACCACGGTCCGGGTTCCGCTGGAGGAACTGGGGCGCGAGGCCGTGCGTTTGGCGCTCTCCCAGTCACCTCACGACGCCGGGGCCTCCTCTGACAACACCCTTACCGTCGGCACACACATCGTCATCCGGGACTCGGTTTCGCCACCCAACAAGCCCTGAGCAGTTTTGTTCATTTCTGTTGAGGTGCCCGGGAACCGGACATAAAGTTGCGGAAACTTTCACCGCAATGTCCACCCCCATCACACCTGGAACAGTTCTGAACGGAGCAGTTTTGAACTTCAATGGACCCGCAATGAGCCGCAGGACCCTCTTCCGCGCAGGAGGTGCAGCAGCCCTCGCCGGGGCGCTGCTCTCCCAAACCGGCCCCGCTTTTGCCGCCTCCGATGCCGGAGTGCAGGAACTCATCGAGCGACGCCGGCTGGTCCTGACCGGAGGCCGGAGCGCGGCAGACATCCCCGAGCTCGCGTCGCAGCTTGAAGGAATGGGTGAAACCACCGGGAAATGGTGGACTTCCATGGACAAGGCACCGGTGCGAACCTCGCTGTGGAGTGACATTCCGTTGACGGGCATCGGACAGTCCACTGCTGCTACCGGCAACATGGGCCTGCACTTCAACCGCCTGTACGACATGGCTTTGGGATACGCAGTCCCCGGCAATCCTTACGCTGGAAACCCGGACTTGGCCGCCGACATCGTGGCGGGCCTGCAGCTCCTGAATGACACTGCTTACAAACCGTCCATCAAAGCAGCAGGCAACTGGTGGTTCTGGGAGATCGGGGTCCCCCGGAAGACCGTGGATATCCTGACCCTCCTTCATGCTGAAGTTCCCGCGGCCCTGCGAACGTCGCTGTTGGCAGCCGTCCGATGGTTCGCTCCCAACCCGAATTGGCGCGGCCGTGCTACATCCCTGGCAGAGACGGGCGCCAACCGCGTGGACAAGTCATTGGCCTGCTGCATGCGGGGCATCCTGGACAACAATCCCAGTGAGATCGCCTTGGGCCGCGATGCCCTCAGCGATACTGTCCGCGGTGGAACCAACAGTGTCTTCACATACGTCACCAGCGGCGACGGCTTCTACGCCGACGGGTCCTATGTGCAGCACTCCTATCTGCCCTACGCCGGTACGTACGGGGTGGTGGCTTTGGCCGGCATCGCCGAGATCATCGCGATGCTGGGGGGAAGCACCTGGGCGGTCAACGACCCCAAGAGATCCGTACTCCTCGACGCCGTGGAAGAGACGTACGCCCCGTTCGTCTGGGACGGCCGGATCATGGACACCATCCGTGGACGCGCGGTTTCCCGGCAGCGGGAACCTGACTACGTCAGCGGCTTTGGGCTGATCTCCGCTGTCCTTCTGTTGGCACCGGGTTGTGAGGAGCCGTACCGTTCCCGTTTCCTGGCACTGGCCAAGGGGTGGTTGGAACGCTGCGCGGACCAGAAGCTGGTGGGGCATCCAACGCAGAGCCTGGCGAAGTCCTTGCTCTCCCTGGGCGTGCTCTCCGATTCCAGCGTGGTTGCTGTCCCGGCGCCTGTGTACAGCCGCATGTTTGCCGATCAGGACCGGCTGGTCCATCACCGTCCCGGATGGGGCTGCACCGTGAACCTGTCCTCCAAGAGGATAGGCCGTTACGAGTGGGGCAACAGTGAGAACAACCTCGGCTGGTACCAGGGCGACGGCATGACGTTTCTCTACACCCGTCAGGATCCGTCCCAATTCAGCGCCGACTTCTGGCCCACTGTTGACCCCTATTCCCTTCCTGGCACCACCGTCAATGACCAGGTTCGGGCAAGCGGAGCTGGAGGCGCAGGGACCGGTATCCCCCGCGCATTCCAGGCGTTCGCCGGAGGACTCACCGTGGACGGTCGCTGGGGTGTGATCGGCATGGACCACCTGAACCACAACAAGACCCTGTCCGGCCGGAAGTCATGGTTCTTCCTGGACGACGCCGTGGTCTGCCTCGGCGCAGGCATCACAGGAACCGGCGGCGCCGCGGTCCGGACGACGGTGGAAAACAGGTCCTTCGCCGTGGGTTCAGTGCCTGCTGTGCGCACGGATTCCCGGAATCGTCATATGGCACCAGGTGATGCACCAGCTGCCGTGAAGCGGTCCGTGCACCTTGAAGGTCACGGCGGCTACGTCTTCCTGGACTCACCCGGAGTTTCGGGCACCCCGGAAGTGGCTGTGGTCCGGCGGACCGGCAACTGGTTCGACGTCAACTCAGGCGCGGACACTGGCGGCACTACGGATCCTGTCACGCGAGACTATGTGACCGTTACCCACCGCCACGGCGTGGACCCCGTGGCGTCGGGCTACGCCTACATGATGCTGCCTGCCGCAGCCGCTTCGGACACGTTCTCCCAGTCGGCCAACCCCGATGTGAAGGTCTTGGCCAACTCGGCGGATGCCCAGATCGTGGAAGTGGGCAAAGACAAGCTGGTCCTGGCCAACTTCTTCGCCGCAGCATCTGCCGGCGGCTACGCAGCGTCCGGGCCCTGCACCGTGGCTGCCCACCAGCCCGGGGACAAGCTCACCCTGTCTGTGGCGGATCCGTCCCGGACGCAGTCCGTTGTCCGGCTAACGCTGGCTGGCTCACAGTGGCGCACGCTGCTGCAGGCCGATCCCGGCGTCATCCTGGTCAGCGCCAATCCCCTGGTCGTCGAGGTCCAACTCGACGGCCATGGGCACCAGAAAAACCTGACGCTGGGCAGCTAGGCGCGTCTCGCCGTCGAGCGCTTTCGCGGGCCCCCGCCGAGTTCGCGGGAGGTGTGCCAGATCGCCGGAGAGTTCCAGCGACCTCGCCGCCTTCCCGCGAACTCGGCGCCCAAACAAAAGGAGGGCCGGGAAATTTCCCGGCCCTCCTCGTTTTGTAGCGTGGAGTGTTACGCGTGAGCCTTGATGGCTGCGGCGAGGACCTCAAGGCCGTCGATCAGCAGTTCGTCGCTGATGACCAGCGGCGGGAGCAGGCGGATCACGTTGCCGTAGGTGCCACAGGTCAGGATGATGACACCTTCCTTGAGGCAAGCGGCAGCAACGGCTTTGGTGAGCTCAGCATTCGGTTCCTTGGAACCGGACTGGACCAGCTCGATGGCCAGCATGGCGCCACGGCCACGGATGTCGCCAACGACGGAAACTTCAGCAGCCAGTTCGCGGAGCTTGCCCAGGGCGAGCTCTTCGATGTGACGGGCACGGCCGTTGAGGTCGTGCTGTTCCATGGTGTCGATGGCTGCGAGAGCTGCAGCACAAGCAACCGGGTTGCCACCGTACGTACCGCCGAGGCCGCCCGGGTGAACGGCGTCGAGGAGGTCGGCGCGGCCGGTGATCGCGGACAGCGGGAGGCCGCCGGCGATTCCCTTGGCCATGGTGATGATGTCCGGGACAACACCCTCGTGGTCAACGGCGAACCATTCGCCCGTGCGGCAGAAGCCGGACTGGACCTCGTCAGCGATGAAGACGATGCCCTTTTCCTTGGCCCACGCGGACAGTGCCGGGAGGAAGCCTTCGGCCGGAACAATGAAGCCGCCCTCGCCCTGGATGGGTTCGATGATGATCGCGGCAACCTGGTCGCCACCGATCTGCTTCTCGATCATGGTGATGGCGCGCTTGGCAGCCTCGGCACCTGTGATCTCCGGGTTCTCTTCACGGAACGGGTAGCTCATGGGCATGCGGTAGACCTCGGGCGCGAACGGGCCGAAGTTGGTCTTGTACGGCATGGCCTTGGCGGTGAGTGCCATGGTCAGGTTGGTGCGGCCGTGGTAAGCGTGGTCGAAAGCAACCACGGCGTCGCGGCCGGTAGCCAGACGTGCAACCTTGACGGCGTTCTCCACGGCTTCAGCGCCGGAGTTGAACAGCACGGTGCGCTTGGCGTGATCGCCCGGGGTAAGGCGGTTCAGCTGCTCAGCAACTGCAACGTAGCCCTCGTACGGGGTGACCATGAAGCAGGTGTGCGTGAAGTGCGCGGCAGCTTCCTGGACAGCGGCGACGACGGCGGGGTCGGACGCGCCGACGCTGGTCACGGCGATGCCGGAGCCGAGGTCGATGAAGGAGTTGCCGTCGACGTCGCGGATGATGCCGCCGTCGGCGTCTTCAACGTAGACGGGGACGCCCGAGGCGACACCGGCAGCAACGACGGCGGAGCGGCGCTCGGCCAGTGCCTGCGACTTGGGGCCGGGGAAGGTGCCGTTGATGTTGCGCTTCTGCTCGATGCGGTACGAGAGTTCGTTCGCGGTGGTGGTCATGAGGTGGTTGCCTTTCTGGGAAATTCGTACGGGTTACGCGACGGCGCTATGCGTCAAGCGCAGACATCACGTGCTTGATGCGCGTGTAGTCCTCGACGCCGTACATGGAGAGGTCCTTGCCGTAGCCGGACTGCTTGAAGCCGCCGTGAGGCATCTCTGCCGTCAGGAGGATGTGGGTGTTGATCCAGACCGCACCGAAGTCCAGGTCGCGGCTCATGCGCATGGCCGTGCCGTGGTCGGTGGTCCAGACGCTGGATGCCAGGGCGTATTCGACGTCGTTGGCCAACTCGAGCGCTTCTTCTTCCGTGCTGAACTTCTGCACGGTGATGACCGGGCCGAAGGTTTCCTTCTGCACGATGTCGTCGCTCTGCTTGGCACCGGTGATGATGGTGGGCTCGAAGAAGAAGCCCTTCTCGCCTGCCCGGTGGCCGCCGGTTTCGATCTTGCAGTTCTCCGGGAGGTGCTCCACCACGGAGGTCACGGCATTGAAGTGGTTCACGTTGTTGAGCGGGCCGAAGTAATTGTCTTCGTCGTTCTGCGAACCCGTGTGCAGGGTCTTGGTGTGCTCCACCATGGCTGCCACAACGTCATCGTGGACCGAATCCTCGATGAGTACGCGGGTGATGGCCGTGCAGTCCTGGCCGGCGTTGAAGAAGGCGAACTCGGCGATGGCCGCTGCGCTCTTCTTGATGTCGGCGTCCTTGAAGACGATGGCCGGGGCCTTGCCGCCAAGTTCAAGGTGGGCACGCTTAAGTCCCTTGGCTGCACCGCTGGCAACGGCGATGCCGGCGCGGACGGAACCGGTGATGGACACCAGGCCTGGAACCTTGTGGTCAACCATCATGGCGCCGGTCTCGCCGGTGCCCAGAACAACGTTGAGGACGCCGGCCGGGAAGATCTCGCCGGCGAGGCGTGCCAGGACCAGCGTGGACTCGGGGGTGGTGTCCGAGGGCTTCAGGACAATCGTGTTGCCTGCGGCCAGGGCCGGGCCGATCTTCCAGATGGCCATGAGGAACGGGTAGTTCCACGGAGCAACCTGGGCCACGACGCCGATAGGCTCGCGGCGCACGTAGGAGGTGTGGCCTTCGAAGTATTCGCCTGCGGACTTGCCTTCCATGATGCGTGCAGCACCTGCGAAGAAGCGGAGCTGGTCGGCGCCTGCGGCAACTTCCTCGGAAGCAATAAGGGAGCGGACCTGCCCGGTGTTGCGGTGCTGGGCTTCCACGAGTTCATCGCTGTTGGCCTCTACGGCATCGGCGAGCTTGAGGAGCATCAGCTGGCGCTGGCCCGGGGTGGCCTTCTTCCAGGACTTGAACGCCTGGTTGGCTGCGGTCATGGCGGCATCCACATCGGCCTGCACCGAGATGGGCGACTTGGCAACGATCTCCCCGGTGGCCGGGTTAACGATGTCCAAAAGACCCGTGCCTGCCGGCGTAACGAATTCGCCGTTGATGAAGTTCTGCAAGGTTTGAACCACGGTGTGCAACCCTCTTTCGGAGTCTGGGCATGGGTTTAGCTGATCAGAGCCTATGCCAGGGAGGGGGTCCAAGGAATAGCCAGCTGCACACACAAGAACCCCCCGCTTAGTGCGCTTGACCAGTACCGGGTTACGCTTTAAAGCATGGCAATGTCCCTCGCTTCGCTCGTCGCTGTCCCCTCCCTGAAACTCCGTCAGGCCGGCCTCGCTGAAACCACGTTGAACCAGGACATCAGCTGGGTTGCTGTCACGGAGTTGGAAGACCCGCAGCGTTTTCTGAGCGGCGGAGAACTGGTCCTCACCACAGGGCTGCGCCTCAAGAGCGCCGCCGATCAGCGCCGGTTTGTCCGCCAAGCACAGCGCGCCGGCGCCGTGGGCATCGGCTTCGGCATCGGCCTCACCCACGAGTCGGTTCCGGATGCCCTCATTGCCGAGGCCAACCGCTGGGGGCTGCCCCTCGTGGAAGTGCCGTACGAGATCCCCTTCATCGCCATCGGAAAGCTCGTGGCCGAGTCACACTCCGCGGACCACTACTCAAACCTGGAGCGCCTGCTCGCCGGACATCAGATCCTGGCCCGCTCACTCCTTACCGGCGGTGGCCTGAACGAACTCCTCAAGCAATTGGGCAGCATGCTCCGCACCGACGTTGTACTCACCCAGTTCAGCGCGCAGCTCTACAACAGCGTGGCGGGGAAACCGGCCCCGACGGCGGATGGCTGGGCTTCGTACCCGATTCCCACCGGCCGCAGGGATGCTTGCACGCTCTGGTTGCGGCAGCCCTTTGTGGACTCCGGAATCGTCAGTTACGCGCAGAACCTTATCAGCGTGGAACTCAACAACATGGTTAAGCAACGTCAGTCCCAGCGGGCGATGGCCGGCCAAGTGCTGGACGACGTCATCCACGGCACCCTGGAGACCATTGAGGCCGCAAGGCGCTTGGCGGGTGTTGGAGTCAACAGCACACGGAAAAACGTAGTGCTCGTGGCGGAATCAACGGCACACCATAAGCAACTGATCAGCATCTCCCTGCCTCAGGCCCTGGAAGCCGGCGTCAGCGCCGTCGTCGGGAAGGATTTGGTGACGGTCATCAGCGACGACGGCAGCTCAGCTACCGCGTTGGCCAAAAGCCTCAGCGATCACTTGCAGGAGGCTGGAATCCACGCGGTCGTTGGCATCGGGGGCGCCTACACGAAGCCGAACGGCTTGCGGTGGAGCTACTTTGAAGCGCGCGACGCCGTGGCACACGGCTTGCCGGTCAACGAGCCTGAGCGGTTGAGCCTGACGTCCCTGCTGCTGGCCAGCGAGGATGTTCCGCTGGCGGACATGGCCAGCGAATCCCTCACCCCGTTGCGGAAGTTTGATGCTGCCCATGGCGCCGAATTGGTGGCCACGTTGGAAAGCTACCTCAACCACAATGGGTCAGTGGCCGCCGTCGCCGAAGCTCTGACCTTGCACAGGAACACTGTTCGCTACCGCTTGGCGCAAATAACGGAACTGACCGGCTACGACCCCTCGCAAACGCAGGACCGCGTGCAGCTGTGGTTGGCTTTGGCCGTCCAGCGCCTGGGTTCCCGCAACCCTCGATAGCCGCCTCGTAAACAACCAGCGCGGAGAGCTTCACCACAAAAGTCTAGACATTAGACGTCAAACGTCTAACCTTTAGATATGGCCGCGACGACTCCTCTTACCCCCAGCACCGGAAACATCCCTACTGTCAGCCCAGCTCAGGCCGCCCCTGCGCTTTCGGCAACTTCAGCAGTCCCCAAGACGCGCGTCGTCGCCGTCGTCGGCATTATTGCCGTGGTGCTCATCGGCCTGAATCTGCGCGCGGGCATCACCAGCGCCGCAGCCTTGTTCCATGACCTTCAGCAGGTGCTGGGTTATGGCGCTCTGGTGGCGTCCATCCTGCCGTCCATCCCACTGCTGTGCTTTGCCGTTGCAGGCATGGGAACGTCCTGGCTAACCCGCCGGGTGGGCGTGGAGAAGGCGATCGCCATCGCTTTGGCACTGCTGGCTGGCGGCTTGCTGGTGCGCGGCATTCCGGTGACGGGCGCCCTCCTTGGAGGCACAGTCCTGGCAATGTCCGGCCTTGCCGTGTGCAACGTGGCCATGCCGTCCTTCATCCGTGAGCACTACTCCGAGCGCACCTCCATGATGACCGGCCTCTACACTTTCACCATGTCAGGCGGAGCCACCTTCGCCGCAGTGGTCAGCGTTCCGCTGGCCCAGGAGCTCGGCTCGCCGTCCATTGGACTGGCTGCTTGGGGCCTGCTCGGCGTCGCGGCTCTCTTGGGTTTCCTGCCGGTAGTCCTGCACACGCATCGGAAGGCCACCAAAACCGATCGTCCGCGGGTCTCCATGTGGCCCCTGCTGCGCACCCGTTTGGGCCTTCTGATCACCGCGATCTTCACCTTCCAGGCTTTCCTCGCCTACGCCGTGATGAGCTGGTTCGCCTACATCCTGACGTCTCAAGGTCTCAGCCCCTCCGAGAGCGGCCTGCAGTTCGGTGTGATGCAACTGGTATCCGTCGCTGCCGGCATGATCCTGCTCGCCTTCGGCTCCAGGCCCGGCATGCTCCGCCCGGCCCTGTATCTGGCCAGCAGCTCAACCTTGCTGGCCATCGCCGCCATGGTCTGGCTGCCGACGTCATTGGCCGTTGTTCCCGCCGTGCTGTTTGGCTTCGGCTTGGGCATCTTCCCGCTGGTGCTGGTGATCATCAGCCGTAGTGGACGCTCGACGGCGGAAACCACCGCGCTCTCCACCATCGCCCAATCGCTGGGATACTTGATTGCGGCAATTGGCCCCTTTGGCATGGGCTTGCTCCACAGCGCCACCGGCGGTTGGGTATTGCCGCTGAGCCTGCTGTCCATCGTGGCCGTGGCGCTCATGGTTACCTGCCACCTGCTGACGAGCAAGCGCACTGCCACCAAGACCGGACCGAGGACAGCATGACCCTAACCCCTTCGCATCGCCCGGCCCTTGCCGAGGAGATCACCGCCAAGCTGCGGGACATGATCAAGTCCGGTGAATGGCCGCTACAGGAGCGGATTCCTGCCGAGCCCGAGCTCATGTCCACCCTTGGTGTTTCGCGGGGAACCCTGCGCGAGGCCATCAAGGCGCTGGCGCACTCGGGCATGTTGGAGGTCCGCCGGGGAGATGGCACGTATGTGCGGGCGAACAGCGAGATGTCCGGTGCAGCCCAGCGCATGTACTTGGAGCACACGCAGGAACACATTGTGGAGGTCCGCCTCGGTCTGGACACCCAGGCTGCCCGGCTCGCCACCAAGCACGCCACCACCGAGGATCTGGCCGAGATGCGCCGCCTCCTCGCACTCCGGCATGATGCCTGGCAGGCCGAGGACTACCCCACGTGGGCCAGCGCCGACTGGGAATTCCACGAGCGCGTTGCCTTGGCGTCCGGCAATCCGCTGTTGCACCAGCTATACGTCTCCTTCGGCGGTGTCTTCCACAACGACCTCCTCCGCCAGCAAAGGAAAGGTGGCTTCAACGGCATCCCCCGCGAAGGCCACGACGAATTGGTGGACGCTTTGGAGGCCCACGATCCCGATGCCGCCGTCCGCAGCGTGTACCGGAACCTTGACTACTGTTCGGATCAGGCGCCGCGGTAACGTCTGCTGGGCTATGACGTTCCAAACCCGCGGAACCGTTGTTGCCCCACCACGGTTCAGCGGGCCGGCAACGTCTTACGGCACCGTTTCGATCCCGGCCCCGGCTGCGTCCCTGAATCTGGCGTTGATCAGCACCACGTCGCGTCCGGCCCGGTCCAGCAGGCTGGCCGCGACACTCGCCCTGTATCCCGTGGCACAGTGAACCCAAATCTTCGCATCCGGCAGTTCCGTGATCTTGCCGGGAAGCTCGTAGACGGGAATGTTGAGGGCTCCCTTGATGTGCGATGCCCCGAACTCCTCCGGGCGACGAACGTCCAGCACCACGTCCCCCGGTTCACGGCCTTTGAGGAGCGCAGTCCACTCCCCGTGCGGGTAGCTCGCCGGCGGAGACTCCGGCGACCACTCACCAGGTTGATGCCCGACGGCGGCATCCGGACTGTCGATGCCGATTCTCGCCAGGTCGCGGATCGCCTTTTCCACCTCTCCCCTGGGCCCCAAGAGCGTGAGTGGTTGATTCCAGGGGATCACCCAGCCGAGGTAGCTGGTGAAGTTATCGCCCTTCCCGTACTCGAAGCTCACGCTGCCCTTGAGGTGGCTGTCCGCGAAAGCCACCCTGTGCCGAAGATCCACCACCCACTCCCCTGCGTCCAGGCGTCGGGTCAACTCTTCAGCATTGACGGAGTCCGGGACAGCAAGGGCCGCAGGTCCCACTCCTGCCGCATTGAGCGGGCTCATGTGGGCGTAGTACGCGGGATAAGCGGTGATGTTCGCCAACAACTCTGAGACGAAGTGGTCCTCGTCGGGATCCGTCAGGGCATGATTGCTCTTGGATTGCTCACGAATTGTGGATGCTTCCTGGTGGCTCGCGGGGCCGCTGGAACAAAACGATCCGAAGCCGTGAGTTGGGTAGAGCGAGGCCTCCGGATGCGACGAGCCCACCAGTCGCCGAACCGAGGAGTACTGGTGATGAGCCAACGTCGCAGTGTCATCGGGAGAGACCAGGTCCGTCCGGCCCACCGAACCGTAGAGCAGGCTGCCGCCGGAAAAGACGGCCTCAGCGCCGTCGTCGTGCGTGTCATCCCGGACCACATACGAAAGGTGCGTGTGAGTGTGGCCTGGCGTGGCAACCACTCGCACCACGAGCTGGCCAACGCGGATAACCTGCCCGTCCGTGACGGGCACCCGGGTAAATGCGAGGTGATCCTCGGCATTCACCAGGTACGCAGCACCGTGCTTCTCTGCCAAGACCAACCCGCCGGTGACGTAGTCGTTGTGGAGGTGCGTTTCGGCCACGTGGGTGATCCGAACTCCGGCTTCGCGGGCGGCAGCTTCAACCCGGTCAATATCGCGTTGAGGATCAATCACCAGCGCCACATTGCCGTCGTGCACCAAGTAGCTCCGGTCCCCCAACTGGGGCGTTTCAATGACAACGACGTCCATGACTCAGGGTACCGCCGGCGGTTGTCCCATAAGCAGCAGCGGGGCCACTCGAAAGGAGTGACCCCGCTGCCAGGAAACGCGGGAACTAGACCTGTGCGGCTACACCGTCACGGGAGATGTTGACCATGTCCTCGCGGGGAACAACCTTGATGCGCTCACGCTTGACCTCAACACCGTGGGAGGTGCCGGCCTCGGTTGCTGCAGCGCCGAGGGCGAGCTCGTGGGCGTCCAGCGCCAGCCAGCCTTCCCAGCTGGTGAACTTCACACCGCGGGCGTCCAGGAGATCCACCACGGCGTCGGCTGCGGGAACCTCGGCGAGCGGCAGGTTTTCGCGGTCTTCCAAGAGGTACGTCACGGTCTCCAGGGCATCACCCTTGGTGTGGCCGATGAGGCCAACCGGACCACGCTTGATCCAGCCCGTTGCGTAGAGGCCCGGCACGTGCTGGCCGTCGGCGTCCAGGACGCGGCCGCCGTCGTTGGTCACGACGCCCTTCTTGTGGTCGAACTCGACGTCCGGCAGGGCCGAACCGAAGTAGCCGATTGCTCGGTATACGGCCTGGACCGGGTAGTCGATGAACTCCCCGGTGCCGCGGGCGTTGCCCGTGCCGTCCAGTTCGGTGCGCTCGAACTTGATGCCGGCAACCTTGCCAGGTGTCTCTGCGGAATCGACAATTTCCACCGGGCTGTGCAGGAAGTGCAGGTGCAGGCGACGGGAAGCCTTGAGCTCGGAAAGGTCCTCCGGCTGCTCTGCGATCCAGTTGGTGAGCGTGCCAACCATGGTCTTGATCTGGTTGTTCGTCTGGACCTGGCGATCGGACTCTTCGTCGAATTCGAAGTCCTCGGCGTAGAGGATGATGTCAACGTCCTTGGAGTGCGAGAGTTCGCGCAGTTCCAGCGGGGTGAACTTCACCTGTGCCGGGCCACGGCGACCGAAGACGTGCACGTCCGTGACGGGCGAGGCCTTCAGACCGGCGTACACGTTGTCCGGGATTTCGGTGACCAGCAGGTCATCGGCGTGCTTGGATAGGACACGGGCCACGTCCAAGGCCACGTTGCCGTTGCCGAGAACAGCGATTTCGGTGGCTTCCAGCGGCCATTCGCGGGGAACGTCCGGGTGACCGTCGAACCAGGAGACGAAGTCCGCGCCGCCGAACGAACCCTCAAGCTCGATGCCCGGGATGTTCAGGTCGGCGTCCTTGATGGCGCCAGTGGCGAAGATGATGGCGTCGTAGTGCTTGCGGAGGTCCTCAATGGAGATGTCCGTGCCGTAGTCCACGTTGCCGAAGAAGCGGATATCGCCGCGGTCCAGCACCTTGTGCAGGGCATTGACGATGCCCTTGATGCGGGGGTGGTCCGGGGCTACGCCGTAACGGATGAGGCCATACGGTGCCGGGTAGCGGTCAAAGAGGTCGATGCTGACGGTGAGCTCGCCGCTCTTGACGGCTTCGCTCTTGGTCAGGATGTCCGCTGCGTACACGCCGGCCGGGCCGGAGCCGATGACGGCGACGCGAAGCGGACGGTCCGCAGAACCTACGGGGGTGCTAATTGACACGGCTGTGTTCCTTCTTCTTCTCAGTTACTGCGGACGCGGGGACGATTTGGGGTAATAGTGCTGTAATCAGCGGTCTTGAAATGCTGCGGTGCAAAGGGGCTGACGCGGACCACATCGCCGATCACGATGACCGCCGGGTTAGCCACGCCGACGGCTTCCGCCTGGTCCGCGATGGTACCCAGAGTGCCGATGGTGACGCGCTGATCCGGCAAATACCCGTTCTCTACGATACCTACTGGCGTGTCCAAAGGCAGACCCGAGCCTGCCAGAGCGGCCGCGGAATCCCGCAATTGCGCTACTCCCATGAGCAACACCACAGTGTGATCGGGGCGTGCGGGGACCTCGGACAGTTCTTCATGGCCGGTCACTACGCTGAAGCCCTTGGCCAGGCCGCGGTGTGTCACGGGAATACCGGCAGCGGCCGGAACCGAGATTGCCGACGTCACGCCGGACACCACTTCAACCTCGACGCCGTTCTGCCGGCAGAATTCTGCTTCCTCGCCGCCGCGCCCCAGGACGTAGGGGTCGCCGCCTTTGAGGCGGACCACGCGGTTGCCCTTCAAGGCTTCGTCCACCAAGATGCGGTTGATCTCCAGCTGAGGAACCGGGTGGTGGCCGGGCGTCTTGCCAACCTCGATCACGCGAACGTCCGGGGCAAGTTCGTTGAGCAACTCACGGGGGCCGAGGCGGTCAGCAACCACGACGTCGGCCTGGCCCAGCAGGCGCCGGCCGCGGACGGTGATGAGTCCCGAGTCGCCAGGACCGCCACCCACGAGGGCCACGGAGCCGGCGGGCGCTGTGCCAGCGACGTCCGGCTTGCGGTGGCGGCGGAGCGGCAGGTCACCTGTTTCCAGGGCGGTTGCCACTGCGTTGCGAAGGGCCATGGCACGGCGCGGGTCTCCCCCTGCGTTAATGGCGATCTTGACGTCGTCCACCACGGCAACGGCGGGTGTCCAGGCGGCTGATGCTTCGTGATCGGAGGCGTTGACGCACCAGATGCGCTGCGCTTCGGCGTCGGCTGCTACCTGGGTGTCCACGGCGGAAGTGCCCGTGGCGGTCTGAGCGAACCAGACGCCGTCGAGGTCTGCCGTGCGGTACTCGCGCTGCTCCAAGGTGAGCAGCCCGGAAGCGGCGAGTGCGTGAAGGTTTTGGGTGGCAACGGGCGCCACGACGGTGACTTTCGCACCGGCGTCGAGCAGTCCCTTGGCGCGGCGCTCCGCAACGGGTCCGCCGCCCACCACCAGCACCGGGCGGCCGAGCAGCCGCAGCGCGGTGGGGTAAATGTCCTGTATTGCCATGAAAAAACTGTAGGGCGGCTCCGTAACATGCTTCAAAGACTCGGAAACACCCGGTAACGCTGGGTAATCCAGCGTCACATATGGAATGGACTCACGTGGGAAAAACCCTGTCTTTCAGGGTCAGGTAGTAGGCCCGCTGCTCCTTGCCCAGATGCTCGATCGCGTAACGAAGCGTGGTCCTCGGCATGGTGGCTGCGTGTTCGTCGAGGAAAGCCAGCAGGCGTTCGCGGCTGCTCCGCCCGGCGTCACGGACCCACCCACCCACGGCTTTTTGGATGAGGTCCTCCTTGTCGTGGAGCAGGATCTCTGCGATGGCGAAGGTGTCGTCCAGCTGGCCTTCACGGATGAACGCCGAGGTGGCGACGATGGCGGTCCGGCGTTCCCACATGTTCTCCGAGTGGGCGAGTTCGTAGAGTGGGTCCCGCGGTTTGTCCATGAGCCAGCCACCCACCACCCGTCCCGCGCCCAGGTCCACGAGGTCCCAGTTGTTGATCCGGTCGTGCCTTCGCAGGTAGAGCTCGTAAAGTTGGCGACGCCGCTCTTCGGTGGTCTTTTTCTTCTGGGCTTGGAGCGACATGATCTTTACGGCGCCCGCGCGGGCCTCATGGATGTCCTGCTCCAGAAGCTTTTCGATGTCCTCCATTGACATGGCAGCGAACTCTTTGCTGAGCGTGAAAACTTCGCCCATGCGCACGCCCATGAAGAAGTCGCCTTCGGCGTAGTCACCTTTGCCGGTCTTGAAATAGCGCTGGTATTTGGCTTGCTCGATGTCTGACTGACGGATTTTCAAACGCTGCAAAAAGCCGACGGCGGTGGGTTGGGTTCCCGGTGCCGGCGCAGCAGGCTTGCGGACCTTGACTGGTTTCGTGGCCTTTCCGTCCTTGGGGGTCATGACACCATCATGCGCTTAAAACACCGACCAGCCAGTACGGGTGGTGAATTCGTCCAGTGCGGCAACACCTGCCACGGAATTCCCGGACCGTCCAAGGCCCGGACTCCACACGCTGATGGAGCACTTGTTGGGAACCACGGCCACGATTCCACCGCCTACTCCACTCTTTCCCGGAAGGCCCACGCGGTAGGCGAATTCGCCCGCGGCATCGTATGTTCCGCAGGTGAGCATGACGGCGTTGATTCTCTTGGTCTGGGCTGGAGACAGCAGCAGGGTTCCGTCCGCGCCCAGACCATTCGAGGCAAGGAAACGGGTGGCGAGCGCCAGGTCTTCACAGGTCATGGCGAGCGCGCATTGCTTTGCGTACGAGTCCAGGACATCCTCGACAGGATTCTCCAGATTGCCGCAGCTTGCCAGGAAGTGGGCCAGCGAGGCATTGCGGTGTCCCTTGCCCAGTTCGGATGAGGCCACAACGTGATCGGTGTCGATGCTCTCCTTGCTGGTCTCCTGGCGCATCAGTTCCCGCACGGCCTTGGCTGCGTCGCCTGTGAGGCTTAGTAGCCGATCCGTCACCACGATTGCGCCGGCGTTGATGAAGGGGTTACGCGGGATGCCCTCTTCGCTTTCCAACTGAACCAAGGAGTTGAAGGGGTTGCCTGAGGGTTCGCGGAAGACGCGCTTCCAAATGTGGTCGCCGTCCGCAGCCAGAACCAATGCAAGGGCGAAGACCTTGGAGATGCTTTGAATGGAGAACTCCACATGGGCGTCCCCTGCCGAGAACACTTCCCCCTCCCGGGTCACCAGCGATATCCCAAACTGGTGAGGATCCACGGCCCCGAGTTGCGGGATGTAGTCGGCTACTTTTCCCTGACCGACGTGGGGTTGAACTGCTCCAACGATGTCCTCGAGGAGGTTCTGGATGTCCATGGGCAACCTTTGCTCTCTGGGTGATTCCTGTCCTCATTGACGGGACTCACAAGTGCTCGCGCGCTCTTGACGCGAGAGCGCACAGCCAGCAACAATACCTGCCTTTCCTCGGCCGTGGGGTCCGTTACTTGGTCGGGGAGGCACTCCAGCCAAAGGCCGGTGCAATGTGCTTGGCCACGTTCCCAAGCAGCTTGGCATTGTAGTCCACTCCCAGTTGGTTAGGCACTGTGAGCAGGACAGTGTCAGCTGCTTGCACGGCTGCGTCCATCGCCAGCTCATCCGCTAGTGAATCCGGCTCGCCAATGTAGCTCTTCCCGAAACGGGACAACGCGCCGTCGAGAATTCCCACCTGGTCCTGGCTGTCCGCTTGGGCGCGGAGCCCGAAGTAGTGGTTGTCGACGTCGTCCACGATGGGGATCACGCTGCGGCTCACGGAGATTCGTGGCTCAAAGTCGTGCCCGGCGGCAGCCCAGGCTTCGCGGAAAAGGCTGATCTGCTCCGCCTGTAGTTGATCGAAGGGCACGCCTGTGTCCTCAGTGAGGAGGGTTGAGCTCATTAGGTTCATCCCCTGCTCAGCAGCCCACACAGCCGTTTTGCGGGTTCCGGCACCCCACCAGATTCTTTGTGCGAGGCCAGGTGATTGGGGCTGGATGGGCAGTAGTCCCGTGGCGCCGCCCGCGTAATGGGGATCTGCCTCGGCTACGCCATGCCCGGCGATGGCTTTGCGGAACAATGCAGTGTGGCGGCGGGCCATGTCGCCGCCGTCCTCACCGTCCTCGGGGACGTAGCCGAAGTTCGCTGCCCCGTTCCGTGCGGGTTCGGGTGAACCACGGCTCACTCCGAGCTGCAACCGCCCATCACTGATGAGGTCCGTGGCTGCTGCTTCCTCGGCCATGTAGAGCGGGTTTTCGTAGCGCATGTCGATGACGCCGGTGCCCATCTCGATACGGCTGGTCCTGGCTGCAATAGCGCTCAGCAGTGGAAAGGGCGATGCTTGCTGCCGGGCGAAGTGGTGCACCCGGAAGAAGGCCCCGTCGATGCCCAGTTCCTCAGCGGCCACAGCGAGTTCTATGCCCTGTTTCAAGGCCTCCCCAGCCGTTGGCACGGGGGAACCCGGGACACGGGCCCAGTGACCGAAGGAGAGGAAACCGATCCGTTTGTTGTGCATGTTCGGGACAACTCCGCGGGGGCCCGGAGAATTCCACGGAGCCCCTCGTCCAGTGCTCAGCACTTTCCGAAAATGATTCAGAATCCGTCGAGCGCATTAGGTATAGTGGAGCCGTCGGCAGTTTATCTATTTGATGGAGTAAAATGAATTTCGACACGGGGGTTGCCGATCGTCTGATCGGTGCATGTCGAGACGCAGCGCGAACACTACAAGATCAAAGCGGTGGACGGGAATCGACCTCAACGGCTGCACTCGCGGAATTTCGGGGCGTGTTCTCTGACTGCTTCCGGGAGAACGTTGCCGCTGAACGGGCGGCCCGGTCCGAGCTGGTCCACATGTTGGAAGATGTTGCCCGTCAGGTCCACGAAGCGAAGGGCGCGGCGGAGGTTGAGCAACGTCGCTTGGACGATGTGACGGAGTGGGCGCTTGCCTCCGGTTGGGCCCGTGCTGGCGGAGGTTTTGCAGTGGATGTGGGGCCGCGCCCGTCGATGAAGGAGACTGACCGTCCGGTGGTGAGCGTGAAGACTGCGCGGCAGGGATTCCGCGTCTGGGCGAGCGGAAGCACTGGTGGGGCGAGTTCCGCTGATCCGGACACCTTGGACTCCGCAGTGTCAACCTTCAGGATCCAGGACGACTCAGACCGAGGCGCGGCCAACAGAGTCAGTGCAGCTGTGTCCGAGTTCGAGGACAAGTGCTCCTGGGTGCACTCTGATCTCGACGCTGTCCGTGGCGGGCTGCGACGGTTCCTGGAAGACAACCATCAGGACGCAGCCCGGCTTTCCGACATCGCGTCGACGTTCCGTGCTGCCGGTGGGAGCGGTGTCCTCGGGCAGATAACGGTATCGAACGGCGTTCTTGTGCTTGCAACGGCGCCGATGACCTTATCGGGCTCGGCGCTGCTGGGCTACTTGTCCACTGCCTCCGAGGCTGACGTGAAGGCATTGGCCACCATACCCGGATGGCAGAAGACCCTGCGAGGCATGGACCCATCGAAAATTGGGGCTTGGTGGGCGGGCATGAAC
Source organism: Arthrobacter sp. yr096 (assembly GCF_900108925.1). Taxonomy (NCBI): domain Bacteria; kingdom Bacillati; phylum Actinomycetota; class Actinomycetes; order Micrococcales; family Micrococcaceae; genus Arthrobacter; species Arthrobacter sp. yr096. The sequence goes on along the minus strand of NZ_FNYI01000001.1, from coordinate 284,118 downwards.
ACGGGAGCCCACCTTGCAGCGAACGAGTCCGGGTTCACGCAGGTGCAGGAGCTGCTGCTGGCTGCGGCTCCGGCCATGTTCGGCGCTTTGGACGGGGTGCCCGCACTGGCCCGGGTCCGGGCTAACCAGTTGAACGCGCCAAGATTGCTCCGTGCGGCGGAGAACGACCTGGAAACAGCCCGGAAGTTGTCGGGGATCGGGCAAGCCCACCACGACCCGAACCGAACAAAGATGCTGGAAAATGAGGTGGCCTACCTGAAGCAGGTGGAAGCCGGGGACGTGCAGCTTTACCTTTATGACCGGGACCAGTCCCGGATTGTGCAAATGATCGGCACCCCGGGCCCCGACACACGGCATGTGATCACCTACGTCCCGGGAACGTTCACCGGACTGAACATCTTCTACGAAGGCGGCGTACAGCAGGTCTCGTCATACCTCAATAACAACGTGCCGGGGACGGTGGCTTTCGTCTATAAGGATGGGCGGTTCCCCGGGGAGGAGAACACTGCCGGCGGTCCGAACCTAGCGAGAATCGGTGAGGCGAACGATGAAAAACTCGCACGCACGTCAGGGCAGCAACTGGCATCCTTCGAAGCCGGGATGCGCACTGATCCCTTCCTGAACGGTGCCGAACAAATCGGCATCGGGCACAGCTGGGGCCTGGCAAACGTCGCCAGCTCCGAAGTCGCCGGGGCCCGATACGACAAGGTGGTCTCTCTCGCTGGGGCAGGCATGCTCCCGGACTGGAAACCACAGCCAACCACGCAATATTCGAACCTGTACTACTATGATCTGCTCATCCATGGCCAGGGAGTTACCAACCCCGTCACGAAAAAAGGGGTGGTGTGGGAGGGAAACAATCCGATTCATCACGAAGAGTTCGAACAGCACTACTACCGCGGCCCCCACGACGACCAACTTAGGGCGATCAACACCGTCGAAGAAGGGAACATCCTCATGGAAAACCACAACCTCATTGCCTCCAACATTAAGGACAACCGGGAGGCGCTTCGGGACATGCAAAGCCTGATTAACCGATGAAAATGTCACGCTACACGGCTATCGCCCTATTTTTGGTGACCATCATAAGTCTTTCCGGCTGTACTGGTACGGATATTTCAAGGGAGGAAAATGACTTGGAAACAAACGTGACATGGCAAAGCGCGAAAGCAGATACGCAGAAGACCGCACTCGAGATCGCCGGTCTAATCCCGAAAGACAAAGTCACTTCCGTCCTTCAGAAGGAGACCGGCGTACTCCTGTCGTGCAACAAGACCGCTCACAACTGGAACGGTTGGACAGATATCACGCTGACGGCCGACGCGAATGTGGAAGAAGTTATTAAAGGCCTTGAACTGCACTACAGAGGTGGCAGCTTCGAGGTGACAACTCGAAGGGGAATTGATGGTGACTATCAAGTGCATTTGCTTGGGCCCGCTCCCGGTGAAGGATATCTTATCGGTAGAGGCCTAACCCCAAATGTGATTCGCATTGATTCCGGTTCGCCGTGCTTCACATTGCCCGAGGGCACCTACCCCGGTGGAGATTTTTAGGTCCACATGAACAACCACAACCTCATCGCCTCAATCAACGAGGACAACCTGTAAGTACTCAGAGTCATGCCTGGAATTCTGCCTTGATGAGGGCGCGACACGGCGCCATGGCGTTGTTGTTGGCGGGTGCGCTGGTTCTGGCCGGTTGCGCCGGAAGCCCCGGAGGGACACACATCGAACCACCAGTGACCACCGCAACAAAGACACAGGGTGAACCGACGAAAGCTGAACTGACGTGGCAGGAAGCGAAGGCCAAAGCCCAAGCCATGGAATTGGAGATCGCCGCCCTGATCCCGAAAGGCACGGTTGTCTCGATCGATCAAAAGAAGAAGGGCGTGCTGCTGTCCTGCAACAAGACACAGCACAAGTGGAAGGGCTCCACGACCATCACGGTAGCCGACGGAACCAAAATCAATTTAATCGTGAAGGACATCGAAGCCCACTACCGGGCGAATGGACTCAAGGTGTCAGCCGAAAGGGATATAGACGGAAAGATACTGGTCCAAATCGATCCACCTGCTCCTGGGGAGAATTACCTCGTCGGTGGAGGCGTAAAACCTGATGAGATTTGGATCGATTCGGGTTCTCCATGCTTCACACTGCCCGAGGGCATCTACCCAGGCGGGGATTTCTAGATCCCATGAACAATTACAACCTCATCGCCTCAAACAACGAGGACAACCTGCAAGTACTCAGAGTCATGCCTGGAATTGTGTCTCAATGAGGGCGCGACAAGGAGCCATGGCGTTGTTGCTGTTGGCGGGTTCGATCGGGCTCGCAGGTTGCGCCGGAAACCCAAGCGTGAGTTCGACCGAGTCAACCGTGCCAACTGCCGCTGATACACAAGAGGAACCGATGACCACGGAACTCACTAGGCAGGAAGCTAAAGCAAACACGGAAAAGGAAGCGCTGGAGATAGCGGCTTTGATCCCAAAGGACAAGGTTACTTCCATAGTCCAGAAAGAGACGGGCGTTCTCCTGTCCTGCAGCAAGACAGAACACAACTGGAACGGTTCGACTTCGATCACGCTGGCTGAGGGAAGCGAAGCTGAATCTGTCGTGAAAGAACTTGAGACGGCTGCACGGACACACTTCACGGATCATCGTTTTGAGGTCTCAAGCGACCGGACCATACAAGGCACCTTTCGTGTTGAGATAAGCGATCCGGCCACCTCGGAAATGTATCTCATCAGGGAGGACGATCCCCGCGTCATTCGCATTGCGTCAGGTTCGCCTTGCTTCACAATGCCCGAGGGTACCTATCCTGTTGGGGATTTCTAGATGCTTTTGAGCAACCGTGATCTCGTAGCCTCTAACAGTGAAGACAACGACCATGCGCTCAATGACGTGCCGGGAGTTGTGGCTCGATGAGGGCGCGTCGCGGTGCCATGGCGTCGTTGCTGCTGGTGGGTGCGATGGTTCTGGCAGGCTGTTCCGGAAGCCCCGGAGGGACACATATCGAACCAGCAGCACCCACCGCAGCAGAGACACAGGGTGAACCGATGAATGCTGAACTGACCTGGCAGGAAGCCAAAGCCCACACCCAAGCGATGGAACTGGACCTCGCCGCCCTGATCCCAAAAGATGCTGTTGTCTCAATTGATCAGAAGAAGAAGGGCATGCTTCTGTCGTGCAACAAGACCCAGCACAACTGGAAGGGCTTCACGGCCATCACCGTTGCCGAAGGAACCAAAATCGAGCAGATAGTGAGAGCCATCGAGGCCCACTACCGGGCGAAAGGAACCAAAGTATCCGCCGATAGCAATCCAAACGAAGACTATCGAATTCAGATCGACCCGCCTGCACCTGGGGAGAACTACGTCGTCTCCGAAGGATTGGCCCCAAACCAGATTGACATCGATTCGGGCTCGCCGTGCTTCACATTGCCCGAGGGCACCTACCCCGGTGGAGATTTCTAAAACCGGAGTTCATGGGGATGGCTTGGCGTTGCCATGTTGCCTGCACATTCGTCAGACAGCCCGGCGATAGTGCATCGCCACCGCTCCGTTACTGAGCGGCTCGGCCGAGATCAGCTCAAGGCGCCGGGTGCTGGGCAGTCCGCCTTGGTACAGGGTGGGGCCGTGACCGGTGATCATGGGGTGGATGAGGAATTTGTACTCGTCGATCAAGCCCAGTCGGTCCAGCTCTGTTGCTAGTTTCCCGCTGCCGACAAGCACCCCCTTGGGAGTCCTGTCCTTGAGTTCCCGAACGGCCGCACCCAGTTCGCCGACCAGCTGATGACTATTGGTCCAGGGGAAGTCGCTCCGCGTTGTGGAAACGACGTATTTGGGCATGGTTTCCAGTTCAAGGGCAAACTCAAGCAGCGACGGCGGGGCTTCAACCTCACCATTAGCCACCAAGGGCCAGTAGACCTCCATCATTTCGTAGGTAGTCCGGCCCCAGAGCATGGCGCCGCTCTTATCCAGAAGGCGGGTGAAGTGGGCGTGCGTCTCGTCGTCGGCGATGCCCTCCTGGTGGTCCACGCAACCATCGAGCGTGACGTTGATGCTGAACGTTAAGAGGCCCATTCGACGATTCTAGGCCGCGAGGCGCAAAGGCGCAGCGTAAAGCGGAGGATTGCCCAGGATAAGGAGTGCTGCCAGAAAAAGAATCGCTCATGTATACCCTACCGGGGTATGCTGGAAGCCCTGGAAGTGGACGAAGGTGGTGAAGCATCATGAGCAAGCAGCTGTCCCCTCAAGCTCTTGCCGCCGTCGTCGGGCGGGCGTTGCTTCTACTTCTGGTAACGGCCGTCATTGCGGGCATATTCGGAATGCACATCATCAGCGGTCCGCATGGGGCAGGGGGAACGCATGGGTCTCATGCGGCATCACCCCTAGTGAGCACCTCCTCATCCCACCACGCGCACGGCCCTTCTCATGAGGTGAGCGCTGCCTCGGCTGCCGACGATCGCGGCACGGAGTTTGGAAGCTGCTCCTGCACTCAGGCTGCCAGTTGCATTCCATCCCTCACAACAGCTTCCCTGAGCGCTCCCCCGCCCGGCACGACAGGCGAAGTCACCCCTGCATCGTGGGAACTGCCCACCATTTTTCCGTCCTGGTCCTACCAACCCCACGGTCCTACACCCGGGCAACTCTGCATCAGCCGTACGTGAGCACTGGATGGTCCGGTAACAGCCGGGACCGTACATCCATTCACCATCTGCTGACTACCGGGCGGCTGACTATCACCGCCGCCCGAAATGCAAAGGACTTTTACTCATGAACAGAACTCACTTCACTGTGACCGGAGCGGCTCTCGCAGGTCTGCTTGCCCTGGCTGGTTGTGCTTCCAACTCCGGCTCCGGTTCCATGCCGGGCATGAACCATGGAAGTTCCGGCACTTCCATCAGCCCCTCTGCGAACAGCAGCGACGCCGGGCACAACGCCGCAGACACCATGTTCGCCCAAATGATGATCCCCCATCACTCCCAAGCAGTGGAGATGTCCGACGTCATGCTGGCAAAGGCTGACATCCCGCCCGCAATCACTGCCTTGGCCGTCAAGATCAAAAACGCGCAAGCACCCGAAATCGAGAAGATGACCGGTTGGCTGAACAGCTGGAATGTGCCTGTCATGGGATCTTCCGGGCATGGCGGCCACGGCATGGAGGGCATGCTGAGCGAAGCGGACCTTCAGAAACTCAGGGAAGCCCAAGGCGTGGAAGCCGCCAAGCTCTTCCTGACGCAGATGATCGCGCATCACGAAGGTGCCGTGACCATGGCCAAAGCCGAAGTAGCCCAGGGCAAGAACCTTGAGGCTGTCCAGCTAGGCAAGGACATCGTCACGGCGCAGGAAGCAGAGATTCGGGAAATGCGGGATCTGCTGACGGGACTCTAACCTCACCGTCTGGTGACGCAAAGGCTCGACGGCGGGAGGTCGCCGTCGAGCCCTTGCGCGCCGTCCGGAAGTCGACGTTATGCAACGGTCGACGCTTAGTGCCGAGGGCCTAAATCGTGTCTGGATCAACAACTGTCGTCGGGTATGGCTTGCCCGGATTTTCAGGGGCGATACTGCTGATCTTCCACGCGTCGCCGGTCCTCTCAAGCTCAACGGTTTGGTCGTATACGTACCCCTCGCCGGGGCCTTGCACGCCGTTCACCGGACCGTGTTCCAGCTGTGTCTGCTCCGAGATCTCAACCTTGGCGCCGGTTTGGGTGATGGTGAATTTCTTGATGGTGATCTCCGAGCCGGTGTCCGTCAAAAGGACGCCATAGGGAGCAATCGCGTCCCTGCGTTGGTGGAGTTTTCGGTACTCAAGCTCGATACCCTCAATTGCCGCCGGGACGAAATCCATACTGATCTCATCCTTGGTGGAGGAGAACCCTGTGACAACTTGATGATTTCTACGGTCGATGGCCCGCTCGATAAGAGACTGAACAGCGCCCTTCGCTTCCGCGTCGGGCTGCGGTGCCGGCGCTGCACACGACGTGACGGCAAGCAGTGCAGCTACAGCAACCGACACCAGCATTCTTTGCTGCCTGGTCATGACCTGCCACCCTTAACACGATTCCCGGAATCGCCTCCCCCATATGCAAAGGCTGGTCGAAACGTAGCATCTCGTCCGGTGTGAAACCAGATCCGGTTAGCGCGAGCTGCCCGCCAGCAAACCCCGGCGCTGCAGCAGACGCTTCTCGATCGGCCCGAACACCAGCAGCTCAATCAGGATGCCCACCGCAAGGATCAGCAGGATCGCGGCCATCACGATTGCCATGTCGGACAAGACGCGGCCCTGATCAAGAAGCGAACCGAGCCCGAACCCGATGGTGCCGCCCACGGCAATGATTTCGGCGGCCATGAGTGAGCGCCAGGAGAACGCCCAGCCCTGCTTCAGGCCCCCGATGTAGCCGGGAAGCGCCGCTGGGAGGACAATCTGCAACGCCATTTGGAGCCTGTTCGCACCAAGGACGGTGCCCACGCTGCGATACTGCGGCGGGATCTGGTCCACGCCGGAGATGAGCCCGTTGATGATCGACGGAATGGCGCCCATGAACACCACAAAGTAAACGGTGGCATCGGTGAGGCCGAACCAGATGATGGCTGCGGGAACCCATGCCACGGACGGAAGAACCTGCAGCCCGGAAATGAGCGGACCAAACGCACGGCGCAAGGGTGCTACCTGGGCCAGGATCAAGCCAACCGGCGTTGCGATGACCACCGAGATCAGGAAGCCGATCACACCACGCTGCAGCGAGGTCCACACTGATTCCTGGACCTTGCCTTCACTCCAGAGCAGAACCAGCTGGTTCAGCACATCCAACGGCCCCGGTACTTGGTCGCGACGCTTGAGGCCCAGCGAAACATAGAACTGCCACGCAAGGATGAGAATCACCAATGCGGCGATTGGAAGCAGCACACGCTTCCACTCAATACCGTGCTTGCGGCCCGTGTCAGATTGGAGGTTGTCCAGGCCGGCTTCAAGATCGCGGAGTTCGGAGGCGTTGCCCTTCAGCGACGGCGAGGTGATGTGCTCTTTGGATTCGGTCACGGGAAGCGTCCGCTCTTCGGTGGTGATGGGGTTACTTGGCATGGCGGCGGATCTCCTCGCGAAGACGGCGGGTAATGACGCCGGTCAGCTCCCCGGCTCGACCAGCATCGGTACGGTGTTCCTCGGTGACGTTCCATTCAGCCACCACGCGGCCGGGACGCGAGGACAGGAGCAGCACCCGCTGGCCGAGGCGGACAGCTTCGCGGACGTTGTGGGTCACGAACACGATGGTCCGGCCGGTTTCCTTCCAAATCCGTTCAAGCTCATCATGGAGAAGGTCGCGGGTGATCGCATCGAGGGCAGCAAACGGCTCATCCATCAACAGCAGCTGCCGATCCTGAGCCAAAGAACGAGCCAGGGCAACGCGCTGCCGCATGCCGCCCGAGAGTTCATGCGGACGCTTGTCCCCTGCGCCACCGAGGTGGACAAGCTCCAACAGTTCGGTGGCGCGTTCACGCCGGCTCGCCTTGGTGCTGGTCTTGTCCGCCAACTGCAAAGCCAGCTCGATGTTGCCACGCGCGGTCAGCCACGGGAACAGCGATGCGTCCTGGAACATGAAGGCGGCACCGTCGCTGGGGACTTCAAGGGCGCCCGACGTCGGCTTTTCCAGTCCTGCCATGATGTTCAGCAGGGTGGACTTGCCGCAGCCTGACGCACCGAGGAGGGCAACGAACTCGCCCTGCGCGATGGTGGCGTTGACGTCGTCCAGCACCGGGGCGCCGTCGCCGAAGCGCTTGCCCAGGTTCTCGAGTACGACTGGCATGGTCCCGTCCTTCGTGTTGATTGGTAGAGCTGATATGGCTAAAGGCCGGTCCGCTCCCCCGGTCAACAGGAGGGAAGCGGACCAGCCTGTTACTGCTTAGTCCTGGCCGAGACCGGCAGCGGAGGTCTTCTTGCCCTCCACCTCGTTCAAGGTGCGGAGGTCGAAGATGCCATTGATGTCAGCCTGCTTGGTGGTGCCGGCCTTGACGCCGTCATCCAGCAGCTTCTTGTACGTTCCGGCGAGCGGATCAGTGGTGAACTTGATGTTCTGGAGTGCACGTTCGATCACATTTGCGGGAAGCGGCTTGCCGGCCGTGTCCTTGAGGACAGCGTTGATGGTGGTTGCCTTCTCCTCAGCGGATGCCGAGTTGAGCCAGTTCACGGACTCCACGTGACCCTTGAGGAGCGCCTTCACGGTCTCCGGGTGTTCGGCAGCGAACTTCTTGTTCACGATCAGGATGGTGGTGGTGAAGTCACCGTTTTCCCACAGGTCCTTCTCATCCACCAGCACCTTCGCTCCGGCTTCGAGCACCAGGCGGGAGGCCCACGGCTCAGGCAACCACGCGCCGTCGAGCTTTCCGTCCTGGAAGAGCTTCAGCGACTGGGCGTTTTCGGTGGGGTTGATGTTGACGTCGCCGCTGCCATCGGTGTTGGTCTTGAAGCCCTGATCGCCCAACCAGGCACGGAGTGCCACGTCCTGCGTGCCACCGAGCTGAGGTGAGCTGAGGACCTTGCCCTTGAGGTCGGCTGCGGAGTTGATCTCCGGCTTGACCACCAGTTGGGCGCCGCCCGAAGCAGCACCGGCGATGATGCTGATGGACTCACCGTTGCTCTTGACGAACGAGTTGATGGCGGGGTTGGGGCCGATGTAGGTGGCGTCGATGGCGCCGGCGTTCAAAGCTTCGATCGCGGCGGGGCCTGCGTTGAAGATCTGCGTGCTGAGCTTGGTCTCGCCCAGTTCCTTGGCGATGATGCCCTTGCTGGTACCTACCAGCGCCGGTCCGTGGGTGACGTTACTGAAGTAGCCCAGCTTGAGTTCCGCTGCGGGAGTCGTGGCAGGAGCCGGTGCGGCCTGGTTGTTTTGCGAGACAGCGGAGGCCACTGCTGCGCCTGCTCCGATCAGCAGCACGAGGCCGACGGCCAGGCCGATCTCCAGGGTGCGGCGGCGCTTGGGCTTGGGTGCGGTCTCACCGGCGACGATGCGGGTGGTACCGGAATCGGGTTTCTGTGACTCGGGTGTGTTTGCCATGGGGGGTCCTTATGAAATGTGGGATGCGAGGTGGGGCGAAGATCAGGCCCCGTAACATCGCCCGTGGTGGGCAAGGAAGGACCATTCCGGAGAGGTCATGTGTTCACAGTAGGGACTGTCATATTTCCGCTTCAATCCCGTAGAAACCAAGGTTCATGCAGGGTCACCTGACGTCATATTCGCTGCCAGGCCTTCAATGTCGCGCGGAGTTGTGCGGCAGCACCCACCTATGAGACGGGCTCCTTTACCCCGCCAAACACCGGCGTTGCCGGCCAGGGTCCCGCTCCCCTGAACCCCTTCTGCCGGGCTCCACGTCTTACTCGCAGCATCGTAGATTTCCCCTGAATTGGGATACGCCACCAAGGGCTTTCCGGAGGACCTCTGCAGGGTGCCTAGCGCTTCGGTGACCAGTTCAAGCGGCACACAATTAACCCCGACGGCGGCAACCCGCGCTTCGGCGCGGAGCAGCGCAGCCACATCCGCAATGGGGGTTCCGTCACTGATGTGGCCGCTGTCCCGCAGCGTGAACGTAAACCAGGATTCGACGTCGAACTCCGTCACGAGCGCCAACAGCGCCTCCGCTTCGGCGTACGACGGCAGAGTCTCGCACGCCAGGAAATCCGCACCGGCCTCCACCAACGCGGCTATGCGTGGCCGGTGGAAGTCCCGGAATTCCGCGGCTGAAAGCGTGTAATCGCCCCGATACTCTGAGCCGTCAGCGAGGTAGGCCCCGTAGGGACCCACAGATCCAGCCACCAGCAGGGGGCCATTCGCGGTGCCCTCCGCCAAGGCTTCCTGCCGTGCTTCGTCCGCCAACCGGACGCTCAAAGCCACCAGCTCCAACGACTCATCAACGGACAATCCGCGCTGCGCAAAACCCTGGGGTGTCGCCTGGTAACTGGCCGTGATGGCCACAGAGGCACCGGCGTCGAAGTAGTCGCGGTGGACCTGTTTGATCAGGTGTGGCTGCTCCAGCAGGACCTTGGCCGACCACAACGGATCCTCAAGATCGCAGCCGTGGGCCTCCAGTTCGGTGGCCAAGGCGCCGTCCAGGACCAGGTCCGTGCCCGCGTTGAGGAGTGTGCTGAGGGTGGTGTTCTGTGGCATGCGGCCTTCCAAAAAGAAAACCGCAGCTTGTTCGAATCCCGCCGTACAACGTGAGGAGTCGCGAACAAGCTGCGGTTTTGTGACTACGTGACCCTAGATGACGTAACGTTCGTCTTCGTGGTCGCCCGGGTGGTCCTTCACAAGTCCGGCGGCAAGGGTATTGCCGTCGATGGGGTCGATCACCAGGAAAGCACCGGTGCGGCGGTGGTGCAGGTAGTTTTCCAGCGGCAACGGAGCGGACAGGCGTAATTGTGCGTGGCCGATGTCGTTGAGCTCCAGGTTGGACGCAGGCTCCACGTTGAACGTGGCGAGGTCAAGCTTGCCGGTGACGTTGCGGACCAGTGCCTGGACCGTGCGCGTGCCGTGCTTCACCAGGACCTTCTGGCCTTCACGGAGCGGCTTCGGTGAAAGCCATGCCAGCGACGCGTACAAGTCAGCGGTGCTTTCACGGACCGTTCCGGCAGCGGCAATGGTGTCACCGCGGGCGATGTCGATCTCGTCAGCCAAGCGGACGGCTACCGACTGCGGAGCCGCAGCTTCTTCCAATGACTGGCCAGCGAAGTCGATGCCAATCACCGTGGTGGTGCGAGGCTCATGGCCCGGGCTGATGACGGAGACTTCGTCGCCAACCTTCACTGAGCCTTCGGTGATCTGGCCTGCGTAAGCGCGGTAATCGCGGTACGCCTCCACATCGAGCCCGGCAGCAACAGCATCCGGGGCCAGGGCACCCTGCGGACGGATCACCAGCTGAACCGGGAAGCGGAAGCTCTCCAGTTCGGCCTCAAGTTCGTCAGCAGCGGGGAGGGTTTCGAGGACCTCCAGCAGTGCCGGGCCGGTGTACCAAGGGGTGCGCTCGGAGCGGTCCACCACGTTGTCGCCATCAAGCGCCGAGACCGGAACCACCAGCAGATCAGCCACTCCGTCCGATCCAAGGCCAAGCTCGCGGGCAACCTTCTGCACATCCGCTTCAATGTCGCGGAACACCTGCTCACTGAAGTCCACCAGGTCGATCTTGTTGACCGCCACAATGACGTGGGCAACCCGTAGCAGCTGCAGCACGGACAGGTGCCGTCGTGTCTGCTCCAGCACACCCTTACGGGCGTCAATAAGTACGACGACGGCATCCGCCGTGGACGCGCCGGTCACCGTGTTCTTGGTGTACTGAACGTGGCCGGGGCAGTCCGCCAGGATGAAGCTGCGGCGGTCCGTGGCGAAGTAGCGGTAAGCAACATCGATGGTGATGCCCTGCTCACGCTCGGCACGCAGGCCGTCGGTCAGGAGGGCGAGGTCGATCCCGCCCTTTTCGCCACCGAAGCCGCGGTCCGCAGAGGTGCGGGCAACGGCGTCGAGCGTGTCAGCAAGAATCGCCTTGGAGTCGTGAAGGAGACGGCCCACCAAAGTGGACTTGCCGTCGTCCACCGAACCGGCGGTTGCAAAGCGAAAGAGTGTGGTGGGCAGGGCTGTTTCCAGCCCGGCAGCCAAAGTTTCGGTGCTCATTTAGAAGTAGCCGTCCTTCTTGCGGTCTTCCATGGCTGCCTCGGAGATGCGGTCATCTGCTCGGGTGGCGCCACGTTCGGTCAGGGTGGAGGCAGCGACTTCAACAACGACGTCGGCCACAGTGCGTGCGTCGGACTCGACTGCACCGGTGCAGGACATGTCTCCCACCGTGCGGTAACGGACCAGCTTGGTGATGACTTCCTCGTGCGGCAACGGCTGCGAAACCTCGCCCACTGCCCGCCACATTCCGTCGCGGGCAAAGACCTCGCGGTCGTGGGCGTAGTACAGGCTGGGAAGCTCGATGTTCTCGCGCTCGATGTAGCGCCAGATGTCCAGCTCGGTCCAGTTGCTGATGGGGAACGCACGGACGTGCTGGCCCACGGTGTGGCGGCCGTTGTACAGATTCCACAGTTCGGGGCGCTGGTTGCGCGGGTCCCACTGGCCAAACTCGTCACGGAGGCTCAGGATGCGTTCTTTGGCGCGGGCCTTGTCCTCGTCGCGACGGCCGCCGCCGAACACGGCGTCGAACTTGTTGCGCTGAATCGCGTCCAACAGCGGGACGGTCTGCAGCGGATTGCGGGTGCCGTCGGCACGCTCAGCCAGTTCGCCGCGGTCGATGAACTCCTGGACCGAGCCAACAACCAGCTTCAGGCCAAGGCGCTCAACAGTGCGGTCACGGAAGTCGATGACCTCCGGGAAATTGTGGCCGGTGTCCACGTGGAGGACCGGAAACGGAACCTTGCCCGGCCAGAACGCCTTGGTGGCCAGGTGCAGCATGACCACGGAATCCTTGCCGCCGGAGAACAGCAGTGCAGGCTTCTCGAACTCGGCAACAACCTCGCGGATGATGTGAATGGCTTCGGACTCGAGGGTGTCCAATGAGCTCAGGCGCTCGACCGAGGGGGCGTCGACTGCCGCTGCAACTTTCACCGTGGACTCCTCTGTTGTGTACGTGCTCATGTGTGTAGTCCGCATTCTGTCTTGTCGGATCCTGCCCAGCGGCCGGCGCGGGGGTCTTCACCCGGGGCAACCTTGCGGGTGCAGGGCTGGCAGCCGATGGACGGGTAGCCCTGGCTCAGGAGGGGGTTGACGGGAAGGATGTTGTCCTCGGAGTACTCGATCAGCTGATCGAAGGTCCAGTCCACCATCGGGTTCACCTTGACCAGGCCAAAGCCTTCATCCCAGGTGACCACCGGCGTGTTGGTGCGGGTGGGGCCCTCGTCGCGTCGCACCCCGGTGAACCAGACTTCGTATCCGGTCAGCGAACGGCGCAGCGGCTGCACCTTACGCAGTGCACAGCACTGGGCGGGGTCGCGGGCGAACAAGTCCTTGCCCAGCAAGCGATCCTGTTGTTCCACAGTGGTTTCGGGAAGGACGTCCACCACGTTGACGCGGAGGTTCGCTGCGACTTCGTCGCGCGTCTCGTACGTTTCCTTGAAGTGGTAGCCGGTTTCCAGGAACAAGACGTCGACGCCGGGAAGCTGGTCCGCCACCAAGGCGGGCAGTACGGCGTCGGCCATGGAGCAGGCCACGGTCACGGCAGGCAGCTCGAAGTTACGGGCCACCCAGGCGATGATGTCCCGGGCAGGGGCGTTCCAGCCGAGCTCAGCGGCGCCTTGTTCAGCCAGGGCCTTGAGCTCTTCAGGAGAACGCAGCGCCGGACGCGCTGCCGCGCTGGCGAGGTTGGTGATAGTGACGGGATCTGTCATTGGAGATCTCCTTCATCTGCCGAGTGTGCCCACTCTGCGAAGGTCTGGCCTTCGGCGCCTACGGCGACGAACTTTCGGACCACGCGCTCCACATAATCGGGCAGGTCTTCCACCGTGACCTTGAGGCCGCGGACGGTACGTCCCAAACCGGCTTCCTCGCGCTCGTTGTTCGCCAGCCCGCCACCGAGGTGAACCTGGAAACCCGGGGTGGGGTCGCCGTCGGGCGTTGGCAGCATCATGCCCTTCAGGCCGATATCGGCCGTCTGGATACGTGCGCAGGAGTTCGGGCAACCGTTGATGTGGAGGGACAGTGCCGACGGCAGCTGCTTGGATTCCACGAGGTCGGCCAAGCGGCGCTCCAGCTCAGCGATGGCCGTAGCTGCCGTGACCTTGGTTTCCACGATGGCCAACTTGCAGAACTCGATGCCCGTGCAAGCGATGGTGCCGCGGCGGAACACGGACGGACGGGCGGAAAGGCCCAGGGTGTCCAGTTCGGCGATGAGCGGCTCCACCTGCTCCTTGGCCACGTCCAGGATGACCAGCTTCTGGTGAGGAGTAGTGCGGAGGCGGTAGCTGCCGTGCTTCTCCAACGTGTCAGCCAGCGTCACGAGTGCTTCGCCGGACGTGCGTCCGACAGTGGGGGTGACGCCGATGAAGAACTTGCCGTCCTTCTGCTCGTGAACACCGATGTGGTCGCCGGGAGATGTGGGCTTGGGTGCGGCGGGGCCGTCCGGGAGCTTGAAGCCGAGGTACTCGTCCTCAAGGATCTGGCGGAACTTGGCCGGGCCCCAGTCGTTCATGAGGAACTTCAGGCGGGCCTTGGTGCGCATGCGGCGGTAGCCGTAGTCACGGAAGATGCTGGTAACGCCGAGCCATACTTCAGCTGCCACATCCGCGGAGACGAACACGCCAAGGCGCTCGGCCAGGCGCGGGTTGGTGGACAAGCCGCCGCCAACCCAGAGGTCGTAGCCGGCACCGAGCTCAGGGTGAACCACGCCCACCAGGGCGAAGTCGTTGATCTCGTGCACCACGTCCTGGGACGGGTGGCCCGTGATGGCGGTCTTGTACTTGCGCGGCAGGTTGGCCAGCTCGGGATCGCCGATGAAACGCTCCGCAAGCTCGTGGATGAGCGGCGTGGGATCGATGATCTCGTCCTTGGCGATGCCCGCAACCGGCGAACCGAGGATGACGCGGGGAACGTCACCGCAAGCTTCTGTGGTGGACAGTCCAATGCCTTCAAGGCGGCGCCAGATCTCCGGCACGTCCTCTACGCGGATCCAGTGCAGCTGGATGTTCTGACGGTCCGTCAGGTCAGCCGAGCCGCGGGCGAAGTCCACGGAAATCTGGCCGATGACCCGGAGTTGCTCTGTGGTCAGTGCCCCGCCGTCGATGCGCACGCGCAGCATGAAGTACTTGTCTTCGAGCTCGTGCGGTTCAAGCGTTGCGGTCTTGCCGCCGTCGATCCCGGGCTTGCGCTGGGTGTAGAGGCCCCACCAACGGAAGCGGCCGTGAAGGTCCGTGCCGTCGATCGAATCAAAGCCTTCTTTGGAGTAGACAGACTCAATGCGCTCACGGACATTCAGCCCGTTGTCTTCCTGCTTCCAGGTTTCGTTGGCATTGAGGGGCTCAGTGCCGTCAACCTTCCACTGGCCGTGGGGCTTGGCGGCAGGGCGCGTGCGTGCCGGACGCTTGGCGGTATCAGCCGACGCACCGGCTACAGCTGTATCTGTCATATCTCGACTGTAGGTCTGGCCAGATTTCGCCAGCAAAGGTCCGGAAATGCTAAGTCACCTAGGGAAACATTTCGTCACGAACACGCCATTGGCCTTGTCCGAAGGGCCTGTTTAATGCAGGCCCCTTTGGGCA
Source organism: Arthrobacter sp. yr096 (assembly GCF_900108925.1). Taxonomy (NCBI): domain Bacteria; kingdom Bacillati; phylum Actinomycetota; class Actinomycetes; order Micrococcales; family Micrococcaceae; genus Arthrobacter; species Arthrobacter sp. yr096. The sequence goes on along the minus strand of NZ_FNYI01000001.1, from coordinate 268,888 downwards.
TTTTTCCGCGTGGATAAAGGTTAGGAGAGCCTTTCCAACACTGCGTCGTACCGTTCCAGCGCGATCTCAGCGAGTACCTTCGACGGCAGCAAGGGCGCCGACACAATGTCCGCCCCCGCTTTGGCCAATTGATCATGGAAGTAGCCGGTTGCCAGGAGGTAGGAGGAAATGAACACCCTGCCTGCCTCGCCCTCAGCGGCGAGTTCTGCCCGCAAGGAGGCGACGCCGTCGGGCACTGTCGGCTGGGCACTGGCGCCATAGGCGACGCGCACCTTGTTCGGCAGCAGCTCGGCGAGGAGTCGCGCCTGCTCTTCCGAGTCCACCGAACCGTCCGGAAGGGACGATCCCGCGGCAGCCAGCAGCACGCCGTCGTTCTCCTGCAACCCAGCCGCACGCAGGTGGGTGGCCAACAGCTCAGCCAGCCGCGCGTCCGGACCCAACGGACGGGCAGCAACTACCTCAGAACGGTTCTTTATCGCCTTGGGCACGTCCACCTTGATGTGGAAGCCCGTGGACAGCAACAGCGGTACGACGACGGCGTCCGTCCCCTCAGGCAGGCCCTCCACCACACCGCCCAACTCGGGTTCCTGCACGTCAACATAGGCCTCAACAACGCGCAAACCCGGGCGCAGGGCTTCAATGTCGGCCATGACCTGTCGGATGGCAGCCTGGCCTTCGGCATTGCGGGTTCCGTGGGCGCAGGCAATCAAAACGGGGCTGTTCATGGGAGCTAGCGTAACGTTGAGCCAGCACCCGTTGTTAAGCACCTTAAGAAAGAACCCGTCCACTTGATTTCCTTTGACATTGTTCTTCTTTGGCTTGACCTCATTGGTGTGTTCTTTTTTGCTGTATCAGGCTCGTTGTTGGCAGCCCGGAAGCAGTTCGACGTCGTGGGCTCCATACTCCTCGCGTCCATCGCGGCGCTGGGCGGTGGCGTAATCCGTGACATCGTGATCAACGCCGGTCCCCCTATCGCTTTCACCAACCCCGCGTACCTGGCCCCGCCGTTGCTGGCTGCGCTGCTGGTTTACTACTTGTTCTCCTCAGTGCAGCGCTTCACTTCCCTTTTGACCCTGTTCGACGCCGGCGGGCTGGCCTTGTTCTGCATCACGGGCACGTTGAAGGCAATCGGCGCGGGCATGAATCCGGTGGCCGCGATCCTGCTGGGAGTCACCACAGCCGTGGGCGGAGGCCTGCTCCGTGACATCACCGCCAACGAAATCCCCACCTTGTTCAACAACCGCGACATCTATGCGCTGCCGGCGTTCGCTGGTGCCGGCTTGACCACGTTGTTGTGGAACCTTGGCCTGTTCAACGGGGTTACCGCTTGTGTCATTGCGGGGGTTGTTTTCGCTTTCCGGGTAACCGCGTGGCGGCGCAGTTGGTATGTGCCGTTGGCTGTGCGCGGATGGCATCGCGCAGGTACCGGTGGAGGCGCAATTTCAGGTCTCCGGGATTAGCTAGGATAAGAGCATGACTGACATGTTCCTCGAGAAGTTCCGCGCGCTGGTCCCAAAGTATCTCGAGGATGAATGGCAGGAAGAAGACGGCCTCACGCCGGACGAGCTGGACGACGCGCTGGCCGATCACTCCTTCACCATCCCGCTGGTTTTGCGCGAGTTTTACCTCGCCATCGGCGGCTGCGAGGACCTCATGGAGGCCTACCACTACTTCTGGGATCCCGAGGAACTCGAAGTTGATGACGAAGGCTTCCTCATGTTCCTCGAGGACGAAGAGGAACAGTTCACCTGGGGCTTCCGCACCGCCGATCTCGGCATCCCGGACCCCATCGTCTGGCGCCGCAACAACGCACGCGGCCAGTGGAAGAGCGAAGAAGGCACGTTCTCCGAGTTCGTGTTCGACATGTTCGAGTGGGCATTCAACGACGACGAAGATTAAGTTTCACTTTTCCGCAGCCCCTTCCCGGCCTTCTTGGTCTGGGAGGGGCTGTTGTGTTTGTGGCCTGCGTACGGCCACCACCCACATTGATTCCGGAACAACTCTGACACGCCGCTCGCGGGGCGTGTCGCCTGATTTTTTCGTTCAAAGTTGGTGGTGGCGGTACCACCGTGAGGGGGGCTCACGACGGCGGAACCCACCCTGGCGCGTATCGTGCCGGAGCGTAGCGGCCAACTTCCCTATTGAGCAGGACTGTCAGGACTTCGGCGACCATTCTCTCCGGATGATGCACGACGTCCACGTAGTAATAGCGGAGAGTCAAAAGGCCTCCCCGCATGCCCGCGTTGTTCCTGTACTGGTCCTTCTTGACCTGCTTTCCCTCAAGGTGAGTCCCGCCGTCGAGTTCAACGATCAGGCATTCATTGACCAGACAGTCCACCTCTCCCACACCGGGCACGTCTACGTGCATACGGACTCGAAGACCTGCCCTGGTGAAGTGGGTGTGTGCCAGCACCTCCAAGAGCGAATCGGCACGAGGTAGAACCAAAAGCAAGGTCTCCCGGACCTTACCGTTCCGGTTGCCGGGGAGCTTCGATCTCAGGAATTCTGTTGACAGGAGGGCTTGGCTAACTGCGCTCTGCACCATGACTAGTGCTTCAAGTTCCGGTAGGCATCTGAGGGCGTGGATCACCACATCGGCTACCCCTGCAACTGGTAGATACGGGTGAGCCGGGTGTAGGCAGCCTCCGTGGTGGACTACGCCCCGTCCCCCTAGTCCAGTACTGCAACTGAGATGCAGCGGCTCAGCTGCCTCGAGGGTCCACAGGCGATAGAAGCGCGCAGCCGAGATGCAGGTAAGTAGTCCGTCGGATCGAAAGGCGGCCACGACGTCGGGATCTGAGTCCTTGGACGTATAGACGCCACGATGAAGGCGGGTTACGCGGCCGTCTCTCACCGCATGTGCGAGTATGCGGCGAGTAAAGCCAGCAGTCAGCAGGGTCCGAGTGGTGGTTGCTCCGCTCCGGCTTCGGAGGAAATCTTCGATGTTCATACAGCCATGCTGGCTTCGGCGGGAGCCTGCGGTCGCTGAGAAGTCCCGTATGTGGACAACTCCGTGTACCTCCACCACCCTCTTTGAACACCTGGAAGGCTGCAACACACCCCGAAATCGGTGTGTCCGTCGCTTCCAAAATTCAAAGCTGATGGCGAGGGACGGCGATTGGCTGTAAATCGTGCTGCACCATCACTAAAACCGTTGACCCAGAGAGTTGCATATGTGACAGGATTGTCATAAGCTTTTCACGGATCCACTAAATGCCTCCGGTGGGTCTGATGCGAACGGAGATTGTGGTCCCGGTTCGGTGCAGCGTATGACTCGTAACGTTGCAGCGAGCCGGGGCCATTCCGTTTTTCCCGGAGGTTGTGCGTCGAGCCGCATGCGCCCACCACCCACTTTGATTCCACAAACCGCCCAACACGCCGCATCTACCAGTGTGTCGCCACACTCGGACCCGCAAAGTGGGTGCTGACGGTACCAGGCACAAGACCGCCTGCGCCCAAGTCGCAGCAACAAAAAGCAGGCGCCCGGACTACGAGAGTCCGGACGCCTGCGAAAACAGGGAAAACTTAGCTGCTGCGGTCCACCACTGCGTGGGCGAAGTTGGTCAGGGAGTCTTTTACAACACCTTCGGGCAGCGGCGCCAGTGCGGCGATGGCCTCCGAGGACCACTGGCGGGCAATCTTCCAGGACTCATTGGTGACGGGGTGTTCGCGCAGGCCTGCCACGGCCTCAGCCAGAGCCGAGTCGGAGGACAGGTCGCCGTCGATCAATTCAAGGAGGGCAGCAGCGGAGGTATCCCCCGCAGCGGCGTCGCGACGAAGCAACAGGACGGGCAGCGTGGGAACACCTTCGCGGAGGTCGGTGCCCGGTGACTTGCCGGACTTGACCTTAACGCCGGTGACATCAATGACGTCGTCGGCAAGCTGGAAGGCCACGCCAACCTTCTCGCCGTATTCAACCAGCAAATCCTCAAAAGCTTCGTCGGCACCGGCGAAGATCGCACCCAGCTGGCCGGATGCTGCCACCAGCGAGCCGGTCTTGTCAGCAATGACGGACAGGTAGTGCTCCACGGGGTCTTCGTCTTCACGCGGTCCCACGGTTTCGTGGAGCTGGCCCAGGCACAGGCGCTCGAAGGTGCGGGCCTGGATGCCAAGGGCGCGGGAGCCCAGTTCCGAGACCAGGATGGAGGCGCGGGCAAAGATGAGGTCGCCGGTAAGGATGGCTACCGAGTTGCCCCACACTTCGTGGGCGGTGGGAGCACCGCGGCGGAAGGGTGCGGAGTCCATCACGTCATCGTGGTAGAGCGTGGCAAGGTGCGTAAGCTCCACAACCACGGCAGCCTGGACAACCTCGGGGCGCGAAGCATCGCCGAGGTGCGCACACAGCAACGTGAGGAGGGGACGGATGCGCTTGCCGCCGGCTTCCACCAGGTGACGGGACGTCGCGTCAGCCAGGGGATCCGAGTTGGAGATTGCTTCGCGGAGCTTTTTCTCCACCCGGGCAAGGTTGGTGGTGATGGCAGGACCGAGTTCGGCGTCGCCGGCGATGGCGGCAAAACCGGCGGGCAGCTGAAGCCCCGTAGCGATCGCTGTGGTGTTGGGAGCAGGCTCAACAGTCTGCGGCAAGCCGTGCCCGGCATGCGTCCAGCTGTGTTCGGCAGAGTTCGTCACGGGTTAACCCTAACTAGTTGGTGCGGAAACCGCGGTGTCGGAGGCTGCCGCCGTAAAAGCACGGGCAGAGGAAGTGTTGGACGTGGCCGGAACCAGCATCTCGAGGACCCGGATCACGCGGTCTTCGAAGCCCTTCGCCGACGGGTCGGTGAGGTTGGCCAGCATACGGACCACAAAGCGCATCAGCACCGGAACCGGCATGCCCGTGCGCAGCGCAAGTTTCATCACGGCCGGCTTTCCAATGAGGGCGGCGAAGAGACGTCCCAGTGTGAAGTGTGATCCCCACTGGTCCCGTACATAGTCCGCGTACCGCGCGAGGTGAGCATCGGCGTCGTGCGTGGACCAACCGGCGGAAGCCGAACGCGAAGAAGCGTCAACGAGGAACTCAGCCGCGAACCGGGCCGATTCCATGGCGTAGGAGATGCCTTCACCGTTGAACGGGGACACCATTCCCCCGGCGTCGCCCAGCAGGAGGAGCCCCGGCGAGTAATGCGGCGTGCGGTTGAAGCCCATGGGCAGCGCGGCACCGCGGATCTCCCCCACCTGGTTTTCGGGCGTGAAGCCCCATTCTGGGGGCATGCCGGCGGTCCATTCGCGGAGGACCTGCTTGTAGTCCAGCTTGCCGAATTCCTTGGAAGAGTTCAGGATGCCGAGGCCCACGTTGGACGTGCCATCGCCGACGCCAAACACCCAGCCGTAGCCCGGCAGTGGCTTCCCGGACTTGCCGGGCAGTTCCAGCCAGCCTTCCATCCAGTCGTCCTCGTGCCGCGGCGACGTAAAGTAGGTGCGCACCGCGACACCCAGCGGCCGGTCGTCACGCTTGTGCATGCCCAGCGACACGGCGGTTCGCGTTGAGTTGCCATCTGCGGCTAGTACGACGTCGGCATGGAAGTCGCGCGTTTCGCCCGTCTTGCGTCCGGACTCGTCAAGGATGGCGGCGCGGGCGCCGATGACGCGACCGTCGTCTGCAGTCAGTGCGGAGGTGACGCTGTGGCGTTCAAGCACGACAGCGCCGGCGGACTCAGCGTGGCGGGCCAGGTCCTCATCGAAACCGAGTCGGGTCCGGATCAGGCCGTACGTGGGGAAGTCGGCAACCTCGGGCCAGGGCAACTCGATGGTGCGTCCGCCGGCAATGAGGCGCAGCCCCTTGTTCCGGCGCCACCCCTCCTCAACAGCGTGCGGAAGGCCAAGCTTTTGGATTTCGCGGACAGCGCGGGGGGTCAGTCCGTCGCCACACACCTTCTCACGGGGAAAGGAAGTCTTTTCCAGCACCGTGACGTCAATGCCCGCCTGGGCGAGATAATACGCGGCGGTGGACCCGGCTGGGCCCGCGCCAACAATCAGTACTTTCACGTCGTCCTAAATCAGCAGGCAGTACGAGGTCAGCCGGCCTGGTGGCGCGGCTTGATCTGGCGGCGAAGCTTGGCTACGGGAACACTTTCGCGGTGCTCAGCGGGCTTTTGTGCCCGGTGCACGGCTACGATGCCGCCGCTGAGGTTGCGGTAGGTGATGTCGGTCCAGCCAGCGTCGCTGAGCCATTGGGCCAAGTGGTCCTGGTCCGGCCAGGCGCGGATGGACTCGGCGAGGTACACGTAGGCGTCCGGGTTGGAGGAAACCTTGGTGGCGATGGCCGGGAGCGCGCGCATCAGGTACTCGGTATAGAGGTTGCGCCACAGCGGCACCACAGGGTGGGAGAACTCGGCGATGACCAGCCGGCCGCCGGGCTTGGTGACGCGCAGCATCTCTTCAAGGGCCTTGCGCGGCTCCACAACGTTGCGCAGGCCAAAGGAAATGGTGGAGGCGTCAAAGCTGTTGTCCGCGAACGGCAGGTTGGTGGCGTCACCAGCGATGAAGTCGATATCCGGGCGGCGGCGTTTGCCTACCTTGAGCATGCCCAGGGAGAAATCGCAGGCTACGACGTCAACGCCTGCGTCTGCATAGGGTTCGCTGGAGGTTCCCGTTCCGGCGGCGAGGTCCAGGACCTTCTGCCCCACCTTCACATCCATGGCATCAACCACGATCCGGCGCCAACGACGCGTCTGTCCCATGGACAGGACATCATTCACGACGTCGTATTTGGGGGCGACATCATCAAACATCGTCGCAACTTCGTCCGGACGCTTTTCCAAGGATGCTCGGTTCACCCTGTAATTGTCTCAGACATTCACGCGACTTTGCTGCGCTGTAGAAGTCGGCACAGAATCTGGTTGTCCGCGGGAGTACTGTTGTTCCATCATGACGAGCACGCTCCGCACCTTGACAGTCCCCCTCGATGTCGAATCATCCTCCGGGGGGCTGCCGTCGTTTCTGGTGCGGGATGACGTCCTCTGCTGGTCCCGCCGTGAAGCGGGCCTGGTGGGATTCGGCGAGCTGACCCGGTTCAACGCCACGGGCCCTGAGCGTTTCCTCGAGGCCGATATTTGGTGGCGGCACCTCATTCTTGAGGCAGAGATCACTGATTATGTGGAGCTTCCCGGCACAGGACCGGTGGCTTTCGGCTCGTTCGCCTTCTCCAAAACATCACCCCACATCTCTCGCCTGATCCTCCCGGAGTTGGTGGTCGGCATCCGCGATGGCCGCGCCTGGGCCACACAGTTAACGTTCGACGACGCACCCCTCACCGAGGCCGGCGTCCTCGCTGCCGTTGACCACTGGCTGACTGGCGGCGAGCCGAACGGTGAGGATTCAGCGGCAGGAGGGTCCGGCGTCGGGCCGTCAGCTGAAACTGTCGCCGCAGACGGAGCCGGTCACCTCAGCCACGGTTCCCTGAGCGAAGCCGCCTGGATGCAGGCTGTTGCCGATGGCGTGGAAGAGATCCGCGCCGGCAAGCTGGAAAAGCTGGTGTTGGCGCGCGACGTCGTTGCCACCCTGCCTGAGGGCGTAAACGCTGCGGAGGTACTTCGCCAGCTGGCAGCACGGTATCGCGAGTGCTGGACGTATGGCGTTGACGGTCTGGTGGGTGCCACGCCGGAAATGCTGATCCAGGTGGAGGGCCGCACGGCGCAGGCCCGGGTGCTCGCCGGAACTTTGGACCGCAGGGATGCAGAGGGCGTTGATGGATCCCCCATGGCGTACGCCGAACGGGTATTGGCCGGATCCGATAAGCAGCGCCATGAGCACGAAATCGCGATTGACTCCCTGACGCGCCAGCTGGCTCCGTTCTCCGAAGCGATGAATTCGCACAGCGAACCGTTCATTCTGGAACTGCCCAACGTGTGGCACCTCGCCTCGGATGTGAAGGCTGAACTGGCGGATATCGAGGGCCACGTGCCCACGTGCCTTGCCCTCATTAATGCACTGCATCCGACTGCGGCAGTGTGCGGGACACCCACCTTGGTGGCCGGCGCTTTGATTCGAAAACTGGAGCATCTGGACCGCGGCCCCTACGCCGGGCCAGTGGGTTGGCTGGACGCCGCGGGCAACGGTGAGTGGGGCATCGCCCTCCGCGGAGCCGTGATTGAGGATGCCAACACTGTGCGCTTGTTCGCTGGATGCGGCATTGTTGAGGGCTCGCAGCCGGAAGCCGAGCTGGCCGAAACCTGGGCCAAATTCCGCCCGATGCTTGAGGCGCTGGGCATTCGGCGCTGATTCTGGGATTCCAGACAGCACTTCCTTTTCGGCGGTTGATAGGTGCGTAAACTAGTTATCTACTAGTGAAACTTCGTTTCCTGTGATGCACATCTCATGTTCGGCGCTACACTAAAACCGACTCAGTTCAGCATCCACCGCAACAAAAGGTAAACAACATGCAGATCTCCCGTTCGGTTATGTCCGGCACCAAGATTGCCGCCGTGCTCGCCGCCGGCGCACTGGCCCTCACCGCTTGCGGTGGTTCGTCCACTCCGGCCGCCTCGGATGCCTCCGGCCTCAAGCTCATCAACGCAGGCAAGCTCACGGTGTGCTCGGACGTTCCTTACGAGCCCTTCGAGTTCCAGAAGGACGGCAAGATTGTCGGCTTCGACATGGACATCGCCGCTGAAGTCGCCAAGGACGTCAAGGCCGAACTCAATGTGGTGGACAGCTCCTTCGAGGCAATCGAGACCGGAACCGCACTGACCGGTTGCGACGTCTCCATCTCCTCCATCTCCATCACGGATGTCCGCAAGAGCGTCATGGACTTCTCCACCCCGTACCTGGACGACGACCTCACCCTCGTGGCCACCTCGTCCTCCGGTATCAGCAACATTGACGGTGCCAAGGGCAAGAAGGTGGGCGTCCAGCAGGCCACCACCGGCGCCCAGTATGCCAAGGACAAGGGCATCGACGCACAGCAGTTCGAAGACTCCGGCCTCCTGGTCCAGGCCCTCAAGGCCGGCACCATCGACGCCGCAATCGGCAACCAGTCCGTCCTGGGCTACGCCATCAAGGACGACTCCAACCTGAAGCGTGTTGAGGACTACGCAACGGGCGAGAAGCTGGGTATCTCCATCAAGAAGGGCAACACCGCCATGGCCGATGCCGTGAACGCCACGCTGAAGCGCATCACCGACGACGGCTCCCTGAAGAAGTTCGAGACCACCTGGTTCGGCGAAGCCACCAAGTAGTCCGAGCCCCGGCTCCCGAGAACCACGCAGGCGGGCCCCGAAACGATACGTTGTTTCGGGGCCCCACCTGCGCAACACGAATGTGAGAACACCATGGCAATGACTGCACGTCAACGAGCCAAAGTCAGTTTGTACGTCCAGGCCGGAATCTTTGTTGTGGTCCTGGCCGCAGTGATCCTTGCTGTGGACTGGAAGACGATCGGCACCAGCGTCTTCAACTTCGCCAAGATCGGCCCGATGTTCCCGGACATCTTCCTGGTGGGCCTCAAGAACACCCTCATCTACACGGCATTGGCCTTCGTGGTGGGCTTGTCCGGCGGCCTCCTGCTTGCCCTGATGAAGCTTTCCTCCTTCCCGCTGTACCGCTGGCTGGCCACGGGCTACATCGAATTCTTCCGCGGTGTCCCCGCCCTGTTGGTCTTCATCGCCTTTGGCTACGGCGTCCCGCTCGCGTTTGGTGTCCAGTGGGACGTCAACATCGTGGTCATGGTTTCGCTGGGTATGGTGGCCTCCGCCTACATCGCTGAAACCCTCCGCGCAGGCCTCCAGGCTGTGCCCAAGGGCCAGATGGAAGCTGCACGTTCGCTGGGCATGCCGCACTGGCGGGCCATGGTTTCGATCGTCATCCCCCAGGCTTTCAAGATCGTGCTGCCGCCGCTGACCAACGAAATCATCCTGCTCACCAAGGACTCCTCGCTGATCTACGTCCTGGGCCTCACCGCGTCCCAGTACGAGCTCACCAAGTTCGGCCGCGACGGAATCTCCAGCCTCGGCGCGGGCCTGACCCCGTTGCTGGTGGCCGGTGCCTTCTACCTGGTCATCACCATCCCCTTGAGCCTCCTGGCACGGAAGTTCGAAAGCCGCTCCGCGCGGACCAAGCGATAGGCAGGACAGTCATGAACGACGTCGTAAACAGCACAGTTCGCGCTGCAGGCGTGGACATCAAGGACCTTCGCAAGTCCTACGGCAGCAATGAGGTCCTCAAGGGCATCTCCTTGACCGTCGAACCGGGCCAGGTAGTTTGCCTGATCGGCCCGTCGGGTTCGGGTAAGTCCACGCTGCTGCGCTGCGTCAACCTGCTGGAGCAGCCCAACGCCGGCACCATCAATGTGGGCAAGTTCGAAGCCACCGATCCCGATGTTGATCTCAACAAGATGCGCCAAAGCGTTGGAATGGTGTTCCAGCACTTCAATCTGTTCCCGCACCTGAGCGTGTTGGACAACTGCACCATTTCTCAGTTGAAGGTCCTCAAGCGTTCCAAGTCCGAGGCTTCCGGAGTGGCGCGCCACAACCTGGAACGCGTGGGCCTGGGTCACTTGGCCGATCGCTTCCCGGACCAGCTCTCCGGTGGCCAGCAGCAGCGTGTGGCCATCGCCCGCGCGCTGTCCATGGATCCCCAGCTCATGCTTTTTGATGAGCCCACCTCGGCGCTGGACCCCGAAACAGTTGGCGATGTCCTGGCTGTCATGCGCAAGCTGGCCCAGGAGGGCATGACCATGCTGGTTGTTACCCACGAGATGGGCTTCGCCCGTGAAGTGGCCGACCGCGTCGTCTTCATGGACGCCGGTGTTGTGGTGGAAGAAGGCCCGGCGGAGAACGTCATCAGCGCCCCCACCCAGCCGCGGACCAAGGAATTCCTGCGCCGCGTCCTGGACCCGACGCACATTGGTGTCGAGGAAGCCTAACGGCACGCACCGCCGTTAGCGCTACCGAGACGGGAGGGCTGCACTCACATGTGGGTGCAGCCCTCCCGTTTCTGCGTCACTGGCGAGTTTCTACGTCACTGGCGAGCCAGTTCTTTAGCCTGCGGTGAGAACCTGGCCCACCGCGGCGTTGATGGCCTCTTTGATCCGTGCATGGAGCGCCCGCAAGCCGGTCCTGTCCACGCGCACCTCCACAATGGTGCGCCCCTTCAGCGGTGACTTGAGTGCGTCGGCGAGTTCCGCCGTCGTACTCACGGTCTGGTGCCCGACGCCGTATGCCGCCGCGAGTGCCGCGATGTCCACTGAGTGCGGGGTACCAAAGAGGCGTTCGACGGCGGTGCCGTAGGCGCCTGAGTCGTCCACGGCACCGTGTTCCAGCAGCGCGAAGATGGCTCCGCCTGAGTCGTTGAGCACCACGATGCGGAGATCCGGGACGGGTTCACCATGGCCGAGGAAGAGCCCGCCGGCGTCGTGCAGGAACGTAACGTCGCCCAGGAGGACCGTTGTTTCACGTCCGCTGCCCAGCGCGATACCAGTTGCCGTAGCGATGGTGCCGTCGATCCCCGCCAGACCGCGGTTGGCATAGACAGTGGCAAGGGGTTCCGTGTGCGGCTGACCTGCGAGGTCGACGTCGCGGATTCCATTGGAGGACCCGAGCACCAACTGCCCACGGGAGTGTTCCCAGACCGTTGCCCCCACGGAAGGCCCGTTGGCAAGGTCCTCCGCGTCCAAGGTGCTGTCCAGGGCATGCTGGGCCGCAGCACCTGCCAGAAGCCAGGAGTCCAGCCAATCTGAGGACCCGCGGCCGGCGAATGCTGCCAGTTCGGGAAGGGTCTCGATGGGTTTCTCACGACGTCGACCGGCCTCGTACCAGGCCACGGGCACTGGCTGGTAAATGGCGGATTCGACCGATTCCCGGGCAAGGAGAGCCGAAACGGGACGGGAAAGGGTTGCCCTGCCGAACAGCACCACCCGTTCGATCGGGGCGGGCGATCCGGGTCCAAAGTGTTCCAGCAACACCCGGTACGGGCCCACGGCATTGGGGCCGAAGCGGGCGTTGGACGAAGGTTCTGCGAGCAACGGCAAGCCGTGGGCACGTGCAAAGGCTTCGGCCACGGCACCTGCGTCGTGGCCCGCGAGGACCACGGCGCGTCGCACGGGGAGGTCCGTCAAAGCCGCCGGGAGATCCAGTGCCTGGGGGCCGGCGTCGTAATGGAACACGCCGTGTCCCGCGGTCTCCGGGAGAGCGTCACCCACCCCCGGAACCAGAGGATCCCGGAACGCGAGATTTACCTGGACGGGGCCGGGCGGAGTGTCTTCCAGGGCGCCGGTGGCAGCATAAAGGGCGGTGGCAATGGCCTTCTGAGGATGGTCACCCGCAGGAACGTCGACGGCGAAGCGCACATGCTCGCCAAAAAGGTCCAGCTGGATGGTGGTCTGGTTGGCCCCCGTTCCGTGGAGTTCCTCAGGCCGGTCTGCGGAGACAACCACCACTGGAACGGCTGAATGGTTGGCTTCCATGACGGCCGGCAGGAGGTTGCCCACCGCGGTGCCGGATGTTGTCACCACTGCGACGGGAGCCTCGGTGGAGAGGGCCAGGCCCAAAGCAGTGAATCCTGCGTCGCGTTCGTCGATCCGCACGTGGAGGCGAACACGCCCCGCTGCCTCGGCTTCAGCCAGCGCATAAGCCAGGGGCGCCGACCGCGAGCCCGGCGCCACCACCGCGTGCCGCACACCGCCGTCCAGCAGTGTTGTCACGGCGATCCGGGCGGCGGCGATGGAAGTCAGAGAGTCCTGGGAAGTCACCGTTCCAGTCTATTGGCGTCCAAGAGGCCCCAACGCTCTCTCACCTACCGGCCCCCAACGGGCATCCCTCTCTCACCTACCGGCCCCTAACGGGCATCCCTCTCTCACCTACCAGCGTGCACGGCACGAAAGGTGAGAGAGGGTCCGCCCAAACGGCACGAAAGGTGAGAGAGGGTCCACCCCAACAACACGAAAGGTGAGAGAGCATCCACCCCAACCGCACGAAAGGTGAGAGAGGGTTACTTGCGGAACACCTGCACGATGGACGGGCGCGGGGCCCGCACAGTACCAGCCGCGGGGGTGCTTCCGGCCGGAACGTAGTCCGGGAAGAAGGAGTGCTGGTCCGCGAAGGTGCCTTCCTCGCCCGGGTGCTGTACCGCGACGAAGACAGTGCGCTCTTCGTCATGAACGATCGGCCCACAGGTCTCGGCGTCACGGGGCACGGCCAGGAACTGCTCCACCTTGCCGCGTTCCCGGCCCTCAAGGGTCACCTTGAACAGGCCGTCTGCGTAGCCGATGGTGGACGGCGCGCCGTCGGTTGAGATCCAGAGGTTGCCCACGGAGTCGAAGGCAACGTTGTCAGGGCAGGAAATCGGGGAGACCTTGTCCGCCGGGAAGCCGGAGAAGTAGGTGGACGTGTTCTTGGCGGGATCCCCCGCCACCAGCAGGAGCGTCCAGTTGAACTTGGTGCCCGTCTGCTCGCGACCTTCGGTGATCTCCACGATGTGCCCGTCGCGGTTCAGCGCACGCGGGTTGACCTCCGTGGCACCTTCCTTGCCGGGCTTGCCGCGGTCCGAGTTGTTGGTGCAGGCGACGTAGACCTTGCCGGTGAGCGGGTTCGGCTGGACGTCTTCGCAGCGGTCCATCTTGGTGGGGCCAACCTTATCTGCCGCGAGGCGCGTGTAGACCAGCACCTCCGGAACAGACATGCCCGGAACAGCAGACTTGCCGTCCACCACCAGGGGCAGCCACTCGCCGGCGCCATCGAAAGCTCCGTCCGCGGGAACCTTGCCGGAGCCATCGATCTCAGCAACCGGTGAATCGCCGGTGAACTTGGCGACGTAGAGGTCACCCTCGGAGAGCAGGCCCATATTGTTCCGGCGGGCAGCGGCGGAGTCGCCGGCTTGGTACTTACCCTTGGAGACAAATTTGTAGAGGTAGTCGAAGCGCTCGTCATCTCCCATGTAGGCCACTACCCGGCCGGAAGGAGCAACAATGACGTTGGCGCCCTCATGCTTGAAGCGGCCCATGGCGGAGTGCTTCTTGGGGGTGGATGTGGGGTCGAACGGGTCCACTTCCACGATCCACCCGAAGCGGTTGGTTTCATTGGCGTAGCCGGAATTGCGGGTATCGAAGCGCGGCTCATCGAGTTCCCACTGGCGGGTGGTGGCCTTGGCGGAAATGCCATAGCGTTTGTCGCCATCACTGGTGCCAGGGGCGGCGAAGTAGCCGTTGAAGTTTTCTTCGCCGGAGAGGATGGTGCCCCACGGGGTGGTTCCGCCGGAGCAGTTGCCCAGTGTGCCCTTGATCCACCGGCCGGCGGGGTCATCGATGGTCTTGACCAAGTTGGTCCCGGCGGCAGGGCCAGTCAGTTCGTAGACGGTGTCTGTGAGGAAGCGTCGGTTCAGCGGTGCGCCCTGGACGTAGCTCCACGGCTTGTTCTTGTTCTTGCGTTCCAGTTCAACGACGGCCAACCCATGCCCTGCGCGACCGATCGCGCGCGCCTCGGCGGGGTCGAAGCCCTCCGGGAGCATGATGTTCTCGTTGGTGTACTCGTGGTTGCTGAACAGCACGGCTCGGCGATCTTTGGAACCGGAAATCGGCAGGATGTCCGTGTAGTCGTTGTTGTAGCCGAATTGGCGTGCCTGCGCCGCAGCGGTCTGCGCGTTGAGGTCAAAGGCCGGTGAGTCGGCGAAGAGGGGGTCGCCCCAGCGGATGACCGGCTTCCAGTCGAACCCTTCAGGCACGGTGAAGGCATCCACCGCAGCGTCAACGGGCTTGATGGCGGTGAACTTCAGCTTGGACTTGTCGTAGCCCTTCTTAGCGGCATCGGAGAGCCCGTTGCCCGAGTCAGCCACTGCAGCGTCACCACCAGTAACAGCACCACCAAGCACGATCGCGAGCGCTCCTGCGGCGCCAAGCCCAAGGGCGGCGCGACGGGACATGGCCGTTGAAGCGATGTCCCGGAAGTAACCGTTGGCGCTGGTATTGCAGACATCGCCCGAGCAGGCGTTGTCGCATTTCAGTGCGCACGTCACGGGACTGCGCTTGCCTTTGGTGTGGCCAAGCATGGGGAGCAGCGCAAACGTGCGTCCGGTGGTTTCAGACATGGGGGTAGACCTTCCAGAGGATGTACGAGGTTCCCGCTGAGCCTGTCAGCGGAATCCAAAGCTGAGAGGTCTCTCTGGTTAATCCCCGGTGAACAAACCATGCTGGTTTCGAGCCAACGCGGAGTGCACGCGGCGGAGCCGGTCCAGCCACCAGTCCCGGCGGTCCCCCGGTGCCGCATACTGCTCCAGCAGGCCAGGGTCGGCAACGGTATCGCGCAGCTGGATGGCGCCGTCGTCGGCCACCAGCGGGTCCAGTGTGATGTCCGAAGCGAACAGCGAAACGGTGCCAAGGCCGCAGGCATAAGGGAGTGACGGCAGCGCGGCTGCGAGCGCCAAGCCGGCACGGATGCCCACGGAGGTGTCCAAGGCAGAACTTACGACGGCGGGCAGCCCGGCTTGCTCCACAATGTCCAGTGCACGCGCAACTCCCCCGAGTGGGGCGACCTTAACTACGATCAGGTCAGCCGCACCGGCCCGGGCAACGCGAAGTGGGTCCTCTTCCTTGCGGACACTCTCGTCCGCGGCGATGAGGACAGGCGCACCTGCAGACGTCAGCCGACGCCGGACCTCAGCTAGGCCCTCGATGGTGGGAACGGGTTGTTCGGCATACTCAAGCCCAGCCGCGGAGAGTTTGCTCAGCGCTTCCACGGCTTGGTCTACGTCCCATCCTCCGTTGGCATCCACCCGGATGGCAGCGTCAGGAAGGGTCTCGCGTACTGCATTCACCCTGGCGACGTCGTCCGCCAGTTCCTGCCCCCGCTCGGCAACTTTGATCTTGACGGCGTCAACCCTCCCGAAGCGCGCCAGCACCTCAGGCACCCGCTCCGCAGCGACGGCGGGAACTGTGGCGTTGACGGGGATCCTGTCCCGCAATGGTGAGGGGAAACCCAGCCAGCCCGCTTCCAGCGCTGCGGCCAGCCAGCGGGAGGATTCGTCGTCGTCGTATTCGGGGAAAGGACAGAACTCACCCCAGCCGAGCGGTCCACGCAAAAGGAGGGTCTCGCGCTCCATGATGCCGCGGAATTTCACGCGCATGGGCAGCGAGACTACGTGGGCGGAATCGAGGAGGTCTTCGAGAGAGGGAAGTGCAGGCATATTGCCACTGTACCGGCGGCCTCCCACCCAACAAGGAGCCCGTTTCGGCTATGTGGAAAAGCTACTCGCTCCAGTACTTTTGCACCCGGCCCAGGGCGTCAGCCAGCTGCTGTGCGGACAGGACGAGCAAGCTTTCCGGCATTCCCAGGGCATCCCATTTGGCCACCAACGCCGTATCCCCCTCAACCGGCAACGGCCACAACCAGTACCGACCGGTGAACTGGGCAAACTCGGAGTTGTTGCTTCCTCCACCGCCTCCCAAAGTTGTTAGCACGGGGCCAGTGACGTCGTCGGCGTCTTCGAAGGCCGACGGTCCGTGAATGGCCGCCACAGCTTTGCGTCCGTCTGCCAAAGCAACACCGATTTCCAAGCCCGTCCTGGTGTCTATGCTGGACCGCGAATTGTTATAGCTCTCCTCCACGATCTCCCGCCATTCCTGGTCCGATTCGCTGCCCCGCCGCACGGACCAGACCAGGTCCAACAAGCAACCAGTGGAGAAAACCTCCACCAGTTTCAGCACCAGGACCATCCGCTGGCTCTTGAAAACAAACCCACCAACGCGTGCGATGCCAGGCATCTCGTCCGAAGGCGGGCCGAACCACCCGGGCTGGGGAGGCTGCGGTTCACGCGGACGCGATGGCTGTTGAGGGAGGTCATCGAAAAGGCTCATGCTCCATCCATACACCGCCACGTGGCGTCTGGGGAGGGGCTCTTTGCAAGCGAGAGGCCGCAATCGCGATATTCTCAGAACCACGACTTAACGCGGGGGAATAATGACTCAATCAATGCCCGGTTCCACAACACCTCCCGGCTGGTACCCGGACCCTTCGGACTCACGTTTCGTCCGGTGGTGGGACGGACGCGCCTGGACAGCCAACCAAGCGCCCGCCCAATTCCAAGCACCGGGCCAGTTCCAGCCGCCCGTCCAGCCACCACGTCCTCAGCTCAGCCCGGACACGCCGGTGTACAACCCGTTCATCTGGGCAATAACCTTGCTGCCGCTGCTCTCCGTCCTGCTCCTGCTCACCTGGCAGCCGGAGTTCAGGATGATGACCACGCGGCAGGGCGTTACCACCATGGACCCCTTCTCCATGTACACCCCCGGCTATTTCCTGCTGATGGGCGCAAGCTTCCTGTCCTACGGGCTTTCAGTGCTTTTCGCTTTCCTGGACCGTCAACGCCTGCTCAAGTCCGGCGTCGTCCGTCCCTTCCACTGGGCTTGGGCGTTCCTCAGCTCACTGGTGTACGTGATCGGCCGCTCTGTGATCGTCAACAAAGTGGCGCCCAAGCGGGGGCTGTGGCCGGTGTGGGCCAGCATCGCCGTGATTGTTATCAGCCTGGTGGTTACCGGCATTTGGATGTCCAACTTCATGCAGTCGATGTACTCGCAGTTTGGGTACTCGGTCAACGCATGACAGCAGCGCCCGGCTGGTATCCCCCACCGGACACACCACGCCCTTTGCTGGCCACAGATCAGGCAGTTGGCAACCCGTTCATCTGGCTACTCGCATGTCTGCCCTTTGGCGTGGGTAGCCTGATGGTGTCCTGGAACCCAGAGGTGCATAAGGTGGCACCACGAAGAGGGCTGTGGCCAATTGCAGTCATCGTTGCCGCGTGGGGCCTCTACATCGTCGCTGGGGTCGCCAAGGCGCTGCCCTTCATGCAGTCAGTGTTCTACGAACTGGGGTACTGAAAGCCCGATTCCCTCACACGCGTTAGGTAGACTGCTGACAATAAAGGACGAAAGGACTGTCAATGAACCGCAAGGCCACCGCGCTGGATGTCGCCAAGAAGGCGGGTGTCTCCAGGAGTGCGGTCTCGCTGGTTTTGAACGGTCGTGGCGACGGGAACGTGGCCAAGGAGAGCCAGGACCGAATCCGGCAGGCGGCTGAGGAGCTCAATTACTCCCCCAATGCCATCGCCTTGAGCCTCCGAAATCAGCGGTCGCGCGTGATCGGCATCCTGTCCGACGAGGTGGTGGTCAGCCCCTTTGACGGCAACATCATCGGTGGCGCCGACGACGTTGCCCGCGCCCGCGGATTCGTCACCGTGGTCATGGACACTGAACGCGATACCGCCAGGGATGCGAGCGCCATCGAAACCCTCCTGGACCGGCAGGTTGATGGGCTCATGTACGTGACCGTGGGCCTGAAACCGATCGAGGTTCCGCACGGGATGCTCCGCGTCCCCTCGGTCCTGGCCAATTGCTACGACGAGCACCCCCAGCCGCAGTTGCGCCATGTGATTCCGGACGAGATCACCGGCGGCAGGGAGGCCACTGAGCACCTGCTGGAACTTGGCCACCAGGACATCGCGCTGCTTGCCGGGTTAGAGGATTCGCCCGCGGCCCCTCTGCGCGTTCAGGGTTACCGTGACGCGCACGCCGCGGCCGGGCTACCGGTCCTTGAGGACCGGATCTTCATGGCCGGCTGGGACATCGACGCCGGCTTCCGCGGCGCCATGAAAGTGCTCGACGGCGTGTCCCCCGCCGATCGGCCCACAGCCATCATGTGCGCGAACGATCGCCTGGCGGTGGGCGTAATCCTCGCCGCCGCGCGTCTTGGACTGAGAGTTCCTGAGGACCTGTCCATCATGGGCTACGACGACGAAACCCGGATCGCCGACACCATGGTTCCCTCCCTCACCACCATGGCGTTGCCCCTACGGGAAATCGGCCGTGCCGCAATGACCACGCTGCTGGACGCGATCGAGGGCACGGGCGAACCAAGACAAGAGACTCCGATCGAAACCATGGTCCCCTGCCGTCTCGTGGTGCGTGAGTCGACAGGCCCCGTGCCCACCCGCTGACACACGCCTTCGTTGTGAGGCCCACTCTGCGCCCCAAAACAACCCGGAAACACGCACAGCAGGCCCCACAACACACCCCACCCACGTTGCGAGGCCCACTCTGCACCCCAAAACAACCCGCAAACACGCACAGCAGGCCCCACAACGCACCCCACCCACGTTGTGAGGCCCACTCTGCGCCCGAAAACAACCCGGAAACACGCACAGCAGGCCCCACAACACACGCACGACGCCGGCCTGCCGCCTAGGCCGGCAGGGTCAACTCCCACACGTCGGCAGTCGCGCCCGTGGGCAGGGTGAGCTCCCATTCCTCCCCCGGAGCAGGGTAGGCACGGAGCGTCGTGGCCACGGAGCCGGATCGGTACACCTCCACGAGGGATGCATCCAGGAAGATCCTCAGCTCCTCCCCGGCAGCCACTGATCCGGAGTAGACCACTTGAGCATCGGCCCCCGATCCGAGCACCAGCTCCACGAGGCCTGACGTGGCGGCAGAACCCCGAACCAACACCTCGGCGAACCCCGGAACAACAACCGAACCGGCAACGCCCGAGGCCACAGCGGCACCCCGGTAGGCGTCAATTTCCGGCGCCGGAGAAACAGCGAGCGCCCCCTCAACCACGGTTAGAACGCGCGGATGCGTCAACACGCCCGCCCAGCCGGCCTGGTCGATTTCTTCCTGGGTGCGGCCACGGCGACCGTCCCGGCCGGGGCCCTCGTTTGCCCAGCCCCACAGCAACGCCGCGGGCTCAGACCCCATCTCAGAATCGGAACCGAGGGCAGGAAGCTGCACGATCTGCGGGGCGTAAAAGTCACGGCCCAGATCGGACTTCCCGCCGGAGGAAGGCACAAATACCGGCAACCCTGAGACGGGATCCCCGGTCAACGAACCGATCAGGTGCCCCACACCGTTGGCGTGCTCGTGATCGTCACCGGAGAGCCACAGGGAGAACATCATCACCCATTCGCCCGAAGGCACCTGAACCAGCTGCGGGCACTCCCAGATCTCAGCCGGGGTGTGGGAAGCCGCCACAGGGTTGGCCGTGGTCAGCCAGATCCCTTCGTATTTCCAGTCGTTCATGTCCTCCACGGTGTACAGCAGCAGTGCAGCGCGCCCGTCGGCCAGGCCGGCGCCTTGCATGGCGTACCGACCACCGTTGAAGCGGAAGATGAAGGGGTCTCGCACGGCGGTCACCAGGGGGTCGTTAGGCATCGAGGCCGCAACATGCCCGTCTTGTTCCCATGTCACCAAGTCAGAGGAACCCCGGGCAATCACCACCTGCGAATGGCCGCCATGATCCTTGACTCCGGAGTACGCCGCCGTCGGCACCCCGTCATCAGTGGTCACCACTCCCGTCCAGCACCCGGCCGAATCGGGCCCGCCGTGCTGGGGCGAAAGCGCCACAGGGTGCTCTTCCCACCCCACCAGGTCCGGGGAGCTCACGTGGCCCCACTGGATCTGCGAGTGCCGAGCGGAGAGGGGGTTGTACTGGAAGAACACGTGGTAGCTGCCGTTGATGTAGCTGACGCCGTTGGGATCGTTGATCCAACCCTGCGCCGGACGGGGGTGGAAGCGCGGGAACGCGGGATCCGGGTGCGTCGCAGCCATAGCCAGCGAGTCAACAAGTGCAAGGTCCGTCATGGAAGCCCTTTCAGGGAGAAGAGAAGATTACTTACCCGTGCCTGCGGTGAGTCCGTCCTGCAGCGCACGCTGGCCGAACATGAACACCACCAGCGCGGGAATCATGGAGAGGACAACACCGGCCAGGACCACGGAGATACTTCCGGTGCCGAGGTTGCCTTGGAGCGAGACCAAGCCCAGGGGCAGGGTGAAGTTCTGCTCCGAGATGGTCATGATGAGTGGCCGGAAGAACTCGTTCCAGTGGAAGTTGAACGCCAGGATGCCCACGATCGCCAGGCCGGGCATGGCCAGTGGGGCGTACACGGAACGGAAAGTCCGCCACGGCGAGGCTCCGTCGATGGCAGCCGCTTCAGCGAGCTCGCCCGGCAACCCCATGAAGTACTGGCGCATCAGGAAGGTGCCGAACGCCGTCGGGATGGCCGGGATGATCAGTGCCAGCAGGGTGTCGGAGAGTCCCACGCCGCGGATCAACATGAAGACGGGCACAATCGTCACCTGCGCCGGGACCATCATGGTGGCCAGCACAATCGAGAACAGTGCACCGCGCCCCTTGAAGCGAAGATACGCGAAAGCGTAGCCGGCCAGTGCTGCAGTAAGCATCTGCCCGACGGCGATCAGTCCGGTCACCAACGCACTGTTCACCACCAGGGCCACAATGTTGAGCTGCTTGAAGACCTGCGTATAGGAGGTCAGGTCCGGGTTCAGCGGCAGGAACGCGGGCGGCAGTTTGAAGGATTCCGACGGCGGGCGCAAGGAGGTGGACAACGTCCACAAAACCGGCCCCAGGACAAAGACGGACGCGATCAGCAGGACGGCGACGCGCACGGCCACTGACCAATCGCGCTTCTTCCGCGTGACAACGGGCGCCGTGGTGGTGACACGTTCTTGAATGGTGGTCATGGCGGGCCTCACTGGTAGAAGACGAATCGTTTGCTGAGCCGGAACTGCGCGGCGGTGATGGCCATGATGATGAGCGTCAGGATCACGCCGATCGCCGAGGCCTGGCCGAACTCAAGGCGTTGGAACGCGGACTCGAAGATCACCATCACCGCTGTGCGCGTTGAGTCGCCGGGTCCGCCACGGGTGAGGACGTAGGGCTGGTCGAACACTTGAAGCGCGTTGATGATCGCCATCACCGAGGCCACCAGGGTGGTGGGGCTCAGGAGCGGCAGCGTGACGTAGAAGTGCTTGCGGAAACCGGTAGCGCCATCAATGGACGCGGCCTCGTAGGTCTCCACTGGGATCGAGGCCAGGCCGCCGATGAACAGCAGGAACGAGAACCCGAAGTTCTGCCACACGTACACAAGGATCACGACGGCGGCAGACCCACCTGGCGTCGTCAGCCACGGCACCGCGGGAATCCCCACCAGGGAGAGCATCCAATTCACGACGCCGAACTGCTCGTTGAAGAGGTAGCGCATGAAGATCGCTACCGATGCTGCGGAGAGGATCAGCGGAAAGAAGAAGGCCGAGCGGAAGAACACCCGCAGCCAGGCGGGGAGCTTTTCCTGCACCATGATCGCCAAGCCCAGGGCCAAGCCCAACTGCAGTGCCACGGCCACCACCACGAACACGATGGTGTTCAGGAACGAGACCCGCACCGTGGGGTCCTGGACTACCTCAGCAAAGTTGTCGAAGCCCACGAACGTCGGCGCGGAGATGATGTCCCACCGGAAGAACGCGAGCGCGATTGAAGCGACAATCGGCAGCAGGGTGAAGATGCCCATGCCCACGATGGTGGGGGCCAGGAAGGCCCAGGGCAGCCAGCGCTGCTGCACGCGCCCACGCTTGGAGGTTGTACCGCCCTTGTGGGCGGGTTTACGGCCCGGCTCGCTGCCCGTTCCAGTGGGCGTACTGGTTGCGGTGCTCATGGCTGCCTCCTCAGGGCAAGTTCAAGGTCACGCTGCATGGCAGTGAGCGCGTCCTTGAGTTGGCGCTCGTCGCCGCTCACAGCCAGGCTGACGTTTTTCATCAGGGCGGTCTCGACGGCGGCCTGCTGCGGTGGCGCCGGAATGGGACCTGTGCAGGGGAAACGGTCCAGGGTGTCGTAGAAGACCTTCCAGTTCCGCGGACCGGTTCCCGCGTAAAGCTGTTCGTTGACCATGGACCGCCGGGCCGGAGTCGTGTTCGGGGTAGGGAACACAATCTGCATGGCTTCAAGGCTGGAGCTGAACTTCACCCATTCCCAGGCGGCGTCCTTATCCTTGGCGGTTTTCATGATCGCGTAGCCGGCCGTGCCGAACTGGTGCCGCTGGGTCCGCCACTTCGGGAAGAACTGGACGTCGAAGTCGTTCTCCGTCATGCCCGCCTCGTGGAGGCCTTGCACCCAATAGCCGCCCGCCGGCGTCGTACCTATCCTGCTGGAGGCGAAGAGGCCGATCAGCGCGCTTCCGCCTCCTTCCTCGGGCCGCACACCCAGCCCGTCCTTGACCAGTCCGCGGAGGTAGTCGAATGATTCGAAAACGCGGGGATCGTCGGCGTTGGGTTCGAGCCATTGGTAGCCGCCGGAGCGGAGGCTTCGCGAGGGATCGTTGGCGTAGAAGCCATCCCACAACCATTCGCCGCCCGGGGACTTGGTTTCCTTGAGGAAGCTGGTCTCGTTGGCGTACAGCCACGGCACCACTCCGCCGAAGAGGCGGTTGGTCCAGTAGTACGGAGTGAAATCGGCCGGTTTGGCCTTCTTCATGGCGGCGAGAGTGCTCCGGAAGTCGGTGTGCGTCCAGTCATCTGCCGGGCGTTCAAGCCCTGCTGCACGGAGGGAAGCGGTGTTGTAGTACATGTTGGCCGCGTTCCAGTCGATGGGGAGCTGGAACAGGCTGCCTTTGTACATGAACGCTTCAACCAGGCTTGGATGAACGTCCTCGAAGTACTCCTTCATGTCCGCGGCATCGCGGCGCAGGTACTCATCCAGCGGGTGGGCAAGCTTTTCGGCGAACAGCTGGGCGCCTTCCGTGGCCACATACACCACGTCCGGCGGAGTGCCCGCGGCCACCATGGTGAGGATCTTGGTGAAGAAATCCTTCCAGTCCACGGCTTGGATGGCCTGAACCTTGACCTTGATTTCAGGGTGGACTTTGGCGAAGGCGTCAATAACCTTCTGGCGGGCGGCAGCGTCCGCGGCAGTGCCCATGATCGCGATGCTGAGGCTGTTGTCTCCCCGGCCCGGAATGTCTGCTCCGGTCAAGCGCGGCCACGACGCCGCGGTTACTCCAACAATCCCGGCGCCGAGGGCTGTGAGGGCACTTCTGCGTGTGAATTGACGCAAAGCCCCATTGGTTCCCGACATGTAGATTCCCTTTCCTAACACGTGTTAGGAAGCCTAATCCGCCACCTAACACGTGTCAAGCGTCACAGGAATGTTGCACACGTCTCACCGGACCCCGCCACGCGAAGGCGATGCTCACACCAGCCATCCAGAGAACTGTGGCACCCTAGACAGAATGAGTTCCCAGCAATTCCGCACCAGCGGGAGGTCGAGCAAGCGGCCGCTTCAACGACGCGACGCAGGCGCCGGCACAGGTCTTTTGTTCGTCCTGGCCACCATCGCCAGCATCGTTGGCCTGGCCGCGACGTACTACTTCTTTGTGCGCACCACCATGGGGCAGTTCATCGACGAGTCAGCTCTCGTCGAAGCCACAGTGCTGAGCGGAACGGCCGGCAGGGCCTCCACCGAATTCCTGGACATGCTCCCCATGCTCTCGCTGGCGATCGCCACGGTGATGGTGCTCTTCGTGACCGTTGCACGGCGTCGCTGGAGGGCGGCGGGAATCGCCGTGGCCGCGTGCATCGCCGCCAACGCAGCCACCCAGATCCTCAAGTTCCTCATCCCGGACAGGCCCGATCGCGGCGTGCAGACCCTGGAATTGAATTCACTGCCGTCCGGGCACACCACGCTTGCCGCCTCCGCCGCAGCCGCCGTGTTCCTCATGGTCTCGCCGCGCTGGCGCCCCTTGGCAGGATTCCTCGGCAGCTCCTTCGCTGTGGCAACAGGCGTTTCCACGCTCATCAACCAGTGGCACCGCCCGGCGGATGTTGTGGCGGCCTTCCTGGTAGTGGGTGCCGTCATGCTCCCTGCGGGCTGGCTCATCCTGCGCACCGGCAGCAGTTGGAACGTCTGGAAGGGATACGGCGAACACTGGGCCGCGTCCCGCATCTGGGTATGGCTCACAGTAGCCGCGCTGGTAATTGCGATCGCGGTGGCGGGCTACTCACTGATGCAGGTCATGCCTGGCTTGAGCACCGACAGCACCATCGATTACTTCTGGGCAGGGACCGCATTCATCGTCATCGCAGGCTATCTTTCAGCCCTTGGCGGGACATGGCTGTTCGGCTTGGCGGCGCGGAAGGCCTAGTGCCGCCAGAAGTCGACGGCGGTCCACCCTTAGTCTTCGGGGCCCACTGAGTCGAAGAACCGGGGAGCCTCCCCGGCGGCATCCCGACTCCCCCGGGCCTGCTCCTGAATGAAGAGGCGATCATCGGCGGTAAGCGACGTGCCGCCATGGATGTCCACGGCGCCGTCCTCACCCGTTTCCCCATTGAAGATTGCCGTCATGGTCCGGGGCACAATCATGCTTCCAGGGTTATCCATGAGCCACCGCTGTGTGTCCGGAGAAAGCTGAGTCCAAAATTCCCTGATGTGCATGATGATCAGCGCTGCCGTTCATTGATTGAGGGGCTTGGAGGACTCCCATAATGCGCTGCAACAAACACTCGGGGCTTGGTACGGGGTCCTCTTTCTTCAGGCTACGCCCGACAGACCGATCGCGAGCCATAAAGGGCAACTTTTTCCAGGATGACGTCGACGATATGCCACGCATGCATTACAGTTAGTCCATTCGATGGACAAACAATGGCAAATCCCAGGAGCACCCATGCCTTCCACCCTTCGGCCCGATTCCACCAGCCGCACTGCGCTCACTGACGCCGTTCCCGCATCCCGCGACTTGGTGGTGGATTTCATTCGCGTCGCCTGCATGTTTGCTGTGGTGGCCGTCCACTTACTCATGATGGGCATCAGCGTGGACCAATCCGGCATCGGAGTGGGTAACCCGTTGACCTCCTTGAGCTGGTTCGCACAGGGAACCTGGTTTGGGCAGGTCATGCCGCTCTTCTTTGTGGTGGGTGGCTTCGCGTCGCTGACCTCGTGGCGCAGCTTGCAGCGCAAGGGCGGCGATGCCGGGGATTACCTACGGAACAGGGTTCTGCGACTGGTTCGTCCTACGGTGGCCCTGTACGTGTTCCTCGCCATAGCGTTGTGGTGCGCGACGGCGGTTGGCGTCCCGGGCGATCTTCTCGCAGTGATCGCTGCGGGCGCCGGAGTGCAGTTGTGGTTCCTCGCCGCATACCTGATCTGCCAGGCCATGGTGCCCACTTTGGCCAAGCTCCACGGCCTGGCACCGTACCGGACCCTCGCAGCGCTGGCTGCGGGCGCCGTCGTCGTTGACGTTGTTCGCTTGGGCTTGGAGCGCAACCCCTGGGGCTTCGATTCAAACCCGGTCGGGCTGCTGAACATGGTGTTCGTCTGGGGCTTGCTGCAGCAGCTCGGGTTCTTCTACGCTGACGGCTTCTTCGATCGGATTGCCCGGTGGAAGCTGATCCTGGCCGCGGTTGCTTGCTACATGACGCTGATTCCGCTCACCCACATGGGGCCCTACCCCGTGGATATGTTGACCAGCCAGAACCCACCCATGTTCCCGCTCATCCTGGTGGGTTTGGCCCACGTACTGCTGGTGAAGGCCGTGTACCCGGTCCTGCAGCGGTGCGTGCACGTTGGCTGGGTGCAGAAGGTGATGTTCGTGGTGGGCAGCAGGGCGATGACCATTTACCTGTGGCACCTGCCGTTGATCATCGCAATGTTCGGGATCGCGCTGGTCCTTCGGCTGCCGTTCCCTGAGCCGGCCAGCACCGAGTGGTGGCTCAGCAGGCCCCTGTTCTATGGTGCGGCCTGGGCCTTGGTGCTCCTGGTTTCAACCCCGCTGGTCCGCTTGGAACTGGCCAGTACTGCGTTGGCGCCAGGAGCTGCCCGGCCTGCCATGTGGCGCATCCTGATGGGGACAGCGTTGGCGATCATCCCGCCGTTCGTGGTGATGAGGCAGGCCCTGGACGTCGCCAATGCAACGTGGGGCTTGGTTCTTCTGGTCATTGCTGTAGCCCTGGTGACCGGCAAGGTTCCGGATCGCGCGTGGAAGACTCCAGTACCGGTGGGGCCTCGAGCGTCCTGATCTTCTTTGATGCCAAACGGCCGCGGAGCAACCTGATGAGGTTGCTCCGCGGCCGTTGCTGTGTCAAACAGGATCGTGGCGCTCCGGCCCTATCACCTAGGGCATGCGGTAGAGGAAGGCTGCCATCGCGTCACGGTTGATCGGAGACAACGCCCGGTAGGTGTAGGCGCCGTCTGACTCCAGCCAACCCGACGAGATCTTCTTGTCGGCCATCCACGCCATCTCCTTGTAGAACTGCTGAGTGGTGTACACATCCTGGAACGGCGAGGTTGTGGGAGCCTCGAAGTCCGGGCTGTTGGCCAAACGGTAGAGGAACGCTGCCATAGCGTCGCGGTTGATCGGCGTCAGCGGCTTGTACGTGCGTGAGCCGTCACTTTCCGTCCAACCGGATGAGATGCCCGTTTCAGCCAGCCAGGACATCTCCTTATAGAACTGCTGCGTGGTCAGCACGTCCTTGAACGGGGACTTTACCGGCGGTGTGTACTCCGGCGAGCCAGCCATGCGATAGAGGAATGCGGCCATGGCGTCACGGTTGATGGGCGTCACCGGACGGTAGGTGACCGACTTATCTGTTTCAAGCCATCCCGTTGAGATCTTCCTGTCGGCAAGCCAGGACATTTCCTTATAGAACTGCTGGGTAGTGAGGACATCCTTGAACGGCGACGTGGCGGGGGCGGTGAAATCGGGACCCTTGGTGCTGAAGTATGCCGACCACCCCGAAGTGGCGCCGGCCTTCAGGAGGTACCCAGGCTTGGCCGTGGCTGTGACCTTCATCTGTCCCCTGGCGGGGTAGGTACCAGCCGCGACCGCCTTGCCGCTCACCTGATACTCCACACCGTTGGACTCGGGAATGGTGTACTTGTCGTCGCCCATGTAGGAATGATCCTCGAAAACGACCTGTGCGGGTGTAGCCGCTTTGTCGGCGCCAAGCACGTTGATGGTCGGGGCGCTCGTGGTCGACGTCGGTGCGTAAGCAGTCTTACTTCCGGACACTGTGACCCGCAGAGGCTTGCCCGCGTCTGCTTCCGTAACCTCGTACTCGGGGGCAGTGGCCCCTTCGATCGGGCTTTCGGCACGGCTCCATTGGTAGGTCAACTCGACCGGAGCCGGCTCCCACGTCCCTGTCTCTGCTTTCAGCACGCTTCCCACGTATGCGGGCCCGTCGATGACGGGAACACTGGCGTTGATGGTTCCCGGCCCCACTTTGGCCGTTGGCACCGAGGTCGCTGTGACTTCGTCAAAGTGAACTTTGTTAGCCGTGACTTTCACCGTCATTGCGGCGTTCAGGTCTCCCGGGACCACATTGTAGGAGGAACTCGTAGCGTCCGGGACGGGTACGCCATCCCGAAACCACTGGTACCCCCATCGAACAACATCATTACCTGCAGGTCCCCAGTTGCCTGGGAGCGCATACAAGACCGAGCCCACACTCAGATCACCACTGATGGTGGGAGGGACAGCCACCAAAGGGGTTGCATCCCACTCGGTTTCCCTCAGAGCCAACCTGGCGTCAACCACGTTCACCCGGCAGCTGAAGTAGGTGCATCCGAGGTCTTGGGCGGTCGTGATGAGTCGTCGTTCAATATCTGCGGGAGTGGAGGCCGGCATCCGCGCCAGCATGAGGGCAGCGACGCCCGCCACATGCGGAGCCGCCATGGATGTGCCTTCTTTGAGGTAGTAATCCTCGACGCCGGGTCGGTCGGTTCCGTTGTTCAGCGTGGACACGATGCCATCTACCGCTGCCTTGCTCATCTCGCCACCGGGAGCATAGAGATCCACGGATCCGAAGTTCGAGTAATCGGCTTTGGCATGTGTTCGTGTGCTGGCGGCTACGGTAATCACGTTTTGGCAGTTTGCCGGGCTGACCTGGGCGGCGTCCACGTTCTCGTTGCCAGCAGCAGCAACCACTACAGCTCCCTTGCTGCGTGCAAAGTTAATAGCGTTTTGGTACGTCGTGGAACATGTGGCCTTTCCGCCCAAACTCAAGTTGACCACCCGGGCGGGATTTGCGTTCGCGGGCACCCCGGTCACGGTTCCACCGACGGCCCATCGGATGCCGTCCGCGATGTCAGAGGTGTATCCCCCGCACGTTCCGATAGCCCGGATCGGGACAACTTTCGATTTCGGAGCGACGCCCGCAACACCCTTCCCGTTGTCAGCAACAGCGGCGATGATGCCTGCGACGTGCGTTCCGTGCCATGAGGACTTTGTCCCAGGCTCCCCAGCAGCGCACTGGCCATCAAAGGTTGTGTCACCCTCGTCCTGGGGGTTGGAGTCCCGGCCATCGCCGTCACGGGAAGTGTCGAGGTCCGCGATCATGTCATAACCCGGAAGGATATTGGCATCGAGATCGGTGTGCTTGAGGATGCCGCTATCAATGACAGCAACCACACTGCCTTCACCTTCGCTGAAGTCCCAGGCACCAAGGATGTCGATTCCCGCGCTCCCGTCGCCAAGCGCCCACTGCATGTCGTAGTACGTGTCGTCCGGTGCGCTGGCGAATGACCTCATGATGACGTCCGGTTCGGCGTACTCCACGCTGGGGTCGGCCTCCAGGGTTTCAATGACGTCACCGACCTCGTCCGCGGTAAGCTTCCGGTCCGTTTTGACCACCTGTTCGCCTGCGGCCGTGGTTCGAACGCTTTCAACCTGTCCGCCGAGATTATCGGCGATACGGTCCAGGGAACTACGGCGATCAGCAGACTGAATACCTGCACGCTCGTTGAACTTCACGATGAACTGATCGGTCGGTGCTGGCGCCGCAGAGACAGTTTCCGACAGCGGTGCAGCACTGGGCACGGGCTCATCGTCGGCAGCAGCAGCAGGAAGAGCCGGCAGCACGGCGCCGGCCATCGCGATTACAACCATCAGTAATACTCGAGAGCACACGCTGGCTCTCCGTCGGTTCTGCATAAACAGCGCCCTCTGCTCAAACGCCCCCAAGAGCGCGAAAAAATGGCCGCGAGTCTGCAGCCAGATTGAGTTTAGCCAGAGAGTCAAGATTCCTGCGAATTACCTGTGAGTCGTGTATCACATGCCCGGTAACACCGAGGGCCGGCTGCAGAAAAGTCTGCAACCGGCCCCGGTTGATTTGTACTTTGGCGTCGCTACGGCATCCGGTAGAGGAAGGCTGCCATGGCATCGCGGTTGATGGGAGACAGCGGGCGGTAGGTGTACTGTCCGTCAGCCTCAAGCCAGCCCTTGGAGATCCCTTGTTCGTACATCCACGCCATTTCCTTATAGAACTGCGTTCCATAGGGCACGTCATAGAATGGCAGCCAATTCGGTGGCAAATAATCGGGCTTGTTCGCCAAGCGGTACAGGAAGGCAGCCATGGCGTCACGGTTGATGGGCGTCAAAGGTCGGTAGGTCCGTGACCCATCAGATTCCGTCCATCCCGATGAGATGCCTGTTTCGGCCAACCACGCCATTTCCTTGTAGAACTGCTGGGAGGTCAGCACATCCTTGAACGGGGACTTGGCCGGTGGCGTGTAGGCGGGCGAGCCCGCCATACGGTACAGGAACGCAGCCATCGCGTCACGATTGATCGGTGTCACGGGGCGGTAAGTCACGGACTGGTCCGCTTCTACCCAACCCGTGGAGATTTTCCGATCTGCCATCCACGCCATTTCCTTGTAGAACTGCTGGGAGGTCAGCACATCCTTGAACGGCGACTTGGCCGGAGGGGTGAAGGCTGGGCCTTTGGAGCTGAAGTACGCCAGCCATTCCGATGCTGCACCGTTTGCCAGTGCAAAGCCGTCCCGGATCTTGGCCGTGACCTTGACCTGGCCTCGAGCTGCATAAGTCCCGGCGACAACTGTTGTCCCCGAAATTTGATAATCAGTGCCCTCGGATTCCGGGATGGTGTATTTGTCGTCCGCCATATATGGGGCTTCTGCGAAGCCAACTGCCTCCGGTGTGACTGCCTTGTCTGCCGTCACAACGGTCGGGGTGGCAGCACTGGTCTTGACCACGGTGCCGTAGGCCGGTTTTACGCCAGTTACCTTGACGGTCACTGTCTTACCGGCGTCTGCATCGGCAAGGGTGTAACCCGTCCCCGTGGCGCCAGGGATAGAGGCCCCGGCCCGATACCACTGGTACGAAAGTTCGACGGGTTCAGGTCCCCATGCTCCCGCGTCCATCGTCAGTGCATTGCCCACGTAGGCCGATCCGCTGATAGTGGGAACGTTTGAAGACAACGTGCCCGGCTTCACCGTGGCCGTCGGAGCTGAGGTGCCTGAGACCGTGGGAGTGAAATCCTTTTTGGCTGAAACAGTAAACGTGAGTGTCGAGCCCAAGTCTTCCGGCAAGAGCGTGTACGAGTAGTCGCTGGCGCCAGGAATAGCAACACCGTTACGGTTCCACTGATGGGTCCACTGCGTGAGGTGGTTGAAGGTCCAGTTGCCGATGTCGGTAGAGGTCAAGGTTTTCCCTACGAAGGGCTCACCCGTGATCACCGGGGTTCCACCAATAATCGGTTCAGCTTCCAGTTGTACGTCGCGAAGGGCACCTGTAGCGTTAATGAGCCCCGCACCACAACCGGTGCAGGTAGGCATTTTGGCTGTTGCCTTGAGCTTCGCTTCTACGTCCTCGGGCTTCAGGGCAGGCAGGACCGACAACATCATTGCAGCCACTCCCGCAACATGCGGTGCGGCCATGGACGTTCCAGCCTTGAGGTAGTAATCCTCCGTTGTAGCGCGGTCGGTGCCGTTGTTGAGCGTGGACACGATGCCGCCCAGAACGTCCACGCTCATGTCGCCGCCAGGCGCCATGACGTCGATGGCCGGCCCGTAGTTGGAGTAATAAGCCTTGAGCTCGTCTTTCGTGGTGGCGCCGACGTTAATGACGTTCCGGCAGTTGCCGGGGCTTACCAGGGACGCGTCGATGTTTTCATTGCCGGCAGATACCACCACCACCGCACCCTTGCCATGAGCGAAGTCCACGGCGTTCTGCATGGCGGTGGGACACGTGGATCGCCCACCAAGGCTGAGGTTGATGACGCGGGCAGGGTTTGCGTTCGCGGGGACACCGGTCACGGTTCCACCCGCGGCCCATATGATCGAGTCGACAATATCGGAGGTGTAGCCACCGCACGTGCCAATGGTTCGGATCGGCACAACCTTGGCTTTTGGCGCCACACCGGTGACGCCCTTTCCGTTGCCACCGACGGCCGCAACAATGCCGGCTACGTGGGTCCCGTGCCAAGAGGAAATATTGGCAGGCTCGCCCGGCGCGCACTGACCAGCGCCGGCGGCGTCTCCTTCGTCACGTGGGTTGGAGTCACGCCCGTTCCCATCGCGGGCCACCGCGGCGTCGTTGATCATGTCGTAGCCAGGGAGGACGTTTGCGTTCAGGTCGGAGTGGCTCAGAATCCCGCTGTCGATGACAGCGACTACGCTGCCCTCACCCTGGTTGATGTCCCAAGCCATTGGCATGCGAATGCCGCCCCGGGTGTTGTCGCCCACACCCCACTGAAAATCAAAATAGGTATCGTTGGGCCGGACATCGTGGAGCCGCATGATCATGTCCGGTTCTGCGTATTCCACATTAGGATCCGCCGCCAGCGTGGCAGCCAACTCACCGGCTTCTTCGGCCCCAAGCTTTCGGTCGGTCTTGACTACTTCCTCGCCGGTGGCGGTGGTCCGTACGGCTTGGACAGGGACGCCAGCGGCACCGGCAGCCTGCCGAAGAGAAGATTGCCGGTCAACAGATTGGATGCCCGCGCGCTCTTTGAACTTCACGATGAACTGATCGGTGGGTATCACTGACGATTGCGTGGACGTCGACAACGGCGCCGCACTCGGCGCCGGTACTGGAACGTCATCCGCCGTTGCCGGCAACGCTGGCAGGCCAGCTCCGACCAACGCGATAACGCCTACAAGTAGTAATTGAGAGCGCACGCTGGCTCTCCGTCGGTTCTGCATAGACAGCGCCCTCTGCTCAAACGCCCCCAAGAGCGCGGAAAAATGGCCGCGAGTCTACGGCCAGCATGAGTTTAGCCACTCTCTGGAGTTTCCTGCGAATTTCCTGTGAGTCGTCTCTGGCGCCGGCCGGGGGTTCTTCATCGGGTTTGCCCGTCACAGGAGCCGATCCCAACCTATCGAGGTTTCAGAACGCCCCTCAGTGGAATAAACAGGGTCAGAAACCTACGCAAAACAACTCAATAATTGCGCCGGTGCTTCAGCCTGGGAATCGCGACGGCGAACACCACCGCCGCTGCGAAGCCAAGTACGCCTGTGGCCCAGATGCCTGCGGACAGTGAAATGGCGGCCGTCAGTCCGGACATGAGCACAGGCCCCCCGGTAGCGCCCGAGTCGGCGATGAATCGCCAGATGCCAAGGAAGTGGCTCCGCCCGTTGTCGGGCGAGAAGTCTGCGCCGAGAGTCATGATGAGCCCGGAGCTGATGCCGTTGCCGAAGCCGATCAGCAGGGCGACCAGCAGCAACGGCACGAACCCGCCAGTGAATGGGATCAGGATCAGGGCGCTCCCCATAATCACGGTGGACGGGATGGCCACCCACTGCCGCCCCTTCCTGTCCATGAGCTTTCCGGCAGGGTAGAACACCAGCATGTCGATCGCTCCGGAGAGACCGAAGAGAAGGGAAGCATGCGTCGCATCGAGGCCCAGGTGATCCGCCCACAACGGGATAACCACTTGACGTGAGGCACGCAATGCACTGAGCAGTAGGATGCCGAAACCGACGGACAGGAACACCCCCGCGTGGGATGCCGCGACGCTCCGCAACGTGGACGCCGGAGGGCGTGGACCGCCGTCGGACGTGTCAGGGGCCACCAGGTCCGGGATGGTGAGCGACAAGGCCGCTGCCGCCATCATCCCCGCAAATCCAACCCAGTATGCCCCGCTGATTCCCGCGAACTGCATGACGCCGGCACCAACGAAAGGCCCAATGAAGATACCGATCCTGGTGACGCCGCCCAGTGTGGACAGTGCCCGGGCCCGGTAAAGAACAGGGACAGCTTCGGTGAGGAACTTTTGCCGTGCAAGGTTAAAGACGCTGGCCGACATCCCCACCAGGGTCATGGACGCCGCAAGCAACCAGAGCCCGTGCTCCATTTGAGGTGCGAAAGCTGCCGCACCTAACGCCATAGCGCCCAGGGCGCCCGCCCCGACGATCGACCATCGTTCGCCGAACTTCTCGGTGATGATTGATGCCGGAATGTTGAAGATCCAGGACCCCAGCCCGATCAGCGTCACGATCAAGGCGGAAACTGCGACGGACGCCCCGAGGTCACGTGCCGAGAGTGCGATGACCGGAAGGACCGCCCCTTCACCTATACAGAACAACAGTGCGGGCCCGAAGGCCGGCAATGCAACGCTGCGAAGGCTGAAGGCTTGATTCGTCTGGGTCTTGGTCATCCCTTTCATCCTAGGACTGCGGTAGCTGCAGTCGGGGCCAGCATTACGTTGTGCAATGCGCACCAGCACACCAGTGGGTTCCGCAGTTGTTGCGGCTCCGGGATCCGAAGCCGCAACAGCTACATGCGAAGCGGGATTGCCTGCGGCCGACTACCGGCGGTTGGCTGCCGCCTTCCGTCGGCTACCTGCGGCCAGGAGCAGGCCCATCAGAAGCATGGCGCCTGCCCAGACAACGAAGGTGCCGTTCAGCCCCGTATTGGCCAGTGAGCTTGAGCTCCCGACGGCGGTGGAGGCTGCCGCGGTCTTCGCACCCTGGGTGGAACTAAGGGTCACAACGGTGCCAGCTTGGGTGCCGACCCCTGCAGTGGTGCCGGTAACGGGAGCGTTGCCCCCAGCGTTAGGACCGCCGCCAGCAGGCGGGTTGACGGTCGGCGGGTTCACCACCGGAGGCGTAACCACAGGCGGGTTCACCACCGGAGGCGTAACCACAGGCGGGTTCACCACCGGAGGCGCAACCACAGGCGGGTTCACAACCGGAGGCGTAACGGTGCCGACTGAGCCGCCTCCGACGCCCACTGACGTGGAACCGACAGTTACGGGAGCCGTAATCGGTATGACCAGCTGGGTTCCCGAGAGGAGTCCGTCGTTGCCGGAAGTGGTGCTGCCACCCGTGGTGCCAGCAGGAGCAGCCCCACCGGAAGAACCAGTGCTCGTTGCGGAAGAGTCACCCAACACACCAGCCGAAGTAAAACCCAGATTCACCGGGGCCGTAATCGGAGCAACAACCTGAGTCCCCGAACCAACACCATCCGAACCGCTCGTCGAAGCGCCAGAAGTGCCACCAGCAGGAACAGTCCCACCAGAACTGCCGGACGTGGCTGCAGAATCTCCAGCCACACCCACAGCAGTGGCTCCGACATTAACAGGGACCACTATCGGAGCCACTACCTGAGCGCCGGATGCGATTGACTCTCCCCCCGACGTTGTTGCCTGCGCCGGCGCTTGAGCCGGTGCGGGAGCTGATGTTGCCGGCGTTGAGGTGGCAGATGAGTCACCCAGGACGCCCGCCGACGTCGACCCCACCGTGATGGGAACCGTCACGGGAGCGACCACTTGGGTTCCCGAGGCGATGCCGCCGGAACCGCTGGTCCCGGCTGCCGGCGTCGAACTTGTTGCCGCTGCTGGTGCGGCAGGTGTGGCTGGGCTCGCCACAGTGGAGCCCCCCAGCAGACCCACTGACGACGAGCCCAGGTTTATGGGCACCGAAACCGGGGCGACTACTTGCGTACCGGAAACGATGCTGTCGGAGCCGCTGGTGGTGGCAGCAGGTGCTTGGCCCGAACCTCCAGCAGTTGCCGGCGCGGACGTCGTAGCTGCTGAATCCCCCAACAGTCCCAGTGATGTGGCGCCGGTGGTGATAGGCGCCGATACAGGCGCAACCACCTGCGTTCCGGAAAGGAGCCCGTCCTTGCCGCTGGTAGTATCCGCGGCATTTGCCGCGGTTGCGCTGAGGACAATCATGCCCCCGGCAAAGCATGTGCCGATCAGGCACTTGCGAATGGTCGTGTTCATTGTGATCTTCTCCTGAAGGTCTTGTTCCCAGAGGCGTCCGTTGTCGGATCGGCCGAATTACCGTCTGCTGCGGACTAAAGCGCAGCTGGGCTGGGGAACTAGTCAGGAGAGGAGCCGGGATCAAAACAGACCGGCTTTGGATGGTGTTCATCGCTGACCGTCACAAGGTCAGAAAGGAAATCCGCGGGAATGATGAGCCCGCCGTGCAGGAAAGCTGCCGCAGGGGTCGGTGGACCGTTTTGGGAGTTACCGGCCCCGGCCCCAGCCAGGCCAGCCGGTACAGCTTTGGGGTCCGCAGGCAACTCCGCCGGCGCCCTACGGTTGCTCGTCGCGGCTGCTCCAACGGCCAGTACCGTGCCTGAATAGCCGAGCACGCGGGCGTTGGGAAGCACCGGCGCAGCAGTCGCGAGTGCTAGCTGCTCGACTTGTGCGGGAGATGACTCCCGGGGTGGAGTTCCGGCCACGGCCTCACCTTCCGGTGGACTTACGACGCCGGAACCTGGGAGCGTGCCGACGCCCGGGGCTGTGTCTCCAGCCGGGATTTCGGGAGGTTCGGAGCCCCCACCAGCCAGCGGCGGAAGGCCCGGTACAACCGGTGGAACAACCGTGGCGACTGGCAGGAGGACGGTGTCAACCACATCCACGATCGGCTGAACAATGGGGTTCGTTACGTCGGTGACGGGCTCCAAGCCAAGGGGTGCCAGGCCATCGTTGACGGGAGGAACCACTGCCTCCACGGTCTGGTCAACGCTTCCAGTTACTGGAGCCACCACCGTGTCCACGACGTTTTCGACTGTTTCAGCCGGAACAACGTGGTTGACGACTGGGACGGTCCCCACGATGGTGCCGACCGATCCCCCCACGTGCTCCACGATGGGCGTCACCACCGGAACATGAATGGTCATCGGTTTAGTGGGCACTACCGCCTTAGCAGGTGCGGGCAGCGGCACGTTCGGGACAGGAATGCTGATGATTTGAGCCTTCGCAGGTGGATCAGCAGCTTTTGCAACGGACCCGACGGCGTCTGTTGCCGAGGAAACAGCAGCGGAGACGTTGGACGATGCTTCACCCACAAGTGTGTGATTATCTGCAGATCCACTGTCGGCATTCGCAGCTGTTGCGGAGAGTGCCATCCAGATTGCCGTACCGGCTCCAGCGATCATGACAGAGCGGAGAATGTTGGTAGCACGCGGGAATACGCGTGTGCCCTTCATCTCGACACCCCCAGGTAGTCGCGAACCGAATGGTCGCCTTCATCCTAGGACTGGAGTTACCCATTAGTCCATGGCTGGGAGTAAACAAGATTTCACAACGTGATTCCGGGGGGCCCTCATCTCACAGAATCCCTGCAGCCTGCACCGCGCGGACAATTCTTGGTTAGTCCTGCCTAGGGCGTCGGACGAGGGAATAGAAAAGAAACTCTTTACCCGATTCGTTGGATCTATTGTTTTAGCCTATTTCCGGACTGTACCGTGAGCACCACCGTAAGCACTCTTACGAGATCGTGTACGACATTCTGGGGAGAACTACATGAAACGTTCGCATGTTGCTTTATTGGGGGCACTAACTCTTGCGCTTGCCGGGTCGGCTACGCCGGCCCTCGCCGCAACCACACCAGCGCAGGTAACCACCGGATTCGCTGGTACCGCGTATGGTTCCTACATTTTCAATACGGACAAGACACTAACTTCAGGTCCTACGGCGAGTTCCGGCATCAGTTGCACAGGCCTCACTGGAAGGACGTCCTCGAACACCGCAGCGGCATTGCCCGTGCCCGCCGTCGGCAACGTCGGCGCCGCAACAACCAGTGTCAAAACACTGCTGACCACCACAGGTAAGCGAATCGAAAGCAAATCAACGATCGCTGGTACCAACCTTCTGGGTGGACTTGTCACTGCCGGTGCCATCACCTCCGAAAGTTCTGCGGATAAAAACACTGCGGGCGCTTTTTCTGGAACAAATAAGACGACCATTGCTGACTTGAAGGTTTTGGGAGTCGCGGTTGGGGCCAACCCCGGCGCGAACACTGTGCTCGACCTCAAGGCACCGTTGTTGGGTTCCATCGGAAAAATCACGCTCAATGGCCAGGAAAAAGTCCTTGTCAACGGCGTCTACAAGGTTTCGACCACGGCCCTTCGTGTTGAGGTCCTTAAGGCTGGTCTGGCCGGCATCAAGGTCGGAACGGACATCCGCCTCGGCGTCAGCACGGCCAACCTTACCCCAGCCCAGGCCGGATATCTTTCCGGTACGGGCTTCACCAGCAGGGCCGTTCTCGCCAATGGCCTGCTCAATTCCGGGCCTACAGCGGTGGCCTACGCAGGGTGTGGTGCTGGGACCACCTCCGCAAACGTGGCAGGACTTAATATCCCTGGCCTTGCAAGCTCCGGAGCAGCCTCAACGAAGACCATCGGAGTTCTGTCACCACAACCGAAGGTCACCGTGACCAATTCCCTTGCAGGACTGAACGTGCTCAACGGACTGATCCAGGCCGATGCCATCAAGGCCGAGACGAGTACGACCCGAGCCGCGGGCGCCACCACAGCGACATTGTCGGACACGTCAACGTTCACCAACCTCAGGATCGCGGGGCTGCCGGCCATCAACGCTTCTGTCGCCCCGAACACCGTGGTGCAGGTGGCGGGCCTCGGCCAAGTGACTCTGCACAAGGTCAGCAAATCATCCACATCAATCATCGTCACCATGATTGACGTGGTGCTGAGCCAACCCATCGGCGCACTGCCCACAGGATCCAAGATCCAGATCGGCTACTCCTACACAGGAATCGGACAATAGCCGGCGGTCTGTAGGCCAAGGATTGGGTCCTTATCACTGGTTAGAAACTGAACGGTCCGTCACCAACATTCTGATGACGGACCGTTCTTCTGCTTCGTTGACTGGATTTCAGCAGCCCTGGATTAAGAAGGGTAGGAACCTGTTTTTCCCGGTCCGAAGTCCGGAGTAGCCAGCGAGGCACGTCCTTGGGCGTTGGTTTCTTGAAGCCTCTTGATGAACCAGCGGGACTGCTCCGGGCCGTATGGCAGGACGGGAATCGCCTTGGTTGCGTCTGAAGGCATGTCCCGAATGCTCTGGGTGGCCTGGCGGACAGCCGTGCTCATGGTGTCGGCCATGGTTTTGACGAACTCGTCGCTGGCGGGCTTGCCGTGACCTGGCACCAGGAACTCGTAGCGGTGGCGGAGGGCAGAGATGTGCCGCAGGGCATCTGCCCACTCCTCGGGGTACGAATCCTCGAACGACGGATGCGCGCCCTGCTCCACCAAGTCACCCACATAAAGCGTGGAGCTGGTGCCTACCAAGAGGTCACCGTCAGTGTGCGCGCGGCCCAGGTAGAAGAGGGTCGCTGTGATTCCGCCGAGGTCCACGAGGACCGGCTGGTCGTGGACCAGCGCGTTGGGAACAACGATGTCGACGGCGTCGCCTTCCGATGCTGCCATCTCCGGTTCGTTGGTGGCCACGAAGCGGCGCTGGTTGTCGGCGTCGCGCTGGATGGCCGCAGCACAGTTGGCGTGCGCCCAAAACTCTGTGACGCCGTCGTCGGCAAAGACTGCGTTGCCGAAGAAGTGGTCATAGTGCGCATGTGTGTTCACAACTACCAGCGGCAGCTGGGTCTTTTCGCGGACCGCAGCGAGGATCTCCCGGCCTTGGCGGGGGCCGCAGCCGGTGTCGATGACCATGGCAAGCTCAGAGCCCACCACGAGCCCGGTGTTCAGTAACGATCCCTCGGTTTCCAAGACGTAGTTGTCCGGTCCGAGTTCTAGCCAAGCTGACAATTCGTGCTCCGTATCCACTGCAATCCGGCGATGTTCAGGCCTCTACTCTACCCATCAAAACCGAGGGAAAGCTGGAAGACTGGCGGGTCAGGCCCGCAGCAACTTCAGGCGTCGTGCCACCCGTACAACAAGGGAGGTCTCGAGCGCCCGGAGCTGATTCTGGAGCTCGTTGGATTCGGTCTCTACGGCTGACAGTTTCCCGGCCGAGTCCTCCAAAGCAACCCGCAGCTTCTCGTGTTCAGCTTCCACCGCCGCGAGAGTGCCGGTGGTGTCCTCCAAGGCATGGGTCAGCCGGTAAAGCTCCACGGACTGGTGACCAATGTGCGATTCGTTGTTGGCCGTTAGTTTGGCAGCGGCAGGGTGCTCGCCCGAGTGCAGTTCGGGGAAGACCGGTTCCGGAGTGCTGAGGACCGGGGCGTCCAGGGTGGCGCCCTTGAGGGTCTCGACGACGGCGTCCCACCATGTGCTTTGGAACGAGCTTTGCGCAGGGCTGAGGTCCTGCAGATAAGCCCGGATGTCATTCCGGCGGTTCCAGAGAAGGTCCACATAGTCGTCAAACCCTGGGGTTACCACGTGCCTCAATGAACGCAGGGTGTGTCCCAAGCCCCAGTTGGCAAGGGCGCCACCCAGCCGGACTTCTCCGTAGTAGTCCACCGCAATACCAAGGCAAGGCACCCCTACTGCCAATGCGAAGACGATGGGGTGGTATCTGCTGGCGACTACGAATTCGGCCCGCATCGTCAGGGATGCAGCGTCTTCCGCAGTGAACTGCCCGCAGACGGTGACGTTCTTGGACCGCATCCGGCGGCGGATATCCTCGTGCGTCTCCATGTCCATGTCACGGTTCCCCGGTCGGGACATGTGCGGAACCATCACGACGTCCACCTGGCCGGCATCAGCGATTCTGTCCAGCAGGTCGGCTACGCCCTGGTTAAAGTCGTCCCTGTCCATCGCTCCCGTTCCAGGCGCGAAGCTGGCCACTATGTACGGCCGATCCGGGCTGGGCTGGTACGTCGGAACGGCCGACGAATAGGCTGCGTCAACAGGG
This sequence comes from Arthrobacter sp. yr096, assembly GCF_900108925.1. NCBI lineage: Bacteria > Bacillati > Actinomycetota > Actinomycetes > Micrococcales > Micrococcaceae > Arthrobacter > Arthrobacter sp. yr096. Next base: position 228,327 of record NZ_FNYI01000001.1, on the reverse strand, counting down.
CCCGCTTTGAGGAAGCTGGCGTCATCCAAGGTCAATCCGGCCGGGACGCCAGCTTCACGCATCAGTTCGAAGGACGTTTGCTCCCGGACACTGGAGAGCGCTGCCGAGCGGAAGAGTTCCACAGCGGCGTCGTAGTCGGGTCCTGTGAGGACGGGTCCCACGGTCTGGCCAGAGATGACCAGCGGCTTGTCGAGTGCGTTCGCAATTGCGCCCACTGCGGCCCGTTCGTACAGCAACCAGCCATACGGGGAATTCATGTTGCCGCCGCCTGCAATAACCACACCATCAGAAGACTTAATTGTCTCGATGAGCGTATGGACCTGATCTGCGGCAGGAAGGGCATCCATATCACCCGCCAGGACAGCCTGGATTTCCTTCAGGTACGTCTCTCGACGGTTGGGAGGCCACGGGAACTTCAAGGTCTTCACTGCGGCCGTGCCATACAGCTTGCTGCTCTGTTCCGGGTTCCGGGACAGGAGCACAATGTCCGTGATTCCGCGGGCCTGGAGTTCGTCCACTACGGCATGAGTCATCGCTTCGTCACCCACGTGATAAATGGATTGACCAATGTCTCCAAGAACTACAACTCGCACGGTACCTCGGTTTTAGAGCGTCAAAAAGCAGCTTCCAGCCTACCGGGTCGGGCTGTGGGAACCGGACGGTGGCTTTTTGGTTGTGGAAAAGTACGACGCCGGTGGTCAGGTTCGAGGGGAACCTGACCACCGGCGTCGTGAAGGTCTTAATGCCTTCTACACGGCTACTTTCCGTATTTTTGGTTGTAGCGAAACATGAAAGCAGCCATCGCGTCGCGGTTCACAGGCTGGAGCGGCCGGTACGTCTTGGACCCATTTGCCTCGGTCCAGCCAGTGGAAATCCCTGCCCCAGCCAGCCAGCTGATCTCGTTCTGGAACTGGGCCCCAGCAGGCACATCCGCGAACGAGGCAGAGGACGTGACCGCCGGCTTACCCGCGAAGCGGTACATGAAAGCAGCCATAGCGTCCCTGTTCACCGGCTGCACCGGCCGGAACGTCTTGGACCCATTGGCCTCCACCCAACCAGTCGAGATGCCCTGGGACGCAAGCCAGGTGATCTCTTTGTAGAACTGCGTACTCGGAGTCACGTCAGCAAACGGCGACTTCGCGGGTGCCTGGAACGCAGGCGAACCAGCCAATCGATACATGAACGCAGCCATCGCATCCCGGTTCACCGCCTGCAACGGGCGGAACGTCCTGGACCCATTCGCCTCAACCCACCCCGTGGAAATCCCCTGCGATGCCAACCACGAAATTTCAGCATGGAACTGGGCGCCCGGCGCAACATCCGCGAACGAGACCGCGGACGCGGACTTGAACGTGGCAGACCAAGACGCGGTCGCACCAGCAGCCAACACGTAATCCGTCTTCGCCTTCGCCGTGACCGTCACCGTGCCAGTTCCCGGATACGTGCCCGCAGCGACAACCTTCCCGCCGACCAGATACTCAACACCCGCCGTGGACGGGACAACATAAACGTCGTCCTTCGTGCCGTCCTTATCCGTAAACGTGACGGCTGCAGGAGTCACCACAAACGGGGTGGCCTTGAACGTGGCAGACCACGACGCGGTCGCACCAACAGCCAACACGTAATCCGTCTTCGCCTTCGCCGTGACCGTCACCGTGCCAGTTCCCGGATACGTGCCCGCAGCGACAACCTTCCCGCCGACCAGATACTCAACACCCGCCGTGGACGGGACAACATAAACGTCGTCCTTCGTGCCGTCCTTATCCGTAAACGTGACGGCTGCAGGAGTCACCACAAACGGGGAGGCCTTGAACGTGGCAGACCACGACGCGGTCGCACCAACAGCCAACACGTAATCCGTTGTCGCCTTCGCCGTGACCGTCACCGCGCCCATTCCCGGGTACGTGCCAGCAGCAACGACCTTCCCACCGACCAGGTACTCAACACCCGTCGTCGAAGGAACAACATACACGTCGTCCTTCGAACCGTCCTTGTCCGTAAAGACAACGGCGGCAGGAGTCACGGTAAAGGGAGTCGCCTTGAACGTATACGACCACTCCGTGGCAGCACCCTCGGCGAGTACGTACTTCCTCATGGCCCTTGCCGTCACCTTCACCGTGCCTGCTCCCGGGTAGGTGCCTGAAGCGACTACTTCGCCAGCAACAACATACTCAACGCCAATTGTCTTCGGAACCGTGTAGGTGTCATTCGGCGTACCGTCCTCGTCGGCGAACACCACTGGCGCAGGGGTCACGGACGTACGTGCGACTACCCCGTCCACCGCTGCCGCAGCGTCCACCAAGCCTGCACCACAGCCCATCCAACACTCGGAAGGAAGCGGACGCGCTGAGTCTTTCAGACGCTGTTCTACTGCATCAGGACTAAGGTCAGCGCCGGCTTCGGAATACAGGAGTGCAGCTATGCCGGCAACATGTGGAGCCGCCATCGAAGTCCCCTGTTTGAACTGGTAGGCCTCCTGCCCCGGTGTCGTTGCGCCCGTGTTGGAAGTCGACAGGATGCCGCCTAAAGCGTCCCAACTCATGTCTCCACCTGGCGCGGTGACGTCTACCACACTGCCGTAGTTAGAATACGGAGCCAGCGCTCCCGTCTGTCCGCTCGCAGCAACTGCGATGACGTTCCGGCAATTGGCAGGGCTTGAATCCGCGGCTGGCCGGCTGGAGTTCCCGGCTGAAACAACCACTGAAGAACCTGCGTTGTGAGCGAAGTCGATCGCATTCTGGTACGTAACCGAGCAGGCTCTTGTACCGCCGAGGCTGAGGTTTATCACTCGCGCTGGGTTGGGATTGACCGGCACCCCGGCGACATCACCACCGGCGGCCCAAATAATTGAGTCTGCAATGTCCGATGTGTACCCGCCGCAGGCACCGAGCGCACGGATCGGCAAAATCCGAGCCTCCGGAGCCACGCCGCTAACACCATTCTTGTTGCCAGCGATGGCAGCCACGGTGCCCGCTACATGTGTTCCGTGCCAAGACGATTCTCCCTGGGCACTGCCGTATGAGCATTGATTTGCAGAAACCCAGTCCCCCTCATCTGAAGGATTGGAATCCCGCGCATCTCCGTCGCGCGCAATCGAGGCGCTCGAAATCATGTCATAACCCGGGAGGACGTTGCCGTCCAGCTCCGAATGGCTAGTGATCCCGGTGTCAACAACGGCAACCACGACGCCTTGACCTCGGTTCCATTCCCATGCTCCCGGCGCCCGAATGCCCGTCTGGTCTTCTCGCAAATTCCACTGAAACTGGTATAAACCATCGTTTGGTTCAGCCGAAGTCTGCATGATGGCATCAGGTTCTGCGTATGAAACCTTCGGATCAGATCTGAGTGCATCGAGGAAAAGCCCAGAATCATCTGTTGAAAGCGCCTCATCGAGCTTCACGATGTACCCGCCGGCGGCTGTTTGGCGTACCTCTTCAGCAGTAGTTTCGAGCATGCTTGCCGCTTGAACGACTGCATTTTCTGCTACCGCAAGTTCCTGTCCAGCGTTGGAGTTGATACCAACAATGAACTGATCAGTGAATACCTCGGACGATTCCTGGAGCAAATGGGGCGTGCTAGGCAAAACCTCATTGTTGTCTGCGAAGGCGGGAAGCGCCACCGCTCCCATACTGAACAAAAGAGTCGCAACTACTGTGCCGGACGCAGCCAGCGCTCGGGCACGGAAATTCTTTGGCATATTTCTGGGCATCCTACGGACATGGCGACCACCCCTGAGTCGGTTGGTCGCAGGCAGTTGGAGATCACCAACTGACCCCCGGGAGATTGTAAGCAGACTTTTGACTTGCGCCGCGCCACTTTTGCATTTAAGACACCGCCACAACAAATGCGGAAGGGCCTCGAATCATGACGATCCGAGGCCCTCTTTGTGTGCAACAAGTACTTACATATCCGCGAGCGCTCCACCCGGGTTCTCGATCGCGTCAGCCACGTACCGCAGGAAGCCCGCAGCCGTTTCGCCGTCGCACACCCGGTGGTCGAAGGCGAGGGTCAACTCGGTGACCTTGCGGACGGCCAGCTCACCATTGACCACCCACGGCTTGTCGATGATGCGGCCCACACCCAGCATCGCAACCTCGGGGTAATTAATGATTGCAGCCGAGCCGTCCACGCCGAACACACCGTAGTTGTTGAGCGTGAAGGTGCCCGAGCCCAGCTCGGTTGGAGTCGCTTTACCCTCACGGGCGACGGCGGTAAGGCGGCGAATCTCCGCGTCCAGCTCACGGGCGCTCAGCCCATGCGCGTTGCGGACCGAAGGAACAACGAGACCGCGGTCCGTCTGGGCCGCGAAACCGAGGTTGATGCCATCGAAGCCGACGATCTCTTGCGAGCCATCTGAAGCAGTTTCAAAGCGGGTGTTCAGGGCCGGGTACTTTTTTAACCCAGCCGTGACAAAACGGGCGATGAAGGCCAGCAGACCGGGGGTATCGTGCGGTGCGCGCTTCTTGAGTTCAGCCCGCATCTCAAGCAGAGCCGTTGCGTCTACATCCACCCAGACCGTTGCCTCGGGGATCTCGGAACGGCTGCGGGTCATATTCGCCGCGACAGCCTTGCGGACTCCGCGAACCGGTGTCCGCGCCGTGACGGCCAAGCCAGTCCGGTTATCAACGGAACCTTCGGCAGCGGCCGTCGCCTCTGCCTTGGACGGAGAAACGGCGGGAGCTGCAGGAGCGTCCGGCGCTGAGATAGCAGCCTCCACGTCCCGGCGCATGATCAATCCGCTGGCACCCGAGCCTTCAATGGCGTCGAGCGAAACGCCATGGTCGCGTGCCATCTTACGCACGAGCGGGGAAATGACGGCGCTGAGCTTTCCTGGGATGCGCGTCCCGGCAACCACCGGTTCCATCATCGGTTCAGCAGCGGGCTCAGCCACGGCTCCAAGATCGACGACGGCGACACTCGCCTTGCGCGGCCGGGTGCGACCACCGGTCGCGCCACCAGGGGTGCCATAGCCGATCAGCACGTTGCCGGAACCGGCCTTCTCCTCCGTGCGATACGACTCCGCCGCAGCCTCAACTGCAGGCGAGGCATCAATACCGGAGGAGACGGCAGTGGGCGCCACAGACACGGCTGCGGCAGCGGGCGCCGCGGCCGCAGCGCCAGCCCGGGCGATCGAGATCAGCGGCTTGCCGACGTCGAGCGTTTCCCCGGCCTGACCGTGAAGCTCGGCAACCGTACCGGCGTAAGGCGAAGGCACCTCCACCATTGACTTGGCGGTCTCGACCTCGGCAATCGGCTGGTCAACCTTGACCTCGTCACCAACGGCGACAAGCCAGTTCACCAGTTCAGCTTCGGTGAGGCCTTCCCCCAAGTCGGGCAGTTTGAAGACCTGCATATCTGAGCTCACGGTCAGTCCTCCCATTGAAGGTCGTCGACGGCGTCGAGGATGCGATCGACGCTTGGCAAGTAGTAGTGCTCCAGCTTGGGAGACGGGAACGGTACGTCGAAGCCGGTGACGCGGAGGATCGGCGCCGCGAGGTAGTGGAACGCGCGTTCCTGGACGCGGGCAACGATCTCGGAGGACACGGACGCGAAGCCATGCGCTTCAGCGATCACGACGGCGCGTCCCGTCTTGCGTACGGACGCGCAGACGGTCTCGTCGTCGAAGGGGACCAGCGTGCGGACGTCGATGACTTCCAGGGAGCGGCCTTCTTCAGCGGCGGCAGCGGCAGCGGCGAGCGCGGTGGGTACGGACGGGCCGTAGGCGATGAGCGTCGCGTCTGTGCCGGGACGGGCAACCGCCGCGCGGCCCTCGGTGGAGGTGCCGGCGTCGTGCTCTGCTCGCAAGGCACCCAAGTCAACCTGATCCTTGGACCAGTAGAGCTTCTTGGGTTCCATGAACATCACGGGGTCATCAGAGTCGATTGCTTCGCGGAGCATGCGGTAGCCGTCGGCCACTGTGGCCGGGGTGTAGACCTTGAGGCCGGCGGTGTGGGCGTAGTAGGACTCGGAAGAGTCGCAGTGGTGCTCCACTCCCCCGATGCCGCCGGCGTAGGGAACGCGGATGACCATGGGCATTTTGAGCTTGCCCTTGGTGCGGTTGTGCATCTTGGCCACGTGGCTGACGATCTGCTCGAAGGCAGGGTAGGCGAAGGCGTCGAACTGCATTTCGATGACAGGGCGCATGCCGTTGATAGCCATGCCCACTGCCATGCCGACGATGCCGGATTCTGCCAGCGGGGTGTCGAAGCAGCGTTGTTCGCCGAACTCGGCCATGAGGCCGTCGGTGATGCGGAAGACGCCGCCCAGCATTCCCACGTCTTCGCCGAAGACCAGGACGGAAGAGTCGGCGCGCATGGCATCGGCCATGGCCGTGTTCAGCGCCTTGGCCATGGTGAGGCTTTGCGGGCCGGTGGCTTCGGCAGTGGCCGCGGCGGAAGCGGCGGCGCTGGCGGTGGCTGCGCTGACGTTGGCTGTGGTGGTGCCGGCAGTGGTGGTGACGGTCATTTTGCGCTCTCCTCTCGTGCGAGTTCGCTGGCGAGCATCTCGGACTGTTCTTTCAACTGCGGGGTTTGCTTGGCGAAGACGTACTTGAAGAGGTCCAGCGGCTGAACGGGGACGTCCTCGCCCAGGCCTTCGCGGAGCTGGGTGGCGACGGTTTCGGCGTGCTCAGCAATCCTGTTGCTGGCCTCATCGTCGAGGAGACCCTTGTCCGTGAGGTACGACTTCATACGCGCCAGCGGATCCTTTGCCTGCCATTCGGCGACTTCGCTGTCCGGGCGGTAGCGGGTAGCGTCGTCGGCGTTGGTGTGGGCCTGCATGCGGTAGGTGTGGGCTTCGATCAGCAACGGTCCAGAGCCGTCGCGGGCCAGCTTCACGGCCCGGTCCATCACGGCGAGCAGCGCCACGAGGTCGTTACCGTCAACGCGCTCACCGGCCATGCCGTAGCCAACAGCCTTGTGGGCCAGCGACGGTGCCACGGACTGGTGGCTGAGCGGTACGGAGATGGCGTATTTGTTGTTCTGGACGAAGAAGATGACGGGAAGGTGGAAGACGGCGGCGAAGTTCAGGGCCTCGTGGAAGTCGCCCTCGCTGGTAGCGCCGTCGCCGCACATCGCCATCACAACGGTGTTTTCACCGCGCAGCTTGGCAGCGTGGGCGACGCCCACGGCGTGCAGCAATTGGGTGGTGAGCGGGGTGCATTGGATGCCCACATTGTGCTCGGTGGGGTCGTACCCGCCGTGCCAGTCGCCGCGGAAAATGGTCATCACCTCAACGGGGTCCACCCCGCGGGTCATGACGGCGACGGCATCACGATAGGTGGGAAAAAGCCAGTCCCCCTCGCTAAGGCACATGGCAGCTGCCACCTGGCAGGCTTCCTGGCCGTGGCTTGAGGGATAGACGGCCATACGGCCCTGCCTGACGAGCGCTGAGTTCTGGTCGTTAACGCGGCGGCCGACGACGAGCTGCTCGTACGCGGCCATGAGTTCAGCATCGCTGGGCGTGGGGTATTCGTGGCCGGGTTCGGTGCCTTGCTCGTCATGGGAGCGGAGGGTGCCGTCCGGGTTCACCATTTGGATCTGGTGCCGGGCGGGAAGCATGTAGTCCTCAACGCTGATGCCGAATTTTGTCCGAACGTCAGCAGCTTGGTCCTCTACAACCGTTTCCGGCGCAGAGTGGTCTGCGTGGATCGTCATTGGTCCGTCCTTCTCTAGCCACTATGTGCTTCCAGTATGTTCCCCCGCGATATTTCGTATCCAGCTTTCGGCTGAATCATGGAAGACCTTGCCTAAAATGGGTATTCTGAAAGACAGATTGCAATTGTGAGCTGGGTAACGTGCCCGTGCTGTAGACGGTTTGGAGAGCGCATGAGTGAGGCCGAGGCGGAGCAGACTGCCATACCCCTGGACAACGTGGACCGGGACATCATCCATGAGCTCACCACCGACGGCCGCATGTCCATCACACAGGTGGCCGAGAACGTCCACATCAGCCGCGCCCACGCGTACTCCCGCATTGCCCGGCTCACCGGCGAGGGCGTGCTGACCAAGTTCACTGCCTTGGTTGACCCCATCAAGGCAGGCCTACGGTCTTCTGCCTACGTGACGCTGAAGGTTCAGCAACATTCGTGGCGCGAACTGAAGGAACAACTGCGGGCCATTCCCGAGGTTCACCACATTGCACTGGTGGGTGGGGACTTTGACGTCATTCTTCTGGTGCGTGCTACGGACAACATCCATCTCCGCCGTGTGATCTTCGACCAATTGCAGTCCATGGACGGTGTGCTGGATACCCAGACTTTCCTTGTGTTTGAGGATGTTGACACCCGCTAGGCGCTCCCGGCGGCTCCTGGCTGGGAGAGGGCACACATTTCCGAACCTTAGACTGTCCCCGTGCCCCTCAAAACTGCCCCCGCTACGCGCATCATTGGCGTTGTTGTTGGCGCTTGCTTCTTGGCGGTATTGCTCTGGCTGATCGCAGCGTTTCAATTCTTCTACAACCCGCCTCAGGCGACGCCCCACCGCACGGACGCGATCGTTGTCCTGGGTGGCATGAGCAAGGAACGGTTGCCGGTGGCGTTGGAATTGCAGGAGAACCTGGATATACCCGTTCTGGTCGTCTCAACCACCGGCTTGGCCGGCAACGTGGAAGGGGACGCGCTATGCCAGGAGAACGCGGGCGAAGGCGATCCTGATCTTGTGTGCTTCCGACCTTCTCCTCTGAATACAAGGGGCGAGGCCGAGGCCTTGCGCGGATTGATTGCGGATCATGGCTGGAAATCCGTGACCGTGGTGACGTCTGAATATCACCTCATGCGGGCGGGCACCCTGATTGGACAATGCACATCGGCCGAGGTGCAGATGGTTGGGTCCCAGCCGGACCTTTCCGCAGGTGCTTGGATGGACCGCTTAGTGGTCGAAACGGGCGGGTTGATCGACATCTGGATGCGACCGGAGTGCACTTCTCACTAAGGTAGTGGGAGGAAGAGTTAGACAACCGGCCTTACAGCGGCCATCCATGGAAGGTACAAACGGTGAATCAAGAACCCGCGCGTCCGCTTCCGGCCGGTCGCCATTTCAAGCGGCGCCGGTTCAACTTCAGCATGCCATCCCGACGCAATCCAGCGGCTCCCGCGGAGCCTATGGAGTACCGTCGGCCTTCGTCAGCGGCCATTCCAATCGTTCAAAGCAAAGAGGCCGGCGAGCGGCAGTTCAAACGTCGTGTAGCTCTTGTTCTTGTTGTGCTTGTGGTGCTGAGCATCCCCGTTTTGCTCGCAGCACTAATTTTCGCCGGGTAGTACGCAGGGGCCAGCAGCTCCAACATCACCAGCCCACCGTCCGGTAGTCTTACATGGGCAAATTAGCGGAAGACAGGGGAAATGGCGTGCGCCAACAGGTCATCGACGCGACCGCGAATCAGGTCACTTGGTATTCGGGAGTCGCTTCATTCATCGAAGCAGACAGCATCCCACAAGGGATCCTTTCCATCAGTGAAGCAGGCCTTCCCATAGATCTACTCAACAGTGATGTCGGATCTGACACCACCATGGTTGTGTTCCATGGCGCTGTGGAGTCGACGAGCCAACTTCCTGTTCTGTCCGGCCAAGGGCTATCGACAGGCATTGGGGTTAATCGAATCTTCATCTCGGATCCGAGCCTCTACATATCGGAAGGGCTTCAACTCGGATGGTTCGCGGGCAACAAAGCGCAGCCCGGCCTTCAGAGTGATTTAGAGAAGATCATCCGGCGTATCGTGACCTCTCATGGTTCCCGACGCGTGATGTTTTTTGGGGGTTCCGGCGGCGGTTTCGCCAGCCTGTATTTCGCTGCACGGTTTGCAGGCTCAGCAGCAGTTGTGTTCAACCCTCAAACGAACATAGCGAGGTATCAGCCAAGTACGGTCTTGGACTACGCGCAGATCGCCTACGATGCCCCGGACGACGTACAAGAACCCTTGTCTTACCTGCCGCAGCTGGCTGTAACAGATTTGTGCGGGTTGTACGCTCAGCCCCTGGGAGGTGCCGTCGTATATCTTCAAAACTTGAACGACTTGTTCCATACCGAAAATCACATGCAGCCGTTCCTCGAGGCAGTACATCCAGACAATCCCGTGTTCCTGCTTGAGGATTTTTGGGGGCCCGGTCACGCGCCACCGCCGAAGCCGCTGTTGACTGAGGTCCTGGCCGGGGTAGCCGCCGTGGCCAGTTGGCCGATGGATATTGCGGAAGTCGTACAGTATGTGAAGTCCCCCTCCTTTAAAGCCGGAATAAGCTAGTACCCAGAAGGCCACCAATTGCTGGGCACATCAGCTAAGGGCCTTAGCGTCCGCTGCGCTCCCCCGGCTCCGGTAGGATATAGACGTCTCTGTCTTCGTCAGCTTGCTCCTTGGGGGAAATTGTGCCCAGCATCATGCCCATTTTCGGCACTCGCCCGGAAGCCATCAAAATGGCTCCGATTGTTCATGCACTGCACGAATCGTCTGACTTCGACTGTGTTGTGACGGTCACTGGGCAGCACCGCGAAATGCTGGACCAAGTTAATCAACTTTTCGGGATCACTCCTGATCATGATCTCGACATCCTGCAGCCGGGACAGTCTCTCTCAGACATCATGACTCGAACCATTACGGGCCTCGACAAGCTTTTCTCTGTCAATAAGCCCGACGCAGTCATCGTCCAGGGCGATACAACCACGTCAACGGCTGGCGCCATCGCTGCGTTCTATCACGGGATTCCCGTGGTCCACGTTGAGGCGGGACTCCGGAGCGGCAATTTGCTTTCCCCATTCCCGGAGGAAGCGAATCGAAAGATCACTACCCAGATCACCACCCTGCATCTAGCGCCGACTTCGACCAGCCGCGCAAATCTTCTGGCGGAGGGAGTCGCAGCGAAGGACATCGTTGTAACCGGCAACTCTGTTATCGACGCCTTGTTCACAACCGTCGACAAGCAGATCCCGTTCACTGATCCTCAGCTGGAGGAGCTTGCAGCCAGCGGACGAAAGATCCTCCTAGTCACTACACATCGACGAGAGAACCAAGGCGATGCCATGCGCGGCGTCGGCCGCGCCCTGGCCCGCATTGCAGATGCCGAGCCCGACCTCGTCATCGTGCTGCCAGCGCATAAAAACCCAGTCGTTCGGGAGGCCGTCCTGCCAGCGCTGGCCGGCAAGCCGAATGTGGTGGTAACAGAACCTCTCGCCTACGGGGAATTTACCCGAATGCTCTCTCTGGCTCACATCGTCCTGACTGACTCCGGTGGAGTTCAAGAGGAGGCGCCCAGCCTCGGTAAGCCCGTTCTAGTGATGCGCGAAAATACTGAACGGCCGGAGGCTGTCGTAGCAGGTACCGTCACACTCATCGGCACTGATGAGGAGAAGATTGTCGCTGAAGTGGATCGTCTCCTCAACGAACCCAGCCACTTCGATGCTATGGCCAACGCCGTAAACCCTTATGGCGACGGCCGCGCATCAGAACGCACTGTGGCCGCAATAGCTGAGCTCCTCGGCGTGGGCGAGCGTATTGATGAATTTGGTTTGACAGTTTCTGTTTAGCCTACGCTCCCCAGCAACAGGGCCGTCACATACTCCCACGAGTATTGACGGCCCTTTTTTGTGCTTGAAAGTTCTTGTCAAGTTCTTGAGTTTGGGAGCCGCAACAGCCAGTCTTTTGCCATAGGTCCAAGGTCTCAGCCCTACGAGCCCAAGGATCCTCCGTGGCAACTTTTAAAGCAGAGACACCTACATCCCACCCCTACAGCGTCGGGCACATCGTCGCAGGCCTAATGGCTGTTTGCGCGCTGATAGTCGCGTCCCTCCAAGGTTCAACCGCCCAAGCGGCCGCAGCACCGGTCTATCCGGTCAGCGGCTACTTCATCTATGGCAGTACCAGCGATGCGACTAACGCGAAGAAATTGTCAGACATCAAGGCCGTTGGTGGAGATACCGTCATCACCTTCGGTTCGCGACTCAAGCCCGCGACATTGGCCGAGATTCCCGCTGACTGCAAGGTTAGCGGCGTCAATTGTGCCCAGGCGGCCGCTTCCGGAGTGAAGGTCAACCGATATTTCACCTATTACGACTACAGCCTTTGGGGAAGCAAAGCCTTGGTGTGCCCCCGCGATCTCTCAATCACCAACAATGGACAACCCTTTACAGTCTTCGTCCTACCCAACCAAGGCAGTAGTTGCACTTCCTCTAACGGCCTTTACGACGTCGTCGTGGTTACCGGCGCTACTAACCCTGGGACCGCCGGCATCAATGTCTCGGTCGCCAATGCGGCTACTTCGTTGGGAATGCACTACTACGCTGGCCTACCCGTACCTGCGAACAACCTGGACACGCCATGGCTCCCGGACGTCTCATACTTCTCAGCATTGACGCAGTTCACGGATCGTTTTCTCCGCTACCAAAAGGCTGCCATCAATCTGCCCGGTTTGGCGGGTTTCTACCACTCATACGAGATGCCGGTCACGGACGTCGCACACTACGACCCCGTGCTGAGCCTGTATCGTATGGCAAACCAAGCCATTGCACGTATCCTCCCGGGCCGCGATGCCGTAGTCAGCCCCTACCTGGATGCCCGTCGCAGCACAGGAAGTTACACGACCACCCGGGTCCGCGACGGAGCAGAAAAGATTGCGCTAACCGCTAGCGGCGTACATCTTTCCGTTGCGATTCAGGACGGAATGGGAACTGGTAAGGCTGGCGCCTATTTTAAGAACGAAGAGAACTCGGCGGTGGACCCGTTTGCTGCTGCCATAGTTGGAAGCGGCTCCTGGGGAAGCAAGTATCTCGCCCCCATCCGTGACTACTTCCTCGCTGCGGCAATTGGTATCGATGGAACCGGTGCCGAGCTATGGGCCAACATGGAAGGAATGGCGCCGAAGACAAGCCAGAACCCCTGCGACACCAATGGGCGAGGGCAGACCACGAAGGGCCGTATTGATCGCCAGCTCCAGAACCTCGGCAACTACTCCATGAAGACGATTTCCTACAATTGGGATACCTACTACTCCTGCACCGGAACGTGGGCACCCATGGCAGAGCGTATGAAGACATTCAACATGACGCCTGTCATTACTGATTCCATCTTTTACGGCAGCGGCGGGGTTCTGGTGACAGGCCATAACCTAAGCGGTGGCACTGTTCATGTGGCGTGGACTGACGCCAACGGGCGAACATATGAAAAGACAGTTCCCGCTACTAATTACAACCCCAATTACGGGAAGCAACTCGGCATCAACCCGCTGCTTGAGTCAGTCACTGCAAACCTCGGAAGCACATCGCTCGGAGTCGGCAAGGACTACATGATCAACGTGGTCAACGGCGCAGGAGTAAAGAACGACGCGTTCTACTCTGATCGCGGCTGATCACCTCTACTTACAGTCATTCGGTGCCCGGGTTTTGGAATTCGAGATTCCAGCAACCTGGGCACCGTAACATGGTCAGTCTTCGCGATCATCCATCCTAGTCCAAGTATGCTTTGAACAAGAGGATTACATCACCGAAGGACGGCTCATGCGGCTACAAAAAATCGACACTTCAGCTAATGTCGTAACGCACTTTCCCGATGTGGAGACGTTTCTGGCAGCAGAATCGATACCGGTCGGCATTCTCTCCATCAATGAGCAGGGTATCCCCATTGATATCCTCAATAGCGACGTCGGGGCCGACGTAACCATCGTCTTTTTCCACGGAGCAATAGAGCCCACGCATAACCTTCCCGTTCTCTCCGGACAAGGCATTTCCGGTGGTCTCATCGCAAACAGAATTTTTATTTCCGATCCAAGCCTCTACCTAACGGACAAGCTCGCGTTGGCGTGGTTTGCAGGTAACAGCAAGCAGCCTCTTCAGAAGCTTCTGCCTCAGGTCATCGGTCGAATAATCCGTCAGCACGGAGCGCAGCGAGTGATCTTCTTCGGAGGATCAGGTGGCGGCTATGCCAGCATGTACTATTCATCTGTCACCCCTGGATCCTTGGCAATTGCCTTCAACCCCCAGACAAAAGTAACGCGCTACATTAATCGCAGTGTGCGAGCATTCGCGACGCATGCTTTCGGAATTTCCGAGGATGAGTATGATCCCATCGCGGAGATACCCAATACACCCGTCTTGGACCTTTGTGCAGTCTATGGGCAGCCCGTGGATAACACCGTCCTCTACATTCAAAACACTAACGACACTTTCCATATTGAGCGGCACATGGAACCGTTCCTTGCAGTGAACCATCCGGATAACAAGCTCCACGTGATGATGGACTCATGGGCCCCAGGGCACACTCCCCCGCCTAAAACTATCTTGGCCGGCTTTCTGGCTAGGATGACCAGCCCCGAACCCTGGGAGGAGAGTATTCCGGACGTCATTCGGGAGTTCTCTGAAGAACCCTCTTCCGAAGTTCCGATCTCCAGCAACGTCTAGCAACTGTTGGTAAAAGGGCTCGCATCCAGCTACTGGATGCGAGCCCAACTTCGTTACGAGTTAATCAAAGTTGCTGATACGCCCAACTCTGCGGCCTTCCTGGCACAATACTCCGTGAGCAGGAACCGAGATTCCCTTAGCGAGTAGTCAAGGCTCAACATAATTTCGATCAGTGCACGACTGTTGAACGGCAGGAAGACCCTGTGGGACAGGTCCAACTCGGAGTACCACAAGGACGCCCACTTGCTGTTTCGGTGCTCCCAGTAAAACAGGTCATGCCAGTCGAGGTTGTGTATCCTGCTCGACGTGAACTCTGAAAACTCCACGTATTCCTTGAAAACCTCGACCATGTCTTCGGATCTGCCAATAGGGCTCCGGCTGAACTTCCCTGCGAGCACTTCGGGTGTAGGGTCCGGTGAATCACGAAGTTTGTAAAAGGCGGTTCCGGTCTCCGCGATCGTGGAGACCAATGAAATGTCATCGTCCGAGAAGTTCTCGTCATAGCACTGTGCCAGCGCAGGAAAGCGGGCTCCTCGCGGAAATGACTGGACATACATTTTCACCCAGTCTGCACCCGGGTCGTATGGGTGGAGCCGAATAATTCTGTGAGGGAGGCCGAGTACACGTGCCCAGTCAGACGCTCCCATCAGGTCTTGCACCGTCTCGGTTACGGCACCCTCAAAGCGGAAATAAGTGTAGGCATACGATCCTTCCTGTACTTGGTCGGCAGCTGCGAACGCTGCTGCTCTAGAGTCCAGACCTGCCGTCAGTGATATGTTCGTCTTTCCCAAGCTTGTGAGCAATTCGACGTGCCGCTCAAGTACCTTCCCGAATGCGTCCAGAACCAGCCCGGTATCGCCAAGGGGTTGTACATCTGCCCACGGATAAAACCGTGTGTGACGGGTTGTTCCCTGTCGTTTTTCATTGCGCAGTAAGCAGTTTGCTATGAGCGGCAGAACTGACTCAAAGGGTGTCAGAACACCGGGGTAGTACTTTCCGCCAGCATCTGTATAAAGAGGCGATTCCATGATGCCTGCGGACTTTGAGCTCTGTTCGCAACCCGCGATGATTGCCGTCAGCCGGCTATGGGATGACGCAACAAATTTCCCATCCTTCTCCGTCCAAAAGGCGGCGATGGTTGCATGGCAGTCCGGGATAACAGTAACTTCGTCCTTCTTGCCGAAGGCGCAAATGAAGCGACCCCCTAAGTAGGCCAAGTACTCCACTGCTGCTTGTTCGTCCTGCTGCCCGAGGATCTCACATGTTCGTTTGGCGAGTTCAGGCATGCTGGTCTCCCCTGACTCGAGGTCGACGGCTTGGCCGATGAATACTGCCCAGTTGTCACCTTGGGCATCGGAGAACCGGGCCCACTTCGTCAGCGGGTGGAAGTAGAAGCTGTAGCCACCTATCGAGGAGCTCTGCCAGTCACTGCATTGGTCAGGCAGGTCTAACTCGGTGTCGGATATGACATACCCGCGAACAAACGCACTTTGCATGGTGACTCCAAATCAATTTTTTTAAGAAACTTAGTGACGCTGCCATCCGTCGTGCTCGGCGTTGCATCCGAAGACTTAGGCTGTGGACAATGTGGACCCGACCCATCGTTGCTACATCATCATCTCTAACCGTGCTCAAGGGCCAGTTGCACAGCGGAAAGGTACGCTGCATCAACAGATGACTGCGAGCTTCCGGCATATATGGACTGTCTGCCCCGCACCGATTTTGCATGCCAAGCCTTTGGATCGCGAAGGAGCTCTATCACTCGTTCTGCAATCTCTTCGTTCCCGGGATGTAATTCAGACCGTTGCCCACCAAAGTTGCCCCAGTAACCCAGTTGCAGGTTCTCACCTTCTTGTAGGCCAACCACACCCTGCGAACCCGCAGCGACAACGGGAGTGCCTAAAGCCAAAGCCTGAGCTGCTCCACGGCCGGAAGCAAAAGCCAGTACAGCCCGGCTCAGAACCCTGCTGGTCTCGTGCGAGTTAACCCAACCCATCCAGTCGGTCGAGATGTTAGGCGCCACGGCGAGGCGTCCCCGAAGGTGCTCCTGGAAGTCCCCGACGGCAGAGCCGGAACCCACTATCCTAAGCCTCCATTCGAGTTGGGGGAACTCCTCAGCAAGCATCAGTGCGGTAGGGACAACGCTCTCGACAAGGGCCAGCTTGTCTTTATCCATTCTGGCGAGGACGACGATGTCTGCACGGCCTCGTTCCAGGCGTTCCTGAACGGGCGTTATGGGGTGCTCGAAGAGTTCGTCCTCAACACCGTTCCGGATCAAGGCAATCTTGTGTGCTGGCACCCCGGCACTTTTCACCAAGTTCTCGGCAACAGCCGGTGACACAGCCCCAATCAGTGCGGCCCGCTCGTGCCAGGTTGACACCGCATCAAGGTAGGACCCGTGGAAAGTTGCCATGAACGGCGCGCCCCATGAAGCGGCCAATTGCAGCCCTATCTCACGCGAGCGGAAAGGGTGTGCGTGAACAAGGTCATAAGCGCGATCTCGCAGCAACGGCTCAAGCTCCTCAGATGAGGCAGAGGGCAGCAGATCTATGACCCCAGCTCCGAGCGCCAGAAGGTGATCTGTGAGACGCGAGGGTGGGCAAGCGACGTCGATCGTGTGGCCAGCACGAATGGAAGCTCGAACGGCATATGCGACATTCTCATGCAAACCGCCCCATTCGGCTTGGTAGGTCACCAACGTCAGCAGCTTAGCCAACTGACACCCGCTGCACCCGGAAGGACATCGGCCACGGACGGGGCAACTCTACGGTTTCAGTAAATTTCACGGCTTCGCTCCGCAGCGGGTATTCACCACGCCAGTCCGAAGTCTCCAGGACGCCGTTGAGCACTACCGAGATGCACTCCTCAAATCCATTCCGATACTCATCGGGCCGCAGTTGCCGCAGGTTCCATAGATCTGGGTATCCCCGCTTCCCAAATGGCGCGATTACATCCCAAAACGTAGAGTCATCAGATTCAACCGTCGACACGGACCGGCTGCACAGGTTATTGCACAATTCGTGCAACTCCATCAGTTCAAAGTCGGGAATGCCGAGTCTCGATTCCCACCCAATGTTGCCGTCCCATCCAATCAAGGCATTCCCACGTACAGTTGCAAGCATGCTCGAGTAGATCCGGCTGCCCTTCAACAGAGCTTTGGCGCCTGCACTCAACTGGCCGTCCCGCTCTACGGATGCGGCAAAGAAAGCGAGCACACCCGCGGTACGCGTCGCCCACACCTCAGATCCTGCAATCGCGGCTGAGTGCCATGAGGACCACTCAGGCGCAAGGCGATTGAGCGCCTTGACGGCTCCAAGGCCGGAGAGTGAACGCCCGACGTTGGCGAACTGAACCGGGTAATTGACTGCGGTTGCCAAGAAATCGGAAAGTGCCTGAAAGTTCTCAGTTCTCTGACCGCTGTTTCCTATGGATGCGGAGTCGCCTACGTGCTGCCAGAAACGGTTACCACCAAGGAAGGTTGCATATCTCGTAAAACCGCCAGCAATGAGACCAGGTACCGCCGCCAGGACGTAGGCACTGAATGCGCGTGGAGCCGCGCCGAGGGCCACTCGCCTGAGCGTCACGCCAAAGTCCGAGCTGAACCGGGCACTTGATGAAAGTTCTGATTTACTTTCCGTCCAAGCAGCCTCAGCTTTGGCATCAAAGATGACGTCCAAGGAGCGAAATGAGAGGTCCTTGGGGTCGGTGAACTTTGTCAGGATTTCGCGGACCACGCCACGCGGCAAACCGTCCGGAACGACGCTCAACGTTTTGCGCTGACGATATCCGTATCCAGGGGTTCCGTCCGTTGCTTCTGGTCGACGAGCAACCAGCCCATCGAATTGGACCCGCTTAAGCGAGATTCCCTTGTTTCGCATCAAGCGTTCTACAAACAGCCATACATCCTCTGAGACCGGGAATTCTGCAGAAATGCTAATGCTCTGTGCTCGAGACTGGAGAAATACAGGCAACTGCCAGGCGAGAAAAACCATAGTAAACATCTCGGCGGCCACGTGAGTTACGTCGAGGCCTTGGTAATCGATGTACCAGCGGTTGCGGGATTGAAGGCCAATATCACGGGAAGCGGAGAAGGAAAAAACAACTCTGGATCCGTCTGCCTTAGGCTTTTGGATCCGAATGTGCAGCGGGGCAGTGATCTTAGACATCAACTGACACGCTCCCAGAGTTCCAGGCCTGCCTTGTCAATCTCGCTCGTTTCATCTTGCTCGGACAAGGAAAATCCAGCGCTCGTGAGTACATCTGCTGTGCATCCCCCGTCGAATGTCATGGCGGCCGTCAAGTAGACGCACTCTACGAAGGTAAGGGCGTCGAGCATGCCAGCGAATCGCTGAAGCTCCTTGTCCTCAAGTCGATTGCTGACAAGGACGCCGGCTGGCCCGTCAATCAACCCGGCCAACTCGTAGCCGAGTTCATTGGTTGCCAAGGTGGCCGTCGAGACGGTCTTTAGACTACCTCCTAGTGCCTGTGCAGCAAGGTCAGCCAACCGATCATCGGATTCAACGGCGACTGTGATCATGCCGACGCGAGAGCGCTCTTCAGCTAGATGGAAAGTCAAACTGTCGATGCCCCAATCGATCAACAGCCTTTGCGAATTGCCGAGAAAAGATCCCGCTTTCATGTTCTCGGGTGACGCCAAGAAATTTCGAGGAGCAATAGAACCCGAGCGTGAATACAGATCGCGCAACCAAATATGATTCTGAACGGAGGGCCAGACTGCCTCTATTAGCGCGTCGACACCAATGACACCTGCTGCGGTCGGCGGTTCCTCTTTGGACTGATCGCCCGTTGTCGGCTCAACTTCGTCGAGAACCTCGACCTCCAACGGTTCACTCTCCGACGAGCTGTCGATAGCAGTTTCGACAACATCTTTAAGGAGATGACGTAAGCGCAGTTCGAATGCCTGCTGTCGATCCGCCTGATCTTGATAGAGATCAATCACTTCAGCAAATCGGAATCTCTGCTGATCACTAAGAATCTGACTACCAGATGCAATTCGGGCCAAGTCAGCTCGCATGGATGCCAACGGTTGTTCGATGTCGGAGCTTTGCAGAGTTGATTCTATTCTGGCCAAGTCCTGGGAAACGGCTTTGAGTTGACGACCGACGGTATCTGCTTGAGCACTTGATGACGCAACCAGCTGTTCCGTCTGTGACACCAATCGATCGTTGGCAACTTTAAGTGCTGTGTGTCGTCGTTGAGAGTTATTCTTCAGCGTCTGAGTCGAATCCACAGAGAACTGCAGTTGGATGCCTAGCAGAAGGAAAGCAAAAGCAAAGGATGCTGCAGGGAGCACCAACCACTTCTCGTTGGAGCCGAGCAGCCATGCAAGCAGGCCAATCATTGCCAGGGCGAGCAGCACTGTGTGGAGGAGGGTGATCCTACGGCTCAAGAGTCGTTTTGCTACTTGGATAAGTTTCATGCTGCTTTCCTAAACCGAAACATGGGCAACGGGATCCCCGAAAACCTCGGCGTCGCCTGTAGCGAAAAGTTCATCATCGGCGACTTGCCATGTGTGGCTGCTGACGTCCGCAGAACGGCGGACGAAGTAATTAAAGCGATCTGCCGCGTAGATACGACCACCAGCAGCCTTCACGCTCTTGAGGAAAGTCGAGTCTTCTGAGCGGCCAAGAGCCTCGAAACGATGCTCACGGAAAACATCTGCCGGGGCTGTAAGCGTCGCACCGCGCACAAAGTCTGTGAACCGGTGTTCGTGCGCGCCGTAAGAAAGGATGGTCGCGTCCTTGCTCTCAAAGTAGAAGTAGGTAGCCGCCTTGCCCACAAGATCAGCCCCCGAAAATGTCAGAGCCTGAACAAGGTCCGGTAGGTAATTCTTACCGTAGTAATCGTCGTCGTCCATTTTTGTCAGAATGTCGCCGTCCGCTGCATCCACAAGCAGGTTCAGGCATTCACCCAAGGTCACTGATCTCTTCGCGGAGATGATGCTGACATTCCCCAGACCCATGTCATTGGCTCGCGCTTTGACCTCAGCAGCATTGGCTTCAAAGCCGTGCGTTAGGATTACGAGCTCCTTCTCCAGACCAACCTGACGTGCCGCATTTTCGAGAATAGATTCGAGAGCATGAGGCCGATACGTCGGTGCCAGGATGGAGACAGAACGCTCGCGTGCTGGAACCGGCAAGTTCACGCTGTCCAGAATTTGGTCGACACGAGAAGCGTATGTGTGATTTTTCCAGATTTCCCGCTGTGCTCGATGTACCAACCGTTGGCGATAGGACTCGCTACGCATCAGTGCCCGCAAGTGTGCATGCGTTTCCTTCTCGTCGGCAGCTGTCAGGATGGACCCGTCCGGAAAAAACCGTTCGATGGCCGGGCTAGGTGGGCTAACAACGGAAGCTCCGCAGGCCGTTATTTCGAAGATTCGCCTCGCGCACATGCTCGGTGAGTCTATGACCGAGTTAACGTTCAGAAAAACCTTGTACGCATGGTAGGCGGTAACCATTTCCTCGTAAGGCAGCGAACCAACCACATTTTTATCAAACGGTTCAGGGAACTGGTAGTTGGCATCCGCACCTAGCTGTCTGGAGAAGATATCCAGTCCGAACTTCTGAGCTGCAGGCAGCAGATAGTCCATCTGCTGTCGACGCTCAGGATACTTGTGCCGGAAGTACATGCCTCCGAACGCAATTTCGCGGTCTCTCTTAATATTTTGAGGTCTCGCCGGGTTGTGCATACGTGGCTGGGCCGCAAACGGCAAAACATGAATACGGTCATGCCCGAGTGCATCTCTATAGCGCGGAACACAATTCACATCCGATGTGAAGACAACGTCAAAAAGCTTGGCACTCTTTAGGAAGTCTTCAAAGTGAGGTGGATCTTCCTTGTTCCAAAAGACGGTCGGAATTCCGTTCTCCTTGCACCAGGCAACGAGTTCCGAAATCTCCGCTCGGGGAGCTAGGCTTCCGGTCAGTTGGTAGAGCCAAGAACTATTATTGCCCTGCCAAGCGGATTCCACGAACAAGAGGTCCGGCTTTGACTCTCCGAGTTGCTTCTTCCACGTCTTGGGCTCAACCGCAATGTTGTTCCATTCATAGGAGAACGCTGTTTGCGAAAACGGGTCAAGAATCGAAGCGACTGTGATATCGGTTCCGCGTGCCGCAGCCCCGATAACTTTCATCGCCGGGAATTTCGCTCGATCCGCTTGGGCTGCCGAAGTTGTTGGTGCCTTAGTTGCCACGGGCGTTTTCGGAACAACCCTTGGTATCGTAGGGGCCTGAATTTGGGTCTTTGGTGCAGAAGTCGAAGGAACAGCAGGCGGCAGCTCGAAATCGATCTGCCGCTGCCAACGGCTTGCATCCTGAAGTAGCCACTCCACTTCTTGGATCGCAGCTTCAATGCCGGCCACTGCGTCGGCCGGCAGTTTTCCTTCGGACACTCGTTGACGGAGTCGGGCCACTGCGGCGGGATCGCGTCGTCCGCTCGCTGCAGGCGTCATTTCACTGGGCATACAACGTCTCGCCTTCAAGTGTCAGGGCACCCCGAGTATCAATAACTGTCTTCCCAGCGAGAAGTGCGGGGTCAACAGCCTTTACATCGTCGTGGTCGAC
The DNA here is from genome assembly GCF_900108925.1 of Arthrobacter sp. yr096. Taxonomy (NCBI): domain Bacteria; kingdom Bacillati; phylum Actinomycetota; class Actinomycetes; order Micrococcales; family Micrococcaceae; genus Arthrobacter; species Arthrobacter sp. yr096. The sequence continues at coordinate 206,366 of NZ_FNYI01000001.1, read as the reverse complement.
CAGCACAACCACAACGTGTGATCGTTCGATCGATTCCTCGATGGAGACGAGCTCCACGTTGGCACGACCCGCGAGCTGCTTCGGCAGCTCCTCCACGTGAGGTTCAGCAACGTTGATACGGCGGTCCGCTAGAGCCTCGGCCAGGTGAGCAGCAATCTCAATGGCAGGCGATTCACGGAGATCATCAATGTTGGCTTTGAATGCAAGCCCTAGAACCGATACTTCTGCAGTACTGGGAAGTGACTCGAGTGACGTTACAACCTGCTGGAACACCCACTCTGGCTTGGCGTCATTGACCTCGCGGGCAGTCCGAATAAGCCTGGACTCCTCCGGCGCGGCAGCAACAATGAACCAAGGATCAACAGCAATGCAGTGTCCGCCAACGCCCGGACCCGGCTGCAGGATGTTCACGCGGGGGTGGTGGTTGGCCAACCGGATGAGCTCCCACACGTCAATACCCAGCTTGTCGCTGATCACAGACAGCTCATTTGCAAAGGCGATGTTGACGTCCCGGTAAGAGTTCTCGACAAGCTTCGCCATTTCCGCCGTTACGGCATCCGTGGTGAGAATCTCGCCTTGGCAGAACACCGCGTAGAGGTTCTTGGCAGTTTCAGCCGCCTCTGATGTCATCCCGCCGACAATCCTGTCGTTCGTGACGAGTTCGATCATGACTCGGCCCGGAAGCACACGTTCGGGGCAGTGAGCCACCAAAATCGCCGGCTTGGAATCTGCCCCGTCGATGCTCAGGTCAGGGCGCAGGTTCAGAATGTAGTTGGCCATGTGCTCGGTGGCGCCTGGAGGAGAAGTGGATTCAAGTATCAAAAGCTCGCCACCCTGGAGCTGGGGGGCAATACCGCGCGCGGCGGCCTCGATGTAGCTCAGGTCTGCTGAACGGTCTTCCTTGAATGGCGTAGGCACTGCCACGATGTATGCCTCGGCTTGAGGCGTGGACGTGCTAGCGCTCAGGTGGCCTTGGCTGACGGCACCCGCCACGTGAACGCCCAGGTCTGGCTCGACGAAAGGAACCTGACCGGCATTCACGGCGTCTACTGTGCGCTGGTTGACGTCGACGCCGATGACCTCGACGCCATTGGTTGCCAAGATGGCGGCCGTTGGCAGGCCAATGTAGCCCAATCCGATTACTGCTACGCGATTAATAGTGTTCAACGCAATGCTCCCCACATTTGAGTTTCAGTTTGTCTAGAGTGTGACGTGTTCTGCGGGATTTCCCCAGAACTGAATTTCCCCGGAGGCGAGGAGTTCGTCGTCGGATGCGGTCCAGGTATGGCCTGAACCACCCCGGTATTGGTAGTAGTTGTATCGGTCTGAGGAATAAATCCTTCCGCCGGAATTCGTGACAGCCCTAAGAAATTCAGTGTCCTCGCCACGGCTCCGATTTTCGAAAGGATGCTGCTCAAAGACTTCGCGGTGAGCCATAATCGTGGGTCCCATGACCATGTGGCCAAAACGGTGTTCCATATGGTCAAACCTCAACACGGCAGCATTTTTTGCGGCGATATACATGAAGTGGGCTAGCTTTCCAACGACATCGGCGTTGGAATAAGACAGCGCATTCATCTGGTCTGCCAAATAGTTCGGCCCATAGTAGTCATCGTCATCCATTTTGGTCAGCACAGGATTGCTGGAAGACTCAACACACCTATTGAGGCAAGTTCCCAAACTGCTTGCCGCCGGCTCTTCCAGAAGGATCAACTGCTTGACTGCGTACTTCTCGCGCAAGCGATTGATCTCGTCGGGGCTGGGACTGAATCCGTGCGTCAGCAACACCAATTCAGCCTCGACACCGCGTTGCGACCCGAACGTCTTGAAGATGTGTTCAAGTTGGCGCGGCCTGATGGTCGACACCAAGGCGCTTACTGCGGCCTGCTTTACAGGTCGTTGACGCTCCGGGAGGATCCAGCTAATGACTTTTTCGGCTCGGTGCGCATATGTATGCTCGGTCCATATACGTCTTTGGGCTAGATGAACCATGCGGTCATTGAGCTCATGACTCCGAATCAAAGCTTTGATGACATCTGCGGCTTGGTCAGAAGTGCCTACGCTGCTTATTTCTCCATCGGGAAAAAAGCGAGGAAGTGCAGGGCTATCCGTGGTCACAACGGGTGTCCCGGAAGCTGTTATCTCGAAGATACGCCGAGCACACATGCTCGGAGAGTCCACAACAGAATTAACGTTGAGGAAGACCCTGTAGGCCTTATACGCGGTCAGCATCTGGTCATAGCTCAACGAGCCCATGACATGTTCGTCGTAAGGCGCGGGGAACTGATATTCCGGATCCCCACCGAGCTGACGGGAAAAGATCTCAAGACCGTTCTTGAACATTTCTGTTCCCGAGATGGCGCCGTCCAACAGCAGCTGCAACTGGTCGCGCCGTTCAGGATACTTATGGGCGAAGTACATCCCTGCGAAAGCAACATCCCGCGAGTGTCGACCGTCTGATGGACGAATCGGATTATGGATTGCTGGCTGGGCAGCGAACGGCAGGACCGCGATGCGGTCGTGCCCGAGTTCGCGACGGTAATCGAGCACCTTGTTCTCGTCCGAAGTGAAGACCACATCGAACTCACGTGCTGTCGGCAGGAAGTCTTCGAAGTGCGGCGGATCTTCTTTGTTCCAGAAAACGGTTGGAACACCACGATCACGGCAGAATTGAAGCAGATTCCGGAATTCTTCCTTTGGTCCGCTGGTACCTACCAGCTGGTATTTCCATGAACCAGAGTTGCCGTTCCACGCCGACTCTATGAATAGGAAGTCGACTCGCTGCTCTTCGAGCTGTTGGCGCCAAGTGTCCTTGTCCAGTGCCAGCAGCCTCCACTCATAAGAGAAGGCCCGTGCCGAAAAGTCGTCCAGGATGACACCCACGGTGAGGTCGCCCCTACGGGGAGGAACATCTGGATAGTCGAACGGTTGGAAGCTGAGAGCGCGGCCGCCTTGAGTGCGGCGCATGATCCCATTCGCGGTGCCGACCGAACCGCCACGACGAGCCTTCGTTCGCCTGTACCACTTTCGAAACTGGGCAAGGCCTCCTTGCCGGAAGTGCCAGACGGCCTTCCGGATGTCAGAAACTTGCCGCATCAGAGCCGGCTCCGGCGCATCTTGCTTCGGGCCAGGACCTCAGTCATCTGGAGACTGCCTCGTGCCTCATCCCTGATCCGAGCGGCGGACAAGTTGTTGCCCTTCGCCAGATGGCCCGTAAAGTCCTGATAAGCCTTGACGGTTTCCGTGGCGCCGCCGTCCATGATCAGGTGACCTTTGTCTAGCCAAATAACGCGGCTGCACATTTTTGTGATGGTGTCGAGCGAGTGGCTCACCAAGAACACACAGCCAGCCTGCTCTCGCAGCTGATCCATACGGCGCTTACTACGGTCACCAAACTGAGCGTCACCGGTGTTGAGAGCCTCATCCACCAGAAGAATTTCGGGATCTATGCTCGCTGCGATGGCGAACCGCAATCTTGACGCCATCCCAGAGGAATACGACTTCATTGGGAGATAGATGAAGTCCTCAAGTCCACAGAGTTCGACAATGCTCGCAAATTTTTCATCGATTTCCTGCCGGCTCATCCCCATCGCCAAACAGCCTAGAACCACGTTCTGATGACCTGACAGGTCTGGCATCAAAGCAGCGTTGACGCCAAGCATGATCGGTGTACTTGATGCAAAAATCGCTCCAGAGGTCGGTCTCATCTGCCCGCTTATGAGTTTCATGAGCGTACTTTTTCCCGAGCCGTTTCTCCCGATGATCCCCACGGACTCACCACGTTCAACGACCAGTGAAAGCTCATATAGTGCCCGTACAGTGACGGTATTGGGACGGCGGCCCAGTCGGCTCATAAAACTTGTATCGCGGCGCTCCGCAGCAACGGCATCAGAGTCAGTGGTGACAACGCGATATTCCATAACTGCGCGATCCACTACGACGCAAGGGTGCCCTTCGACGTCAAGAACCTGTTCATTCGCGACCATAAGATTCCTCCCCTTGCCAGAAGAAGAGCAACCCGACTATGAGCGCCCCCAACGCCCAAACCGACAGAATTGCCCAGGATTGCCATGTTGGAGGCTGCGCATACAAAACGCAGTTTCGAATTATGTCGATGACGTTGAACAACGGATTCACCTTCAGGACTGCAAGGACTCCCGGGTGGGTTACGAACTTCTCGTAAGAGTAAAAGATGGCCGAACCGTACATCCATGCACGCATGAAGAACGGCAGAAGGTGAGTGGCATCGTGGACGCGTGAAATGACCCTGGCAAGGATGAGTCCGATCCCCAGATTGAAAACGGACTGCAGAGCCAGCGCAGGGATGATCAACAACCACAACCAAGTTATCTTTTCCACAGGTGGAATCAAGATGATGATCAGCAACATCGCCAGTATCAAGGGCACATTGGACATCATTTCCCTGATATTCATGCCGATGGGCAGCGTGGCTCGTGGAAAGTTGAACGCTTGGACTACGGATTTGTTGCTGTGAATGGAGCGAGCTCCGCTTGTGATGGCCCCTGAAGTCCCTTGGAATACGAAGATGCCGATGACCAGGTAGCCAATGTAGTTCTCGATTCCCCCGCTCGTCTGGAGGAGGACACCGAAGATCACGTAATACGTAAGCCCATTGAAAATCGGGTTGAGCAGCAGCCAGGCACTTCCCAAGCGGTCACGACGAGTACCACTCTGGACCCGTGCCCGGGCGTCGTAGTAGATGAACTCTCTAAAGTCCCAGAGCTGAACGAGGTAGTCCAAGAAACCAGGGCGCGCGCCGACGCGCGTCAAGCGTCTCATATCCACAGCCAGCGGTTGCACCACTGCTGGCTCAGGCAAAAGTGCCTTTTTGGCCGACATCAGCTGACCCTCCTTCTATAGTTAGACACCAAATTTTCATAAGCCCCGCCGAAAGCTTGGGCATTTGCCTGCCACGTCCTCGTGGCTAATACGTATTCCCTGCCCGCAGCACCCAACTGCCGGCACAAACCTTCATCCTGCAGCAACTCCAGCAACACCTCGGCCAACTGCCCCGGATCTTCGGCTTTGGTCAGTCGGCCGTTGATGCCGTCATGCACTATCTCACCAAGTGCGCCCAGGTCACTGGCCACAACCGGCCGACCGCAGGCGAGTGCCTCGACGGGCTTCAGCGGCGTTACTGCCTGGGTAACTGCCGAATCCTTTCGGGGCACAACAAAAACATCTAGTGCTAAGTGATACAGTCGCGCTTGTTCGGGAAGGACTCGCCCAGTAAAGATGGTCCGAGATGAAAGTCCCAAACGCTGGACTTGGTCACGTAGAGCTGGCGCAGCAGCACCATCGCCCACGAAGACCAACTTCAACTTTGGCAGCCTCGGTGCAAGCAGCGCAAATGCTGTGACGAGGTCGTCAAGGCCCTCGTAGCCAACAAGGCTACTGACTGTCCCCATGTATAGGGCGTTGGGATCGAGCCCAAGCGCTTGTCGTGCGTCCCGATGCCCCAACGGAGGTTCCAGGTAGGAACCTCCAACGGCATTGGGACTAATAAGGATTTTGTGGTCTGGTACACCAAGCGCAGCGATGTTCCGCTTCATGGACTCTCCCAGTGTCACCACCAGGTCAGCTGTGCACATGACTTCCGCTTCACGTGCCGTAAAGAGCTCGTACCGCTCACTGCTCCTAGCCGCCTCCTCGCGGCTGGATGCCCAAGTATCTGCCAACTGGCCACGAACCTCGTAGACCCAAGGAACATCCAGAGCTTTGGCCACTTCGCGGGCGACAAGGCCATTCACAAAGTGGGTAGTGGTATGGATGATCGACGGCCTGAAATCCCTGGCAATATCGAGTAGCTCAGAAGCCTGTTGCTGTAAGCGCCCGTCCATGGTGGCGGCCATACTGGCGGGAAGAATCCGCTCGTAACGCACCCCATCCACGACGTCGCGTTTCCTGGCATTGAGTGCGCCGATTTGAACGGGATACCCCAAACGAGTGACCGCCAGCGTTTCCCAGCCAATTTCCTGCTGTGCACACAGGATGGAGTGGGCACGCCGCGCGTATCCGCTTCCCGTGTGAGGTACCGAATTTGTGAGCAGGTGGAGCACTCGACGCGGTTCCGCTTTCACCGGCGCCGCCGGCAGCGCTGGGTTCCACCCGCTGAACACCTTGAGCTCCGACGCCAGCCGCCGTCGTTGTTTCTCCATGTTGCCTCTTCGGTCTTGCAGAACAGCGATGGCCCCGCTCATGTCCCCGTCGTACCACTTACGCCTGGCCATAGTGGCCGGTGTTCTGGACGAACTTCCGGCCTGCCTCAGGAGAGTGTCAGCCCAATGAGGTTGCCCTGCCGCGACTGCAACTTCAGCAGCCTTCCGGGCAGACTCACCCTTGACACCCGAAATCTGCAATCTTTCAAAGCGTCGAATGAGGGTGCTCTCCTGTCCCGACGCGAGGCTGGCCAGCAAGAACAACGGGCCATGAGACGAAGGTGCTAACGACGAGACGAGGCGGGCGAAAGGCCTGACGATCCCGGTCGGCAGTTTTCTCAAGACTTGAAGGGCCAAAACAAATGGAGCCTCGGTCAAGTGCTCAGAAATGGTTCCAGCCGTAAGCCTGACATTCCGAAGAAGTTGCATCACGACGTATGCTCCCTGCGAGGAAGCGGATCCGGACGTACCATCGCAGAGATCGTGTCCATGTACTTGACCGCCAATTGCGCGTAGTCAGCGTTGTCTCGCACCCACTCACGTCCGCTGGCACCCGACGCAAGCCGGCCTCGGTCAGCCGCTAGTTCTCGCCAGAGCTCTGCAACGGCTTCGGGGTTAGCCGCCACAACATCACCGCCACCAGCCTCCAGAACTATCCGCTCAGCCTCGCCTCTCACTATGGCGGTAACGTGCCTGCCAATTGCAAGAACCTCGTAGGTCTTGGACGGCACTGTGGTCTCGAATGACTTCCAGTCGTCACGGAGGGAGACGATACACGTGTCCGCTTCGCGGTACTTGTCCACGACTTCTGGCCCCTGAACAGAGGGAAAGAACGTGACTGGCGCATTCAACTCCCTGGCCAGCTTCACAAGCTGCGGTCGGGCCGTGCCGTGCCCCACGAGCGTAAGTTGAAAGTCATCCCCCAAAAGCGCGCTGGCCCGGACCAGAATGTCTAGCCTTTGGCTCTTCCCATGATTTCCCAGATACAAAGCCCGGAAAACCTTTCTATCCATTGCCGGCGGCTCCAGAAATGGTATCGAGTTCAAATCGAGTCCGTTGCTGACGGTGACCACGTTTTGGAGGCCTCGTTCGCGCAAGGTATCGGCGAAACCTTCAGTTACGGTCACCACCAGATCGGCCCGTTGCTGCACGAATTCCACAGCTCGCTCCACGAGGCTCTTTACACTGCCTTGGACCATGCGGGCGTCCCGCGCCAGATCTGGCCAGGCATCACGCATCTCGACGATTAGGGGCACCCGCCGCAACTTGGAGAGGACATATCCAGTAGCCAAGGTAGGGAGACTCGGCGCAGTGGCAAGAATTGCATCTGGTTTCTTGCCACCCAGCCCTGCGGGAACGGACATGACGGCCGAAAAAAGCTGATCTATGAAACGCGCCAAGGACGATGTGCCCAAGTGTCGCAAGTACGGAACACGGCGGATAGTTTCCCCGTGGGGTCCGTTTTGATGTGAAAAGGCAATCCCAGCCTCCCGGCGGGGCAGGTTGCGTCGGCCGTTGGGATAATGCGCCACCGGAGCCACGACATCGACATCCCACCCAGCCCGCCGAAACTCCCGTGCCAAGGACATCCACCGGCGCTGTGGAGGACTGTGTTCGGGCCAGTACGAGTGTGTGAGGAGCATGAGGCGCATCGCGAATGCAGGATTTTCCGCGGCCTTGTTCCCGGGGAGGGAGTAACCCATCGGCCTACTTGCCGTTGAGGCGGGGTCCGGGGACTCCCTTGGATCGCAGAGCGCGGAAGTAGGCAACACCCAGAAGGATCAACACGAGGACGGTAAGGCCTTGGACAATAGGGTTATTATCAGCAACCGGTGCCAAAGCTACCTTCAGGGGGCCCGCGATGTCCGCGCTGACAACCGGCGGAGCGGCCGTCTTTGTGGGCTCGGGTGTGGGAGTGGGCGTGGGCTCAGCGGAAGGCGTTATGGTCTCTGCCGGCGCTTCCGGTTCGACGAAGTAGCCTTGGACGTCAGCATCGCTGGGAGTGACAGGAACTGGTGAGTTTTGAGCCGGCGCGACTGGAACGACTGGTTCAACGACAGGCGGAACCGGGGGCTGCGTGACAGCCGGAACGACAGGTGCGGGCTCCTCGGAAGGCTGAACCGGTGCAGGCGTAGGCTCTGGGTCCAAGGGCGTCGGGGTCGGAACTGGTTCAACAATGGGAGGGACAACTACTGGAGGTATGACCGGCGGCGTCGTAGGCGTTCCCGGGTCGACTGGTTGCCCGGTTTCCTGCCCAGGTCCGGGTTCCGTTTCGGTAGCGATTGCAGGCTGGGTTCCAAGGAACCCAAGAATGGCCAGCATCAAAACCACAAGCGCGGCTCGAACACGTTTGATTCCGGTGCCCAACTTTCCCCCCGTTGAATATGTTTCAGAACGCTGTCAGTGTCCTGTCGAACGCAACCGCCTGAGACTTGGCGGCGCACGGACGTCCACCATCGGAGGGCGACCCGGATTAGTTTATCGTATGGATTAGAGTCGGCCCTGCGGTCGGACGTTCGGGCATCGGTCTGCAGGCGGGATCCACACCCCATGTTCGTAGACTTCATGTGCCTTGCTAGAGTCGTTCTTGCCCAACCGATACCAAGGATGACATGCCGCTCTGGAAGTTGCCCAAGACTGAATTGCCTCCCAGTTCGTTCCTAAGGCAGTGCTTCATCAGAGTGTCCAAGCGCTCTGTGGCATGTATCGTTGTGCTCACGATCACGGTCCTTCTCGCCATTGGAGTCAGCTCATTCCAAAGGCCTGAAACAGGCGTCCAAGCAACTCAAGCACAGAGCCCCGAGCCCGGTAGCGTGCTCGGCCCAGAAAAGGCCGAGCCCCGCTACCCTATTGGCGGCTACTTCATAGCAGCCAGTTCCCGCGATAGCACCAATATCAAGAAGCTGACGGACATCAAAGCATCTGGCGGCGACACGGTCATCACTTTTGGTACGCTGCTCCAGCCGGCCACCCTGGAATCGCTTCCCGATGACTGCGAAATTGATGGGAAGAATTGTGCTCGAGCAGCAGCCGGTTCAGTCAGCGTCGATCGTTATTTCACATTTTTAGACGGCAGCAACTGGGCAGCTTCAGCGCTCCAGTGCCCAAGGGACCGCAAAGTATCGAACAACGGGCAGTCTTACTCCGTTTTGGTTCTGCCGAAAGTGGGCACGGGCTGTTCTTCTTCCAATGGCAAGTATGACGTTGTGGTGGTTGGAGGAGCCAGTTCTTCTGCAGTGGACCCATCGCGATCTTTGGCACTTGCGGCAACCAAACTGGGTATGAAGTTTTTTGCGGGCATGCCCGCTCCCATTAAGAGTGCTGAGCTTCCGTATCTGCCAGATGTCTCGTACCAGGGAACGCTCGCCCTGTTTACCGAGCGGTTCCTGACCTACCAGGCCAAGACGAATGACCTACCCGGTCTGGCCGGTTTCTACCATCACACAGAGATGCCTTTAACGGATAGCCCAGCATTCGACTCTGTTCTAGCCCTGTACAGTACGCAAAACAGCGCTATCCATCGCATTCTTCCCACGCGGCAGGCAGTCGTAAGTCCTTTCATCGACGCTCGCGTCGGTACGGGCATCAGTCCTGACAAGGCGAGCAAAGGGATCCGCAGAATCGCCCAAACTTCCGGTGGTCTCGTTCTTAACATTGCAATTCAGGACGGAATGGGCACCGGCAAGGGCGGAGCCTTCCATAGCCGCGAAGCTAACTCCGCGGTTGATCCCCAAGCGGCAACCATCGTAGGCGATGGGACCTGGGGCAGTAAGTACCTCGCACCCAACAAGGACTACTTTTCCGCCGCGGCGGTCGGAATTTCAGGAACAGGAGCTGTGTTGTGGGCCAATCTGGAGGGGATGGCACCGGCCACGAAATGGAATGGCTGCGCAGACAGTCGTCGAGGACAGACTACAAAGGCTCGGCTTGACCGACAGCTCCAACAGATGAGCGCCGCGAGGAAAGTCGTTTCCTTCATGTGGGATTCATACTTCACCTGCAAGGGGACTGGTACTCCCCTGAAAGAACAAATTGAGTCAGGCCTTGGAACACCAATCATCACTGACACAGCCCTCCTCCCAGAAACCGGTCAGCTCGAAATTCTCGGCTTCAACCTTCGGGGAAGTACGGCCTCGCTAAAGTGGACCACTACAGATGGATCGGTCCACAAGAAACAGGTACGGGCCAGCACAAGAGATTCTGCCTACGGTGCTCAGCACGGCATGAACCCCCAACTGGAGATGATCACCGTAAATATTGGTGCCAGTTCGCTCGCCAGCCCCATGAACTATTCCGTACAAGTCATCAATGCATGGGAGGTCAAATCGACGGAATTCCATTCGCAGATCCGCTAGCTACCCCGTCAGGCGTATGCACCGGGACGTCCGCTAAGCCTGCAACTTCTGCACCTTGATAGAATCATCACTGCTGATGCCAACATCAAGGAACACATGACGCTCCCGACAGACACCCAAACTCCCTCTGCTGAGTCCCGTCCCCGACGTCAGAAAAGCAGCAAGAAAACTGCGCGGAATGTACTCCTTGGCTTCGCCGCCGCCGTGCTGGTTGCTGGCCTCATAGGAGGCGCCTACGTTTTCAATCTGGCGCAGACTTTCAACTCGGGCACTACGAAGATCGAAACTGCATTTCCTGAAGAATCGACACGACCGCAGAAGGCGGAACCTGTCAACGGCACCGCTGCGATGAACATCCTGGTGATGGGCAGTGACACCCGTGGATCTGCTGAACTCGATGTCGACACCCCTGTATCTACTGACCAGCGGGCCGACACCCTTATGCTGGTTCACATTCCGGCAGACCGTAAGAACGTCTACGCCGTATCCCTTATGCGTGACTTATGGGTGGACATCCCCGGCAAGGGAGAGTCCAAGATCAACTCGGCTCTCGCCCAGGGCGGTGTCCCGCTCATGGTCCAGACTGTGGAGTCGCTTTTCCAGCAGCGCATTGACCACGTAGCCATGGTCGACTTCGAAGGATTCAAAGGCCTCACCGATGCCTTGGGCGGCGTAGAAGTTGACGTGAAGATTCCGTTTGCTCCGGCCAAGGGCCCCATGAAGGGCCATTATTACGAAGCAGGCAAGCAGACCCTGAACGGCGACGAGGCCCTTGCATTTGTGAGGGAACGAATGTCGTTCAATGACGGCGACTACCAGCGCGTGCGAAACCAACAGGCGTACATGAAGGCGATCATCAGCAAGACAATCGCTCGTGAGACACTAACCAACCCCGTGACTGTCAACAGCATGGTCAGCGCAGTTTCTCCATTTATCAGCGTCGACAAGAGTTTCGACGCCGCAGCCATCGGTAGCCTCGCTTTGGGCATGAAGGACCTTCGAGCGAACGACACCGTTATGTTTACTTTGCCAACCCTCGGGACGGGAACTTCGACGGATGGTCAGTCGATCGTCGTCGCAGACACCACAGCCATCTCGGAGATCGCAACGGCTCTATCAAAGGACCAGCTGGGCGCCTACGTGACCGCACACGCACTCGAAAAGGGCAACTGATAGTCGAGTAGAACGCGTCCGAATGTAGCAAGCCCCTGCACTGAATATCAGAGGTGCAGGGGCTTGCTGCTTTACCTCCGGAACAGGAGCACCGTAACAGGTGCACCTGTAGGGGGAATCGACGAGGGCCACCCCGTACATCACCCAAGAAACCCCACCACATCCCCCGCCACCCGCTCCGGACATTCCCACAGCACCAGGTGCCCGGTCTCCTCATAGATCTTGAGACGGGATCCCTGGATGCGCCGTGTCAGGGTCTCTTCATGGTTCCGTGGCACCAGGTGGTCGTAGGCGCCCCAGAGAATCAGAGTGGGCGCTGAAATACTGCCGGCTTCCGTCGGCGGGACGGCTTCGTAGAAGCCTCGCAGCGATTCCTTCCAAACAGACGCGGGCATGGCCAGACCGTCCTGCACACGGTCCTCTATATAGGACGCGGGAACGGTGTGCAGCAGCCGGTACCAAGACAATGACACGCGCACCCACTCCTCCGAGATCGGATCAGTCAGAGAATCCACTTCGGCGGCAAACGCCGGCTTGCCGTGGAGGCTCAACGGCGCCCCCACCAAAATCAGCGATGCCACAAGATCGGGCCGCGCCACCGCCAGTTGCTGCGCCACATACCCCCCGCTGGACGAACCCAGCACGTGGGCACGAACAAGGCCCAGGGCATCAAACAGGGCCACGACGTCTTCGGCTACCTCCACCAACGAATAACCGCCCGGAGGTTTCTCAGCAAGACCATGTCCACGCAGGTCCGGTGCCACCACAACCACATCCGGGAGTGCGGCAATCAACCGCTCGAAACTCCGCCAGGACTCACCCCAGGCGTGCAACATAACCAACGGCGTGCCGCCGTCGTCGACCGTTTGCTCAAGGTGACCTCGGACAAAACAGGGAACACTGATGCCGGTCCGCAGAGCTACAGTCCTGACCTCGGACTCCATGGACCCAGAGTACGCCCGCCACGCCGGAGTCACGAGGTGACAAGGTTCCTGACGGAAGCCATCCCGCCTGTACGATCCCATGATGTATGCGCTGCTCAGAGCGCTCTAATCGAATATGGGGAACCCAGATGCCCAAGGCACTTTCGTGGTTGGCGATCCTATCGCTGACCACGTCGGCGGCTGTCTTTTTGCCGCAAACCGCGATCGCTTCGGACAAAGCAAGCGTCGCTTCTCTTCTCTCATCATTGACCGTCGCGGCCGAATCAAATACCGGCTACAACCGCGACCTCTTCCAGCATTGGGTGGACTCCGATCAGGACGGTTGCGATACACGCTCCGAGGTCCTTCAACTCGAATCCTTGACACCCGTGACGTTCAATCCCGGTAACTGCACTGTGGCAACAGGTAAGTGGACCTCTTGGTATGACGGCGCGACATGGACAAACGCCTCCGACGTCGACATCGACCACTTGGTCCCACTCGCCGAAGTGTGGGGTTCCGGCGCAAGCGCCTGGACGGCCGAACAGCGCCGCGACTACGCCAACGACCTCACCTTGGACGTGGCCCTCGAAGCTGTGACCGACAACGTGAACCAGTCCAAGAGCGATCGCGACCCGGCCGAGTGGATGCCGCCGCTGGCAGGAACAGCGTGCCGATACGCAACAGACTGGGTACTGGTGAAATACCGTTGGCAGCTGGCAATCGACCAAGCTGAATCGGCGGCCATCTCATCGGCCATCCAAGGCTCCTGTGCAACCACGCAGGTCACCATTCCCACAATCGCCATTGACGCAGCTCCCACAGAGCCGATCACGTTCAGCGACGTCAACAGTTCCACCCAGTTCAACGCAGAGATCTCTTGGCTCGCATCGCAAGGGATCTCCACGGGTTGGGTAGAAGCCAACGGGACGCGCACCTACCGTCCGCTCAGCCCCGTAAACCGTGACGCCATGGCAGCGTTCCTGTACCGCCTGGCCGGCAAACCTGCCTTCACTCCCCCGGCGACGTCGCCGTTCACTGACGTGACGCCGTCGAGCCAGTTCTACAAGGAAATCACCTGGCTGGCAACGAGCGGCATCTCAACGGGCTGGACCGAATCGAACGGTTCCAAGACTTTCCGCCCCCTCACGCCCGTCAACCGTGACGCCATGGCAGCGTTCCTGTACCGCTTCGGCGGCAACCCGGACTTCTCCGAGCCGGGCACTTCCCCGTTCGAGGATGTCCCTGTGGGAACCCAGTTCTACAAGCAGATCACCTGGCTTGCCGCGCAGGGCATCTCGACAGGTTGGGACATCGGCTATGGCTGCCGCGCGTATAACCCGCTCCAGCCAGTGGCACGTGACGCCATGGCAGCGTTCATGTACCGCTTCGTCAACGGCGGCACAGGTGGAATCACAGGCAACACGTGCTCTCCTCCCCCTCCGCCCGTTGTAACACCCCCGCCCACGCCGCAGCCGCCCGTGACTCCCCCGGTCACCCCGCAGCCGCCGGCGAACCCTGGCAACACCAAGAACTGCACGGACTTTGCCACATGGCGTCAGGCCCAGGACTGGTTCGACTACTACTACCCGTGGTACGGCGACATAGCAGGTCTTGACAGCGACGGCGACCGCATCGCCTGCGAGAATCGCCCGGGTCACCCGTAGCGGAAAGCACGACGGCGGTCCCTGGCTTCGAGAGCAGGGCCCGCCGTGGTAACGGGCCGGGCGCACGCACCAAGCAAGGCACTCGGTCAATTACCAGCTAGCGGCATTAGAGTTGAAGTGTCCCGCCTGATCCCCCATCAGGCGGGACACTTGCGTTGTCGCCGGGTCTTGGCCTAAAGGCTCCGGCCGGCTTTCCAACTCCGGAACCCCTCAGCGATATCCGTGGCGTGCGTGTGATGGAGGTAGTGCTCACCCGGGAGGGGCACCACGGTACCGTCCCGGACGCTCTCTGCTTGCCTCTCATGAAGTCCCAGCCAGTCCGGGTTCTGTGCGTTCTCAGACACAGCAAAGAGAAGAAGGGGCAGCGCCTCGGGGAAGACCGTTCCCTGGGCACGTTCGAAATTGGTGGCTATGTGGGTCATTTCGTTGAGGTAAGTGGGAGTGATGGAGTTGCGGTTGCTGAGCATCCGCATCTGCTCACGGGCATGTTCCGAGTACACGTCGCTGTAGCCGTCATTTAGCGCGGCGACAATGCGGAGCAGACCGAGATTCTTCGCGGCGGAGAGCAACCCGGTAGGGAACCCGGCGTCCATACCGGGCTGTCCGGGAACGCTGGAGTCGATGCCCACGAACGCTGATACTTCCTGCGGATAGCGGGCTGCGTACTCAATGCCGTAAATACCTGCGATGGAGTGTCCCATCAGGACGTACCGGTCAACACCCAGCGCCTCAAGGGCCGTGTGGACCTCCGCGACGATATTCTCCGTGGTCCGTTCCCGATCAGTGCCGTCGCTGAGGCCGTAGCCGAAGGGTTCAACAACAATCACACGATGATCTGTGGCGAGGTCCCTGACCAACGGCGCAAAATCGAGGACGGGAGAAGAGGTACCAAACCCGGGCAAGAGCACAATGTTCTCCCCTGTCCCGCTCATGAAGACGTTCATCTTGCCGCCGTTAACGTCCACGCGCTGGCCATAGGATTCAATCCGGTGGCTCTCGGATTCACTGGCAACCACATTCACCACGGTGGTGGTCGCCAGGCCGACCGCCAGTACCGCCCCAACGGCAGCGGCCCCCATCAGCATTTTCCTAACAGACCTCTTCAACCGTGCCTCTCCACGGGCACACCATGCGCCCCCTATCTCCAGCCTTGTGGATAGTGGAGCCGCGCGCGTCACCCCTGGGTGTGCACTTATGTACTGCCTTGGTGGTACACGAAGATCGTCCTCACGATGAATCATCGTTCCGAGGGACCGGTTGAAGCGGAACGGCAGGGTCGGAAACAGGCAGGCAGAATCTCAACCTGGCTGGCCCCCGCTCAGTTACGTGCCGCAGAAAGTCCGGTACGGTCCGAAGCTTTCGGGCGCGGGCGTGGCAAACTTTTCCAGCCCAGGGCGTTCTTTGTATGGATCGGATACGGCTTCGAGCAACCGCTCCGATGGAACCACGTCCCCCTCTGTTGCGGCGGCGAGCGCCTCCTCCACCAAGTGGTTGCGTGGGATGTAGATCGGGTTGACCCTGTCCATGGCATCCGCATCCGGCTTCAGTGTCCGCCAACGATCCAGCCAGGCGTCGAACGCCGCCAGGTCAAGGATCATTCCGCGTGCGGGTTCAGCCTGCCCGCGGGCCGCCTTTCCCAGAACGCGGAAGAACGAGGTGTAATCCGCCCGTGTCTCCTGCACCAGCTCAAGCAGGTTATCCACCAAGGGTGAGGCAACGTCGTCGTCAATTCGCTCCGGTAGCCCAAGCTTGGCTTTCATGCCCGCAAACCAGGCAGTGCTGTACTGCTCGCGGAACCCCTTCAGTGACCCGACGGCAAGGGACACCGCCTTCTCCTCATCCTCATGGATGAGAGGCGCGAGTGACTCGGCAAAACGGGCAAGGTTCCACTCTGCTACCAGCGGCTGATTGCGGTAGGCGTAGCGGCCTGTTTCATCGATGGAACTGTAAACCGCTCCCGGGTCGAAGCCCTCCATGAAAGCGCAGGGACCGTAGTCGATGGTCTCGCCAGACACTGTCATGTTGTCCGTGTTCATCACCCCGTGCACGAACCCGACCAACATCCACTGCGCCACAAGTGTCGCCTGGACAGACACGACATCCTGAAGAAGGCCCAAGTAACGGTTGGGTTCACCGTCCGACGACGGGTGGTGACGTTCGATCGCATGATCGGCCAGCCGGCGCAACAGGCCCAGGTCGTTGCCGGCCCGGGCGTATTGGAAACTGCCAACTCGCACATGGCTGCTGGCCACCCGGGTCAGGACCGCCCCTGGAAGGAGCCTCTCGCGCTGCACCTGGCTCCCTGTCCTGACGACGGCAAGGCTCCTGGTAGTGGGAATGTTCAAAGCATGCATCGCCTCACTGACGATGTACTCGCGCAGCATCGGACCGACCACAGCCCGGCCATCCCCGTTTCTTGCGAAAGGCGTACGCCCCGAACCTTTGAGGTGGATGTCGCGGAGCTTCCCGTCGGCACCGGAAATCTCGCCGAGGAGCAAAGCCCGCCCGTCGCCAAGACGCGGTGAGTACCAGCCGAACTGGTGACCTGAGTAGGCCTGAGCTACTGGTGTTGCAGCTTCCGGGACGGCATTTCCGATCAGCAGGCGGATGCCCTCCGGGCTTGAGAGAAAGTCAGGATCAAAACCGAGTTCGACGGCGAGTGGCCGGTTGAGTGCCACCAGCCGCGGTTCGGGAGCTTCTTCTGCCCGCCAAGGAACAGCCATCTCCGGGAAGTCCCGGGCGAACTGCCCTTCGAAAGCAATAGTGGAACGCGCGACGTCACTCATCTCCCAAGGATAGCCATCCCGGCCCCGGCCCCGGCCGGCAACCGATAATGTGGGTGCCCAGGATCTACCAGATGGTTCCTCGTGACGAACACCTTTGGCTGGTGAGGCAACGGGCGCATTCATCCGGGTCGGTGAGCTGTATTCTCTATCTGAGCCACGCTTAGCTGGCCTTTTCTGGTTTGGAACTCCGCCCTGCAGGTGCTGAACCATTGATGTTCCTGGGGGAACCATGAATCACTCTCCAACGGCGCCTCTTTCTGCCCGCCTGAAGTCTGTGGGAATCGGTATCGTAGCCGTCGGTGCAGCGATCTTGCTGTCGTCGTGCACCGCATTCCCGATCCCCGGCCTGCCCGTTGCTACGACACCAGCGCCGAGCAGCCCTCCGCTGGAGCGAAACACGGAGATTGCGACGGCGGCCTGGGAGGTGGCGCTCGAACCGATCGGCCAGCCTGTGGTTGCCGACGGTGTTGCGCTGGTTTACGCCAAGAGCGCGACAGGCGTCTCTGCCCACGCCGTTTCCGTTGCCGATGGCAAACAACTGTGGACTCAGCCCGTCCATCCGGGCTACGAGGCACCTTCGGTTCCCTTGGAACCCGTTGTCAGCAGGACAGCCGCGGGACGGAGCGCCGCGATCTTCCTGCAGGCCGCTTCTGCACCGGCTGGCCTCGACACTGACGTGGCATGGTGGACTGCGCCTGTTGCCTTTGATCTGAACACCGGCAAGGAACTGTACCGCGGACGGCCGGAAGTGGTCAGCACCCGCCCCTTCGCCTGCGATGGATTTTTCGATCTGTGCTTTATCGCCTATGACGAAAAGTCCGAGTCGGTTGAGCACTGGGTGGACCTTGAATCCGGAGAGGAGTCCGGAGGGGCTGATATCAACCCGCTTACCGGGGTCTTCGGGCCGGTGGGCAAGGAACTGTACTCAGTGGTGGAGGACGGCGTCGAAAAGCTGGCCCACGTCGCTTACGGCGAGGTCCTGTGGGAACTGGAGCTGGAGAAGGTATTTGGTAAAGGGGCCTCCACCGATTTCGGCCGGCACTTCGCCTACTCCGAAAAACTGGACCTCTATGTGGGCTCGGTCGGAATCAACCCAACGGGTGTTGAACCCCAAAATCTGACCAAACAATCGTTGTCGATGAACCTGCGCGAAACCACTAAGACGGTAGGCTTCCGGGCTTCCAGCGGGCAGGTGTTGTGGACGGCGGACGGCTCCACCCTGGATTGTTCACAGACAATCGGAACCGAGGCCACCACGTTGGAGGATGGGGATTCCTTTCCCGTCCGGTGCGAGTTCACGGAGGGTTTCATCGAGTTTCCCTCAGGCAAATACCGGAGCGCCAAATCGAAGCTGGTTGGCTACGAACCCCTCACCGGCGACGTCTCATGGGAGACCGAACCCGTGGATGTCGGATGGAATACCCGTGAACTTGTTCCCACAGCGAGCCATGGCGACCTTGTCATTGCCGGCGTCCCGATGAGTCAGAATCTCCTTGATACCCGGACTGGAAAATTCCGCGGCACAAGCTTTGAAGATGTCTTTGTGTGTTTGGAGCAGGCAACGTATCCCATGCCGCCCGATGGACCCTATAAGGATGCTCCCGGTTCAGGCTCGTTCTGGGCATTCCCGTGCATGAAAAGTGGCTCCGCCGTACCTGCACTCACCTATGGCGCCCTCACCGATGTAACCACCACGGATCAGGACATGGCGGTCATATCCTTGGAAGGCAAAGTGGCCGGGTACAAGCTCCTGAAGGACTTCGTCTAGCCTTTGAAAACCGGCGCCCGTTTCTCCTGGAACGCACGGAAACCTTCGGCGTAGTCGTCGGTTTTGCACAGCCGCGCCTGCTCCGAGTTTTCCTCGGCCATGGAAGCCCACAGGCCCAGGCGCTGATCGCGAATGTGTGCCACGAGTTCCTTCGAAGCATTGAAGGCTTCGGTGGCACCAACGGCAACACGGGAAACGATGGCCCGCGTCTCCTCCAGCAATACATCCGCCGGCATGGCCCTGCTGAACATCCCCTGCGCTACAGCTTCGGCACCGCTCATGAGGTCGGCGGTGTAGATCAGGTCCAGTGTGCGGTGCACACCCAGACGTTCCGTAAAGTACCAGTGCCCACCGGAATCCAGCGTGGCTCCCAGCTTGGCAAAGGGTGAACCGAACTTGGCGTTGTCCGCCACGTACACAACATCGGTGGCAAGCAACAATCCCAGTCCAACCCCCAGGCAGGCACCATGCGCGGCGGCGAACGTCGGTGCCGGGAACGCAGCCATCTTCTTCAGCAATGGCTCCACGAGTCCGCCGAGGTACGCCTGGGCGTCATCGGTTTCCGGTGTCACCCCTGAAATGTCGCGGCCGGCACAGAAGGCGCGTCCCTCTCCGCGAAGCAGCAGCGCCCGCACCTCACCGCGGGAGGCGGCGGCAGCAGCGTCGTCGTACGCTTTGTCCAGTTGGGCAAGCGCGTCCTCGTTCAGCGAGTTCAGCTTGTCCGGGTAATTGAGGACGATTTCGGCAATGCCGTTGGCAATGGAGAGCTCGATCATGGGACTCCTTAGACGTCGAAGTCGACGGTAACTTCTTCGCTGGTGGGGTGGGACTGGCAAGTGAGGACGTAGCCCTTATCCAGCTCGTCCTGTTCAAGGGCGTAGTTCTCATCCATGGTCACCGTACCGGTGACCAACTTGGCACGGCAGGTGCCGCAAACGCCGCCTGCACAGGCAAAGGGAACGTCCGGGCGTACGCGCAAAGCAGCGTTAAGGATGGACTCCCGGGCGTGGGTGGGGCTGGCGACATCGCCGGTCAACCCGTCCAGGGTGAAGGTGATCTTGTACGTGTCCTGTGACTCGTCCTCCACAACGGGACGGCCGGCGTTGCCCTCGGGACGGTCCGGACGGCCAGTGGTGAACAATTCAAAGCGCACGTGCTCAGGCTCCACGCCGCGCGCTGCAAGGGTGTCACGGCACAGCTGGACCAGCTCAAACGGCCCGCACAGGAACCATTCGTCAACATCCTCGGATCGAATGGCACTGCTCAGCAGCGCTTGCAGCTTCTCCGAATCGATCCGACCAGTCATGAGCGGCGCAATGCGCTGCTCGCGGGACAGTACGTGGTGCAGCGCCAGGCGCGACGGGTACTTGTCCTTCAGGTCCGCCAGTTCCTCCAGGAACATCACGTCCATGGCGGCTTTGTTGGCATACACCAGGTCAAAGCGGGTCTCGGAGTTGGCGGCCAGCAGTGTCCTCGCGATCGCGATCACCGGCGTGATGCCCGAGCCTGCGGCGATGGCCACAAAGCTGCCGGGCTCCCCCGCCAACTCCTCCGGATGGTTCATGGAGTTCATGACGTTGTGCTGGACGGACGAGCCATCCTTGCCGTGACGCGAAATGAACGCGCCCTGCGGGCTCATGACATCCAGGACATCGCCGGCCTTCAGCTCAGCGTTGGCCCACGTGGAAAAAATACCGCCGAGGTCCTTCTTGATGGCCACCCGGATCTCGCTGCTGCCGTCCTCGAAGCTGCGCGGCTCTGCGCAGATGGAGTAGCTGCGGCGGACCTCGTGCGGCTCACCGTTGTCATCAGGAAGCGTGGTGCGCAGTGCCACGTACTGGCCGGGAAGGTAGTCATACTGGCCGGCGAGCTCGGCGGGAACACCGAACGTGACCTCGATGGCATCGTCCGTGAGGCGCCGGACTTCAGCCACGGTCAGGTTATGGAAAGACGCACGACGGCGGCTGGCCGTCTGTGTTTCGGTGGTCATGGCTGCTTCCTTAGAGAACTTTGAAGTAGTCGAACGGTTCCTTGCAGTCCTGGCAGACGAACAGTGCCTTGCAGGACGTGGAACCAAAGCGGGTGAGTTCCTTGGTGTTCAAGGAGTTGCACTGGGGACACTTGACGGCGAGGCTCAGGCGCACAGGACCGGAGTGGCCACCCGCGGCAGCCATGCCGCTGGGCGGAGCGATCCCGTATTCCTCCAGTTTGGCCTTGCCGGACTCGGTCATCCAGTCAGTGGTCCACGCCGGAGACAACACCAGGTTGATGTGGACGCTGGCGTAGCCCTCCTTCGCAAAAGCCGTCCGCAGATCGTCACCAATGGCGTCCATCGCCGGGCAACCCGAGTACGTGGGCGTGATGGTGACCTCGACGGCGGTACTTGAGGCGCCGCCGTCGTGCTGGTCTGCCGCTTGCGTCGGCAAGACGCGCACGCCGCGCAGGATCCCCAAGTCCTCAATGGTGAGAACCGGGATCTCCGGATCGCAGACAGTAGACGCGATGTCCCACGCCCGCTGCTCTTCAGTACGTTCCTGCGTCCGTGACTGCGTCGTCATGATGGTCACCAGCTCGCGCCGGGATGCTCGCGGGCCAGGACCTGCATTTCAGCAAGGATGTAGCCCAGGAATTCGGAGTGCTTACCCTTGCGGCCGCCGCCCAGGGACTGCGGGACGCCGGGGATTTCCAGTTCGGCCTCAGCCATGATCTCACCGGTGAGGCGGTCGAATTCGGCGCGGAGGCTGGAGGGCTGAACCGCGACGCCGGCCTCGGCCAAGCGCGTAGTGAGCTCATCGTCTTCGAAGAGTTCGTCCACATACGGCCACACCAGTTTGAAGCCTTGAATGATTCGTGCTCGGGACTCATCCGTGCCGCCGGCCAAACGCAGGACCCACTGGGCACTGTGGTCGCGGTGGTAATCCACTTCCTTCACAGCCTTCGCGGAGATGGCTGCGATGGTAGCGTCCGTGGACCCCATGAGCTTGGTGTAGAGCTCGTATTGGTAGAAGCTCACAATGAACTGGCGGGCGATGGTCACCGCGAAGTCCCCGTTGGGCTGCTCAAAGAGGTGTGCGGAACGGAACTCGTGCTCACGGCGGAAGTAGGCGAGATCGTCTTCGGACTTGTCCCATGCGGCGCCCGCGTACGTGAGGAAGGAACGCGCGTGGCCCAGCTGGTCCAGCGCAATGTTGCCAAGGGCGATGTCTTCCTCGAGCTCGGGAGCACGGGAAATCCAGTGGCCCAGGCGCTGGGCGAGGATCAGGCCGTCGTCGCCGATGCGCAGCGCGAACTCGGCAACGTCTTCGGTGGGCTTGACCTGGCCGCGGCTGATTTCCAGCGCAATGTCCTCGGGCCGCAGTGCGTTGCCCGGAGTGATTCGGGTGGCGCTGGCCGAGCCGTCGCCGGACGCACCGGCTCCATGGACGCCAACGGAGATGTCGCCGTGGCCTTCGATGGCGAAGTCAGTGTCTTTGGTAGTCACAGGTGCTTCACGCCTTCGCTCTTGGTGTAGTACGTGGCATGCCGGTAATCCTTGCCCTGCGGGGACTCGAAGAAGGAGCCCTTGGAGTCAGGATCGCTGGAGGAAATAGCCTCGGCAGGGACCACCCAGATGGACACGCCCTCGTTGCGGCGGGTGTAAAGATCCCGCGCGTTCCGTAGCGCCATGGCGGCATCCGGTGCGTGCAGGGAACCTGCGTGCACGTGGGACAGGCCGCGGCTGGAGCGCACAAAGACTTCCCAAAGGGACCACGGGGATTCCTGGTGCTGTTCCGTAGTGGCCGCTACTTTGGGCGCTTCGCGGTTGATGTGGCTGGCGGCGCTGCCAGGTGCTTCCGGGTTTCCGTGGGGAGCCATTATGCTGCGTTCTCTTTCTGTGCTTGCTTGCGGGCGTACGCCACTGCGGCTTCGCGGACCCAGGCACCGTTTTCGTGTGCCTCGCGGCGGCGCTCGACGCGCTGCGAGTTGCAGGGGCCGCGGCCGGCCAGGACTTCCTTGAACTCGTTCCAGTCCAGGGGTCCGTGCTCCCACTTCTTGGTTTCTTCGTTGAAACGGATGTCCTTGTCAGGGAGCGTCAGCCCGAGGACCCGGACCTGCTCCACCATCATGCCGACGAACCGGCTGCGCAGCTCGTCATTGCTGAAGCGCTTGATGTTCCAGGCCATGGACTGCTTGGAGTTGGGTGAATCGTCATCCGGCGGGCCGAACATCATCAGCGACGGTGCGTACCAGCGGTTCACTGCATCCTGGGCCATCTGCTTCTGTGCAGGCGTGCCGTTGGAGAGCTCCAGCAGGATCTCGAAACCCTGACGCTGGTGGAATGACTCTTCCTTGCAGATGCGCACCATTGCGCGGCCGTAAGGACCATAGGATGCACGGCACAGGGGCACCTGGTTGCAGATGGCGGCGCCATCAACAAGCCAGCCGATGGCTCCCATGTCTGCCCAGGAAATCGTGGGGTAGTTGAAAATGGACGAATACCGGGCCTTGCCGGCAATCAGGTCTTCCATCATCTGGTCCCGGGACTGGCCCAGGGTCTCGGCCGCGGAGTACAGGTACAGGCCGTGGCCCGCTTCGTCCTGGACCTTGGCCATCAGGATGGACTTGCGCTTCAGGCTCGGTGCCCTGGTGATCCAGTTGGCTTCCGGCTGCATGCCGATGATTTCCGAGTGTGCGTGCTGCGAGATCTGGCGCAGCAAAGTCTTGCGGTAAGCCGCAGGCATCCAGTCGCGCGGTTCGATGCGCGAGTCCTCCGAAATGATGCGATCAAAATACGCCTGTCCGGCTGCCTCCCGCTCCTGCTCCTCCGGGGACAGCTCAGCGGGCACTGACTGCAGATTCTGCGATGCCATGGTTGCTCCTAATAAATTACCGACCGTTCGTTCAGAATATGCGGAGTGGACGTTTTCAGTCAAGCTTTTGGGCCGCCGCACAGATTCTGCTGGATCATTCCAATCTGCCCGGCCAGCCGCCCCCGCCACCACGCGGCGGAAGTGCAAGCCCACAAAAATGATCCAGCAGAATCCTTCACCTCAGCCTCACTTTCCGTTCACGGAGGCTCACCAGAGTGGACGTATGACTGACCTTTCGCGCCGCACCCTCGTTAAGACCTCCCTGGCCGGATTGGCCCTGACCGGCCTCGCCGCCAACGCAGCCCCAGCATCGGCCGCCCCCTCCGCCATCCCCCTGGTCCGCAAGCGCCTCACGCTCCCCACCGGAATCGCTACCGGGGATGTCACCACTGACTCAGCCGTTCTCTGGTCCCGCGCGTCCGGCCCCGGCCGGCTCACGGCACAGCTCCGTGCCATAGACAGCGCCGGCGAAATCCTCCGCGGACGTTACGGCTTCAGTCGCACCATCCGCGGACCCTTGGCCACCGAGGCCAGCGACTTCACGGCCAAGATCCACGCCCAAGGCCTCCCCGCTGGTACTCGCTTCGCCTTGGAACTGAACTTCGAGGACGAGAATGGAGCGGGGGAAGCAGTTCGCGGTACGTTCAGCACGGCACCCGGAGCGGGTTCTGCAAAGGGTCAGCTGGACGACGCCGCTGATGACGCGCGTGGGGGCGGCGGGCCGGCGTCGTCCTCCCAGTCCTTCGTCTGGACCGGCGATACCGCAGGCCAGGGCTGGGGCATCAACGAGGACCTGGGAGGCATGCGCGGGTACAAAGCCATGCACGCCACAAAGCCGGACTTCTTCATCCACTCCGGCGACACCATCTACGCCGACGGCCCCATCACCTCCTCCGTCACGGAAAAGGACGGCCAGGTGTGGCGGAACATCGTTACCGAGGAAGTGTCCAAAGTGGCCGAAACGCTCAAGGAATACCGTGGCCGGCACCGCTATAACTCCCTGGACGCCAACATGCGCGCCATGTTTGCCGAGGTCCCCGTGATTGCACAGTGGGACGATCACGAGACCACCAACAACTGGTACCCCGGCGAGATCCTGGACGACCCCCGCTACACCGAGCGGAACGTCAACGTCCTCGCTGCGCGCGGCCGCCAGGCCTGGCAGGAGAACATGCCCATCGCGGACTCAGCGGCACTGTGGCGCCCGGGAACGTTCGACGCCGGGCGGTACCAACCCGCGCGTATCTACCGGAAGATTTCGCGCGGCCCGCAGCTGGACGTCTTCTGCCTGGACATGCGGACGTTCAAGTCCCCCAACACGGACGGCAAGGAAAGCTACGCCACCAACATCCTGGGGCAGGAGCAGGTGGATTGGCTGATCAAGGAAGTGCGCAAGTCCAAGGCGACGTGGAAGGTGATCGCCGCCGACCTGCCGTTGGGCATCATCGTCCCCGATGGCCCTGTCAACCAGGAAAGCCTGGCCAACCGGGACCACGGTGCTCCTCTGGGCCGTGAGCTGGAGATCGCCGCCGTGCTCAGCGCCTTCAAGAAGTACAGGGTGAAGAACACTGTGTGGCTCACCGCGGACGTGCACTACTGCGCTGCCCACCATTACTCCCCCGAGCGCGCCGCTTTCACGGATTTCGACCCCTTCTGGGAGTTTGTGGCCGGCCCCATCAACGCTGGATCATTTGGTCCGAATGAGATGGACGGGACGTTTGGACCGGAGGTGCTGTTCACCAAGGCCGGCCGATTCGCCGGCGAGTCCCCACGCGACGGCGAGAACCAATACTTCGGGCACGTGGACATAGCCACCGACGGGACGTTTACTGTAAGCCTCCGCAACGCCAATGGGGCCGTCCTCTACTCGAAGGAGCTCACCCCGCAGCGCTGACAGTTCCACTTCCCGGGTTGTTCAGGACTGTCCATGAACGGGATGTGCGCGCCTCCTCCATGGATCAAACTGATGCAGCACCCAGCTTGACCGGTGATTGCCACAGTATGCTGGGCCAAACCATCACTGCAGCCGCCGAAAACCAAGGAACACATGACGCTCCCGACAGAATCCCGAAATCCCTCTGCGGAACCGTCTTCACGCCCTCCCAAGAATGGTAAGAAGACAGCCCGGAATGTGCTCCTTGGCTTCGCGGCTGCTGTGCTTATTGTCGGCCTGGTTGCCGGTGCCTATGTCTTTAACCTGGCGCAGACCTTCAACTCAGGCACCACCAAGATCGATAACGCATTCCCTGAAGAGTCAACGCGCCCGCAGAAGGCTGCCGGGAACACGGCCATGAACATTCTGGTGATGGGCAGCGACACCCGCGGTTCCTCGGAAGTCGATGTGGAGACCGACGCTTCCACTGATCAACGTGCTGACACGCTGATGCTGGTCCACATTCCGGCCGACAGAAAAAAGGTCTACGCAGTTTCCCTGATGCGGGACCTCTGGATAGACATCCCCGGAAAGGGAGAATCAAAGATCAACGCCGCGCTTGCCTACGGCGGCGTCCCCCTGATGGTTCAGACGGTGGAGTCGCTCTTTCAGCAGCGCATCGACCACGTGGCCATGATCGATTTCGAAGGCTTCAAGGGGCTCACCGATGCCCTCGGCGGCGTGGAAGTTGACGTCAAGATCCCATTCGCACCCAACTCCGGCCCCATGGCGGGACACGTCTACGAGGCAGGCAAGCAGACGTTCAATGGGGACGAAGCACTGGCCTTCGTTAGGGAGCGCAAGGCCTTCAGCGATGGAGACTACCAGCGCGTGCGAAACCAGCAGGCCTACCTCAAATCCATCATGAGCAAGGTCATCGCCCGCGAAACGCTGACCAATCCGGTCACCATCAGCAACATGGTCTCCGCTGTTTCCCCCTTCGTCAGCGTGGACAAGAGCTTCGATGCCGCGGCGATAGGAAACCTCGCTTTGGGCATGAAGGACGTCCGGGCCCAGGACACCGTCATGTTTACCCTTCCGACCCTTGGCACAGGGACATCGGCGGATGGTCAGTCCATCGTCTTGGCAGACACGACTGCGATCTCCGATATTGCAGCTGCGCTCTCCAAAGATCAGCTGGACAGCTATGTGACTGCACACGCCCTGGAAAAGGGAAACTGAACACCGGTCGTTCAGCTTGGCGCCGGCACCTGGAGGGAACCTGCAGTTCCCCACTTGTGGAACGGGAACAGGAACCACTCAACCCGGCCAATGATGTCTGAGCGGGCAGCTGTCTTGGCGCAGCCGGCCGGCGCCAGGGCCCTCCGGCAGGCTGAAACGGAGTCGTCCGAATTGGAGCGGTGGTCACCGAGGAACAGGTACTGGTCCTCACCCAGAATGAGGGGGCTGAAGCAGCGCGGCGACCTCGCCGCCGTCGAGCAGTCCATGACTCCGCCCGCGAACGTCAGATCCTCGAAGACGTACGGTTCCGCACGTGCTTCCCCGTTGACTTTGACGTGACCCGTGACGTCGCAGCATTCCACGGTGTCCCCCGGCAGCCCAATGACCCGCTTCACCAAAAACTCGGTGTTTCCAGGACCGATGCCCGTCAGGTCCCCAAACCAGCCGACGGCCGTCCGCAGGGCGCCTCTTTGGGGCCCGGGCCCCCAGTCCGATGGCTTTCGAAAGACGACGACGTCCCCACGCTTGGGCTCCGCACCGGCATAGGCAGTCCGGTTCACCAGCATCCGGTCACCGACGTTGAGGGTCTGCTCCATGGAGCCCGAAGGCACCGAATAGACCCTCACGACGAAGCCTTGAACCAAGGACACAATCACCAGCGCCAGCACCAGGTGAATCCACGGAGATCGAAGGAAACGACGACGGCGCGTGGCGCCCGGAATCCGGCGGGCCATGATTCTTCTTTCCACTCGGAATGAACCATCCGGTGGGCAGGCTCAGTTGGTCCGACGTTACGACACCCGGCACGCAGGGCAACAGCAGTCGTCGTCGGAAGGGCTACGCCGCAGGGCGGCCCGTGTATCGCGCACTGCACGTCACTGCCGCCGTATCTGGGCCGCGCTGTGCACCTCTAAATCACTGAACGCAGAGCCGCCAGCCACTTCGCGAGTGCCAGGCCTGCCAGTGCCCCAAGGGTGTTCGCTATGACGTCGGACAGAGCCGTCACCCGGCCGGGTATGACCAGCTGGAGGACTTCGATGGCCACCGAGGACACGGCTGCCAGAAGCGCCACCGGCCACCAGTTCCACAGCGTCGGCCGCAGCAGCCGGACCAAGAGTCCCAAAGGGACAAACAGGGCGATGTTGGCAACGAACTCCACACCAACGTCGGCGGCATTGCGTGGCAAACCGAGGGCAGACAACCAGCCTGCAATGACCCCCACGAACCCAGTGACGTTGCTGGCTTCGCGCGCCGGCAGAAACACAACGAAGGACAGCGAAACCAGGTACACGATAAGAAGCGCTGAGAGCCACCGCGTGGTGTACTTCGGAGCCAACACCTCTCACCTTTCCTAACATCCGGGACGCCGCACAGATGTCCACACCGCCGTCCGGAGGCAGCTATCGCCCTGACAGCAACTATAGAAGTGAACCGGCCACCGGACTGGTGCGCCAATCAGCATGGGCTAGTCGTCCGCCGGTCACCCCCGGCTGTTTGAAACACACTGTGACGACAACCCCGTCAAAACGGCGTGATCTGCTACTCCACGGGCCTTTTCGGCGTATGCTCTCCTCAGCGCAGAGTCACGACGCGTTGTTCGCTTTTGGTGGGGCCACTTTTGAAGGCAGGGGTTCAGTGGCAGGAGTGAAGCACGGGGTTCTTCCGGTGCGCTCGTGGGCGCGGCATGGATGGCCCCTCTTTCTGATTCCGGTGGTGTTCTGCTTGGTGCTGCTGGCGTATGGGCTGGCCAGCGGACCAGGGACAACGACGGCGCAACTCGCCGGTGACTCGGCGATCCTCTTGGCGGCGCTCACGGCGCTGACCACCCACGCCATCGCAGCCCGGCGACGAGAGGACAACACCGCCGGGCGATGGTTCATTGTGGCGGGCTTGGCAGTCTGGAGCGCCGGGCAAACCGTGTGGACCATCAACGGCATCACAATGGACCACCAATACCCCTTCCCATCCTTGGCGGACATTGGCTTCGTTTGGTACGCCCTCCCAACCTCCATCGGCCTGGTGCTGCTGCTGCGCGGTCAAGGACTCCGGCTCTCCCTGCGCCGGACCATCCTGGACGCAGGCGTGGTGGCGAGCGCTACCTTCTTCATTGCGTGGAGCTCTGTACTGGGGCCCTTGGCCGGAGTCACAGATCAGGACGCCTTCGCCCAGATAACGCAGATGGCCTACCCCATCGCGGACGTTTTCATGGTCTCGGTGATCATCGTCCTGACCATGCGTGCGGCCCGTGGAAGGAGGCTGCCCTGGCTGAGCATGGCAATTGGCTTCTGGATCCTGGCCATTACTGACCTGACGTATATGCGGTTCACCCTCGAAGGCATCTCGGGTGTCACTGGATCCCCTTTGGCCTTGGGATGGGTGCTCGCCTTCCTCCTGGTAGGCCTCAGCCCGTTGCTCCCTGAAACAGGCAGCACGCGGAAGGATGGCCGAGCCTACGCCGCCGCCCTTGAACTGCTCCCCTACCTGCCGGTGTTCAGCGCCGTGTTCTTCTCCCGCAGCCGTCCCATTGGCCAGGATCCCATCCTCCTCATCACAGGGTTGGTGGTGGTGGCTTTTGTGATCGTGCGGCAGGTTCTGATCGTGGTGGAAAATGTGACGCTCACCCGGGAGCTTGAATCCAAGGTGGCCGAACGCACGGCCCAACTGGAGGGGCTCGGTGCGATCGTCAATTCCTCCGGGGATGCCATTATTGGCGAAACTACCGACGGCGTGATTACCAGTTGGAACCCTGGAGCAGAGCGCATCTTCGGTTACCCGGCGTCGGAAGCCATTGGCAGGAAGGGCGACTTCTTCGTTCCGCGGAGCCTACTGGAAACCGAACGTCTGGCCTTGGAAGGTACGGCGCGCAGCGGAGACGTGCAGAACTATGAGTCTGAACGTCAACGCAGGGACGGAGCAACCATCCCGGTGTCCGTCACCCTCTCCCCCGTTCGGGGCGAGTCCGGGATCCGCGGCGTCGCCACCATCTCCCGCGACATCACCGAACGAAAGGCAGCGGAGTCCGAGCTTCTCGCAGCACGTGAAGCCGCGCTCGAGGCAAGCCGCCTCAAGTCCGAGTTCCTGGCCACCATGAGCCACGAAATCCGGACTCCCCTCAACGCCGTGATTGGCCTGACCTCGCTCATGATGGACACGCCCCTGAGCGAAGGCCAACGGCAGTACGCCCAAGGCGTCAAAGGGGCCGGCGAAGTGCTCCTGACACTCATCAATGACATCCTGGACTTCTCGAAGCTGGAAGCCGGGAAAGTGGATCTGGACGTGAATGCGTTTGATCCCCGGGCGTTGGTTGAAGAGGTGGCGGGACTGGTTGCGGAAACCGCCCAGGGCAAGAATCTGGAGCTCATCTCCTACTGCCACCCCGACGTACCGGAAAGACTGATGGGCGATGCCGGGCGGATCCGGCAAATACTCCTGAACCTGTCCTCCAACGCGGTCAAGTTCACCCCCGCCGGCGAAGTCGAAATCCAGGTCTCGGTGGTCCGCAAGGATTCCGATGACGCGTCACTGCGGTTCGAAGTCCGGGACACCGGAATCGGCATCAGCGCCGCCGACCACCACCGCCTGTTCGAATCATTCGCCCAAGCGGACGCCTCCACCACCCGGCGCTACGGAGGCACAGGGCTTGGCTTGGCCATCTCACGGCGCCTCACCGAGGTCATGGGCGGTGAAATCGGCCTGGACAGCCAGCCCGGGGTCGGCAGCAAGTTCTGGTTCGTGCTGGATCTGCCGGTTGGCCCGCCCGCATCAGACACCGCCACGCTCCCTGCCACACTCGCTGGACGCAAGGTGCTGGTGGTGGACGACAATGCCACCAACCGCCTCGTGCTGGAATCCCAACTGGCCAGCTGGGGAATGCTGCCGGTAGCTGTCGCCAATGCCGCGGACGCCCTGGACGAGTACCGCGCCGCTGTTGTGGAGCACCACCCCTATGACATTGCGGTGGTGGACATGTGCATGCCTGATACCGACGGACTGGAACTGGCGCGGCACATCAAGAGCGAAAGCAATGGCTCGGGCGCGCCGGGCATCATCCTGCTGACCTCCACCATGATGGTGGACAAGGGCGTTCTGGCCGCGGCCGGAATCCGCGAGTACCTCACCAAGCCCGTCCGCAGCTCCGAGTTCTACAACCGGCTGCTGCGCCTCATGGCCACCAGGACTTCAGGGGTTACCTCCCCCGCGGCGCACCCTGCCATCCTTGCGCCGGAAGATCCAGTGCAACGGATCGGGAAGCTCCTGGTGGCCGAGGACAATGAAGTCAACCAACTGGTGGCACGGGGCATGGCCAACCGTCTGGGCTACGACGTGGACATCGTGGACGACGGCGCCCAAGCCGTAGCAGCGGCCCTCTCCGGGGGCTACGCGGCCGTGCTGATGGACTGCCACATGCCGGTGATGGACGGCTTTGACGCAACCCGGGCCATCCGTGCCCGCAACGGCCATGGGGCCCGCATTCCCATCATCGCCATGACCGCCGGCGCACTGAACGAGGACCGCGAGCGCTGCTTCGCTGCCGGCATGGACGACTACATCAGCAAGCCCGTGGACCTGGCAACACTCGGCGCAGTACTTGGACGCTGGGTTCCGGAACAACGGCAAACCCCGACGGCGGATGGCAGCTTTGCGGACCCAGCGGCAGGTGGCGTCGGGCCACAAGTTGCGGAAGCGCCGCCGTCGGACGCTGTTGGTGTGGGCTTGGCTGATACGGACGCTGTTGGGTCGGACGCTGTCGGGTCGGACGCTGTTGGTGTGGGCTTGGCTGATACGGACGCCGAAGCCGCAGACGCCAGCGTCCTGGACTCCGCGAGGCTGCAGATCCTCCGCGAACTTGGACCGGCGGACGGCCTGGGCCTGCTCCCGGAAGCTATCCGGGCTTTCCGGCAAGAAGCGCAGCTGGCCTTGGAATCGCTGCGCACCGCATTGGACTCCGGACAGGGCCCGGCCCTGGGAGCAGCCGGGCATAAACTCGCCGGCGCGGCATCGAACATTGGCGCGGTGGGTGCCGCCGCCCTGTGCAAGGATTTGGAACGGCTTGGTGGCGAAGCAAGCCCGGGCTGGGACGGCCTCGCCACCCCTGTGTTGGCCCAGTTGCAGGCCGAACTCGCCCGTGTGGACCTGGCCCTCGAACGCACTCTTTTAGGAGCTTCATGAAAGTCCTGATCGCCGACGACGACCAGATCTCCCGGATGATCACCAAGGCCGCCGTTGAACAATCAGGCCACGAGTGCATCGTGGCAGTGGACGGCGACTCTGCGTGGCAGCTCTACCTTGAGCACCAGCCCGAGGCTGTAGTGACCGACCTGATGATGCCCGGCCTCAACGGTCTGGACCTTTGCCGCACCATCCGGGCGGCCGAGGATGACAGTTACACCTACATCATCCTGGTGACCTCCCACGGATCGCGAAAGGATGTCCTGGCAGGCATGGAGGCCGGGGCGGACGATTACGTCACCAAGCCATTGGATCCCTTCAACCTGCATATCCGCCTCCTGGCTGCCCAGCGGATCACGTCCTTGCATGCGGACCTGGCCCGTTACCGCTCTGCCCTGACAGAGGAAGCCCGCACGGACCCCCTGACCAAGCTGCACAACCGTCTGAAGCTCACCGAGGACCTGGGCGCTTTGCATAACCGCACAGACCACAATTACTGCCTGGCGATGGTGGATGTGGACAATTTCAAGAGCTACAACGACATCTACGGGCACCAGGCCGGCGACGCCGCGTTGGTGGCCATTGCAACCACGTTGGCGCGCGAGGTCCGGAGGACGGACGCCGTGTACCGCTTTGGCGGCGAAGAATTCCTGTTGGTCCTCAAGGAGGAGTCCGCGGCCACTGCGGGGGTGGTGGTGGAACGTGTCCGGTCCGCTGTGCACTCCTTGAGGATCGAACACTCCGGTGACCCCGACGGTGTTCTGACCATCAGCGCCGGAGTCTCTGCTTCCACCGAGGGGCACCGTGCCGGGACTGAGCAACTCCTGCGCGAGGCCGATCTTGCCCTGTATGCCGCGAAGGCTTCAGGCCGGAACCGGGTGACCCTGGCAAACGCCCTCCCCCACGGATCCGACTGACGGGGAAGTCTCCCGGCGCTCTGAGCGAAATCACTGGTTGCCTGTCAGAGCCCGTCTATAGAGTTGCCCCATGAGCCACACATCTTCGGCCCCTGCCGCTACTCCGGAATCAGCAGTCCAGCCCCCAGTCGCCAAGCGGGTTCCCACTCGCCGCGAGCACCATGGCGACGTCTTCGTGGACAACTACGAATGGCTCAGGGACAAGGAGTCCGCCGAGGTCGTGGCACATCTCAAGGCGGAAAACAGCTACCAGGAAGCCGTTACAGCGCATCAGGAACCGTTGCGCGAGGCGATGTTCCAGGAGATCAAGGGCCGCACCCAGGAGACGGACCTGTCAGTGCCCAACCGCAAGGACGGCTGGTGGTATTACAACCGTTCAGTGGAGGGTAAGGAGTACAGCATCCAGTGCCGCGTCCTGGCCCGGAACACTGGCGACCCTGTGGCGGACTGGACTCCTCCTGCTGTGGAAGCCGGCGTGGACCTTCCCGGTGAGCAGGTGCTCCTTGACGGCAACATCGAAGCCGAGGGCCAGCCATTCTTCAGCGTAGGCGGCGCTGCAGTAACCGTGGACGGCAACCTCTATGCCTACGCTGTGGACAACTCCGGGGACGAGCGCTTCACTCTCCGGATCAAGGACCTGCGCACCGGCGAACTTCTCCCGGACATCATCGAGGACATCTTCTATGGGGTGGCCTTCTCCCCTGACGGCACCCGTCTCTTCTACACCGTGGTGGACGATTCATGGCGCCCGTACCAGGTAAAGGCCCACGTCCTGGGCACACCCGTCACTGAGGATGAGGTTCTTTACCAAGAGGACGACGTCGCCATGTGGCTCGGTTTCGACCTCGCCTCCGACCGCCGCCACCTGGTGCTCAGCATCGGCTGCTCGGAGTTCAGCGAAACCCGGCTGCTCCGTTTCGATGACTACGAGGCCGGGCTCAGCACCGTCATCTCCCGCGACCACCACGTTCTCTACGAGGCCGAGCCCTTCATCCTGGACGGCCGGGAGACCCTGCTGCTGACCCACAACAAGGACGCCATCAACTCCATGGTGAGCCTGGTGGACCCGGCCGAACTCAGCAAGCCGCTGGCTGAGCAGCACTGGCGCACCGTCGTCGGGCATTCAGACGACGTGCGGGTCAACGGTGCAGGGGTAACGTCCACGCACCTTGTCATCTCCGTCCGCAAGGACACCATTGAGCGCGTGCAGGTCCTTCCGCTGGCAGGCCTTGGCAGTGCCGATCAGGGCGCACCCGTTGAGCCCGCCTTTGCTGAAGAGCTCTACACTGCCGGCGTTTCCGGCTCGGATTACGAGGCCCCCGTGATCCGTATGGGCTACACGTCCTACTTCACGCCGTCACGCGTCTACGACTTCGTCCTGCCCACCGCCGACCTTCCTGACGGCCAGCTGTTGCTCCGCAAGGAAAGCCCCGTATTGGGCGGTTACTCCTCCACGGACTACGTCGCCACCCGTGAATGGGCAACGGCCGACGACGGCACCAGGGTCCCGTTATCCGTGCTGCGCCACGCTTCGGTCCAGCAGGACGGTACGGCTGCCGGGCTCGTGTATGGGTACGGCTCCTACGAGGTGAGCATGGATCCCGGCTTCGGGGTAGCCCGGTTGTCGCTCCTTGACCGCGGAATCGTCATGGTGATTGCCCACATCCGCGGCGGCGGTGAACTGGGGCGGCACTGGTACGAGGACGGCAAGAAGCTCACCAAGAAGAACACGTTCACGGACTTCATAGCGGCCACGGACTGGTTGGCAGGCTCAGGTTGGGTTGCTCCCTCCCGTATTGCTGCCATGGGCGGCTCGGCAGGTGGCCTGCTCATGGGTGCCATCGCCAACATGGCCCCGGAAAAGTACGCTGCCGTGGTGGCCCAGGTGCCGTTCGTCGACGCCCTGACCACCATCCTCGATCCCGAGCTCCCGCTGTCCGCCTTGGAATGGGAGGAATGGGGCAACCCGATCACGGATCCCGAGGCCTATGCCTACATGAAGTCCTATACGCCGTACGAGAATGTGGGGGCGGTGGCCTATCCCAAGATCGCCGCAGTGACCTCTTTCAATGACACCCGGGTACTGTATGTTGAACCCGCCAAGTGGGTCCAGGCCCTGCGTTCCGTGGCCACCGGGTCTGAGCCGATCGTCATGAAAATCGAGATGGACGGAGGCCATGGCGGCGCGTCGGGCCGGTACGTCCAGTGGCGTGAGCGCGCGTGGGACTATGCCTTCGTGGCCGACTCCGTGGGTGCCACGGAACTGCTCCCTGGCGCCGGTCTCAAGTAGCCGGTCAGGACGGCTGGCGCGCCCGCAGCAGTGCGTAGTAGCCCGGGATCACGTCCGGGGCCGAGGGATTGCTCAGCGGGCGCGTCTCGATGCTCGCTGAGCCTTCCTCCACAAGGTTCCAATCCGCCGTCGGGAATGCCTTGGCGCGCTGCTTGGCACCAAAGCGTCCCGGCATCGGCAGCCCACGAATAGCCCACTCGAGTGGTCCTGGGATTGATTTCCGGGTGGCTCCAAGGTGGCTGACATAGTCCACGGGCGTGCCCGGGAAGTTGGTTTCGGCCAGGAACACGCTTCCGCGCGTCCCGACGACGGGCAGCAGGTTCGCCGCCAACGCGGAACGGCCGTCGCGATCCAGGACGTGCAGAACGCCGCGGATGAACACGTTCGCGTCTCCGGTCCAGCCTGACTCCTGGAGAGCCGTTGCGACGGTCTGCGCCGCGTCAGGTGCCGTCATGTCGCACACGGCGAAGGACGCCGTCGTGATGTCCGCGGCTTCCTGCCGCGCACGGTCAACGGCGTTTGCCGAGTAGTCGAGCCCCAGCGCGTGCGGGAAGTGCTGTGCCAACAGCCGGGTGAAGCTGCCGTTTCCGCACCCCACATCCACCACGGGCAGGGCTGGATCCAAATGCGCCAGCTTGGGGAGGTAGCCGTTCAGTTCGTGATCGCTGCCGGAATCCCACAGGACATCGCCCGTAGCGCCAGTGGAGCGGATATTGCCCCAAAACTGGTCCCACGCTGTGCGGGGATCCTTGGGAGCAGCGGAAGAGAGCCTGATGAGGCGCGGGATCAGCAGGTACTTCCTGAGGGCGGAGAACATTCTCCAAATATAAGTGGCCCTACGCCTCCACCAGCCACTCCAACGCCTCTGTTTCGGATGTGAAGAACTTGGTAGGGCACGGAGGCTTCATGATGCCCAGGAAGAAGTTGGCAATGACCCTGTCCACCGGAGATGATCCCCAGAGGGCGATCCTGTTGGCCTGGCATGGCTTCGCGAACACGGACCGTGCACCCCGCGTGACGTCGTCGGTGGTGGCCATGTCCACAATCATCGGATGGCGGTCCTCGCCACAGAGCTCGTTGACCCGGTCCATGGCCCGTTGGGCGTCCGGTTCCTGGATCCTCGCACCGCGCGGCCATGTCAGCCGAAGGATGCCCGATTCCTCGAGTTCCAACCGGAACGCCACTTGCTGATGATCCTGCGGTGCTGCTGGGTGGTCCACGTTGCTCCTCTTGCCTTTGGTACTGCAGGGGAGGCGGACACGGCTCCCAGTCGCTGATTCCCTCAAGGCTGTCTAATCCGTGGGCCAAAGTAAAGGTGTGGGCCACGACTCATCCAACCCATTTGACGCACGGCCACCCTTGTCCTCAAACCCGCTGATAGGGTGTTGCCACATCACGTAAACACCGTGAACGAACGTTGGAACGGAAGGGGCTCAGTGGGCGAGACCGTTGCCGACATACAGCATGCCCGCTCTGCCGTGGTGGCGGATTCAAACAAGGACCGTCTGGCTGCCACCTCGGACGCCCTCGCCTTGGCGGGTTTCACCGTGCGCCCGGCTCCGGACCACGCGGCCTTGGTCCGGCACGTCCAGGAGCAAAGCCCCTCTGTGGTGGTGGCCGAGAGCTCCCTGGCCCATGGGCTCCGCAGTCCGGGAGTTCCAGTGCTGTTGATCCTTGAGGCACAGGATTGTGTGGACCTTAAGGAAGTGGAGTCCTGGCGTATAGCCGACTACGTC
Organism: Arthrobacter sp. yr096; assembly: GCF_900108925.1. Classification (NCBI taxonomy): domain Bacteria; kingdom Bacillati; phylum Actinomycetota; class Actinomycetes; order Micrococcales; family Micrococcaceae; genus Arthrobacter; species Arthrobacter sp. yr096. The sequence continues at coordinate 169,438 of NZ_FNYI01000001.1, read as the reverse complement.
CTCAGTCCTGTGCGGCCCGGCGAGCTTGTTCACCGTGTTGAAACGCTGATCGGGCGCGCCAAGGAGCGTGCACGCTCCCGCAGCGAGATTGAAGCACTCCGGGAAAGCCTCAGGAACGTCTCGGCCGCAGTCCGGGAAACCAACGAGCCCCAACTCATCGCAGACCACGTGGTCCGTGGGTTTGGTCAGGCCCTGGGTGTGGACCACGTCTGGTTCGCTACGTTCCGTGACGAACGCGTCCCGAGCATCCGCGCGCAATGGAATGCCCCGGGCTTACCGCTGCTTCCTGCCCGGCTCGGCGACAGCGAGAACATCATCGCGGATGTGGCCAACAAGCTATGGGCCGAAGCTGACGTCCTGGCCGTCACAGACCATAGAGACGATCCCGATTCCATCATTGCCCGGGAACTGCGCACGTGGTCCCACGAACTCCATCCTGTGTCCACGGTGCTCCTCCCGGTGGGCGAAGGCGCATCCGCCATGGGAATCATTCTCCTGAGCACCGTGCGTGAGCCACATGACTGGACCCGGCCGGAGATCGCTTTGATGCAGCATGTGGCCGGCAACGTGGCCCACGGCCTCATCCAAGGCCACCTCATCAGCGCACAGCAGCGCGTCCTGCACCAGTTACGGCAGTTGGACAAGGCAAAAACCGACTTCCTGGCAACCGTGAACCACGAACTTCGGACTCCCCTGACGTCCATCACGGCATACCTTGACATGATCCAGGATGGTTCCGGGGGCCCGGTCCCGGAAGGCATTGGCAAAATGCTTGATGTGATCGCCCGGAATTCCACCCGCCTCCGCAAGCTCATCGAGGACATGCTCACCGTTTCCATGCAGGACGGCAGCAACCTGGACCTCAAACCGGTGGATATCGCCAAACTCCTCCACGTGGTGGTGGCCACTCTCCGCCCGTTGGCAGATTCCCGCCATGTCTCCGTGTCCGTTACCGAAGGAACCGAGGACATCGAAGTCACCGCTGACGAAGCAAAACTGGAACAGGTGTTCACCAACATCGTGGCCAACGCCATCAAGTTCACTCCCGAGGGTGGCCGCGTGGGCATCACCAGCTCCGTGTCATCCTCCGAGCATGGCGGCCTGGCCCTGGTGCGGGTCGCGGACAATGGCCTGGGCATCCCCGAGCACGATCTGCCTCATATCTTCACCCGCTTCTACCGTGCCTCCAACGCCACGTCCGCTGCGGTTCCCGGCAGTGGCCTGGGACTCGCAATAGCCCACGACATCATCAGCCGCCACATGGGCCGCCTCCTGCTGGACTCCACGTTGGGATCCGGGACGACGGTGTCCGTAGAGCTGCCGGTGGGCGGACCGTAGTGGGCACGCGGGTGTGTGCATGCGGGTGTGTGCATGCCGCTGTACCAGAGCTCCCGCACCCATGTCCTCTGCGTCCCCTGCCCCTGTGACAGTTGTGTCAAGCGGGCGTCCGGACATGTGGTCTGCGGTCACTAATGCGCGACATCCGGCGAAACAAAAACTGATGCCCCGGGCGGCGGCCCAGGGCATCAATTTACGTCATATGGCCTCGAGAGGCACTCCCCCAATGTTTAGTTCGGCCACCAACCGATGCTGGTGGTGTTCGTCTTTGTGGAAGTGACGCTGTTAGGCCACCAACCGATTGCCGTGCTGTCCTGCGAAGGCTCGGCATTAGCCGGAGCAGCGAATCCCGTTACTGCCAGAACCGCCGCCATGAGCAGGGTTGCCGCAAATTTTTTCATCCGCTATGCCCTTTCGTACTGATGCGAATTTGTTGAGTGTGACTTGAATAAAGTCACGGTGCAAACTATACGAGCTTTTCTTCCGCAATGACATGGATAATGGGCACATGCAAAGTCCCCATCTCGCATCCCACCTTGTTGCCGGTCTCACGGCACGCGCCAAATGGAAGGAACGGGACTTCGATGAAGCCTTCCGCTTGGCAGGAGAGGCCGCACAGCTCGCCACGGCGGCCGGGGACGAAGAAGCATGGTGGAACATGCGGTACCTGCAGGCCGAATGCCTCCGGGACCAGGGCCGGATCGAGGAGTACCTCAGCCTGGCCGTCGAGCTGAACGATCACAGCCTTACCTCCTCTTCGCCGGAGCTGGGGGCCAAGGCAGGAACCATGGTTGCCATTGCATTCCAAGGGCTGGGCCGCCTCGCCGAGGCAGCAGCCATGGCCGCCGACGCTGCCAAACTGGCGGCCCGCGACGCCGACCTGCTCTACGTCCAGATCCTTGCCCAGCGCGCACTGATCGCAGCCTTGGCTGAAAGCCGGCTCCTGGACGACGCCTGGCGTGAGTGCTTGGTGCTGGAAACCCTGCTGACCGACGACGTGGATGAAGACACCGCCGGAAAGGGCTACTGGGTGATTGGCAACGTTGCTTTCCTTGCCGATCGGGTTGCTGACGGCGGGCGTTATCACGATCTCGCTGCCGAACGGCTGTCACCGTCAAAGGACGTTGATTTGTGGGCGCGTTTCAACCGGGCTTCCGCGGAAATGCGGCTTCAGGCGAAACTCAGCGACGCCGCTACCCTCCGCTGCATTGAAAGGGCCGAACTCGCCACGGACATTGTGGGCGGCTCAGAACGCGACCATCTGGAAATGTCCTTGGTCCGCGCACATTGGTATTTCCTCAGCGGCGATATGGAACAAGCCACCGGAATCCTTGAACCGCTCTGCGCCCGATCCTCAATTTTGGCGACGCAAACCTCCGCGGAGGCACATTTCCTCTTGGCCCGAACGTTGCTTGAGTCCGGCAGGCGCGATGATGCACTGGCCACCTTCGAGGAAGCATCAAGCCTGTTCGATCAAGCAGCATTGCCTGACCGCAGCGCGGCAGTCCGGCAGCATCTGCTCCATACCGATCCACAACGAGGCCGGCCACACGGGGAGTGAGCATGTCCGAAGGAAAAATGTACTCCGGCAACGATCCCCGCTTGGGTTTGCTGCTGGAAGGCATCGTCAGGCTGGCCGCCGGCGACCTCAACACCAGGATCGAAGTTTCGGACGCGCGCGACGAAATTGATGCTGTGATCATGGGGACCAACCTCCTGGCCGAGGACCTCCAGATTGTCTACGAAGAGTTGGAACAAAGGGTGCAGGCCCGGACCCAACAGCTCAACGAAGCCCATTTGGCGATGCAGCACATGGCAATGACGGATCCCCTGACGGGTTTGAACAACCGCTCAGCTTTTGCCTCCGCCCTCAGCGAGGCCCAGGCCGGCGGAGTGACAGGCGGGCGGGCAGCCATCCTCCTGCTGGACATGGACGGTTTCAAGGCCATCAACGACTCCCTGGGCCACACCATCGGGGACAAAGTCCTGGAGACCGTGGCCAACCGGATCAGCGGCGCGGTCAGGGAACAGGACATGGTGGCCCGCATGGGTGGGGATGAATTCGCCGTGCTCATCCCCGACGTGACCCCTGCAGTGGCCGCTTCCATTGGCAACCGCATCCTAGCTGCCGTAGTGAGCGTCATGGAGGTTGAGGGCCAGCATCTCCGCTGCGGGGCCAGCATGGGCCTCAGGATGGCCGATCCCGGGCATCGCGCCGAGGAGCTGATGATGGAAGCGGACATTGCCATGTACGAGTCCAAGGCTGACGGACGCGGCAAGCTCAAGGTGTTTGAGCCGGCCATGCTGCATGCGAGGCAGATGCGGAACCAACTGGTGGGCGAGCTCAAAGAGGCAATAGCCGGATCCCAACTGGTGCTCTACTACCAGCCCATCATCCGGCTGGATACCCGCGGAATTGAAGGCGTGGAGGCCTTGGTCCGTTGGAATCACCCCACCCGGGGACTGATCATGCCGGACGAGTTCATTCCCATCGCTGAGGAAACGGGCATGATCTCAGAGCTGGGCGGCTGGGTGCTCCGCACCGCCGTCGAACAGTTGAAGCAATGGCGCACCGACCCCCTGACGGCGGGCCACGACTTCAGCATGCGCATCAACGTATCGGCCGCGGACCTGCAGCGTCTTGAATTCATCGAAGATGTGCGGGAGGCCCTGGCCTCAGCCGGGCTTGACCCCTCGCTGCTGGTCCTGGAGCTAACCGAAAGCGCGGTCATTCTGGGCAACGACCTGGACCGCTACACGCTCAACAGCCTGCGCCGCCTGGGGGTGGGACTGGAAATTGACGACTTCGGCACCGGCTACTCCTCCATCAGCTATCTCCGCCAGCTGCCCGTGGACACCGTCAAAGTGGACCGGACGCTGCTCTCCGCCTTGGGCAGCGACCCGTCACAGCCCGCGCTGCTGGCTGCTGTGCTGCAACTGATCCGTGCGTGCGGTCTGGCGGCCGTATGGGAGGGCATTGAAACCGTTGAGCAGGCCGAATATCTCCTCAGCATCGGCTGTACCAGCGGACAGGGTTACTACTTCAGCCGGCCGCTGCCCGAAGAGCAGCTCACGGAGCAGCTGAAGCACCACAAGACGTGGCCTGTCAGCTGATGGTCCGCGTCCACGGGTGGTGCCGCGTGCGCCATTCCGAGTCCAGAATGGCGTAGATGCACTCGCTGGCCCACTGCCCTTTGTAGTGCCAGTTATCCACCAAAGTGGCCTCCAGCCGCATGCCCAGCCGCTTGGCAATCCCTGCCGAGCCTTCGTTGAGGGCATCCAGTTTGGCGTCCACCCGGTGGAAGGACAGTGTCTCGAACGCCAGCCGCAGCACGGCTTCCGCCGCTTCCGTGGCGATGCCGTGGCCCTGGGCGTCAGGATGGAGTATCCAGCCCACCTCGGCTTGCCCTGTGCCCTCCAGCCACTTCAGCACAACCTCGCCCATGAGGCCGGGCTGGTCTTTGCGTTCAATGGCCAGGCAAACCCAGTCCCCCTCTTGTTTGAACTCGAAGTTCGCGTACCGGCCCAGGACCTCCATGGACTTGGTCCTGGTCAGCTCATTGCGCAACAGGAAGCGTGCAGTTTCGGGCAGGGACTGATAGCCGTGGAAGCGATCGAGGTCCTCGGCCTCGAAGCGGCGCAGGATGAGTCGATCGGTGATGATGGGAAGCTCAATTTCGGGCATGACATCGAGGCTACTAGGTACGGCCGATTCGTGGCCCAGTCTTGACACGTGGCGCGATCTGGGATTACCTAATGAACATTCGGTAAATAAAGCTGGAGGCAATGACGCATGGTTGAAACAACCCTCTCCGGTGCATCGCACCACATCCTGACGAACGATTACGCGTCCGAATGGATGGGCATCGAGGTCCTCAAGCTCGACGACGGCCACGCCACCATCCGCATGCACCTCCGCCAGGAGATGCTCAACGGTTTCGGCATGGCCCACGGCGGAATGATCTTCGCCTTCGGAGACACCGCCTTCGCCTTGGCCTGCAACCCGGCCAACCCCACGCCCAAGCAAGCCGCCAACATCACGGTGGCCTCCGGCGTCGACATCAACTTCATCAAGCCGGCGTTCCAGGGCCAGGTGATCACCGCCGTCGCAAACCGCCGCGCGAGTACCGGCCGAAGCGGCCTGTATGACATCCAGATCTATGCGGCCAATGCCGATGCCGCCCCCGACACCGAGCCCGGCGAACTCATTGCAGAGTTCCGTGGCCGCAGCCGCACCATCTCCAAGAAGTAGGAAACTGATGACTCAGAACACCGTGGCAGCGCCCGCCACCTCCCAGGCCAGCGCCCCTGTGCTGGACCGCGAAGAAACCATCTCCCGCGACGAACTGGAAGCACTCCAGCTCACCCGCCTCCAGCACACCGTTGCTTACGCCTACGATCGCGTGCCGCTCTACAAGCGCAAGTTCGATGAAATCGGCGTACACCCCTCCGACCTCCGCGAGTTGAGCGACCTCGGAAAGTTCCCCTACACCACCAAAGAGGACCTCCGCCTGGAATACCCGTTCGGCATGTTCGCCGTCCCGCAGGACCAGGTGGCGCGCATCCATGCCAGCTCCGGCACCACCGGGCGCCCCACGGTGGTGGGCTACACCAAGAACGACCTCGCCAACTGGGCAACCCTGGTGGCCCGCTCCTTCCGCGCCTCCGGCGTCCGCCCCGGCATGAAAGTCCACAACGCTTACGGCTACGGCCTGTTCACCGGCGGCCTCGGCGCGCATGCAGGCGCTGAAGCACTTGGCTGCACGGTCATCCCCATCTCCGGCGGCCAGACCGAACGCCAGATCCAGCTCATCCAGGACTTCAAGCCGGACGCCATTCTGGCCACGCCCACGTACTTGCTCACCATCGCCGATGCCATGCAGCACCAGGGCATCGACCCCAGGTCCACCTCGCTCAAGTACGCCGTCCTGGGGGCCGAGCCGTGGACCGAAGAAATGCGCCACGAGCTCGAAACCACCATGAACATCAAGGCCTCGGACATCTACGGACTCTCCGAAGTCATGGGCCCGGGCGTCGCTGGCGAAGCGGTGGAGACGCAGGACGGCTGCCACATCTGGGAGGACCACTTCCGCCCCGAGATCATCGACCCCTTCGATCACTCCACGGTCCTGGCCGACGGCGAACCCGGCGAACTCGTCTTCACGTCGTTGACCAAGGAAGCGCTGCCCATCATCCGCTACCGCACCAAGGACCTCACGCGCCTGCTGCCCGGAACCGCGCGCCCCGCGCACCGCCGCATGGGACGCATCACCGGCCGCAGTGACGACATGATCATCCTCCGCGGCGTGAACCTCTTCCCGTCACAGATCGAGGAGATCGCCCTCCGCATCCCCGAGCTGAGCCCGCACTTCCAGCTCGAAATCACCCGGCCCGAAGGCAAACGCATGGACTCGCTGACCGTTCGTATTGAGCGGCGCGAGGCGGTGTCCCCCGAGGCAGGTACGACGGCGGCACACACCTTGCGCGAGCAGATCAAGATTCACGTGGGGTCCTCTTGTGTGGTTGATGTTGTGGAGCCGGGTTCGCTTGAGCGCTCCAACGGCAAGCTCCGCCGCATATACGACATGCGCCCCAAGGGCTGACCTTGGGTGAGATCGTGAGAAAATGCCAGCATGCCTACTGAGACCACCACCAAGCGCGGACGGCCCGGTTACGACCAGCAGTCGGTGCTCCGCATCGCCGTCGACGTCTTCAACCGCCACGGGTACGACGCAACGTCCATGGGCATCCTGGCTGAAAACCTCGGGATCTCGAAGTCAGCCATCTACCACCATGTGCCGTCCAAGGGCGATCTGCTGAAGCTCGCCCTGGACCACGCGCTAGGCGGCCTGGAAGCGATTCTGGAAGAGCCTTCGGCTACCTCCGGGCCCGCCGATGCGCGGCTTGAGTTCGTGCTGCGGCAGACCATCGCTGTGCTGGTGGACAGGCTGCCGTTCGTCACGCTTCTGCTGCGTCTTCGGGGCAACACGGAAATCGAGCGGAATGCCCTGGAACGCCGCCGCGCGTTCGACCACAGGGTGGCCGAGTTGATCTCGGCCGCCCGTGAGGACGGCTCGCTCCGCCAGGACATCGATCCCCGCACCGTCACGCGACTGCTGTTCGGCACCATCAACTCGATCGTGGAGTGGTACAAGCCCGGGGGCTCGCTATCCCCGGAAAAGCTCGCAGACGATGTCATCACCATGGCCTTCGACGGGCTTCACACGGCCGCCTGACCTCGTCTCCCCGGCGAACCCTCTATCACCTAACGAGCCCCGCCGGCGAACCCTCTCTCACCCACCGGGCCCCACCGGCGAACCCTCTCTCACC